>NZ_JBEYAB010000002.1:51354-677926 GCF_040631445.1 Streptosporangium sp. NPDC020072 | reverse complement strand
GGGCGCGTCGGTGCTTTCCCTCGTCGTTCGTCCGCTTCGCTCCCTCACTCCTCAGTCCAAGCACCGACGCGCCCAAGCCGGGCCTCTTTGCGACGCCTGGCGGCGTCGCGGGCTTGGGCGCTTCGGGTCGGTGTCTTCCCTCGTCACTCCGTCGCTGCGCTCCTGCGTTCCTCAGTCCAGACACCGACGCGCCCAAGCCGACACCCCTCACACACGGCACCGGTAAGGCCAAGATCAAACCCCTCACACCCGGTGCCGGTAGGGCCAAGCCGAACCCCTCGCACCCGGTGCCGGGGGAGGAGTTGTGGTCAGGGGGTCTGTAGGGCGGTCCAGGCGTCGGTGACTATTTCCTTGAGGGTCGGGTGCTCGGGCTTCCAGCCGAGGTCGCGTTGGATCTTCTCGGAGGAGGCGACGAGTACGGCCGGGTCGCCTGGCCTGCGGTCGAGTTCGACGGCGGGGATCGGGTGGCCGGTGACCTCGCGGCAGACCGACAGCACCTCGCGGACGGAGAAGCCGGTGCCGCTGCCCAGGTTGTAGATCCTGTGCTCGCCGGGGGAGCAGGCGTTCAGCGCCAGCAGGTGCGCCCTGGCCAGGTCGGCGACGTGGACGTAGTCGCGCACGCATGTCCCGTCGGGCGTGGGGTAGTCCGTGCCGAACAGGCTGACCGTCTCGCGCCCGCCGAGCGCGACGGCGAGGACGTTAGGGATCAGGTGGGTCTCCACGGTGTGCCGTTCGCGGTAGGTTCGCCCGTCCGGCGCGGTGTAGGCGCCGCCCACGTTGAAGTAGCGCAGGCTCACCGCGGCCAGGCCGTACAGGCCGGCGAAGGCGGTCAGGGCCGTGTCGACCGCGAGCTTGGAGGCGCCGTAGGGGTTGGCCGGCCGGGTCGGGTCGGTCTCCAGGATGGGGGAGCGCTCCGGCTCGCCGTACGTCGCGGCGGTGGAGGAGAAGACGATCCGGCCGACTCCGGCGGCCCGCATGGCGTCGAGCAGGGCGAGGGTGCCGCCGAGGTTGTGCCCCCAGTACAGGCCGGGCTTGTCGACGGACTCGCCGACCAGGGACCTGGCCGCGAAGTGCAGGACACCGTCCACGCCGGTCAGCACGCCGGAGGCGTCGGTGATCGACCCCTGGACGAACCGTGCGCCGGAGGGGACCGCGTCGGCGTGACCGGTGGAGAGGTCGTCGAGCACGACGACCTCGTGGCCCGCCTCGACGAGCTGCGCCGCCACGACGCTCCCGATATATCCGGCACCACCGGTGACCAGCAGCTTCACAAGACCTCCTGTTTGATGATGTGGGTATGTGTTTATTTTTGTGAGGACGGTGCCAGCATATGCTTGCACCTCAAATATCGGCCACAGTCGGAACGGGCGGCGGCCATGACGGAGACAATCTCGTGAACAACGTCCTGGCGAACGCGGCCCTGGTCCTGGTCTTCATCCTGGTCGGGGGTTTCTTCGCGGCGGCGGAGATGGCGATGGTCTCCCTCAGGGAGAGCCAGGTGCGCAGGCTGGAGACCCGGGGGCGCAGGGGCGCCAGGGCCGCCAGACTCGCCCACGACCCGAACCGCTTCCTGTCCGCGGTCCAGATCGGCGTGACCGTGGCGACCATGCTCTCGGCGGCCTTCGGCGCCGACACCCTCGCCAGGGAGTTCCAGCCGGTCGTGGCCGGCTGGGGGGTGCCCACGGCGGTCGCGGCCCCGCTGGCCCTGGTGCTGGTGACGCTGGCGATCTCCTACTTCTCGCTGGTGCTCGGCGAACTGGTGCCCAAGCGGATCGCCAGACAGCGGGCCGAGGGCATCTCGCTGCTGGTCGCGCCCTTCCTCGACCGGGTCGCCGCGCTGTCGCGCCCGGTCATCTGGGCGCTGTCCACCTCGACCGACGTCGTGGTCAGGACGCTGGGCGGCGACCCGGAGGCCGACCGCGAGGAGATCACGACCGAGGAACTGCGCGACATGGTCGTCGGCCACCACGAGCTGACCCAGGACGAGCGCGACCTGATCGCGGAGGTCTTCGCCGCGGCCAAGCGCCAGCTCCGCGAGGTGATGCTGCCGCGCACCGAGGTCGAGTTCATGGCGGTCGACACCCCGCTGGCCGAGGCCGCGGTGCTGGCCGCGGCGATGCCGCACTCCCGCTTCCCCGTCTACCGCGACTCCTACGACGACGTCGTGGGGTTCGTGCACATCAGGGACCTGCTCGACCCGGTGCTGACCGGGTCCATCGAGCCGATCAGCGAACTGGTGCCGATCCGCCCGGTCAAGCTCGTCCCCACCAGCAAACGTGTCCTGACCACGCTGTCGGAGATGCGCGGGGAGGGGCACCACCTGGCGATCGTGATCGACGAGTACGGCGGGACGGCGGGCATCGTCACGCTTGAGGACCTGGTCGAGGAACTGGTCGGCGACATCCGTGACGAGCACGACGTCCAGCACAAGCGGGTGGCGCTGCCCGCGGGGGAGGTCGAGCTGGACGGCCTGGCCAACCTCGACATGGTCGAGGCGGAGACCGGCATCAGGCTCCCCGACGGGCCGTACGAGACACTCGCCGGGTTCGTCATGGCCGCCCTGGGACACCTGCCCTCGACGGGAGAGCGGGTCGAGATCCCTGGGTTCGAGCTGTCGGTCACCGGAATGGACGGCCGCAGAGCGTCAAGAATCCGGATAAAGCGTCGAGCGCCCGCGTCCGGCGCACCGAACACTCCCGACAGCTGACACAATTACCAGCTATGGCCAGTCCCCGTGTCCTCTCCGGAATCCAGCCCACCGCAGACTCCTTCCACCTGGGCAACTACCTTGGCGCGGTGCGTCAGTACGTCGCCATGCAGGAGGGGTTCGACGCCTTCTACTGCGTCGTCGACCTGCACGCGATCACGGTGGACTACCAGCCCGAGGACCTGCGCAGGCGCAGCAGGATCGCCGCCGCCCAGCTGTTCGCCGCGGGTCTCGACCCCGAGCGCTCGACGGTCTTCGTGCAGAGCCACGTCCGTGAGCACACCGAGCTGGCCTGGGTGCTGATCTGCCTCACCGGCATGGGCGAGGCGGCCAGGATGACCCAGTTCAAGGACAAGTCCGCCCGCTACGGCGAGGGCTCGGCCAGCGTCGGCCTGTTCACCTACCCCATCCTGCAGGCGGCCGACATCCTGCTCTACCAGGCCGACCAGGTCCCGGTCGGAGCCGACCAGAAGCAGCACCTCGAACTCACCCGCGACCTGGCCCAGCGCTTCAACCACCGCTTCGGCGAGACCTTCACGCTGCCCAAGCCGCACATCGTCAAGGACGTCGAGAAGATCACCGACCTGCAGGACCCGACGGCGAAGATGTCCAAGTCGTCCTCCTCGCCCGGCGGCATCCTCGACCTGCTCGAACAGCCGGGGCCGCTGCGCAAGAAGGTCATGCGCGCCGTCACCGACACCGGTTCCGAGGTCCTGGCCGACGACGAGAACAAGCCCGGCGTCACCAACCTGCTGCGCATCCAGTCGGCCCTGACCGGCACGCCGATCCCCGAGCTTGAGGCCCGCTACGCCGGGCAGGGCTACGGCACCTTCAAGAAGGACGTCGCCGAGGCCGTGGTCGACACCTTCACCCCGATCAGGGAGCGCACCGAGAAGCTGCTCGCCGACGAGGCCGAGCTCGACCGGATGCTCGCCGTCGGCGCCGCACGGGCCCGCGCGGTCGCCGCGGAGACCATGGCCAAGGTCCGCGACCGGGTGGGGTTCCTGCCCACCGTCTGACGCCTCCCGCCCCGGGCCGTACGTCCCACGTGGAGTCATACGTACGGCCCGGCGGTATTTGGGTAGGTGACGCGCGTGACAAGCGTGCGAGAGCGGATCGTCGCGATCCGTGAGCGGGGTAGGGCGACGATCGCCTCGGAGCGGATCAGGCGTCCCTGGTTCGACCATCTGATCAGAACCGTGCAGCGCTACCAGCTCCAGTCGGGGGACCGGCTGGCCGGAGCGGTGACCTACTTCGCCTTCCTGTCGTTCTTCCCGATCATCGCGCTGGCCTTCGCGGTCTTCGGCTACTTCCTCTCCGTACGGCCGGACGCCATCGCGACGTTGCAGCAGGCCATCGACCAGTACCTCCCCGGGCTGGCCGACCAGCTGCCGATCAAGCAGATCGCCGACTCCCGCGGCAGCGCCGGGGTCATCGGCCTGTTCGGTCTGCTCTACGCGGGGCTCGGCGCGATCGACGCGCTGCGCGGCGCGCTCCGCGAGATGTCGATGACCGCCGAACCCCCGCTCAACTTCCTCCTGGCCAAGCTCAGGGACCTGGCCGCCTTCATCCTGGTCGGCGTCACGATGATCGCCTCCGTGCTGGTCGGCGGAGTCGCCACCCAGGCGGGCGGGTTCGTCGCGGAGAAGCTGGGCCTGTCCGCCTCGATCGCGGGGAGCTGGTCACTGTGGCTGCTCGGCGTGGCGGTCGGCCTGCTCGCCGACACCGTTCTCTTCGTGATCGTCCTGCGCTGGATGGGCCGGTCGCGGCAGCCGTTCGGGGTGGTCGTGCGGGGCGCGCTGCTGGGCGCGGTCGGCTTCGGCATCCTGAAGCAGCTGGCCGCGCTGATCCTGTCGCGGACCCTCAACAACCCCATCTACGGGGTGTTCGCGGTGATGGTCGGCCTGCTGATCTGGATCAACCTCTCCGCCAGGGTGATCCTCTACGCGGCCGCCTGGACGGAGACCGCGAGGCTCGGCCCGCCGCCGGACCCGACCCCCATCCCCGACGCGGGCGCGCTGGGCGGGGAGCCGGCCTGAGGGCTCAGCCCGCCTCCGCCTCCGCGTCCGGGGACCGGCAGACCGTCCGCTCCGAGGTGAGCGGGCACGGTATGGTCCCCGAACGGGTCACGACCACGACCTTGACGCCCGGCGGGACGGCGAGGGTGTAGTCGGCCCGGCAGGGCGGGGAGGGCGCCCACGGCGGGCCGTAGCCGGGGCAGTCGAGGTCGACCCGCAGCGTCTTGCCCTTCTCCCACACCTCCCGCATCGTGCGGGAGACCTGGGTCGAGGTGAGCTTCTGCCGCACCGTGAGCCTGCCCGCCGTACCGGGGGTGACGCTGACGCCGACCGGGCCGGTGGCGTCCACGATGACCCAGGGGGCGGCCAGCGAGTAGACCTTCGTGCTCTCGCCGTCCGAGGTCCCCCGGCTTTCGATGAGGGAGGAGCCGAAGGATCCGGGGTAGACGAAGTCGTAGGCGCGGGGCAGCTCGATCTGGCCCCAGGTCGTGACGGCGAGCCCGAGTACGAGGGCGACGCTGAGCGCCCCGCCGACGACGATCCAGGCGGCCCTGACACCGGTTCGCATGCCTGTCCTTCCTCAGATCTTCAGAAATCGCAGTACGGCGAGCACCCGTCGGTGGTCCTTGTCCGCACCGGAGAGGTCGAGCTTGGTGAAGATGTTGTTGATGTGCTTGCCGACGGCGCTCTCGGAGACGACGAGGGCCTCGGCGATCCCGGCGTTCGAACGCCCCTCGGCGATCAGCGCGAGCACCTCGTACTCCCTGCGGGTCAGCCGGTCCAGCGGGTCGCTGCGCCCGCGCAGCAGGAGCTGGGCGACCACCTCGGGGTCGAGCGCGGTGCCGCCCTCGGCGACCCGGCGCAGCGCGTCCACGAACTCGGCGACGTCGGCGACCCGGTCCTTCAGCAGGTAGCCGACGCCGCTGGTCGCGGTGGACAGCAACTGGGTGGCGTAACGCTCCTCGACGTACTGCGACAGCACGAGGATCGGCAGCCCGGGATGCTGCCTGCGCAGCACCAGCGCCGCGCGCAGTCCCTCGTCGGTGTGCGAGGGCGGCATGCGCACGTCGGTGACGACGAGGTCGGGGGTGTGCTCGTCCACCGCGCGCAGCAGCGCGGCGGCGTCGGCGACCGCCGCGACGACCTCGATGCCGACACCGGCGAGCAGGCGGACGAGCCCCTCCCTGAGCAGCACCGAATCCTCGGCCAGGATCACTCGCATGGCAACTCCACCGTGATGGTCGTGGGCCCGCCGTCCGGGCTGTGGATGCTCAGTCTCCCGTCCACGGAGCCGACCCGCTGGGCCAGGCCGCGCAGACCGGTGCCACCGTCCTGGCGGGCACCGCCCCGGCCGTCGTCGTGGACGCTCACGTGCAACAGCCGGTCGCGGCGCAGCACCCTGACCTCCGCCCTGGAGGCCCGAGCGTGCTTGGCGATGTTGGTGAGCGCCTCGGAGACCACGAAGAAGGCCACCGCCTCGATGGTCGGGGAGACCCGTTCCTCCACCTCGACCTGCAGCTTGACCGGGACCGGGGCGCGGGCGGCGACCCCGGAGAGCGCCGCGTCGAGCCCTTGGTCGTTGAGCACCGCGGGATGCAGGCCGCGTACCAGGTCGCGCAGCTCCTTGAGCGCCTGCTTGGCCTCCTCGTGCGCCTGGACGATCACCTCGTGGGCGGGGGCGGGCAGGTCGGTGAGGGTGGTGCGGGCTATGCCCAGGTTCATCGCCAGCGACACCAGCCGCTGCTGCGCGCCGTCGTGCAGGTCCCTCTCCAGACGGCGGCGTTCGGCGTCCGCCGCGTCGACCACCTCGGCGCGGCTCTCCCGCAGGCTCTCCACCCGCTGGGCCAGCAGGTCGCTCCTGCTCGGGCCGAGCAGCGCCTCGGCGGCGATCAGGTCGAGGGCCGTGATCCCGCGCGCCACCCACGGCACGGTGACGAAGAGCGCCAGCGCGATCACGACGGGCGGCATCATGTACCACTCACCGCCCGCCCGCCAGATCTGGACGGTCGTGGGGAGCGCGACCAGGCAGGCGGCCCAGCCGCAGACGACCCCGAGGAAGCCGACCAGGCCGATCAGCGGCGCCAGCAGGTGGTAGCCGAGCTGCCGCCACGTGCCGCCGTCCCTGGCCGCGCGCACCAGCAGCTTCAACGGGTTGCGGGTGCCGAAGCGGCGGTGCGTCCTGGGGATGTCCACGTCGAGGAACGCCTGGAAACGGGCCCGTTGCAGGTGGGTGAGCAGCGGTACGGCCCAGACGAGCAGCAGCAACGCCGCGATCGGGACCACCACGGTCCACACCAGCACGATCGAGGCCGCGACCAGGCCGATGACCACGCCGGAGGACAGCAGGGCGATCGGCAGTCCTGTCACCACGTGGATGGTGCGCAGCCAGGTGAGTGCCGACCAGTGGGCGCGGGCCCAGGCCCGAACCCGGTCCCAGGGGGTGAGCACCTCGTTCATGGCATCAAAGGTATGGACTGGCCGTGCTTGTGTGACAGGGGCGAGGTATCCCGGAAAAAGGTGAGGGAAACTCCACCCCGGCGAGGCTCAGGAGGACCTGCTCCGGGAACGTCTGCGCAGGCCGTACACCAGCAGGACGCCACCGCCGAGCAGACCCGCGCCGAGCCCGTAGACGGCGGGGGAGAGGCCGCCGTTCCCTGCCGGTGCGGCGTCGGCCCTCGGGGCGGTCGAGCGCGCCACCTGGGGCGTCCTCGGTACGGCCTGGCCGGTCGGCGTCGGGGCGGCCTCGGGGAGCGGGTCGACGAGCGTGCCGACCGGCGTGACCCTGCTCCTGGCGGCGAACCCCCAGTCGAGCAGGTCGGCCACCTCGTTCCAGAAGTAGCCGTCGTGCCGCATGATCGTCACGATGATCGTGTGGCCGTCACGCCTGGCCGCGCCGACGAAGCTGCCCAGGGCCTTGGACGTCCAGCCGTTCTTGACGCCGATCATGCCCTTGTAGCGCCACAGCAGCTTGTTGTGGTTGCCGATCTCGTAGTAGCCCTTGGGGGCGGGAAACCTCCCGGTCTTCGTGCTGGTGTAGCGCTGGAAGTCGCGGTTGGCCAGCCCGGCGCGGGCGATCAGCGCCAGGTCGTACGCCGAACTGCTCTGCCCGGGTTTGTCGAGGCCGCTCGGCGTCTTGGCCACGGTGTCGTAGGCCTGCAGGCGCCTGGCCTCGGCGTTCATCTCCCTGAGGGTCTTGGCGAGGCCGCCGTTGGTCTCGGCGAGCGCCATCGCGCAGTCGTTGCCCGAGACCAGCAGCAACGCCTTGAAGAGGTCGTCCACGGTGTACAGGGGTTTGGAGACCAGGCCGACGGCGCTGCCCTCCTCGTTCACCGCGCGGCTGCTCGGCTTGACCTTCATGTTCTTGTCGAGCTTGGGGATCAGGGTGAGCGCCGTCAGCGTCTTGAGCGTGCTCGCCGGGAGGTAGCGTCCGTGCGGGTCCTTGGCGGCGAGCACCTCCCCGGTCTCCGCGTCGGCGACCACGTAGGACTTCGCGGCGGTCTTCGGCGGAGCCTTCACCCCGGAGGGGGCGACGATGCCCCGGGTGCCGAGCGCGGCGCCGCCGACGGGCGCCCTGCCGGCGGAGTGCGTGGTGCCGCCGACCGGCTCGTTGTCGGCGTGTGCGGGAAGCCCGAGCAGGGCGTTCGCCGCCAGCAGCACCCCGACGGGCGCGACGTGTCTCATCCCCATAGTGATCACAGGGTAGCTTCGTACTGATTCGCATCATGTACACGACGCCCTGATCAGGGGCGCAATGGTGCGACGGAGTACTGAACGCATGCAAATGTCGCGAAAGATCGCCGGTTTCTTGGTAGCCGTCGCGGTTTTCATGATCTTCGAGTGGATAAACCTCGGTTTCAACCTCGCCGACGGCCACCCAACGGCCTTCTACGTCGTGCACGGCGTCCTGATCGGGGTCAACATCCTCCTGGGAATCGCCCTCGGGGTGATCGGGCTACGCGGGCTCGCAAAGCGCCCGTAGGGTCCTGTCGTGCAGGTCGGCGGCCTCCTGCGGGGAGTCCCCGATGCTGGTGAAGCCGAGCTTGCCGTACCTGTGGATCGCGCCGAGCAGGTGCAACACGTTCCCGGTACGGCTGTCGCGGTCGAAGCCGAGCCCGCTGTCGTTGACGAACTTGACGACATCGGCGGGCGTACGGCCGAGCAGGCCGTCCGAGGCACAGTTGTCCGTGGCCACGTAGTACTTGGGGCGGTCGCCGCTCACCAGCCCGGTCTGCCCGCCGGAGGAGGCGCCGGTGGTCAGCAGCGCGGCCCCGAACGGGTGGGTGGTGCCGCCGAGACGCAGGTTGATCTCACACAGCAGCGCGCGGTACCCGGCGTCGGTCTTGATGGCGAAGAAGTCGACACCGAACAGCCCGACCACACCGCGTCCGGCGAGCGCCCTGGCGATCCGGTCCGCGCACTCCTGGACCTCGGCGCGGTAGTCGGCCGCGGCGGGGAAGACGCAGCCCTTGTAGACGTCGCCGTTCTGGCCGCCCAGGATCTGCTCGTGCGTGGCGACCACGTGGCAGGAACCGCCCGGAGTGATCATGGCCAGGGCACTCGGGGAGCGCAGCGGGCGCTCCTCGATGAACTCCTCAAGCACCGCGCCCCGCTCGGCGATCTTCTCGGCGAAGGTCACCCATGTCTCGTCGGGGGCGGAGAAGCTCGTCGGGCTCGCGCTGAGCGGCCCGTCCCCCCTGGTCACGACGGCGTTGCCCAGCCCCGAGTAGCTGTTGTTGAGCTTGACCATCAGCCGGGCCGCGGGGTTCAGCGCGCGGGCCGCGTGCTCGACCTCGCTCAGCGAGCGCAGGTCGGAGAATCCCCGTGCCACCGGCACCCCGGCCGCCTCGGCGAGCGTACGGCTCCCGCTCTTCGACCCGAAGGAGGCCAGTCTGCTCGCGGGCCCGTAGATGGGCAGGTTCAACAGCGCCGAGAGCCGCTCCTCGTGCTCGCTGACGATGAACGGCACCATCCAGGCGTCGGCCGTACGGTCGAGGGCCGTGCGGATCCTCGCCAGCAGGTCGGGGCGGCGCAACAGGGACTCGGTGAGTTGGGTCGCTCCCGTATCACCCAAATTGATCATATGTAACCGCGAACGAGCCTCAGCGGGGTCGTCAAGGAAGCTCAGGTAGTAGTCAACCGTGGCGGCGTCCACCGGCGCCGAGGAGAGGTAGACGACCTCGACACCCGGGCGCCGGAGTGTGAGCAGGAAGAACAACATGCGTTCCTCGTAGCAGTAGGCGCCCGTGATCCTGCGGAGTTCGTCCTGGGGAAGCGACAGTGAAGGGACGATCACTATGGTCCCTTCGTCCGGTTCAAAGATGCTCAATCCGGAATGCTTCTCCCCGAACGGGATGCAAGTGATCATAGGCGGAGTTAAACATGCATTCCTCCCCTTTGCATCACTCCGTCGGGTTCTATGACTGGTACCTGAGGACACGGAAATTGGCAGCCCTTCGACGTTTCAAACCCCCACAAACCTGCCACTACCCCCAGAACGGTCCCCCTCCCCACTCCCCACCCCAAACATCGCCACCCGCGACGGCTGGAAGCCCCTGGCCGAGGACACCCGGGGACACCCCGGGAGGGCCCCTCGCCGATGCGACCCTCGCCCCGTGAACGCCGACGGGGTTCGTCCCCGCCCCCTCACGCACAGGGTTTGATCTTGGCTTTCTCGATGCCGGGTGTGAGGAGTGTCGGCTTGGGCGCGTCGGTGCTCGGACTGGGGAGCGAAGGAGCGCAGCGGATGGGCGACGAGGGAAAGCGCCGACCTGGGGCGCCCAAGCCCGCGACGCCGAAGGCGGCGCAAAGAGACACAGCCCGCGCCGCCGCAGGCGGCGCCAAACGTCTAGTCAATCCGGGCCATCATCCCTGGTCCAAGTGGGTCAGGAGATGTGAATGGAGAGCATGGGGCGGCAAAACATTTGGCCGAGATGACGGCGAGGTGTGTCCGAGGGGAGATAAAGTCGAAGTCATCGTCAACACGCCGGTGGACTCTGACCGGCCTGCCGCTTTCGTGCTGGCGGTCCATCGGTCCGCGCCGGAACGGCTCTGGGCACCCCCTCAGGCTTGTCGGTGCGGTGATCGTTTTGTCGACTGCCCCATGATTCACGTGATTGAGGGCAGTGGCACGGTGCGTCGGGACCCAGAGCTGGCAGGCGCGGATAGGACGGTGACCAATGCGGGGGCATAATCTGCGGGGGGAACTGGACGTGTTCCTCGCCGAGACCGGGCAGGAGCTGATCGGTTTCCGGCGTGACCTGCACATGCATCCCGAACTGGCGTTCGCCGAGTACCGGACGACCCAGCGCGTCGCCGACCGGCTGATCGCGGCCGGTCTCACGCCCTCGGTGCTGCCGCGCGGTACCGGCCTGATCTGCGAGGTCGGCAGCGGCGACGGGCCGACCGTCGCGTTGCGGGCCGACATCGACGCGCTTCCCGTGCCGGATGAGAAGGACGTTCCCTACAGTTCGACGGTTCCCGGGGTGTGCCACGCCTGTGGGCACGACGTGCACACCACGGTTCTGCTCGGCACCTCCCTCTTCCTGGCCAGGCAGGCCGAGGCGGGTCTGCTGCCCGGCAGGGTCCGGCTGATCTTCCAGCCCGCGGAGGAGCTTCCCGGCGGCGCGCTTGAGGTCATGGCGGCGGGCGGCATCAGCGGTGTGGACCGCATCTTCGGCCTGCACTGCGACCCCCGGGTCGACGTCGGCAAGGTCGGTCTGAAGACGGGGCCGATCACCTCCGCCTGCGACAAGGTCTTCATCAGGGTCAGCGGTCCCGGCGGGCACACGGCCAGGCCGCATCTGACCGCCGACCTGGTTTTCGCCCTGGCCAAGATCCTGACCGAGCTGCCCGCGGCGCTGTCGCGCAGGATCGACCCGCGTTCCTCACTGAGCCTGGTCTGGGGCCGGGTCGAGGCGGGTTCCGTGGCCAACGCCATTCCCGACGAGGGGCTGGCCGAGGGCACCGTGCGCTGCCTGGACGAGCAGGCGTGGCACGCGGCCCCCGACATGATCAAGGCCCTGCTGGAGTCCGTCGCGGGCGCCTACGGTGTCGAGGCCCGGATGGACTACGTCAGAGGTGTGCCGCCGGTCGTCAACGACGAGGTCAGCGTGCAGATGCTGGCCGAGGCGGCGGGGGGCGTGCTGGGCGAGGGTTCGGCCGAGCCGACGCAGCAGAGCCTGGGGGGCGAGGACTTCGGCTGGTACCTGGAGTCGATCCCCGGGGCCTTCGCCAGGCTGGGCACCCGTACGCCGGGGACGCCGCATCCGGGTGACATCCACCAGGGCACCTTCGACGTCGACGAGTCCTGCATCGCGGCCGGGGTGCGTTTCCTCGCGGCCACGGCGCTGACCGCCCTGTGGGAGGGGCAGCGGCCCAGCGCGAGCGAGCACGTGGCGGGGGCCATCGCCTGAGGCGTCGTCGCCCGAAGCGCCGCCGTATGAGTGCCTTCGCCTGAAGTGATGTCGCCTGAAGCGCCGTCCCGGACGCCGGTCACCGGCGTCTGGGTGGCCGCCGGTGACCGGAGTAGGTGAAACCCGGACGGATCACCCGTGGGCCTCCGCATGGAAGACGGTGCCCTACCGTGACGCTACCGTGACGACACCCGAAGCTACCGTTCGGTAGGATCGGCCGTCCCTGTGGGTCACGAGGTGGCGTGAGCTGCATAACAGACCTGTTGCGGACTGGTGTGCTGGTTTGGTCAACCCTGGTCAACCAACTATCTTCCGTGCAGGGTTGCCGTGCGTCTCCTCGCGCGTGCACTGAACGCGAAGGGGGTCCATCTTGCTTCGGAACCGGTTCGGCAGGCTGACCGCGGCGGTGGTCGCGGGAGGCATGCTCATGGGGGCTGCCGCGTGCGGGGGAAGCGAGGAGCCGGCGACGTCGGCCAAGCCCGACGCCAGCGCGAGTGGCGCTCCGCAGGAGAAGGGACCGAAGGTCGGTCTGGCGTACGACATCGGCGGTCGCGGTGACCAGTCCTTCAACGACGCCGCGGCCGCGGGCCTCGACAAGGCCAAGACCGAGCTGAGCCTGGCCGACACCAAGGAGCTCGAAGCGGGCAGCGGCGAGACCGAGGCGGCCAAGGAGGAGCGGCTCAGGCTGCTCGCCCAGGGCGGTTACAACCCCGTCATCGCCATCGGTTTCGCCTACTCGGCCTCGCTGAAGAAGGTCGCCGCCGAGTTCCCCAACGTGCAGTTCGCGATCGTCGACGACGCCGCGGCCACCGGCCCCAACATCTCCAACCTGCTCTTCGCCGAGCAGGAGGGCTCCTACCTCGTCGGTGCCGCCGCGGCGCTGAAGTCGAAGAAGGAGCACATCGGTTTCGTCGGCGGTGTCCAGGTGCCGCTGATCCAGAAGTTCCAGGCCGGTTTCTACGCCGGGGCGAAGAAGATCAAGCCTGACGTCCAGATCGACGTCAAGTACCTCACCCAGCCGCCGGACTTCACCGGCTTCAACGACCCGGCCAAGGGCAAGACCGCCGCGCAGGGCATGTTCGACGCGGGCGCCGACGTGGTCTACCACGCCGCGGGCGGTTCCGGTGGCGGCGTGTTCGAGGCGGCCAAGTCCGCCAAGGGGCTGGCCATCGGCGTCGACTCCGACCAGGCGAAGACCGCCGCGCCCGAGGTGCAGGGCGTGATCATGACCTCCATGATCAAGAAGGTCGACGTCGCCGTCTTCGACTTCCTCAAGGGCTTCACCTCCAACTCGCTGAAGCCGGGCACCACGGTCTACGACCTCAAGGCGGGCGGTGTCGACTACTCGACCACCGGCGGCCAGGTCGACGACATCAAGGCCCAGCTCGACGAGCTCAAGCAGAAGATCGTCTCCGGCGAGATCGTCGTCCCCGACAAGACCTCCTGATCCACGACCTCGAAGGGCCCGGCGGATTCCTCCCCGGGCCCTTTGGGTAACGTCCAGCGTTGCGCTTTCACCACCGTGGCCATCCGTACGGAGGGGGCCGTCATCAGCACCTCGACACCGGCCGTCGAGCTTGAGGGGATCACCAAACGGTTCCCCGGCGTCGTGGCCAACCGCGACATCTCCCTGTCCGTCCAGCAAGGCCACGTGCACGCCGTCGTCGGCGAGAACGGCGCGGGCAAGTCCACCCTCATGAAGATCCTGTACGGCATGCAGCGTCCGGACGAGGGTGAGATCCGGGTCAACGGCACGGGCGTGACCTTCAGATCTCCCTCCGACGCCATCGCCGTGGGCATCGGCATGGTCCACCAGCACTTCATGCTCGCCGACAACCTGACCGTTCTGGAGAACGTGATCCTCGGCAGCGAGCCCCGCGTCGGCGGGGTCGCCATCGACTTCGGCGCCGCGCGCCGCAGGATCAGGCAGATCTCCGACTCCTACGGCCTGGGCGTCGATCCGGACGCCATGATCGAGGACCTGGGCGTCGGCGCGCGGCAGCGCGTGGAGATCCTCAAGGTCCTCTACCGGGGAGCCCGCATCCTCATCCTCGACGAGCCGACCGCGGTGCTCGTGCCGCAGGAGGTGGACGAGCTCTTCGAGAACCTGCGCGACCTGGTCCGTGAGGGCCTGACGATCATCTTCATCTCCCACAAGCTGGACGAGGTGCTCTCGGTCGCCGACGCCGTCACCGTCATCAGGCGCGGCACGACCGTCGCCGAGGTGAACCCCGCGGACGTCACCGCCAGGCAGCTGGCCGAGCTGATGGTCGGCAGCGAGCTGCCCAGCCCGGAGACGCGCGAGTCGACCGTCACCGACGAGGTCGCGCTCTCGGTGCGGGACCTGACGGTCCGCGCGCCCGACGGCAGGGTCCTCATCGAGGGGATCGGCTTCGACATCCACAAGGGCGAGGTGCTCGGCATCGCGGGCGTCGAGGGCAACGGCCAGGCGGAGCTGGTCGAGGCCGTCATGGGGATGCGCCAGGCGGAGGGGGAGATCCTCCTCGGTGGCCAGGACATCTCCGCCTGGACGACGCTGCGCCGCCGTGAGGCGGGCATCGGCTACATCCCCGAGGACCGGCACCGGCACGGCCTGCTGCTTGAGGCGCCGCTCTGGGAGAACAGGATCCTCGGCCACCAGACACGGCGGCCGAACGCCAGGGGACCCTGGATCGACCGCGCGGGCGCCCGCGCGGACACCCGGCGCATCGTCGAGCAGTACGACGTCCGTACGCCGGGGATCGACGTGGAGGCCGCGTCCCTCTCCGGCGGCAACCAGCAGAAGCTGATCGTCGGCAGGGAGATGAGCGGGGAGCCGGTCTTCCTGATCGCCTCCCACCCGACCCGGGGGGTGGACGTCGGGGCGCAGGCCGCGATCTGGGACCACCTGCGGGCCGCCCGCGCGGCCGGGCTGGCCGTACTGCTGATCTCGGCGGACCTGGACGAGCTGATCGGCCTGTCCGACACGCTGAAGGTGATCCTGCGCGGACGGCTGGTCGCCGACGTCGATCCGGCGACGGTCACGCCCGAGCTGCTGGGATCGGCCATGACGGGCGCGGGGGAGGCGGCATGAGCGACGGTACGGCCGGCGGCCGGGAGGCGGGGTCCACCTTCGCCGACAGGCTGATGGGCCGGGTCAAACTCGGCGGTCTGCTCTCGCTGGCCGCGCCGGTCCTGGCCATCGTGTTCGCGGGCCTGGTCACCTCGGCCATCCTGCTGGTCACCGGAGCCCCGCCGATCGAGACGATGGGCACGATGGTCGACTACGGCCTGCAGCCCAGGTCGCTGACGCTGGCGTTGAACCTCGCCTCCGGCTACTACCTGTCGGCGCTGGCCGTGGCGATCGGGTTCAGGATGAACCTGTTCAACATCGGCGTCGACGGACAGTACCGGCTGGCGGCGCTCATCGCGGCCGCCGTCGGCGGTGCGATCACCCTGCCCGCCCCGCTGCACGTCGCCGCGATCCTGCTGGTGGCCGTGCTGGTCGGCGCGGGCTGGGCGTCGATCGCCGCGGTGCTCAAGGTCAGGCGCGGCGTCAGCGAGGTCATCTCCACGATCATGCTGAACGCCATCGCGACCGCCCTGGGCTCCTGGCTGCTCAACAAGGACCGGCTCGCGGTCGAGGTCGCGGGCAGCAACAACATCGGCACCCAGCCGCTCGGCCCCTCCGCCCAGGTCCCCGGCATCCCGCTCATCCCGGGGAGCCCGCTGAAGGTGGACGGCCTGATCATCCTGGCGGCCGTCATGGGCCTGCTCTACTACGTGGTGCTCAACCGGACCCGGTTCGGCTTCGACCTGCGCGCCACCGGGCGCTCGGAACCCGCGGCCGTGGCCAGCGGCGTCAACGTCAAGCGGATGATCTTCACCACGATGATCATTTCCGGCGCGGTCGCGGGCCTGGCGGGTATGCCGAACCTGCTCGGCGAGTCCTACAGCTACAGCCTGAACTTCCCGCCGGGGCTCGGGTTCACCGGCATCGCCATCGCGCTGCTCGGCCGCAACAACCCCGTGGGCATCGCCTTCGGCGCGGCGCTGTGGGCCTTCCTCGACACCTCGTCGAACATCCTGCAGATCCACGACATCTCCCCGGAGATCGTCGAGATCATGAAGGGCACGATCGTCCTGTCGGTGATCGTCGCCTACGAGCTGGTCCACCGCTACCGGATCTCGGCGGGACAGCGCAGGGTCAGCAAGGAGCTGTCCGGCGGACCCAAGGTCCAGGCCGAAGGAGCGTCGGCATGAGCGAAGGCGGTCTCACCCTGGCCAAGGCTCCCGTCGTGGAGCCGCCCAGGCCGCGCCGGTTCAGGGTCACCTGGCCGGTCCTGCTGTCCGCCTTCGGTGCCCTGGTCGTGCTGCTCTCGGTCACCAGGGCGGTCACCGGCGCCGCCGACCTCACCTCGGCGGGGGCGATCAACGCCGCCGTCGCGCTGGCGGTCCCGATCGGCCTGGCCGGTCTCGGCGGCCTGTGGTCGGAGCGGGCGGGCGTGGTCAACATCGGCCTTGAGGGCATGATGGTCATGGGCACCTGGTGCGGTGCCTGGGGGGCGCTCCACTTCGGCAACCCGTGGGCGGGTGTGCTCGCCGGGGCGATCGGCGGTGCCCTGGGCGGCCTGCTGCACGCGGTCGCGACCGTGACGTTCGGGGTCGACCACATCATCTCCGGTGTCGCGATCAACATCCTGGGCGTGGGCGTCACCGAGTTCCTCTCCAAGATCACTTTCGCGGAGATGCCGGGTGGCGGCGACTCCCAGTCGCCCCCCGTGCCCAAGCCCGGCATCGTGAGCGTGCCCGGGATCGGGGACGGCCTGGCCGCCCTTGAGTCCGGCCACTGGTTCCTGGTCTCCGACCTGGCGGGCATCGTGCGGGGCCTGCTGACGAACGTCTCGTTGTTCACGGTCCTGGCGATCGCGCTGGTCCCGCTGAGCTACTACGTGCTGTGGCGTACGGCCTTCGGCCTGCGGCTGCGTTCCTGCGGTGAGCGCCCGGTCGCGGCGGAGTCGCTGGGCGTCAACGTCTACTTCCACAAGTACGCCGCGGTGCTCGTCTCCGGCGCCCTGGCCGGTCTCGGCGGGGCCTTCCTCTCGCTGGTGGCCGCGACCGCCTACCGGGAGGGGCAGACCGGGGGCCGGGGCTTCATCGGCCTGGCCGCGATGATCTTCGGTAACTGGCGTCCCGGCGGCCTGGCCGCGGGCGCGACGCTGTTCGGCTACACCGACGCGCTCCAGCTCCGCCGGGGTGGGGAGTCGGTGCACGCGCTGCTGCTCGTGGTGGCGATCCTCGTCGCCGCCGCGGCCGTCTACCAGCTCGTCGCCCAGCGGCGCACCCGGGCCGCGGTGATCAGCGGGATCGCGGCGGTCGCGGTCTTCGTGGTGTTCGCGCTGACCAGCACCATCCCCTCGGAGTTCACCTCGGTCGCACCGCACGTCACCACGCTGCTGGTGCTCTCGCTGGCCGCCCAGCGGTTGCGCCCGCCCGCCGCCGACGGCGTGCCGTACCGCAGGGGGCAGGCGAAGTGAGCGGGGAGAACGTGGACTGGCCGGCCCTCAGGCGGGAGGCCGTACGGGTGATGGCCCACGCCTACGCCCCCTACTCGAAGTTCCCCGTCGGCGCCGCGGCCCTGGTCGACGACGGGAGGGTCGTCTCCGGCTGCAACGTGGAGAACGCCTCCTACGGCCTGGGCCTGTGCGCCGAGTGCGGCCTGGTCAGCGCCCTCCAGGCGAGCGGGGGTGGCAGACTGGTCGCCTTCACCTGCGTGGACGGCCGTGGGGAGCTGCTCATGCCGTGCGGCAGGTGCAGGCAGCTGCTGCTGGAGTTCGGCGGCCCCGGCCTGCTCGTGGAGACCGTGGACGGTCCCAGAACGCTGGCCGAGATCCTGCCGTACGCGTTCGGGCCGGACGACCTGGACCGGGGAGACTGAGGAATGGACGCCGTCGACGTCATCGTCACCAAGCGGGACGGCCGTGAGCTGTCGACCGGGCAGATCGACTGGGTGCTCGACGCCTACACCCGGGGCGTGGTCGCCGACGAGCAGATGTCCGCGCTGGCGATGGCCATCCTGCTCAACGGCATGAACCGGCGGGAGATCGCCGACTGGACCCAGGCCATGATCCGCTCCGGCTCCAGGATGGACTGGTCGGGGCTGCCGGGCCGTACGACGGACAAGCACTCGACCGGCGGCGTCGGAGACAAGATCACGCTGCCGCTGGCGCCGCTGGTCGCCGCGTGCGGCGGCTACGTCCCGCAGCTCTCCGGGCGGGGGCTGGGGCACACCGGGGGCACGCTGGACAAGCTGGAGTCGATCCCCGGCTGGCGCGCCTCGCTGTCGGGCCGGGAGATGCTCGGGGTGCTCGGCGAGACCGGCGCGGTCGTCTGCGCGGCGGGGGAGGGGCTCGCCCCGGCGGACAGGAAGCTGTACGCGCTGCGCGACGTGACCGGCACCGTGGAGTCGATCCCGCTGATCGCCTCCTCGATCATGTCGAAGAAGATCGCGGAGGGCACCGGGGCGCTGGTGCTGGACGTGAAGGTCGGCTCGGGCGCCTTCATGAAGACCGTGGAGCGGGCCCGCGAGCTGGCCACGACCATGGTCGAGCTGGGTACGGACGCCGGGGTGCGCACCGTGGCGCTGCTCACCGCGATGGACCGGCCGCTGGGCAGGACCGTGGGCAACGCGCTTGAGGTGGCCGAGTCCGTGGAGGTGCTCGCGGGCGGCGGCCCGGCGGACGTGGTGGAGCTGACGCTGCGGCTGGCCCACGAGATGCTCCAGGCGGCGGGGATCGACGGCGACCCGGAGCGGGCGCTGCGGGACGGCTCCGCGATGGACGTCTGGCGCCGCATGATCGCCGCCCAGGGCGGCGACCCCGACGCCCCGCTGCCCAGGGCCGCGGAGACCCTTGAGGTGACCGCCCCCGAATCCGGCGTGCTGACCGGCCTCGACGCCTACGGTGTCGGCCTGGCCGCCTGGCGGCTCGGCGCGGGCAGGGAGCGCAAGGAGGACCCGGTCTCCTTCGGCGCGGGCGTCGTGCTGCACGCGGGCCTGGGTGAGACCGTACGGCGGGGGCAGCCGCTGATGACGCTGCACGCCGACGACGCCTCCCGTTTCGAGCGGGCGCTGGCCGCGCTCGACGGCGCCTACGTCATCGCCGAAGGGGGAGCCGCGGAGGCGCTGCCCCTGGTGATCGACCGGATCACGGCCTGAGCGCAGGTCTCAGCCGCCCAGCCTGAGGAGCCTGTCGACCAGGGAACGGGCGTGGTCGGGGCCGACCGGGCGGTTGAAGAACATCGCGTGGTAGTACAGGGGCGCGATGACGACCTCCATCAGTTCGAGCAGCGTGGGAGGGCGCTCCCCGCGCTCGGCGGCCCTGTCGAGCATGCCCTCAAGCTGCACCGCCCGGTCGACCAGGTAGGTCGCGCCCTCGGGGCCGCGTGAGCCGATCATGGCCGCGCGCAGGTAGAGGTTGCCCAGCGGTCCCGCGACGTCCTCGGCCACCTGGAGCGCGTAGGCCTCCAGATCGCCGCGGAGCGTGCCCGTGTCGGGCACCGGGGACCCCTGGGACAGGCGTTCGACCACCACGTCGTCCACCAGCGCGTTGAGCGTGCCCCAGCGCCGGTAGATCGTGGCCTGGTGCACGCCGGACCGTTCGGCCACCACGGCGATGCTCAGGTCGTCCCAGCGGTCCTCGCGCAGCAGGTCGAGCACCGCCTCGTGCACGGCCGTCCTGACCTTCGCGGTGCGCCCTCCCGGTCGCTGTACAGGTTGCATGAGAACAGCCTAATGCGAACCGTCTTGCTTTAGCGTCGCCCGCACGCTACTTTGAAGCGAAATTACTCGCATTAAGGAGTTCGGGGTGCGTCCTCTCGTCTTCACGGAAGACACCACGTTCTGGTACGAGACACTGCGCATGTTCGGCCACATCGCCTACGGCGGCGCCGACTTCGGCGAGGTCGTCACGACCTCCCAGCGCATCACCGAGAGCGACTACGACAGCTGGCACGACGAGTGGCTGGCCACGGCGGACCGGGTGGCTGCGGAGGCGGAGCGCTCACTGGTCGCCGGGCACCGGATCAGCGCCGCCGACGGCTTCCTGCGCGCGTCCAACTACTACCGCGCGGCCGAGTTCTTCCTGCACGGCGACCCGTCGGACCCGCGCCTCGCGGTCGCCTACGCACGGCAGGTGGCGGCCTTCAGGGAGTTCGCCGCGGTCCATGACATCGAGCCGGTCGAGATCCCCTACGAGGGGACCACGCTGCCCGGCTACTTCTATCGTGGCAGCGGGGGCGCCACGGTCGTCATGCACAACGGCTTCGACGGCAGCGTGGAGGAGATGCACTTCTTCGGGGCGGCGGCGCTGCGGGAACGCGGCTTCAACGTGCTGACCTTCGACGGCCCCGGGCAGCCGGGCGCCATCAGGAAGGGCCTGGTCTTCCGGCCCGACTGGGAGAACGTGGTCGGCCCGGTGCTCGACTGGCTTGAGGCCAGGCCGTACGTGGACGGGGAGCGGGTCGCGCTGCTCGGGGCGAGCATGGGGGGCCTGCTGGCGCCGCGCGCGGCGGCGTTCGAGCCCAGGGTCAGGGCGCTCGTCGCCTTCGACGGCGTCTACGACATGGGCGTCGTCATCGCCGAGAGGTTCGGCGGCGACAGGGAGGCGGCCAGGCGGGCCCTCGACGACCCGGAGGCCGACACGTTCATGCGCGGGCTGATGGAGCGGGACGCGGTCACGCGCTGGGCCATCGGCCACGGCACCTGGGTGACGGGCACCTCGCCGAGTGGCTACGCCAGGGCGATGCTCGACGACTACCATCTGGGCGACGGCGTCGCCGAGCGGATCACCTGCCCGACGCTCGTCTGCTCCGCCCCCGACGACTTCGCGTTCAGGGGGCAGCCCGAGACGCTGTACGCCCACCTGACCTGCGACAAGACGCTCATCGAGTTCCACGGGTCCGAGGGGGCCGACGCGCACTGCCAGTCGGGCGCCCAGCGCCTGGCGATGGCCCGCATCGGCGACTGGCTGGAGAGGACGTTCCGATGAGGAAGATGCTGCCGGTTCTGCTGTGGGACGTGCTTCCCGCGATCGCCGCCTACTACGCGCTGCGCCTGCTGGGCCTGAGCGAGTACGCCGCGCTGCTGGCCGCCACCTGTGTGGGCGCGCTGCGCGTGGTCTACGTGGGTGTCAGGGAACGCAGGCTGGACGGCTTCGCCGCGTGCACGGGCCTGGTGTTCGCGCTCGGTCTCGGCCTCTCCTTCCTCACCGGGGATGAGCGGTTCATGCTGGTCGTCAAGTCGGTGACCACGACGGTCCTCGGACTCGTCCTGATCGGCACCTGCCTGGCCGGGCGTCCGGCGGCCTTCGGGATCGCCAAGCGCCTCGGCGCGGAGGACGAGGCGACCGCCGCCCGCTGGGACAGGCTCTACACCGATCTGGCGGCCTTCCGGCGGATCTACTTCGTGATGACGCTGACCTGGGCGTTCGCCCTGCTGGTCGAGTCGGCCGTGCGGATCCCGCTGGTCTACCTGCTACCGGTGGACGTCATGGCGGGTCTGTCCACGCTGCTGCTGGTCGGCACGCTGCTGCTGCTCGGCGTGTGGTCCGCCTGGTACGGCGGTCGCGCGGAACGGGTGATCACCTCCTCCCGTTCCTGAACACCACGAGAGCGCGGCCCGTGACCACGGACCGCGCTTCTCCGGACGTGGGAGATCAGGCCTCCGCGGGGCGTGACTCCGTGGTCAGGGCGCTCATCAACACGGCCCGGTGGGTCGGCAGGGCCTCCTTGTGGCGCGCGCGGCCCTCGTCGGTGATGCGGACGAACACCCCGCGCCGGTCGGCCT
Source organism: Streptosporangium sp. NPDC020072 (assembly GCF_040631445.1). Lineage (NCBI taxonomy): Bacteria > Bacillati > Actinomycetota > Actinomycetes > Streptosporangiales > Streptosporangiaceae > Streptosporangium > Streptosporangium sp. NPDC020072. The sequence continues at coordinate 655,966 of NZ_JBEYAB010000002.1, read as the reverse complement.
CGCACATGTTCCTGCAGACCAGGCCCGCCTTCTCCAGCCGCGCGATCAGCCGCGAACACGCGCTCTGGCTCAGGTGGACGGCGTCGGCCACCTCCTGGACGCGGTATTTGTCACGGCCGCCCTCGACCATGCGCTCCAGGACCTCGAACTCGCTCATCCCGAGCCGGTGGCGCTCGGAGAGCTCACGTTCCAGCGCGCACGAGGCCGCGGCGTGCCTGGCCAGCACATCTCGCCACAGGTGCACGACGGAGTCCTCGTTCATGTCGCGGAGCATACCATCCCAGTCAACTAATGCACGAGAATTAAGTTCGCTTGCATTAGATGCGCCTGCATGTATGGTTGTCCGCATGATCTCCTCCACGGAAGAGCGCTGGGACGCGCGCCTCTGGGCAGCGCTCGCGGTGCTCTGCGCCGTCATCTTCCTCGACGCCCTCGACGTCTCGATGGTGGGAGTCGCGCTGCCGTCCATCCAGGCCGACCTGGGTCTTTCCACCTCCGCCCTGCAGTGGGTGGTCAGCGGCTACGTGCTCGGATACGGCGGGCTGCTGCTCCTCGGCGGCCGCACCGCCGACCTCCTCGGCAGGCGCAAGGTCTTCCTGGCCGCGCTCGCCGTCTTCGTGTTCGCCTCCCTCCTCGGCGGCCTGGTCAACGACGGCACGATGCTGATCGCCGCCCGGTTCGTCAAGGGCGTCAGCGCCGCCTTCACCGCCCCCGCCGCGCTGTCCATCATCACCACGACCTTCGCCGAGGGCCCCGCCCGCAACCGGGCCCTGAGCGTCTTCACGGCCTCCGGCGCCAGCGGATTCTCGCTGGGCCTGGTCATCTCCGGCTTCCTGACCGAACTCGGCTGGCGCTGGACGTTCCTCATGCCGGTCCCCGTCGCGATCATCGCGCTGTTCGCGGCCATGAAGGTCCTGCCCAAGCGGCGTGAGGAGAGGGCGGAGAGCGGTCACGACCTCATCGGCGCGGTGACGATCACCGCCTCGATGCTGCTGCTCGTCTTCACCGTCGTCGAGGCGCCCGCCGCGGGCTGGTTCTCCCTGCGCACCATCGGCTCCCTGGTCGGCTCCGCCGTACTGCTCGGCCTGTTCGTGCTGACCGAGTCGAAGGTCAAGCACCCTCTGGTACGGCTCGGCATCCTGCGCTCCGGGCCCATCGTCCGGGCCAACCTCGGACTGGTGATCCTGTTCGGCTCCTACGTCGGCTTCCAGTTCGTGGCCATGCAGTACTTCCAGAACTTCCTGCACTGGTCGGCCCTGGAGACCGCGCTGGCCTTCCTGCCCGCCGGAGTCCTGGTGGCCGTGACGTCGACCAGGATGGGCAGCCTGGCCGACCGGTTCGGCACCGGCAAGCTGATCGCGGTCGGCTCGGCCTCGCTTGCGGGCGCCTTCGCCCTGTTCCTGCGGGTCAACGCCGATCCCAGCCTGGCCACGCTGATCATCCCCGGCATGGTCCTGCTGGGCATCGCCTTCGCCCTGTCCTTCCCCTCGCTGAACATCCAGGCGACCAACGGCGTCGCCGACGACGAGCAGGGCCTGGCCTCCGGCCTGCTCAACACCTCGGGGCAGGTCGGCGGGGCGATCGTGCTGGCCGTCGTGACGGCCGTGCTCACCTCGAACACCGGTGCCAACCCGCTGGACGCCTTCCGCGCCGCGATCACGGTCTCCGCGATCCTCGCCGTGGTCGGCCTGCTGGTCGCCCTCACCGGGCTGCGCCGCCCCCGCTCGGAATCCGCGGCTGTGGACGCCGGGGACGCCGGAGAGGGCAGGGTGCTGGAGACCGTCTGAGACGCGCGGGCCGTACGGCCTGCGGAACCCGGTCCTCAGGGCCGCCGACGCAGGAACCGGGGCGCGTCGGCGGCCCTGAGGCCGTGTGCCGGGTGTGGATCTTCGCAGGTGGTGAACCCGGCCCGGCCTCTGGGCATCTAACCGGACAGGAGGCCATAATGAAGCGCACCCGCGTCGCACTCGCCCTTGCCCCGTTCGTCCTGCTGACCGGTTGCGGCCTGTCCGGCGGCCCGCCCTCGGCCGCTCCGGGGACGACCGCCCCGACCGTCACGGCCACCGTCACCGTCTCACCCTCCGTCTCCTCCGCCGCCCCGGCCTCCCCCGACTTCCCCGGGGAGACCCGGCTCGGGCCCCCGACGAGCACGCGGGAGGTCACGGTCAGGCGGACCACGGACAACCCGCCCCTCGTACTCGGGGCGCGCTTCGCCAAACACGACGGGTTCGACCGGGTGGTGATCGACCTGAACGGCGGGCAGCCCGGCTACAGCGTGCAGTGGGTGCCCAGGCTGGTCCAGGACGGTTCGGGCGACCCGATCGACGCCCCGGGAGGGGCCTACCTCCAGGTGACCATCACCCCCGCCAACGCGCACGGTGAGACCGGCTCCCCGACCTGGGTCGGCGGCCCGGTCTTCCACGCCGGGCTGGGCAACGTGCGCAGCGTGGTCAAGACCGGAGACTTCGAGGCCGTGGTCGGCGTGGGCATCGTCCTCGACCACCGGGCCCCCTTCCGGGTCCTGGAGCAGCGTGCCCCGCAGCGCCTGGTCATCGACGTCGCGCACTGACCGCGCACACGGGCCGGCCGTACGAAGGTCCGCGTGGGGTTCGCCGGCGTGACGGCACCGACCGCGCACACGGGCCGGCCGTACACCGGCGGACCGGCGTGATCTCCGGGGACGTCCCCCGGCGGCGCGGCCGGCCCGCGCGCTGGCAGACTGGCCCGATGGTACGCAGAATCGACAACGCCACCCGCATCCCCGTCCCCGGCGGCAAGACCATCGACGAGTACGTCGGCCGGGTCAACAGCGGCGACACCCAGATCTCGATCGCCCACATGACGGCTCCTCCCGGGTGGGACGAACCCGCCCAGACGCCGGAGTTCGCCGAGTACACCCTCGTGCTCAGAGGCACGGTCGTCGTCGAGCACGACGGGGGCGTCACCGAGGTCGGCGCGGGCCAGGCGTTCGTGAGCGAGCCGGGGGAGAGGATCCGGTACAGCTCCGGCCCCGAGGGCGCCGAGTACGTCGCGGTGTGCCTGCCCGCCTTCTCCCCGGAGAGCGCCAACCGCTCAGAATGACGACCGGATGGCTCCGGGCTTGACCTGGAGTGCACTCCACATCCCAGACTCCTTTCCCGGGGCCCGCGAACGCCGGGCCGTACCGGAGAGGACACCATGAAGTACCGCACCATCGGCACCGACCCGAAGACCCGCCGCGAGGTGAGCGTGATCGCCCTGGGCGCCATGCTCTTCGGGTCGGCGACCGACGAGAGCACCTCCTACGCGATCCTCGACCGCTACGTCGAGGCGGGCGGGACGTTCGTCGACACCTCGAACAACTACGCCTACTGGGTCGACGGAGGCCTGGGCGGGCGGAGCGAGGAACTGCTCGGGCGGTGGCGGCGCAGCCGTGGCGTCGGGGACGAGATCGTCATCGCCACCAAGCTGGGCGCCCGCCCGCTCGTGCCCGGCACCGGCTACGCCGACGGCGCCGACGGGCTGTCCGCGAAGGCGATCAGGGAGTCCGCCGAGGCCAGCAGGCAGCGGCTCGGGGTGGACAGGCTCGACATGCTCTACGCGCACATCGAGGACAGGAGCGTCTCGGCGCGGGAGACCGTCGAGGGCTTCGCCGAGCTGGTCACCGAGGGAACCGTCGGGCTGCTCGGGGTGAGCAACCACGCGGTCTGGCGGGTCGAGCGGGCCCGTGCCATCGCCGCCGAGGCCGGGCTGCCCGGCTACGAGGTCCTGCAGTACCAGCACAGCCTCCTGCGCCCGCGCTACGACATGCCCTACGGCATCTTCCCCGAGGGCAGTCTCGGTCACGCAGGGGCCGAACTGCTGAGCTACCTGAAGGAGGAGCGCGACCTCACCCTGGTCGCCTACTCCCCGCTGATGGGCGGCGTCTACGCCCGGCAGGACAAGCAGCTGCCGCCGGACTACGACCACCCGGGAACGCCCGTCAGGCTCGCGGCGCTGCGCGAGGTAGCCGCGGAGACCGGGGCGACGGTCAACCAGGTGGTGCTTGCCTGGCAGCTCGGCGGGCCGTACCCGATCATCCCGCTGGTCGGCGCCTCCTCCGTCGCACAGCTTGAGGAGAGCCTGGCCGCCGTCGACCTGGAGCTGACGGAGGACCAGCGAGCCCGCCTGGACGTGTTCTGACGGCCGTCAGGCCGTCTCCCCACGCCCGAAGGCGCCAGGGCCCGCGTGGAAGAGGCCGATGAGCAGGACGCTCACGCCGATGGAGGCGAAGGCCGGCCCGGGGTGCCGGTCGATGTGCGCCCACCACAGCAGCGCGCCGCCGAGGACGAGGCCCGCCCATCCCGCGACGAGGTTGGGGACGGGCCCGTTGCCCAGGGCGCTCGGGTAACGGCTTCTGGTGATGCCGCGGACGAAGTGCGGAAGTCCGTTACCGGCGACGAGGCCGCCGAGGAAACTGAGAACGATCGTCTGCCACATCGTGGAAGTCCTTATGGTCGGTTGAGCTGACGGCTGAGCATGGGAAGCAGCACCGCGTCCACGAGCGTGTGCAGGAAGTGGTCGTCGAGGGGTTCGCCGGTGACGAGGAGACGGGACAGCAGCGCGGCCGAGCCGATTTCGGCCAGGAGCGCGTGGTCGACCATCTCGGGAACCTCGCCCCTGGCGGCGGCCCTGGCCAGGACGGCCGCGAACACGTCGCGTTTGTGATCGAGGACGTGTCGCCGTACGGCGTGCGCGAGATCGGGGTCGCGACGCATCGCGACGAGGAGCCCGAGGATGAGCGCGCTGTCCTGACCGGTGAGGCCGGTTCGCAGCTCCAGCAGCACCGCCACCAGGTCGTCACGCAGGTTCGTGGTTTCGGGTGGGGCGGCCACCGGTGCTCCGGCATACCGCCGTACGGCCGTCCCCACCAGCTCGGCCTTGCCCGGCCATCGTCGGTAGATCGTGGCCTTGCTGGCGTGGGCCCGCTCCGCGACGGCCTCGATGGTCAACCGGTCGTAGCCGACCTCACCCAGCAGGCTCATGGCCGCGAGCAGGATGGCTTCCTCCCGGATCTCGCCGCGTCGGCGCGTCGGCATCCCGGCCTCCTGTCGAAACGGTGCCGTTCACATCAAGAAGTGTACGCATGCGTTTCGATTGCGCGGAAGGGGTCCTCCCGGATCCGGGCGGGCAGGCCGGTCCGTTCCAGGGCGCCCGGAACGGTCGCGTGGCTGCCGCCGTCCGTCCCGGACCTCGCCCCTAGGATGAGGAGATGAGTCAGCCACTCGCCCTTGAGGAGATCCGTCAGGCTCCCAAGGTGTTGCTCCACGACCACCTCGACGGTGGCCTGCGGCCGGAGACGATCGCCGATCTGGCGCGTGAGTCGGGATACGCCGGGCTGCCGACGACGGACCCGGACGCGCTGCGCGCCTGGTTCCGCGAGGCCTCCGACTCCGGGTCGCTCGAACGCTACCTTGAGACCTTCGACCACACGGTCGGCGTCATGCAGACCCGCGAGGCCCTGGTGCGGGTCGCCGCCGAGTGCGCGGAGGACCTGGCCGCCGACGGCGTGGTCTACGCCGAGGTGCGCTACGCGCCGGAACAGCACACCCAGGCGGGCCTCAGCCTCGAAGAGGTGATCGAGGCCGTGATCGAGGGGTTCGAGACCGGCTCACGGGGCCGCGGCATCAAGGTGGGCACCCTGCTGACCGCGATGCGCCACCAGGCCAGGTCCATGGAGATCGCCGAACTGGCCGTCCGCTACCGCGACGTGGGCGTCGCGGGCTTCGACATCGCCGGGGCCGAGGCGGGCTACCCGCCGACCCGTCATCTCGACGCCTTCGAGTATCTCCAGCGGGAGAACGCCCACTTCACCATCCACGCCGGTGAGGCCTTCGGCCTGCCGTCGATCTGGCAGGCGCTCCAGTGGTGCGGCGCGGACCGGCTCGGCCACGGGGTCCGCATCATCGACGACATCACGGTCTCCGAGGACGGACAGGCCAAACTGGGCAGGCTGGCGGCCTACGTCCGTGACAAGCGCGTCCCGCTGGAGATGTGCCCGACCTCCAACCTCCAGACCGGGGCCGCCCCCTCCATCGCCGAGCACCCGATCGGGCTGCTGCGGTCGCTGAACTTCCGGGTCACGGTCAACACCGACAACCGGCTGATGAGCGGCACCTCCCTGTCCGAGGAGTTCGCCAAGCTCTCGGAGACCTTCGGGTATGGCTGGGACGACCTGCAGTGGTTCACCATCAACGCGATGAAGTCGGCGTTCCTGCCGTTCGACGAACGGCTGGCGCTCATCAACGGCGTCATCAAGCCCGGGTTCGCGCGGCTCAAATGGCGGGCGTGATTCCCCGCGGATGTGTTGAAGTCTCCCGCGATCGGGTTGGATGGGGGTCCGTGACGAGAGTGGGAGCTGTGTGATGAAACAGGCGTTCCGATCGACGGCCGTGCAGGTGCTCGGCTGGATCTGGATGGCCTTCGCCGCCTTCAACGCGGTCGATCTGATCGTCCGGTTCAGCGGGCGGCCCTCGATGATCGCCGCCGCGGTGCTGACCGTGCTGACCGCGGTGGTCCTTATCACCTGCCTGCGCCCGGTGACCAAGTTCGTCGAGGACGGTGTGCTGGTCCGCAACCCCCTCAGGAACTTCTTCGTGCCGTGGCTGCTCGTGGACGACGTCAGCGTCTCCCATTCGATCATGATCACCTCGGGAGGCAGGAAGATCCGCTGCTGGACGCCGCAGGCCTCGGGGCGTGAGCGGGTCTCCGCCATGCGCAGGGCCCTGCCGGGCAAGGCGGGCCGGCTCAGGACCGAGCCCGCGCGGTCGAAGGGCGAGCAGGCGGCGGTCGAGGCGCTGGCGGGCAAGACCCACGCCGACTGGGTCGCCGAGCAGCTGCTCGAACGAGCGCGCTCGGCCAAGCGGACGGCGTCGAAGGCCACCGGCACCGTGCCGGAGCCGGGGACGGTCAGGGTGACCTGGTCGCCGACCGCCCTGGCGGCCCTGGCCGTCTCGGTGGCCATGATCGTCGCAGCCCTTCTCTCCTGACGCCCGGCCCCAGGTGCCGGGCGTCGGAGAGCGCGTCAGAGGGTCAGAAGACAGGGTGGATGCCGAACACCGGGGCGCGGACCCCCGCCGGCAGCAGCACCACCCACTTGGGCAGCAGGCTGCGGTCCTCGATGAGGTTGCGGCCGATGTACTGGTCGGTGCCCGCCAGCCTGATCCTGGCCGTCCGGATCACCTCGCCGGGGCCGTCGGGGGTCAGGTCGGAGGTGGGGCCGGAGGCGAGGTCGTCCTCGATGGGAGTGGCCGCCTCGATGACGAAGACCGAGTGCGGGGGCACATGGCCGGGGCCGCTCACGCGCAACTGGGTGAAGGGCTCGGTTTCGGGGACGTAGACCAGGCCGTGGGTGCGCTCGTCAAGGAACCGGACGCCGCCGCGGGTGGGCAGAAGGCGGAACCTGGTGGCCGGGGGTGAGGGCAGCAGGGCGGCGAAGACCCTGCCGTCGATGTTCACCACGTGCCCTCCGCCGATGGTGAGCGTCACCCTGGGTGGCAGGGGGGCCGGGGCGGTCTCGGCGGAGGCGGCGGTGGACAGCCCGGGCACCAGCACGGTGGCCAGAACGGTGGTCAGGGCGGTGGCCAGCACGGCCAGGTGGGCGCGGATCGGACGCATACTCTCTGCCTTCCTTGTGGAGGGAGACCGGATGCGCGAACGCCCCGGCCTCGTCTGCATCAGAAAGCATGCATTCGATTACTCAGGGTAGCTGTAGCCGTGGGGTGAGGGCTGTCCTACCGCCCGGAGCCGACCGGCGGCTCGCCGGCCGTACCGGCAGGTCGCTTTTCCAAGACCGCAGGTCACGGATCCAGGACGACGGCCGCCGGCCCGGCGTGGCGGGTCACAGGCCCAGGGCGGCGGAGAGGTCGGCGCGCAGGGCGCCCAGGTCGCGTACGGCCCGCTCCCTGGCCGCCGAGACCTCCTCCTCGACCGGCACCACGACCTCCAGATAGCACTTGAGCTTCGGTTCGGTACCCGAGGGGCGGACCACGACGCGGGCGCCCCCGGACAGGCGGTAACGCAGACCCTCGGTCGGCGGCAGCCCGTCCAGGCCCGCACCCAGGTCGTCGACCGCCTCGACCTTGCGCCCGCCGAGCTCGGCCGGGGGTACGGCGCGCAGCCCGGCCATCGCCTCGGTGATCAGCGACAGGTCGGCGACCCTGAAGGACAGCTGGGACGTGGCGTGCAGGCCGTACCTCCTGGCCTGGTCGTCGAGGAGGTCGAGCAGGGTGCGTCCCCGCTCCGCGGCCTCGGCGGCGAGTCCGGCGACGGTCAGCGCGGCGCCGATGCCGTCCTTGTCGTGGACGGGCAGGCCCGCGTCGGAGCCGACGCTGTAGCCCAGGGCCTCCTCGTAGCCGAAGACCAGCCCGGGCCCGGCCTTCATGATCCATTTGAAGCCGGTGAGGGTCTCCGCGTGGCGGACGCCGTACTCGGCGGCGATCTTGCCGAGCAGTGAGGAGGAGACGATCGTGGTGGCGACCAGGCGGTCCTCGCCGGAGGTGTGCCTGATCACGTGCTCGCCGAGGAGCGCGCCGACCTCGTCGCCGGTGAGCATCCGGTGACCCCCGCCGGGCAGGCGCACCCCGACTGCGCACCGGTCGGCGTCGGGGTCGTTGGCCAGCACGATGTCGGCGTCGATCCGCCGGGCCAGCCCGAACGCGAGGTCCATCGCGCCGGGTTCCTCCGGGTTGGGGAAGGCGACGGTGGGGAAGTCCGGATCGGGGGCCGCCTGCTCCTCGACGACCACGGGGGCGTCGAACCCGGCCGCCAGGAAGGCACGTGCCGCCAGGTCGCCGCCGACGCCGTGCAGCGGGGTGTAGGCGACCCGCAGCCGCCTGGCCTCGCCGATGGGCAACGCCGTCACCGCCTCCAGATAGGCGGCCACGACGTCGTCGCCGAGTTCGGTCCACGACGAGCCGAGCGGCAGCTCGGAGACCGGCCCGACGGCGTCGATCGCGGTGGAGATCTCCGTGTCGACCGGCGGCACGATCTGCGAGCCGTCCCCCCAGTAGACCTTGTAGCCGTTGTCCCTCGGCGGGTTGTGGCTCGCGGTGACGGTCACCCCGGCGTCCGCCCCGAGACGCCGTACGGCGAAGGCCAGCACCGGGGTCGGCAGCGGGCCGCGGAAAACCGAGGCCCGCAGCCCGGCGCCGGTGAGCACGGCCGCGGTGTCACGGGCGAAGACGTCGGACTTGTGCCTGGCGTCGTAGCCGACCACGACGTGCGCCCCGGGGCCGAGGGCCCGGGCGAGTCCGGCGGCGGCGCGCATGACCGTGACCCGGTTCATCCGGTTGGGGCCCGCGCCCAGCTCACCGCGCAGCCCGGCCGTACCGAACTCAAGCCTGGTGTGGAAGCGCTCGCGCAGCGCCTCCAGGCTCTCCGGGAACCGGTCGAGCAGATCGGTCAGCTCGGCCCTGGTCTCCGGGTCGGGGTCCTGGGCGAGCCAGGCCCGCGCGCGCCGCAGGAGATCGTCGCTCATCGTGGCCTCCGCTACAGCTTGCAGACGACCTGGGCGAGCAGGTCGCCCATGCGCGAGGCGGTGGCGCGGCCGACCGCCAGCACCTCCTCGTGGTTGAGCGGCTCGCCGACCAGGCCCGCGCCCGGGTTGGTGACCAGGGAGACGCCGAGCACGTCCGCCCCGCCCTCCCTGGCCGCGATGGCCTCAAGCACCGTGGACATCCCGACCATGTCGCCGCCGAGAATCCTGCACATGCGGACCTCGGCGGGCGTCTCGTAGGTCGGCCCGCGGAAGGCCACGTAGACGCCCTCGGTCATGGACGGCTCGACCTCCCGGACGAGGTCGCGCAGCCGGGGGGTGTAGACGTCGGTCAGGTCGACGAAGGTGGCGCCGGTGATCGGGCTGGTGCCGGTCAGGTTGATGTGGTCACTGATCAGTACGGCCTCGCCGACCCGCTGGGTCTCCGGGCGCAGCCCGCCCGCCGCGTTGGTCAGCACGATCGTCCCCGCGCCCGCCCTGATCGCGGTCCGCACCCCGTGCACGACCGGGTCGACGCCCCTGCCCTCGTAGAGGTGGGTGCGGCCGAGGAAGATCAACGCGTTCGTGCCGGACCCGGTGCGCACCGCGCGGATCCTGCCCGCGTGTCCCTCGACCGCGGGAGGGGCGAACCCGGGCAGGTCGGTCACCGGGATCTCGGCGATCGTCTCACCGATCGCGTCGGCGGCCGGGACCCAGCCCGAACCCATCACCAGGGCGACATCGAAGGAGCTCACGCCGACGGCCTTCCTCAGGGCGGCTGCGGCGTCCGTTGCGAGGGCATAAGGGTCGTTGGTCACGAACTGAGGGTACTCGTCCCGCCGTGGGAAACGGCGGGACGGAGCCGGTCAGCCTCCCGCGGACGTGCAGGGACGGCCCCGCAGCCGCCTGACGTAGTCGTCCGGCGCGCCCGCCTTCTCCGCGGCCTCGGCCAGGATGCCGAGATAGCGCGCGGACGGCAGGCCGCCCTCGTAACCGTCGATGACGTAGAACCAGGCGACGACCTCGCCGTCCAGGGTCTGCACTCGGAGCCTGACCTTGTGGTAGAGGCCGCGCGCGGCGCCCTCCCACTGGTCGAGGGAGGTCTCGTCCCACTCGGGCACGTCGTAGAGCACGACGAAGACCTCTTCGAAGGAGTCCTCCACGATGGTGGCGAGGGCGCCCTCCCAGCCGAGGTCGTTCCCGCCGAAGGTGAGGCGCCAGCCCTGAAGCCAGCCCGACCCCCTCATGGGGGAGTGAGGGGCCCGCAGGGCCATCTGCTTCGGGTCCATGTTGGTGCCGTAGGCGGCGTAGACAGGCACAGCGTCCAACACTAATCGAAGATCCGGCGGGTGCTCACGTGTGTCGGTGTGGTGTCGGTGTCTTTTGTCCCACGCCGGTGCCCACCGTACCCGGGTGTCCTTTGCCATAACCGGTCCTTCTGCGACAAGCGAAGGGGCCCCAGGGGGCGAATGCCGCAAAGGATGCGGGACAATGGGGTACGTGACGAGGATCGTGATCATCGGTGGCGGGCCCGGCGGATACGAGTCGGCTCTGGTGGCCGCGCAACTTGGGGCGCGGGTGACCGTGGTCGAACAGGAGGGCCCAGGAGGGGCCTGCGTCCTGACCGACTGCGTGCCCTCGAAGACCCTGATCGCGACCTCGGTCCGCAAGCAGGCCCTGCTCGACGCCAGCATGCTCGGGGTGCACTTCACCGGCGGCCCCGACGGGGAGGTCGGCGGCGTCATCGCCGACATGCCGCTGGTCAACAGCCGCGTCAAGCACCTCGCCCAGGCCCAGTCGGCCGACATCGCCGCGCGGCTCGCCGCCGAGGGGGTCGAGGTGATCAAGGCCGCCGGGCGGCTGGTCGACCCCCAGGTGGTCAGGGCGGGCGACCGGACGATCCGGGCCGACGTCGTGATCGTGGCGACCGGCGCGACCCCGCGCATCCTGCCCTCCGCCGAGCCGGACGGCGAGCGCATCCTCACCTGGCGGCAGATGTACGACCTGGAGGAGCTGCCCGAGCACCTCATCGTGGTCGGCTCCGGCGTCACCGGCGCGGAGTTCGCCGGCGCCTACCGCTCGCTCGGCTCCGAGGTCACGCTCGTCTCCTCGCGCGACCGGATGATGCCCAACGAGGACGCCGACGCCGCCGAGGTCCTGGAGGAGGTCTACCGGCGCCGTGGGATGAACGTCATGGGCCGCTCCCGCGCCGAGTCCGTCAAACGCACCGCCGACGGCGTGGTCGTCACACTTGAGGACGGCAGGACGGCCGAGGGCACGCACTGCCTGATGACGGTCGGCATGATCCCCAACACCTCGGGCATCGGCCTTGAGGAGGCCGGGGTCACCCTCGACCGGGGCGGGTTCATCCAGGTGGACAAGGTCTCCCGCACCTCCGCCCCCGGCGTCTACGCGGCGGGTGACTGCACCGGCGTGCTGATGCTGGCCTCCGTCGCCGCCATGCAGGGCAGAATCGCCGTCTGGCACGCGCTGGGGGAGGCCGTGCAGCCGCTGCGCCTGGCCACCGTCGCCTCCAACATCTTCACCGACCCCGAGATCGCCGCCGTCGGCGTCACCCAGAAGGCCATCGAGGCCGGTGAGATCGTGGCCAACGTCGTCAAGCTGCCGCTGGCCACCAACGCCAGGGCCAAGATGCAGGGTTTCAACGACGGCTTCGTGAAGCTGTTCTGCCGCCCGAACACCGGCATCATCCTCGGCGGCGTCGTGGTCGCGCCCCGGGCCTCCGAGCTGATCCTGGCGGTCTCGGTGGCCGTCCAGCAGCGGCTCACCGTGGACCAGCTCGCCCACACCTTCGCGGTCTACCCCTCGCTTTCCGGGTCCGTCACCGAGGCGGCCCGCCGCCTGATGCAGCCGATGACCCCCAGCGGGATCTGACCTCGCCAACCGACGGGAGCGCCATGACACGTCTCGACGTCAACGGGATCGGGCTCAACGTCCAGGTCGAGGGGGAGGGGCCCGCCGTGCTGCTCGTGCACGGCTACCCCGACAGCCACACCTGCTGGCGCTACCAGGTGGCCGCGCTGAACGCCGCCGGATACCGTACGATCGCGCCGGACCTGCGGGGATACGGCGACTCGGACAAACCGGCCGGGCTTGAGGCGTACGAGCCCCGGCTCTTCGTCGGCGACCTGCTCGCCGTCCTCGACACGCTCGGCGTCGAGCGGGCGCACGTGGTCGGACACGACTGGGGTTCGGCGCTCGCGCAGTTCCTCGCCGTGTTCGCCCCGGAACGGGTGGCCAGTCTCACCTGCCTGTCGGTCGGTCACCCCGCCGCGCTGGCCGCCGCCGGCTGGCGGCAGCGGGAGAAGTCGTGGTACATGCTGCTGTTCCAGTTCGCCGGTGTCGCCGAGCGATGGCTCAGCCAGAACGACTTCCGCAACGCCAGGGAGATGCTGGAGGGGCATCCCGACGCCGAAGAGGTCGTCGCGCGCATGCGCGATCCGGAGGCGCTCACCGCGGGCCTGGCGATCTACCGGACCGGCGTGCCCCCGGAGAGCCTGGTCGCCCCGCCCTCGGAGCCGCCCGCCCTGCGGGCCCCCACGCTCGGGGTGTGGAGCAGCCGCGACCGCTTCCTCACCGAGGAGTCGATGACCGGTACGGCCGCGCACGTCAGCGGCCCCTGGCGCTACGAACGTGTGGACGGGGCGGGCCACTGGCTGCAGCTGGAGGCATCCGACCGGGTCAACGAACTCCTGCTCACCCACCTGGCCCGCCACCCGGTCTGAGCCCGTCTCAGCGGGACGTCCTGGCGCGCAGCCTGTTCAGGGCGTTCCTGCCGTCCTGTACGGCCCGCGCGACGAAGTGCAGTTCCTCGTCCCGCCTGGCCATCACCAGCGCGTTCTTGGCCGCCTCGTAGGCGTCGAGGGCGTGCCGCCAGTCGGCGTCGGCGGTCATGCCGCCCCGCCCGCTGATCTGGAACTCGTAGTCGAGCTGGTCGATCTCCTCGCCCAGGCGGGTGATGTCCTCCTCGGCCCCGCGCCGCATGAGCGCGAACCTGGCGTTGCGCCTGTTGCGCCGCTGGGCGCTGACCCCCCAGGCCACCACGGTGACCGCCAGGCCGAGCGCGCTGAGCACGACCATGACCAGCCCGACGGACGTCCCTCCCCGTGAGGCCTGGGCGTCCGGGGTGGCCGTGCTCTCCGGCTCGTCGTCGCTCGCCTGCTCCTCGGCGGGCGTCGGCACGGAGAACGGCCCGTCGATGCCCTTGGGGGTCCCCCGGGCACCGGTCAGGTCGGCGTCGTCGGCCTGGGTGAAGGAGGCGTCGTCGACCAGGGCGCCGACGAAGGAGGCGCCGTCGAGCTCGGCCTGGTCGAACACGGCCTCGCGCAGGTCGGCGTCCTTGAAGACCGCGAAGCCCAGGTCGGACTGCCCCATCTTGGCCTCGTGCAGCTTGGCCCGGGTGAAGTCGGCCTTGCGTCCCTTGATCTGGCCGGGCCTGCTCTCGTTGAGGTCGGCGTCGACCAGCTTGGCGTTGACGAAGTTGACCTGGGTCAGCACGGCCCGGGTCAGCTTTGCCCCGGTCAGGTTGGCGTAGGGGAACTCGGCCTGCCCGGCCTCCGCGTCGACCAGGATCGCCCCGCGCAGGTCGGCGTGGTCGGCGTGCATCTGTCCGAGGTCGGCCTCACTGAGGTTCGCCTCGCGCAGGTCGGCGTACTTCAGCGTGGCCTGGGTGAGGTTGGCCTGCCTGAGGTCGGCCCCGCGCAGGATCGCTCCGGTCAGGTCCTTCTGGATGAGCTCGACGCCCCCCAGCTTCGCCTTGGTCAGGTCGGCGCAGCGCAGGCTGTACGGCAGCGCGGCGCCCTTGGTGAAGTCCCTGCCGCGCAGGTTGGCGCCCTGGCCGGGCCTGCACGGCCCGGCCGCGGCCGAGGCCGCCGTCTCGGCCTGGGCCGTGACGGGAGAGATCATGGCCCCTGACAGCGCGAAGATCGCGGCGAGGAGTGTCAGGGAAACGGAACGACGCACGGGAACCTCCTTGGAACAGTCCCGATCGTGTCAGTGGATCATTGCATCCCGCTAGACGGAGGCTTGCACGTCCCCACCACGTCGTTTCCGGATCCCCGGCTCCCGTCATCCCGGTGCCGGGCCGTATGGTGCACGCCCGCGCGAACGACGACGGGCGCGTCCCCGAGGGAACGCGCCCGTCCTGATCTCTGGCCGGTGAGGGCTCTCAGCCGGTGACCGTGGTGGCCGCCGGATCCGTCAGCGGTGACTACCAGTCGCCGCCACCGAAGTCACCACCACCGAAGTCGCCGCCGCCGAAGTCACCCCAGCCTCCGCCGCCGAAGTCGCCTCCGCCGCCGCCGAAGTCACTGCCGCCGCCGCCGTCGGCCAGGCCCTGCTCGTAGCCGGCGCCGTAACCGCTGTGGCCCCAGCCGCCGCCCAGCATGCTGCCCATCATCGTGCCGACGAGCATCGCGCTCATGACGTCGCCGAAGCCGCCGTAGTAGCCGTAGGCGTAGGGCTGGTAGGCCGGGCCCGCGTCGTAGTAGGGGCGGTAGTGGCCGTCCACCATGACCTGACGGGTCTGCGGCTCGAAGCCACGCTCGATGGCCTCGGCGTCGGCCGCGCAGGCGGGCACGTCGCGCACCGCGCCGCCGGGCGGGGCCCAGCGGACGTCACGGACCGAGGGACCGTGCTGCGGGTTGAAGAAGCACGGCGAGCGCCGCTCGGGGAGCGGCTGGTTGTTCACGCGCGCCTTCACGCAGGCCAGGGCGTAGCGGCCCTCCTCAAGCGCGGTGGTCACGCCGCGGAGTTCGTCGGGGCGGTTGACCGCCGCGAGCTCCAGCTTGGCCCGCTCGTAGGAGTCGAGGGCGCGCTGCCAGTCCTGCAGGTGATCGGAGCCGTTGCCGAGCAGCTTGACGTCGGTGTCCAGGTCGGTGATCTCCTCACCGAACTTGGTGACGTCCTCGTCGACGGTCTGCTTGACGGCGGCCAGCTCGGCGGCCTCACGGGCCTCGCGCTGCCGCTTCTTCTTACGGGAGTAGAAGAAGATGCCCAGACCGCCCGCGACGGCCAGCACCAGGATGCCGATCAGCACGCCGCCCGAGGAGCCCCCGGAGGAGCGGGAGGGGCTGGAGCCCAGCCCGGCACCGGTGGCCGCGTCGTCGGCCAGCTTCACGAAGTTGACGATGTTGTCCGTCGGGCTCGAGGTCGTGGCCGCCCTGCGGAGCAGCTCGTCCACGTCGATGCCCTTGACGTTGGAGACACCGAACGGCTGCTTGCCGTTCATGACCAGGATGGTCGCCTTGCCTCCGACGTCCTTGCGCAGGGACGTCAGCAGAGTCTTCGCCTGGGACTGGCTGGTGATCGAGCCGGAGGGCAGCAGTGCCACGTAGACCGTCGAGGTCTGCTCGGCGGCGCTGCTCATGGCGTCCTGGGCGCTGGCGGGGATGTCCGCCGCGGGGTCGGCGTAGAAGTGGTCGCCGTCCTTCAGGCCGGACGCGATCGTGCTCGGGTCGGGCGCCGCGGCGTTCGCCGCCGGGGCGATCATGAAAATGGTCAGCAGCCCGGCGAGCAACGCGATGATCGCGGCACCGAGGCGACCTGACGCTGTTTGCTTGGTGGTCACGGCAGAAAGCCCTCCTTCGCCCTGGAAGACGAGCGAGTGGACGTCAGAGTTCCCCCCTGACCGTAATCCTTTCCAAACCTGGACGCGTCACCCGGGAGAAGGAGGGGTCAGTTGTCGCGGATGTCACAGATGGCGGCACCCGCCGTGACGGTCTGCCCGACCGCCGCGTTCAGCCCGGCGACGACTCCGGCCCGGTGCGCGGTCAGTGGCTGCTCCATCTTCATCGCCTCCAGGACCACGATCACGTCCCCGGCCGCGACCACGTCCCCGTCGGCGACCGCGACCTTCACGATCGTGCCCTGCATCGGGCTGACCAGTCCGTCCCCGCTCACCGCCGTGGCCCGCCCGGCGCCCTGGCGCCTGCTCGCGCGCCTGCCCCCGGCGCCGCCCTGGGCCGTCACGCCCGCGCCCTGCCCGCCGACCAGCCCGGCGGGCAGGACGACCTCAAGCCGCTTGCCGCCGACCTCGACCGTGACCCGCTCGCGTTCGGCCGTCCCCGGCTCGGCGACCGGCCCGGCGTACGGCTGGACCGGGTTGACGAACTCGGTCTCGATCCAGCGGGTGTGCACCGCGAACGACGACGCGCCGTCCGGCGCGGCGAAGGCCTCCTCCTCGACCACGACCCGGTGGAACTCGGCCACCGTCGGCATTCCCTCAAGGTGTAGCTCGGCGAGCGCCCGCCTGGCCCGGGCCAGCGCCCGTCCCCGGTCGGCCCCGGTCACGATGACCTTGGCCACCAGCGAGTCGAACGCGCCGGGGACGGTCATGCCCGCCTCGTATCCGGCGTCGACCCGCACGCCCGGCCCGGAGGGCCAGCGCACCGCGGTGATCGTGCCCGGCGCGGGCAGGAAGCCCCGTCCCGCGTCCTCGGCGTTGATCCGGAACTCGATGCTGTGCCCGCTCACCCGCGGGTCGTCGTAGCCGAGCGGCTGCCCCTCGGCGATCCGCAGCATCTCGGAGACCAGGTCGAGCCCGGTGACCTCCTCGCTGACCGGGTGCTCGACCTGCAGCCGGGTGTTGACCTCAAGGAAGGAGATCGTGCCGTCCTGGCCGACGAGGAACTCGCAGGTGCCCGCCCCGACGTAGCCCGCCTCCCGCAGGATGGCCTTGGAGGAGGAGTACAGCAGCTCCATCTGCTCGTCGGTCAGGAACGGCGCCGGGGCCTCCTCGACAAGCTTCTGGTGCCTGCGCTGCAACGAGCAGTCACGGGTGGAGACCACCACCACGTTGCCGTGCGTGTCGGCCAGGCACTGCGTCTCCACGTGCCGGGGCCGGTCGAGGTAACGCTCGACGAAGCACTCGCCCCGGCCGAAGGCCGCGACCGCCTCGCGGACCGCGCTGTCGTACAGCTCGGGGATCTCCTCAAGGGTCCTGGCGACCTTCAGGCCCCGCCCTCCACCGCCGAAGGCGGCCTTGATCGCGATCGGCAGGCCGTGCTCGGCGGCGAAGGCCACCACCTCCTCGGACCCGGAGACCGGCTCGGCGGTCCCGGCGACCAGCGGCGCCCCCACCTTCTGCGCGATGTGCCTGGCCTGCACCTTGTCGCCGAGGGCGACGATCGCGGAGGGGGGCGGCCCGATCCAGGTCAGCCCGGCGTCGATGACCGCCTGGGCGAAGGCCGCGTTCTCCGCCAGGAAGCCGTACCCGGGGTGGACCCCGTCGGCGCCGCTGGTCTCGGCGACCGCGAGCAGTTTGGCGATGTCGAGGTAGGTCTCGGCGGGGGACTGGCCGCCCAGCGAGTGGGCCTCGTCGGCGAGCTGGACGTGCAGGGCGTCCAGGTCCTGCTCGGCGTAGACCGCGACGCTGGCCAGGCCCGCGTCCCTGCAGGCGCGGATGATCCGTACGGCGATCTCGCCACGGTTGGCGACCAAGACCTTCTGCACCGACATGGTTCCCTTCATCACGTGCGAACGGGGGGCTGGCGGGCCTCCAACGGAGTTTAGGCGCCGTACGGAGCCTGGGAAGAGCGGGGTCCCGCCCGCCGGGATTGGGATATGTCATGGGTTGTTTTTGGATGGCCGTATTGGTGATGATCCCCGTGCGCCGGAGTGGGCACGGCCGTCGGCACATGGCGCCTCTCGGATGACGATTCCCGGTATGACATGTGACTTACGGCGAATGACGCGTTATCCGGTCCATGGGTATGGGAAGATCCATAGCCGCTCGGCATAATCCGAGTATCTCCGTGATCCACTCACCTATCGTGATGTCGTTTGGTGAGCCCCCGACACCGATCCAGAAGGAGTGCTGGCATGAGCCAGAACTTGCTTGGTGGCAATCCCGCGGAAATGCAGCAGATGGCCACCCAGTTCACCCAGCAGGCCGACCAGGTGAGGGCCACGATGGCGGCTCTGGACCGTGAGGCGGGAAAGGTCGGCACCGCCTGGACCGGCCCGGGTGCCCAGCGTTTCACCGAGGCCTGGCAGAACTACCGTGCCGCCTTCCAGCGCATGTCCGAGGAGCTCGCCGAGGCCTCCCGCGTGATCAACACCTACCGCGGCAACATCGAGTCCGCCACGCGCTGACTCGGCCGCCACGCCGTCCCGGTCTCGTGAGACCGGGGCGGCGTTTTCGTTGCCCGCCGTACCTCAGCCCGCCGTATCTCAGCCGGGCAGGGCCGTCTGGACGGCGGTGGCCGTGCCCAGCGTCACCAGCAGTCCCCGTCCCGGCGGGCCGCCGACCGCGCCGCGGGGGAGCCGGATGGTGAACAGGTCGCCGTCCGCGGGGCTCTGCACCGAGAGCAGCAGACCGGTGCGGGCCTTCCTGGCCTCGGCGACGAAACCCCGGTAGGCGGTGGTCAGGTCACCCGTCGTACCGCCGATGACGAGGCCGTGCTCGCTGTCGCGGCCGGTGCGCAACACCTGCTCAAGGGACA
Source organism: Streptosporangium sp. NPDC020072 (assembly GCF_040631445.1). Classification (NCBI taxonomy): domain Bacteria; kingdom Bacillati; phylum Actinomycetota; class Actinomycetes; order Streptosporangiales; family Streptosporangiaceae; genus Streptosporangium; species Streptosporangium sp. NPDC020072. Next base: position 637,009 of record NZ_JBEYAB010000002.1, on the reverse strand, counting down.
TGCCCAGGGGCGAGTCGGGGGAGACCAGCTCCGCGTCGTCCACGATCGCCACGTACCGTTCGTGCCCCGCTACGGCCCTGTCGAGGTCGCCGTCCGCGCCGAGTACGGCCAGCACCCCCTCCTGCCCGGCCAGCGTGCTGAGCGGGCTGCGCCTGGGGGTGACCACCACCACGGGCGTCCCCCTGTCCAGCAGGGAGCGGGCGGCGGTCAGCAGCGCCGAGGAACGCCCGGAACGGGACGGCCCGGCGACGACCGCGCCGGGTCCCTGGGCGAGCAGGTCGACGCCGAGCGGGGTCAGCGAGTCGCCGCCGACGCCGAACAGCGCCCACAGCGGGGAGGGCGGCTCGAAGGAGGGCACCAGCTCCAGCGCCTGCGCCGAGGTGATCCGCATCGGCAGCGCGTCGACCCGCAGCGGCGGCTCGCCGTTCCACGGCCACCGCCCCGGCTCGGCCGTACCGGGGGAGGCGCCGAAGCGGCCGGGCACCTCCCTGGACAGCGCCTGCAACGCGGCGACCTGGGCGGGGCCGGCGGGATCGTCGCACAGCAGCGCGATCTGGCTCTCGACGATCCCGTGCTCCCCGGTGGCCAGCGCCCTGCCGGGGGCCAGCGCGGCGGGCAGGTCCTTCACCGGCAGCCCGGCCAGGCCGTAGTCGGAGGGGTCGGCCAGGCGCAGGATCAGCCGGTCCTCGAAGACCGTGGAGATCTGCCCGAGCAGCACCGACCTGTCCCCGGTCACCACGGCGCGCAACCCGACCGCGGGTCCCTCCCTGAGCAACTGCATCGCCGACTCGATCAGCCGCCCGTAGTCGTAGCCCTCGAACGCGGCGACGAACCCCTCCCACCGGTCGAGCATCAGCACCATCCACGGCAGCCTGGGCCCGGTCGCGGCGGCGCGCAGCTCGGCCAGCGACGCGTAGCCCGCCTCGGCCAGCAGTTGCTGGCGCCGCCCGACCTCGGCGCGCAGCCGGGTCAGCAGCCGTTCGACCCGGTCGAGCTGGTCGCGGGTCACCACGGCGCCGCAGTGCGGCATGGCCATCAGCGGCAGCAGGGCCCCGGAACCGCAGTCGATCGCGTGCAGGTGCACGTCCTCGGGGGAGGCCCCGGCGGCGATCGCCCCGGCGAGCGTGCGCAGCGCGGTCGAACGCCCGCTGCGGGAGGCGCCCGCCAGGAGCAGGTGACCCCCGGCGGCCAGGTTGAGCGCCAGCGGCCTGCGGGCCTGCGCCCACGGCAGGTCGGTCGTCCCGAACGCCAGCGGCGGCACCTCCTGGACCCCCACCCGGTACGGCGGCGCATCCCCGGGGGCCACGGTGACCCCGGGGGCCACCAGCAGGTCGTCGAGCGGCGGCAGCCAGGGACTCGGCTGCCTGGGGACACCGGTGACACGGGCGGCCTCGACCAGGGCGTCGACCAGCACGGACAGGTCGGTGACCGCGGCGTTCTCCGTGGCCGTCTCCGGCGGCGTGAGCGGCTGCCCGAGCGCCCGCCAGCCGACCTCCGTCACCCTGGCCCGCACCTCGCTCTGCGCGCCGGGCCCGCGTCCGCCGATCCGCGCGGTCTGCACCGCCGTGGGCGTGCCGACGCCCGACTTCACGTAGCACCGTCCCGGGGTGGCCTTGGAGATGTGCGCGGCGTCCGGCCTGTCGATGACGTCGGAGGACTCCGCGGCCTCCGTCACCCGCAGCGCGATGCGCAGCGAGGTGTTGGCCTGGATGTCGGCGGTGACCACGCCGCCGGGCCGCTGGGTGGCCAGGATCAGGTGGATGCCCAGCGAACGGCCCCGCCTGGCGATGTCCACCAGGCCGGTCATGAAGTCGGGCAGCTCGCTGACCATGGCCGCGAACTCGTCGATGACCAGCACCAGGCGGGGCAGCGCCGCCAGCGGGTCCGCGCGCAGGGGCAGCTGCCTGACCGCCGAGCCCGCCCCGGCCACCATCAGGTCCCGTGAGGCGCGGGCCCGCTGCGCGTCGCGCAGCTCGTGGTAGTCCTCGATGTCCTTGGCCCCGGCGGCCAGCAGCAGCCGTTCGCGGCGGCGGATCTCGGCGGCCAGGGAGGCCAGCGCCCGCTGGGTGAGGTGGCCGTCGAGGTCGCTGACCATGCCGACCGTGTGCGGCAGCCGTACGCACTCCTTGAAGGCGGCCCCGCCCTTGTAGTCGATCAGCACGAACGTCATCTCGTCGGGGCGGTTGGCCACCGCGAGGGAGCAGATCAGGGTCTGCAGGAGCTCCGACTTGCCCGCGCCGGTCGTTCCCGCGATGAGCGCGTGCGGACCGTCGGTGCGCAGGTCGACGGAGAAGACGCCGTCGGGGCCCGCGCCGATCACCGCCCGTGTCGTACGGCCCCAGCGCTCGGCCAGGACGGCGCCGGAGACCGAGGGCAGGTCGAGCAGGTCGAGCAGCCTGGCGGAGCCGGGCAGGGCCAGGGCGGCCTCGTCCCGGCTGACGTCGCGCACCGGGGCCAGGGAGCGGGCCAGCCGGTCGCACCAGGAGGAGGAGACCTGGTCGGCCAGGATCTCGCCGAGCCCGTCCAGGCCGCCTCCGCGCAGCCGTACGGTGCCGTCCCCGGCCACGTCCGCCACGGTGGCGCACTCTTCGGGCAGCAGCCGCTGGTCGTCGTCGAGGGCCAGGGTGTAGACGCCCGCCCTGGGGCCCTGGCGCAGGACCTGCGGCATGCCGGGAAGGGCGCGCAGGACCTGGGCGCCGTCCAGGACGACCAGCACGTCGTAGGGCCGCTCGTCGTATACGGGCGCGACGTCGGCGCCTGCCGGGGCGCCGTCGCCCCATCCGGAGGCGATACGGCCGAGTTTGGCCGCCGACCCCTCCTCCTCGCCCTGGCGTCCCTCGATCAACGCGGTCAGCTCGGTCACCCTGCGGGCGGCGGCCTCGGGGTCGGCGCCGACCAGCGCGACGCAGTCCTCGCCGCCGCGCGGGGCGCAGTGCGGCAGCCAGCGCACCCAGTTCCAGTTCTCCTCCCCGTCGCGGTGCGCCGACAGCACCACGATCGCCAGGTCGCGGGGGCTGTGCAGGGCGGCCGCCTGGCCGACCAGCCACCTGGCCAGCCCCGTGACGGCCGGTCTGTGCCCGGTCAGGCCGGCGACGCCGAGACGGCGCATGGCCAGGGCCACGGGCACCGCGTGGCAGTCGGGCGGGTCGGGGAGCACGCAGTCGGCGGGGGCGGAGCGCTCCGGGGTGAACTCCAGGTCGGCGGGCAGGTCGGCGAGCCCGACCCGCAGCCTGAGCGCGTCCTGGTCGTGGTCACGGCGCTCCCACAGCCGCCGTCTCGGCCCGGTTGCGGTGAGCAGCACCTCGGCCGGGTCCGGCGCGGCGGTACGGCGCTCCGCCTCGTCGTCGGCGCGGGCGCGCTCGACGTCCGCCTCGAAGTCCTTCAGGCGCTTCCTGTACTCCTTCATCCGCTGGCGGTACTGCTTGCGGCCGTGCCGCCGGTCGCTCCACCACTGGCCGACCATGATCAACGGCGTCATCAGCGCCATCAGCAGGAAGTACCAGACGTGCAGGGTCCAGGCCATGACCACGCCGAGCGCGGCGGGCAGGAAGGCGGTCAGCAGCTGCAGCCGCATGGTCTCGGCGCGTTTGGGCTCCGCGGGGACCTCGAAGCGCCGTGTGCTCGGCGGGGTGCGCAGCCTGGGCGGCCGGTTGTAGGCGAGGCCGCCGTCGGGCTGGGCGTCCAGGTGCGCGTCCGGAGGTTCGACGGCCCTGAGGGTCAGCACGCTCGCGCCACAGGTCAGTACGGCGTGCTCCCGCCAGGGCGCCGGGCCTTCGAGCGGTTCCCGGTCGAGTCTCGGCGTGGCGCCCTCCCCCGCCTCGACGGTGATGGCCTCGGGCGTGAGCCGGACGACGGCGGCCCTGGGGGGCAGCATGGGGTCGGCGACGGAGACCGCGCAGGCCGGGTCGGAGCCGATGGTGTGCACACCCAGGCTGATGCGGTGCACGGACCCGGCGGCGGGCCCGCCGACGACCCGGATCTCCACGATGCCGCCCGGTTCCTCGGCGAGTGTCGCGGCGGCCAGGTCGCGTTCGAGGGTGACGAGGTCGCCGTCGCGGAGCAGGCCGAGGGCGGGCGCGGACGGTTCGAGGAGGCGGCCGTCGAGCCACATGGGCGGGGGTTGTGACCCGATGTCGCGGTCCAGGCCGTAGGGGGCCTTGCTGCGCGTCAGCCGTACCACGTTGCTCGGCCGCTCACCGCCCTGGCCGGCGAGCGCCTCGGCGAGCCTGGCGACCGTGGTCGTGTCGTCGCCCTCGACCACGACATCGCGGTCGGTGTGCTCGCTGAGCACGGTGAGCATGATCCGCATCGACGCTCTCCTCGGGTCGGAGCCCCGGTCCACGGTACAGAGTGGCACTTGTCGCGAAGGAGTGGTTTGCGGCAATGCCATGGGTTGTGGAGCGGTATGTGGAAAACGTGGCGGTCTGTGGAAAACCGCCTGATGACAGTGGCCGGTCGTGCCGTTTTAAATGGGCGTTCGCTCATCGGGCCGCGCACGGGAATGGCCGGGTGGGGCTGTGGAAAACTCAGGCCGCCGCCTCGCCGTACGGCCTGACCTGGGAGGTCGTGGCGGCGGGACGCGGACGGCGGGCAACGGGAGACGCCGTCTTCGCGTATGTGGTTTCGCGGTGACACGGGTGATCCGTTTTCCTGAGGGGGAACCGCATCCGGTGTGGGGCCGGGGCGGCGTACCCGGACCACTTCGCCATGACGCAAGCCATGACGCAAGGATGACACACGGTGAACGGCCTTCCGGCCGGATGGTGAAGGGCGCGGGTCTTTCCCGCCGAATGAGCCCCCTAAACGCCGGGGTGGACGCCGCACGAGTTAATCAGATGCCCTTATCACCCCGATAAGTCTCTTGTCATCTCACCGAACCGTCAGCATCCTTGCGATCGGCGTTGACAGACCTGTTCCTATCAAACGAGCATGGGACCTGGATTTTGTCTGCCTGTTCATCGGTGCGGTGCGCATAATGGCGTAAATTCGAGCAGTAGTCCCATTTGCGAAGACTCTGGGAGTCCCCCTACCCATGAGGACCAGTGAGAAGCCGGGCGGCCGCCCCCCGGCGAACGCCGAGCGGCCGGGCGCGCAACCAGGGCTTTCCGGCCCGGCGTCGCGCAAACTCCCCGTGTCCCCGCGTGAGCGCAAACCCGCGCTCGCGGCCCTCGCCCTGTTGCTCATCCTGGGCGGCGCGCTGGCCACCACCCTCCTGGTGCTGCGCAGCGGAGACCGGGTCTCCGCGATCCGGATCGTCAAGCAGATCGGCGCCGGGCAGCAGATGCTCGTCACCTCCATGCAGGAGGTGCAGATCGCCGACACCGGCATCGACTACGTTCCGTGGTCGCAGAGCGCCCAGGTCGCCCATGACTTCGCCAGCGTCACCCTCCTGCCGGGCACCCTGCTGACCCCCAGGATGGTCGCCTCGGCGAGCGGGGAGCTCGGGCCGGGCAAGGCCATCGTCGGCCTGTCGCTCAAACCCGGCCAGCTGCCCATCACCCTCGACGAGGGCGACCGGGTCCAGGTGATCTACGTGCCGGGCCGGGGCGGCGACGGGACGCAGAGCCGGGTCCTGGCGCAGAGCGCGCTCGTCCACCGGATGACCGCGACCAGCAGGGGAACCCCGGCCGGTCCGCTGGCGATCGTGGTGGACGTCAAGGACGCGCCCCTGATCAGCACCTACGCCTCAAGCGGCGAGGTCGCGGTGGTCGAGCTCCCCGGGGCCCGCTGAGATGGCGCTCATCGTGCTGGCGGCCGACAAGGGGGCGCCCGGGGTCACCACGGCGGCCACCGCGCTCGGCGCGGTCTGGCCTCGTTCCGTCCTGCTCGCCGAGTGCGACCCGGCGGGAGGCGACCTGGCCTACCGCCTGCCCGCGCAGGACGGCGGCGTGCTCAACCCGGGCAGGGGCCTGCTCACCCTGGGGGCCACGGCCCGCAGGGGGCTGCAGCCCGAGCAGATCCACGAGCACACCCAGCGGATCGTCGGCGGGCTCGACGTGCTGGCCGGGCTGACCCACGGCGAACAGGCCGCGGGCCTCACCTGGCTGTGGGGGCCGCTCGGCCGCGCGTTCGCGGCGCTGCCCGGCGCCGACGTGCTGGCCGACTGCGGGCGCCTGGGCGGCCACCCCGAGATGACCGAGCTGGTCACGGAGGCGGCCCTGGTGGTGCTGTTCACAAGGGCGAGCCTCGACCACGTCGCCCACCTGCGCGAACGCCTCCAGGTGCTGCCCTCGTCGGTGCAGGTCGCGGTCGTGGTGATCGCCGACCCCCGCCAGTACCGCACGACGATCGACGACGTCCGCCGGATCGTCACGGCGACCGGCAGGCAGGTCGCCTTCGTCACCGGCATCGCGCACGACCCCAAGGGCGCCGAGCTGCTGCGCGGCCAGTGGGGCGGGCGCCTGGACCGCTCGCTGCTCATCCGCACCGCCCGTGAGCTGGCCGGACGCCTCGCCGCCCAGATCCGCGTCCCGGAGCACGTCCTGTGACCATAGACCACACCCTGGTGAAGCGCTTCCGGCAGGAGGTCGGCGACCGGCTGGCCCACCAGCGCCGCCTCGACCAGGCCAGCGGCCTGCCGCCGATGAGCGGTGAGGACGAGCGCCAGTTCGCCCGTGCGCTGATCGCCCAGGTGCTTGAGGAGTTCGCCCGCGGGGAGATCGGCGTCGGCCGTACCCCGCCGACCGCAGAGGAGGAGGAGGCCCTCGCCGGCGGAATCCACGCCGCGCTGTTCGGCGTCGGCCGCCTGCAGCCGCTGCTCGACGACCCCGACGTCGAGAACATCGACATCAACGGCTGCGACCGGGTCTTCGTCGGCTACGCCGACGGCCAGGAGCTCATGCGGGAGCCGGTCGCCGACTCCGACGAGGAGCTCATCGAGCTGATCCAGGTCCTCGCCGCCTACAGCGGCCTGTCCAGCAGGCCCTTCGACACCGCCAACCCCCAGCTCGACCTGCGCCTGCCCGACGGGTCCCGGCTCTCCGCGGTGATGGACGTGACGGTCCGCCCCGCGGTCTCCATCCGCCGCTCCCGCCTGGGCAAGGTCTTCCTCAGCGACATGGTCGGCAACGGCACCGTGACCCCGGAGATCGGCCGCTTCCTCTCCGCGGCCGTCGCGGCCCGCAAGAACATCATGATCTCCGGCTCGACCAACGCGGGCAAGACGACCCTGCTGCGCGCCCTGGCCAACGAGATCCCGCCCCACGAACGCCTCATCACCGTCGAACGCGCCCTCGAACTCGGCCTCGACCAGTTCGCCGAGCTGCACCCGAACGTGGTCGCCTTCGAGCAGCGGCTGCCCAACTCCGAGGGCCAGGGTGAGATCTCGATGGCCGAGCTGGTGCGCCGCTCGCTGCGCATGAACCCCTCCCGGGTGATCGTCGGAGAGGTCCTCGGCGACGAGATCGTCACCATGCTCAACGCGATGACCCAGGGCAACGACGGGTCCCTGTCCACCATCCACGCCAACTCCTCGATGGAGGTCTTCAACCGCATCGCCACCTACGCCCTCCAGGCCGCCGAGCGTCTGCCGATCGAGGCGACCCACATGCTCATCGCGGGCGCGATCGACTTCGTGGTCTTCATCGAGAAGCGCAACGACTACGCCAAGGGCGGCAGACTGCGCCGCTTCGTCTCCAGCGTGCGCGAGGTCGCCGGTGTCGACGGGCGGGTGCTCTCCTCCGAGGTCTTCGCCACGGCCCCCGACGGCCGGGTCCTGCCGAACGCCCCCCTGTCCTGCATGGAGGAGCTGGCCCACCACGGCTACGACCCCGGAGGCTGGGCGTGAACGGCCTTCCCCCCGGCCTGTTCGACCCGCTGGTCATGCTCGCGGGCGCGGCGCTCGGCGCCGGGCTGTTCCTGCTCGGCCTGGCCCTGTACGGTCTGCGCCCCCGGCCCGCGAGCCCGGGCAGGAAGGCGGGAAGACGCGAGCTTCTCAAGGCGCTGTCCACCCGCTCGGCCATCGGCGCGATCGTGGGCGTCCTGGTGCTCGTGGTGACCGGATGGCCGGTCATGGCGGCCGGGGCCGTACTGCTCGCGCTCGGATGGCGGGGCCTGGCGGGCGGCGCGGCCGAGGAGCGTACGGCGATGCGGCGCCTTGAGGGCCTGGCCGCCTGGACCGAGTCGCTCCGTGACACCATCGCCGGGGCGGCGGGCCTGGAACAGGCGATCCCGTCGTCGATCAGGGCCGCCGCGCCGACCCTGCGCCCGCACCTGCTGTCGCTGGTCGACCGGCTGCACACCAGGATGCCGCTGCAGGACGCGCTCAGGCTGTTCGCAGACGAGCTGGACGACCCCTCGGCCGACCTCGTCGTGGCCGCGCTCATCCTCAACTCCAAGCTGCGCGGCCCCGGCCTGCGCGACGTGCTCGGCGCGCTGGCCGTCTCGGCCCGCGAGGAGCTGGACATGCGCCGCCGCGTCGAGGCCGAGCGCCGCTCGACCCGGCGCAGCGTGCAGATCGTGGTCGGTACGGCCATCGCCTTCGCCGTGGCGCTCGTGGTGTTCAACCCCTCCTACGTCGCCGAGTACGACAGCGCCCTCGGGCAGGCCGTGCTCGTGGTCGTGGCCGGGTTCTTCGGCGCGGGCTTCGCCTGGATGCGGCGCCTGGCCCGCTTCGACAAGCCCGCCAGACTGCTCGGCCTGCCCACCGGAGGGGCCGTGGGAGGCACCATGGGAGGCGAGGCGCGCGATGCCGACTGACGCGCTGTTCGCCGGGGGCGTGTTCGGCCTCGGCCTGTTCCTGCTGATGCGGGCGCTGTTCCCGGCCAGACCGGGGCTGGTGACCAGGCTGCTGGCCCTCGACGCGGCCAGGGAGGGCACCCAGGCGCCCAGGGCCAGGCTCATCCTGCCGGACGAGGACGTCAGCGCCCTGCGCAGGGAGCTGGGCGTACGGCTGGCCCGCCTGTACGCGGCCAGGGGCTGGCAGGCGCGCTCGGCCAAGTCCGACCTGGCCCTGCTCGGCAGGTCGTTCGAGGCGTTCCTGGCCACCAAGGTGCTGCTGGCCGTCTCCGGGCTGCTGGCCTTCCCCCTGCTGGCCGGTTGGCTGGCGCTGATGAGCTGGGACGCCTCGCTCACGATGCCGCTGTGGGTCGCCCTCGCGGTCTCCGGGGTGTTCTTCGTCCTGCCCGACCTCCAGGTCAAACGGGACGCCGCACGGATGCGCCGCGACTTCCGGCACGTCGTCGGAGCCTTCCTCGACCTGGTCGCGATGAACCTCGCGGGCGGCCGGGGAGTGCCGGAGGCGCTGCTGATGGCCGTCTCCGTCGGCGCGCCCGCCGGGGACGAGGAGGAGGCCAACTGGGCGATGGCCCGCATCCGTGAGGCGCTCGGCAACGCCAGGATCGTCGGCATCACCCCGTGGCAGGCCCTCGGACAGCTCGGCGACGAGATCAACGTGGACGAGCTGCGCGACCTGTCCGCCGCCCTCGGGCTGGTCGCCGACGACGGCGCCAAGGTCCGCTCGTCGCTGACCGCGCGCGCCGCGACCCTGCGGCGGCGGGAGCTCGCCGAGATCGAGGGGCAGGCGGGTGAGCGTTCCCAGTCGATGCTCGTCGCGCAGCTTCTGCTCTGCGCCGGTTTTGTGATCTTCCTGAGTTTTCCGGCAGCGATGAAGATGTTGGGGTCCTGACATGCTGAACCATCCGTGGATCGTCTACGCGACGACCTTCCTGAGTGTGCGGATCGACCGGGCGCGCAACGCTCCGAGCAGGGGCGCCTCAGCGGTCGAGTGGGTCATCATCACCGCCATCATCGCCGGGGTCGCCCTCGGCCTGGCCACCCTCATCAGGACCCTCGTCGAGGGCAGGCAGGGGGAGATCTCCGACCAGTTCGGCGGCGGAAGCGGTGGCGGGGGCGGGGGCGGCGGCACCGACGGCGGAGGTGGCCCGGTTGGCGGCAACGGCTGAGGCGCCCGCGCGCCGCTCCCGGCGCGTGCGCGGACGGGACGGCGAGCGCGGCGCCTCCGTCGTCGAACTCGCGATGATCATGCCGGTCGTGCTGGCCGTCGTGCTGCTCGTCGTGCAGTTCGCCCTGTGGTTCCACGGCCGCCAGGTGGCCGACGCCGCGGCGCGGGAGGGGTCACGGCTGGCCAGGATCGACTCCGACTCCTGGCAGGAGGACGCGACCTCCAAGGCCGAGGAGGTGCTCAAGGCCATCGGCCCCAAGCTTCTCGACGGCGCGAAGGTGACGACCTGGGAGGAGGGCGACCAGCGGGGGGTCGAGATCACCGCGACCGCGGTCCAGGTCGTCCCGCTGCTGCCCTCGACGAGCCTCACCATCACCTCGCGCTTCGGCGGCCCCGTCGAGTGCTTCCGGCCCGACGACGGTGGTGAGGGGTGTCAGGAGTGACCAGGAGAGCGGGCGGGGACCCCGAGAGGGGGTCGCTGTCGGCGGAGGCCGTGCTCCTCGCACCGGTCTTCCTGCTGTTCCTGCTGTTCCTGGTGGGCGCCGGACGGATCGTCGAGGCCCAGGGCGAGGTGAACGGAGCCGCCAGGGACGCCGCGCGGGCGGCCTCCGTCGAACGCACCCGCTCCGACGCGGAGAGCGCCGCAGACGAGGCCGCCAAGGGGTCCCTGTCCGGGCAGTGCGAACCGGACGTCAGCCTCGCCGGCACGGACTGGAAGGCGGGCGGCCAGGTCAAGGTGACGGTGACCTGCTCACTCGACCTGGACTTCCTCGGCTTCGGCGCGGCCAAGGACATGCGGGGGGACGCGGTGGCCCCGCTTGAGCAGCTCCGGAGGGTGGAGAAATGACCTCTGCCCGCCGACCCGGAGACCGGGGGTCGATGTCGGTCTTCACGGTGATCTTCTCGGTGATGGTCTTCATGCTGGCCGGGCTCCTCGTGGACGGCGGGGGCGCCATCAACGCCAGGCTGCGGGCCGCGGACATCGCCGAGCAGGCGGCCAGGGCCGCCGCCGACAAGATAGACGTCGAGTACCTCAGGGAGACCGGTCAGGCCCGGCTGCTGGGCGAGGACGAGGTCTGCGCGGAGGCGAAGAAGATCGTCTCCGGCTACGCGGGCTCCGACGTCCGCCTCGGCGAGTGCTCGGTCGGCGGCGGGCAGGGCGAGGTCACGGTCCGGGTCTCCGCGGCCTGGACGTCGTTCTTCCTGGCCGCGCTCGGCTTCCCCGGCTCCGACATGGAGGCCTCGGCAACCGCGGGACCCGACATGGGGGACGACGGGTGACGGACGCGGGCCGTACCGATTGAGGCGAACGGCTGGCGGAGCCGGCTGAGGACGAAGAACCTGGACACGAAGGGAGACGCATGCCCACGCGACAGCCAACGCGCATACGACCGAGACGTACGGCGGGCGACCTGGCCGCCGGTCTCGGCGCGCTGGTCGTGCTGGTCGCACTGGTCGGCGGGGTTCCCTACGCGCTGCTGAGGCTGGCCGGGCCGCCGTTGTCGCCCGAACTGCTCCACCTGAACCTGCTGACCAGCCAGGTCGGTACGAGCATGATCGTGGCCATCCTCGTGCTGCTGGTCTGGCTGGCCTGGCTGCAGCTGACCGTCTGCGTGATCGTCGAGATCTACGCGGGGCTGCGCCGGGTCGGCATGCCCGCCAGGGTGCCCTTCTCCGGCGGCACCCAGATGCTGGCCAACCGGCTGGTCTCCGCGGTCCTGCTGCTGTTCACCGTCTCCGCGGTCGTCGTGCCGATCGTCAGGCCCACGGCGACGCCCGCCGCCCCCGTGACCGCGGCGGCCTCGGTCACCACCCCGGAGCCCGAGGAACGGGCGCCGCTGGTGCACGTCGAGAAGGCCAGGAAGGTCTACGTGGTGCAGCCGCCGCACGGGCGCCACCACGAGAGCCTGTGGGAGATCGCGGAGAAGTGCCTCGGCGACGGGCGGCGCTATCCGGAGATCTACCGGCTCAACCAGCACAAGGAGCAGCCCGACGGCAGCCGCCTGCACATGGCCGACCTCATCAGGCCGGGCTGGGTGCTCGACATGCCGGACGACGCCAGGAACGTGCACATCGTCCCGGCCTCCCAGCCGCGCGGGGAGACCCTTGAGGACCACCCGGGCAAGCCCGCGGAACTCGACGGCCACACCCAGGACATCTCGGCCAAGGGAGGCTCCGACCTGCCGGGCGAGGCCCGGCAGGAGGCGGGCGGCGGCGGGGAGAACAGGGGCGAGGCCCGCAGACCCGCCGACTCCCGTGAGGAGAGCGCCGACAGCGGCAGGCGGGAGCCGTACAGGACCAAGGACCAGGGACAGGAGCAGAGCCAGGACCAGGGCCGCGACCAGGGGCAGCAACAGGGGCTGGAGCTGCTCGACTACCTGGCCGGGGCCTCGCTCGCGGCGGCCGGGCTGCTGGCGGCCCTGGGCCGCAGGCGCAGACAGCAGCTGTGGCACAGGGCGTTCGGGCGCAGGATCGCCAGGCCGAAGGACGACGCGGCCAAGGCGGAGGTGGCGCTCAGACTGGGCGCCGACGCCCCGGGCAGCCGGATGCTGGACATCGGGCTGCGGCTGCTCGGCCGCTCCCTGGCCGCGCAGAAGCGCATCCCGCCCACCATCTACGCCGCCCACCTGTCGGCGCAGAGCCTCGACCTGTGGATCCACCCGCCCGTGGCCGAGGCACCCGCGCCCTGGAGCGCCCACGACGGCGGCCAGGTGTGGAAGCTGCCCGCCCACGAGGGCAGGATGCTCGACGAACGGGCGCTGTCCGAGGCGCCCGCGCCGTACCCCGGGCTGGTCTCGCTCGGGTCGAACGGCGAGGGGCGCGTGCTCGTCGACCTGGAGGCGGCGCACGGCCTGATCAGCCTCGACGGCCCGCGCAGCACCGAGGCCCTGGCCGCCCTCGCCGTCGAACTGGCGACCAACCGCTGGTCGGACCTGATGACCGTCACGCTCGTCGGGTTCGGCGAGGAGCTGACCGTGATCGCCCCCGACCGGGTCAGGCACGTCGCGACCCTCGCCGAACTGCTGCCCGAGCTTGAGGCCAGGGCCGCGGAACGCGGCCAGGGCGGGGACGTGCTGACCGGCAGGATCCAGGGACGGGCCGCGGAGCCGATCTGGCCGCCGCACTACGTGCTCTCCGCGCTCGTGCCGAACGAGGAGGAGGGGCACCGGCTGGCCGTACTCGCCAGGAAGGGCGTCAGGACAGCGGCCGGGTACGTCGTGGCGGGGAAGGTCCCGCACGCCACCTGGAACTGGGAGGTCACCGAGGACGGCAGGGCGAAGGTGGACGCGCTCGGCTTCGAGGTGGACGCCCAGTTGCTGCCCCGCCGCCACTACCGTGCCCTGATCGACCTGTTCGAGACCGCGGGACGGCTCGACGGCGAGCCGATGAGCGACCGGCCGGAGCCCGTCCCGGCGAACGCCTCGGTCGAGGTGCGGGTCCTCGGCCCCGTGGAGATCGCGGGCCCCTCACCGATGGAGGAGGGACGGGCCACGCTCGCGGTGGAACTCGTCGTCTACCTCGCGACCCACCCGGGCGGCGTCCACCCGGTCGTGCTCGGCGGCGTCCTGTGGCCACGCGGCGTGCAGGCGGCGGTCAGGGACGCGACCATCGCCAGGGTCGTCGACTGGCTGGGCACCGACGGCGCGGGGCGCCCCAACCTCTACGCCGACGAGGCGGGCAGGTTCCGCCTCGGCCCCGAGGTGCGGACCGACTGGATGGTCTTCCGCGACCTGGTCCGCCGCTCCCACACCGACTCCGGGGTGCGCGCCGTACTGCTCGAACGGGCGCTGAACCTGGTGCGCGGGCCGCTGCTCAACGGCCGCCCGCGCGGCCGGTACGCCTGGCTGGCCGACGACGACCTGGAGTACGACGTGACGGCGGCCGTCGCGGACGCCGCGCACCGGCTCTGCGACATCCGGATCGAGGAGGGCGACGGGGGACGGGCCGTCGCCGCGGTGCGGGCGGGCCTGCTGCTCGCCGCCGACGACGAGGGGCTCTGGCGCGACCTGCTGCGGGCCACCCACCTCACCGGAGACCAGGCGCGGCTGCGGACCGTGGTCGAGGCCCTGAACAGGAGGGCCGCCGCCCAGCCGGGCGGGAGCGGGATGGCCCCGGAGACCGAGGCCCTGATCGACGAGCTGCTGCCCTCGTGGCGGATGCGCTCGGCGCCGTCCGCATGAGGGCGGGGAGGGCCATGGTGGCCGGGGCCGCGGCGGCAGGAGTCCTGCTCGCGGGCTGTACGGCGGAGCCGGACAGGTTCGTCCCGCAGGGCGACGCCGGTGGGGCGAGCGCGACGCCGGACCTCTCAAGGGCGCCCGTCGCGACCCCCACGGCACGGACGGAGACGGTCGAGGTCGCCCCCGGCGTACGGCTGGTCGTCGAGTGGCCCGCCGCCCCCGACCGGGACACCGCCGGGATGGTCGCCGCCTTCCGCGACCACCTGGCCGGGTCGTTCAGGGCCGTCGTCACCGGCGGCAGGGACGTCGGCTATCTCGACGCCGTCACCGGTGACGCGGTCGGCGAGCTGAGCACGTGGGTGGGGGAGTTCCTCGACCAGCACCGTTCGGTACGGGGCACCGCCCGCGTCTACGCGCTGACCGTCGGCCCCGTGGACGGCAGAGGGGCGCAGATGGAGGCGTGCATGGACGAGTCCGGCATGCGTCTGCTCGACACGGCGACCGGGAGGCCGCTCGCCCGCCAGCCCGCGTGGACCCGTGAGCCCTTCCTGCAGGCGGCCGGGATGCGCCTCGGCGACGACGGGGTGTGGCGGGTCGCGCTGCTACGGCACACGGAACTTCCCAGCGAACGGGTGAAGGGGTGTCTTCGATGATCAGGAGAACGGCCGTCGCGGGGCTGGTCCTGCTCGCCGTCACGAGTCCCTCCGTCGCCTTCGCGGCCCCTCCCGGAGGGGGCGGCGGTCCCGAGGCCACGGGCTTCCAGGGGGGCGAGGGCAACGAGAAGGTCGGCGTCGTCCTGAAGGACTCCCGGATCGTCGTGTCCGGGAACGGGACGGGCGGCAAGAGCGACGGCTACCGGGTCAAGCGCCCCTGCTGGTACGAACCCGGCGGAAACGCCGAGGACATGCTGAAGAAGCAGGAGGGGAGCAAGCCCGAGTGGATCCCCGAGACGGAGTGGCGCAGGCACCTGGACGACCTCAAGCAGTTCAAGGACAAGGTCGGCAAGGAGGGGAACTGGTGGACGCGCGCCTACAACGCGGCCGACCCGAACGCGCTGTCCTGCCTGGCGGGGCTCGAACCGTACGTGTTCGTCCCGCCGAACACCACCCCGCCCGCCGGGATCACCGTCAGGGAGCTGGCCGACATCGCCAGGGCCGCGCTGACCGTGCCCAAGCCGAAGATCGAGGTCAATCCGAACGTCAAGAGCTACGTCAACCTGGACACCTGGGTCTGGCTCGGTGACACCGGCGCCAAGACGCGTTCGGTGACCGCGACGCTGCCCGGCGTCATGAGCGCCACGGTCACGGCCACCCTCGGGAGCCTGCAGATCAAGTCGGGCACCACGGGCGATCGCGCCGACGTCAAGCAGAACTGTGAGGGGGGCGGCAAGCCGTACAGCAAGGGGGAGAAGGACAGGTTCAGCTGCGGGGTGACCTACCGGCGGGCCTCGGCCGACCAGCCGCGCGGGGTCTACACGATGACCGTGACCGCGGTGTGGCCCGTCACGGCGCCGGGGGTCGACTTCGACTACGCCCCGGTCCAGGTGAGCGCGGACCGGGACGTGGCCGTCGGCGAGGTGCAGAGCGTCGTCAAGGGAGACGAATGAGGCGGGCCGGTCAGGGCAGGAGGGCGCCCTCGTGGGTGAGCAGCCACCGCTTGACCGGGACGCCGTAGTAGTAACCGCCGAAGCCGCCGGTCGAGGGCAGGACGCGGTGACACGGCACGAACGGGGCGATCAGGTTCTGCGCGCAGGCGCCTCCCGCGGCCCTGGCCGCCGTCCTGGGCAGCCCCGCCCGTTCGGCCAGCTCGGCGTAGCTGACCGTGACGCCGGGCGGGACCTGCCGCAGGGCGTCGAGCAGCCGCTGCCGTTTCGGGGTGCCGGGCTGCGTCACCTCGACGCTGTCGAGGGCCTTGAGGTCGCCGTCCAGATAGTCCCGTACGGCCCGCGCGGACGGGCCCAGGTCGTCGGTGACGACCAGGTCGAGGGCCCTGAGGGCGGGCGGGAGCCGTACGAACATCTCCTGGGGATCGGCGGTGAAACCGGCCGCCACGACGACGCCCTCGCGGGCGAGCAGCGCCAGCGGGCCGATGGGGGTGGGGAGGACCTGTGCCTCGACGGTCATGCGGCGCTCCAGAGGTGTAGCGCGGCGTAGGCCCGCCAGGGCCGCCACCGCTCGATGTGGTCTTCGGGGATGTCCAGGCGGGCCATGGTCCTGCGCAGCACCAGGTCGCCGTCGGGCCAGGCGTCCGGGTCACGCAGCGCCCGCAGCGCCACGTAGCTCGCCGTCCACGGCCCGATGCCGGGCAGCGGCAGCAGCCGGGAGACGACCTGGGCGGGTTCCTGCGCGCCGTCCAGGTCGATCTCGCCCTCGGCGACGCACGCGGCGAGCGCCCTGAGCGTGGCGACCCGCCGCCCGGTCAGCCCGAGCCCTTCGAGGTCGGCTTCGAGCAGCTCGCCGGGGGCCGGGAACAGCACGCCGCCGTGGCCCGCGCGGGCGACGATCCTGCCCAGCAGGGTACGGGCGCCCGCGACGGAGATCTGCTGGCCGACCACGGCGCGCACGGCGACCTCGAAGCCGTCCCACGCGCCGGGCACCCGCAGGCCCGGGTTGGCGGTGACCAGCGGGCCCAGGGAGGTCCCCCCGAGCGCGTCGGCGATGGCCTGCGGGTCGGCGTCGAGGTCGAGCAGACGGCGGCAGCGGGCCACGACGCGGGCAAGCCCCCGGGTGTCGTCGAGTTCGACGTCGAGCCGCACGTGGCCGGGCAACGGGGTGAGGGTGACGGCACCGCCGGGGACCACCCTGCTGTAGGAGGTCTCGTCGACGGTCTCCAGGCCGGGGATCGCCCTGGCCCGCAGGAACCGCAGCAGCGCCCGCGAGTCGTACGGCTCGCGCCGGTGCAGCCGCAGCGTCAGCGAGGTGTCGGCCACGGCCCTGCCCCCGTTCCCGCCCCCGTCCCTGCTCGCGGTCGCCCGCAGTTCGCCGGGCGTGAAGCCGTACGTCTCCTTCATGGTCGCGTTGAACTGGCGCACGCTGCCGAAGCCGGAGGCGAAGGCCACGTCGGTGATCGGCAGGCCGGTCTCGGTGAGCAGCTGTTTGGCCAGCAGCAGGCGTTTCGTCCTGGCGACGGCCAGCGGGCCGACGCCGATCTCGGTGGTGAACAGGCGGTGCAGGTGCCGTTCGGTGATGTGCAGGCGACCGGCCAGCCTGGCGACCCCGCCGTTGTCGGCCACGCCCTCGTCGATCAGCCGCAGTGCCCTGCCGATCAGGTCGCCCCGGTGGTCCCAGCCGGGGTCTCCGGGGCTGAGCTCGGGACGGCAGCGTTTGCACGGCCGGAACCCGGCCGCCTCGGCGGAGGCGGCGTGGCGGTAGAAGCGCACGTTGCGCGAGGCGGGTGTGCGGGCGGGGCAGATGGGCCTGCAGTAGATGCGGGTGGAGGTGACAGCTGTGTAGAACCGCCCGTCGAACCGGGCGTCCCTGGCGGTCACCGCGCGGTAACAGGAGTCGAAGTCAAGCTCTGCGACGGACATGTCCTCAACGATATGAGCAGCGTAGAGGGTGTGACCGGCGGGATTCGGACGTGACCGTGGATCACCGTGGGGAGATCACTTCGAGGAGATGCCGACCCCGATCTCGAACTCGCGGTAGACCCTGGCCCAGAAGCCGTCGCGCAGCCAGACCCTGGCCTCGGGGTAGGGGCGCAGGGAGTGGCCCAGCTCCTTCTCGGCCTCGATGAGCAGCTCGGTGTCGATGACCGTGGGCAGGATCGGGCCGGGCAGCAGGTCGCGGATGTTGTCGCGGCCCCGGGTGAGGATCCACTTCTGGGCCACGTGCTCGCCGACGTCCTCGACCCGGGGGCGGCTCGGCCCGAGCTTGGCGGGCTGACCGGCGGGGGCCTTCGGCTTGGCGGCGGTACGGCCGGCGAAGACCTGGGCCGGGGAGGGCGTCACCGGCGGCACCGGGACGGGGACGGGCGCGGGGGCGCGGCTGAAGAAGGAGCGCAGGAAGTCGGCGCTGATGATCTCGACGGTGTCGGACTCCCAGACCAGGCGCTCGGCCTGGTTGGTGCCGTAGGGCGGCTCGACGCCCCACAGGTGGATGCGCACGCCGTAGGCCTGGGCCGCCTCGACGGCGGGGACCATGTCCTCGTCTCCGGCCAGCAGGATGGTGTCGCTCACCGCGTGGTGCCTGGCCAGGGCCTCCAGGTCGCTCCTGATCTGGGCGTCCACGCCTTTCTGCTGGCCGCGGGCGTTGAGGTTGCCGAGCCGGACCTTGACCCAGGGGAGCTGGGCGATGACGCGCTGGTCGACGGTCGGCACCCGGTCTCTGGCGGCGTCGTACCAGTAGATCCGCAGCAGCTCGCCGTGGATGCGCGCCTCGGCGTGCTTCTGCAGCGCCTGGATGAGTTCGTCGGCGGCGACGCGGTACTCCTTGCGCTCCTTGGCGCCCAGGAGGACCTCTCCCGCCGCCGCGTAGAGATAGCCGACGTCCACGAGGACGGCGTACTTGGCGGCGACGGGATGCGTTGTGAGGTCCAGGATGGTCATCTCGTCCTCCAGGCCTCGGAACTCACTGATCGGGCTGACTATATGCGCCCATTTCTTAGATAGTCCCAAGTCTCGTGCAACTTGACACCCCGTTCCATGGATCTAACGAGGCAGTCCGCTTGATCTCCAAGCACCATGTCCGGTGGGCAGATACTTTCGCATGCGGTGTGAGGGATTACGCCAATTTTCGCGCTTTGGTGCTGCTTTCGCCGCCGGGGCCGTCCGTGCGGCGAGGGCGACCACCAGCGCGACGACCTCCTCCTGTGTCGCTTCTCCATGAACGATCTTCAGGTGTGTCATAGCGGGATGTTCCCATGCTTCTTGGGGGGCAGGACCGTTCGCTTGTTGCGCAGGGCGCGCAGGGCCCTGACGACCTGGACTCGGGTGTCGGACGGGCGGATCACGGCGTCCACATACCCTCGTTCGGCCGCGAGATACGGGTTGGCGAGGGTGTCTTCGTACTCGGTGACGAATCTGGCCCGCTCGGCGTCGGGATCGGCGGCCGAAGCCAGCTCACGCCGGTAGAGGATGTTGACCGCGCCCTGGGCGCCCATCACCGCGATCTGCGCGGTCGGCCAGGCCAGGTTGACGTCCGCGCCCAGGTGCTTGGAGCCCATGACGTCGTAGGCGCCGCCGTACGCCTTGCGGGTGATCACGGTGACCAGTGGGACGGTCGCCTCGGCGTAGGCGTACAACAGTTTGGCCCCGCGGCGGATGATCCCGTTCCATTCTTGATCAGTTCCCGGAAGGAATCCCGGTACGTCCACAAAAGTAAGAACGGGAATGTTAAAGGCATCACAAGTACGGACAAATCTGGCGGCTTTCTCGGAGGCCGCGATGTCCAGCGTCCCGGCGAAACTCATCGGCTGGTTGGCGACGATCCCCACCGAACGTCCCTCGACCCGGCCGAAACCCACCAGGATGTTCGGCGCGAACAGCGCGTGCACCTCAAGGAACTCGCCGTCGTCGAGCACGTGCTCGACGACGGTGTGCATGTCGTACGGCTGGTTCGCCGAGTCGGGGATCAGCGTGTCCAGCTCCCTGTCCTCGTCGGTGGTCTCCAGGACCGGCTCCGCGTCCAGCACCGGGGCCTCGTCCAGGTTGTTCGACGGCAGGTAGGACAGCAGCGCCCTGGCGAACTCCAGGCAGTCGGCCTCGTCGACGGCCTCGTAGTGCGCCACGCCCGACCTGGAGTTGTGCGTGTGCGCGCCGCCGAGTTCCTCGAACGTCACCTCCTCGCCGGTGACCGTCCTGATGACGTCGGGGCCGGTGATGAACATGTGCGACTTCTCCGACACCATCAGCACGAAGTCGGTGAGCGCGGGGGAGTAGACCGCGCCGCCCGCGCACGGGCCCATAACCAGCGAGATCTGCGGGACGACGCCGGAG
The DNA here is from genome assembly GCF_040631445.1 of Streptosporangium sp. NPDC020072. Lineage (NCBI taxonomy): Bacteria > Bacillati > Actinomycetota > Actinomycetes > Streptosporangiales > Streptosporangiaceae > Streptosporangium > Streptosporangium sp. NPDC020072. Next base: position 616,995 of record NZ_JBEYAB010000002.1, on the reverse strand, counting down.
GCGTGCACGTTCCGCTTGAAGATCTCGGCGTACAGGCCCAGGGAGACGACGCCCTCCTGGATGCGCGCCCCGCCGGAGTCGTTGATGCCGACCACCGGGCAGCCGGTCTTCAGGGCGTGGTCCATGACCTTGACGATCTTCTCGCCGAAGACCTCGCCGAGGGAGCCGCCGAACACGGTGAAGTCCTGGGCGAAGATCGCCACCGGCCTGCCGTCGACCGTGCCGTGCCCGGTCACCACGCCGTCGCCGTACGGCCTCTCGCGGTCGAGGCCGAAGTTGGTCGAACGGTGCCTGGCCAGTTCGTCGAACTCGACGAAGCTGCCCTCGTCCAGGAAGGAGAGCACACGCTCCCTGGCCGTCATCTTGCCTTTGGCGTGTTGCTTGTCGACCGCGCGCGCCGAACCGGCGTGAGCCGCCTCGTCCAGGCGGCGTTCCAGGTCGGCGAGCTTGCCCGCGGTCGTGTGGATGTCGATCCCCGGGGCTGTCGGCTCGGCGCTCATCGGGTCCTTCACTCCTCGCTGCGTTCGTGACAGGCGCGCCCGGGCGTGGCGGCCGTTGTGCGGCCTGACGTTTCCGGGCGCGCGGGCGCGTTCCCCGCTCGTTTCCAGCAGGGTAGCCCTCCGGTGATCCCGGAACCCAGAGGGGTCCCGGACCGTTCTGAGCTGGGAGGTATGACTTCCAAAAGGTTAATTCTGGCAAAATAGAGGTCATGATGGACAGCGCCGAAGCGGTACGAACACAACAGCTCTTCAAGAGATTCGGGCAGCAGGTGGCCGTCGGCGGTGTCGATCTCGTCGTGCCCCGCGGCAGTTTCGCCGGACTGGTCGGTCCGAACGGCGCGGGCAAGACGACCACGCTCAGCATGGTCACCGGTCTGCTCCGCCCGGACGGCGGCGCCATCCACATCGACGGCCTCGACGTCTGGCGCGACCCGGTCCAGGTCAAGGCCCGTATCGGTGTGCTGCCCGAGGGGCTGCGCCTGTTCGAACGCCTGTCCGGCAGGGAACTGCTGTCCTACAACGGCCAGCTCAGGGGCATCCCCAAGGCCGAGGTCGAACGCAGGGCCGAGGAACTGCTGCGGGTCATGGACCTGACGGAGTCGGCGGACAAGCTCGTCGTCGACTACTCCACCGGCATGCGCAAGAAGATCGGCCTGGCCTCCGCCCTGCTGCACAACCCCAGGGTGCTCTTCCTCGACGAGCCCTTCGAGGGCGTCGACCCGGTCAGCGCCAACACACTGACCGAGGTCCTGCGGCGCTACACCGAGTCCGGCGCGACCGTCGTCTTCTCCAGCCACGTCATGGACCTCGTCGAGCGCCTGTGCGACTGGGTCTCCGTGATGAGCAGGGGCCAGATCGTCGCCCAGGGGCCGCTGGACCAGGTCCGCGCGGGACGCAGCCTCAACGAGGCCTTCCTCGGGCTGGTCGGCGCGGGCGGCCACGGACACGGCGACGGCGGAGGGGAGGGTCTGTCATGGCTGGGCGCGACCTCGGCGTGAACGAACGGGCCGCGCGGGTCGGCCCCATGCTCTTCGTACGGCTCAAGCTCAGGTTGATCGCCGGGAACCTGCGCGGCAACGGCGCGCGTGTCGCCGGGTTCGTCTTCACCGTGCTCGCCGCCGTGGTCGTCGCCGGTCTCGGCTTCGTCGGGGTCTCCGCGCTGCGGTTCGCCCCCGCCGAGATCGCGGCCGACGTCGGGGTGGTGCTGTTCACCGTCTTCGTGGTGTGCTGGGCCATCGGGCCGCTGCTGGTCTTCGGTCTCGACGACACGCTCGACCCGTCGCGCCTGGCGCTGCTGCCGCTGACCACCGGCAGGCTCGCGGCCGGGATGTTCGCCGCCTCGATCACCGGTGTCTGGCCGATCTCCGCGCTGATCGTCATGTCCGGCGCGGTCGTCGGCATCGCGAGCGGGATCGGCGGAGCGCTCCTCGGGGTCGTCGCGGTGCTGCTGCAGTTCGCGCTGTGCATCGTCACCTCACGGCTGGTCACCACCTCCCTGTCCGGCGTCATGCGCACCCGCAGGGGACGCGACGTGCTCGCCGTCTCCGTCGTCCTGTTCGTCCTGGCCGGGCAGATCCCCAACCTGGTGCTCAACGGTGGCTTCTCCACTGACCCGGGGCGGATGCTGCACGCCGTGGCCTCGGTGCTGCGCTGGACCCCGCCGGGCCTGGCCGCCCACGCCATCGCGGACGGCGGCCTGGTCGCCGTCGCCGAACTGCTGGTGCTGGCCGTACTGGTGGTGGTGATCGGGCGGCTGTGGATCGCCGCGCTGCGCAGGGCGCTGGTCACCCCGGACGCCTCGACCCAGGGCGCCTCGGTGCGCAACTCCCGGGGCCTGCTCGCCAGGTTCCTGCCGGACGGGCAGCTCGCCGCGGTCGCGACCAAGGAGCTGAAGTACGCCCGCCGCGACCCCAGGGGCAGGGTCGTCTGGTTCACCTCCCTTGTGGTCACCGGCATCATGGCCTTCTCCCTGAGCAGGGGAGAGGGGATGGGCGGTGCCGGCCTGGTGGTCGGCCCGGCCTGCCTGGGCGCGGTGATGATCGCCCTGCAGTCGGCCAACTCCTTCGGCATCGACGGCCGCTCGCTGTGGATGAACGCCGTGGTCTACGGCACCGGCGGAGACTGGCGGACCGACCTGGCCGGGCGGCACCTGGCCGTCGCGACGATCGCCGTGCCGCTGCTCGCCCTGGTGGCCGTGATCGCCTCCCTGCTGGCCGGTGACCCGATGCTGGCGATCCCCGGAGCGCTCAGCGGCTGGGGCGTCCTGGGTGTCGGGCTCGGGGTCGGCGCCCTGACGAGCGTGCTGGTGCCGTACTCGGTGCCGGAGCGGCTCAACGCCTTCACCGGCGCGGTGCCGGGACAGGGCGGCCTCGCCTTCGTGGCCTCCTTCGGCGCGATGATCGGCGGCGGCCTGCTGTCGCTGCCCGTCGTCGTGCCCGTCCTGCTCGGCGTCACCTGGGTCAGCGTGCTGGCGGTGCCGTACGGACTGCTGGTCGCGTGGGCGGGACGGAGAGTGGCGGGGAGCGTCGGTTTCCGCAGGTATCCGGAGCTCGTGGGGGCCGTCTCCCGAGGGGGCTGATTGGTCTAGTCCAATAGGTGGGACCGGTCTGCGGTGAAGAATTCGGACTGACTACGCTGACGATTATGTCCGCTATCGCGAACACCGCAGAACGTTCATCCGCTGTCACCGAGATGCCCGACGAGCTCCGCGCGGATGTGCGGCTGCTCGGTGGGCTCCTGGGGCAGGTGATCGCCGAGCACGGAGGCGACGACCTGCTCGCCGACGTCGAACGCCTTCGCAAGGCCGTCATCGACGCCCGTCGCGGGAAGGTCTCCGGCGACGAGATCACCGAGATGGTCGCGCAGTGGCCGGTCGACAGGGCGGTGCTGATCGCCCGCGCCTTCACCTGCTACTTCCACCTGGCGAACCTCGCCGAGGAGCATTTCAGGATCCGCACCCTCCGTGTCCGTGACACGGGGGAGGAACCGCTGCCGGAGTCCATCGCGCAGGCCGTACAGGAACTGGGCGGTGAGCGCGTCGCCGAGCTGGTCGAGGGGCTGCGGCTGCACCCGGTGCTGACCGCGCACCCGACCGAGGCCCGCAGGCGCGCGGTCGTCACCGCGATCCAGCGGATCAGCGGCAGGCTCGCCGCCTACAACAGTCCCGACCGGGGCGCGGCCGAACGGGCCGAGACCCGGCGGCGGCTCCTTGAGGAGATCGACCTGCTGTGGCGGACCGCGCAGCTCAGGTCGACCAAGCTCGACCCGCTCGACGAGGTGCGCACCGCCATGGCCGCCTTCGACGAGACGCTGTTCCGGGTCGTGCCGCTGGTCTACCGCTCGCTGGACGCCGCGCTCGGCGAGGGCACCGGCACCCGTGAGCCGCTGGCCAGGGCTTTCATCCGCTACGGGAGCTGGATCGGCGGCGACCGCGACGGCAACCCCAACGTCACCGCCAAGGTGACCAGGGACGCCGTGCTCATCCAGTCGGAGCACGTGCTGATCGCGCTGGAGAACGCCGCGCTCAGGATCGGCAGGTCGCTCACCCTGACCTCCTCCTACGCGCCCGCCTCCGCGGAGCTGCGGGCCGCGCTGTACGCGGCGGAGAACGACCACCCCGAGCTGGTCTCGGAGATGGCCACCCGTTCGCCGCAGGAACCGCACCGGCAGTGGCTGCTGTTCGTCGCCGCCAGGATCGCGGCGACCAGGAAGCGCGGCCTCGACCTGGCCTACCGTTCTCCGGAGGAGCTGCTGGCCGACCTGCGCCTGGCCCAGGAGTCGCTGGTCGCCGCCAAGGCGTCCCGGCAGGCCTACGGCGAGCTGCAGCACCTCGTCTGGCAGGTGGAGACGTTCGGCTTCCACCTGGCCGAGCTTGAGGTGCGCCAGCACTCGCAGGTCCACGCCCAGGCGCTGGCCGAGCTGGCCGAGGGCCGTACCTCGGAGCGCACCGACGAGGTTCTGGCCACCATCAGGACGATCGGCTGGATCCAGGAGCGGTTCGGCACGACCGCCTGCTCCCGCTACGTGGTCTCCTTCACCCGTTCCGCGGACGACGTCGCCGCCGTCTACACGCTGGCCGGGCACGCCCTGGGAGATCGGGCGCCCAGCCTCGACGTGGTCCCGCTGTTCGAGTCGGGCGCCGACCTGGCCAACGCGCCCGCCGTACTGTCCGGCATGCTGGACATCCCCGGCATCCAGGACAGGCTCGCGGTCAACGGCCGCCGGCTTGAGGTCATGCTCGGCTACTCCGACTCCGCCAAGGAACTCGGCCCGGCCGCCGCGACGCTGAAGCTGTACGAGGCGCAGGAGGCGCTGACCGCCTGGGCCGCGGAACACGACGTACGGCTGACGCTCTTCCACGGCCGGGGCGGCGCCCTGGGCCGGGGCGGCGGTCCCGCCAACCGCGCCGTGCTCGCCCAGGCGCCCGGTTCCGTCGGAGGCAGGTTCAAGGTCACCGAGCAGGGTGAGGTCATCTTCGCCCGCTACGGCCACGCCGCCATCGCCCGCCGCCACATGGAACAGGTCACCTCGGCGGTGCTGCTCGCCTCGACCCCGACCATCGAGGACCGTACGGCCAGGGCGGCGGGACGCTTCCGCGGCCTCGCCGAGCAGGTCGCCTCCGCCTCGGAGCGGGCCTACCGGTCGCTGACCGAGGCCTCCGGCTTCCCCGAGTGGTTCTCCCTGGTCAGCCCGCTTGAGGAGCTCGGCCTGCTGCGCCTTGGCTCCCGCCCCGCCAGGCGCGGCCTCGGCGCGCCCAGGTCCCTGGACGACCTGCGGGCCATCCCGTGGGTGTTCTCCTGGGCGCAGACCCGGGTCAACCTGCCCGGCTGGTACGGCCTGGGCAGCGGCCTTGAGGCGGCCGTCGCCAAGTCGGGCATCGACGAGCTGCGCGCCGCCTACCGCGAGTGGCCGCTGTTCGCCTCGCTGCTGGACAACGTGGAGATGTCTCTGGCCAAGACCGACCGGGACATCGCGGCCCGCTACCTCGCCCTCGGCGGACGGGACGACTTCGTCGAGCAGGTGCTCACCGAGTACGACCGCACCCGCCGTCTGGCCCTTGAGGTGACCGGCCACAGCCGCCTGCTGGAGAACCGCAGGGTGCTCTCCCGCGCGGTCCAGCTCCGCGACCCGTACGTGGACGCGCTCTCGCACCTGCAGCTGCGCGCCCTGTCCGCCCTGCGCTCCGGCGACACCCTGACCGAGGAGGAGCGCGAGCGGCTGTCCACGCTCCTGCTGCTGTCGGTCAACGGCGTGGCCGCGGGCCTGCAGAACACCGGCTGACCGTTCGAGCGGGTGACCGGGTCCTCACCCGGTCACCCGCTCGGCACCCGCGTAGAGGTTGAAACGCTCCTCACGCAGGAAGCCGACCAGTGTCATCCCGAACTCCCTGGCCAGGTCGACGGCCAGGGAGGAGGGGGCGGAGACGGCGCAGACGACCGGCACGCCCGCGCTCAGCGCCTTCTGCGTGATCTCGTAGCTGGTGCGCCCGCTCACCATCAGGACGTGCCCGGTCAGCGGCGTCATGCCCTTCATCAGGGCCCAGCCGACCAGCTTGTCCAGCGCGTTGTGCCGTCCCACGTCCTCGCGCAGCGCCACCAGGTCGCCCTCCGGGGTGAACAGCCCGGCGGCGTGCAGCCCCCCGGTCTTGCCGAACACGCCCTGTGCCCGTCTGAGGCTCTCCGGCAGGCCGTACAGGGTCTCGGGGGAGACCCGCACGTCACCGGCGGGCAGCGGGGCGCACCGGTCGCGCAGCGCGTCCAGGCTGGCGCTGCCGCAGACGCCGCAGGCGCTCGACGTCACGAAGTGCCGGTCGAGGGAGGGCAGGTCGGGCAGCGGGCCGCGCAGCCGTACCGTGACGGTGTTGTAGCGGGCCTCGGGCGCCACGTCCTCGTCCGTGCAGTAGGCGATGGAGGCGATCTCCGCCGCCGAGGCCAGGCCCTCGCCGTGCAGGAACCCGGCCGCCAGCTCGAAGTCGGCCCCCGGCGTCCGCATGGTGATCGCCACCGTACGGCGCGCGCCGTCCGACTGGACCCTGATCTCCAGCGGCTCCTCGGTCGCCAGGTCGTCACGCCTGTCCCGCACGACCCCGCCGGCCACCTCCCTGACCCGGGTCCTGGTGCTGGGGCCGGGGCGCCGGACGACCCCTCCGGGCACCGGATGACGTGAGTCTTCGTTCATGGTTCCCATCCTGGCGCTCCAGGCGTGCGTCGTCGTCACCGCCCCGGTGTTGCCTGCTCATTGCCCTGCTTCGGTAACGGATGGTCGCCTGGGGAGGGAAGATGGACGGGTGCTCGACTCGCCCTTCTCCGATCTCGACCGCCCGCCGCTGTCCCAGACGGCGCTCACCCGCGCCCTGGTCCGTCCCGGCGGTCTGTGGTCGGACATCACCGTCGTCGGCAGGACCGGCTCGACGAACGCCGACCTCGCCCAGGCCGCGCGCGACGGCGCCCCACAGGGAACCGTCGTCGTCGCGGAGGCGCAGTCCGCGGGCCGCGGCAGGCTCGGCCGCGTCTGGAGCGCGCCGCCCCGGTCCGGGCTGGCCTTCTCGGTGCTCCTGCGCCCCGAGCCGTCGCCGTCGCGGCAGGGCTGGCTGCCGCTGCTCGTCGGCCTGGCCGCGGCCTCGGCCGTCCGCAGGATCGCCGAGGTCGAGGCCCGCCTGAAGTGGCCGAACGACCTGCTGGTCGGGGAGCGCAAGCTCGCCGGGGTGCTCGCCGAGCGGGTGGACGGCGCGGTGGTCGTGGGCGTCGGGCTCAACGTGAGCATCCGCGCGGAGGAACTGCCCGTCGAGACCGCGACCTCGCTGGCGATCGAGGAGGCCGCCTGCGTCGACCGCGACCCGCTGATCAGGGCGGTGCTGCGGGAGATCGAGACCCACTACCACGAGTGGTCGCGGGCGGACGGCGACGCCGACGCGTGCGGGCTGCGGGCGGCCTATCTGGGGCTCAGCGCGACGGTCGGCCGCGATGTCCGGGTCGAGCTGCCGGGCGAGCGGGTGCTCACCGGGCGGGCCGTCGGCGTCGACGGGGCGGGACATCTGCTCGTCGAGTCGCAGGGGAGCACGCACACGCTGAGCGCGGGAGACGTCGTGCACGTGCGTCCGCACCTCCCGTGACTAACGGGGTCGGGACGTGCCACGATTTGCCCCATGGGTCTCGCTGATCACCACCTGGCGGAGGGGGAACTGCGCATCCGCACGTTCCACCCCCATTGGAAGCGCCTCGTCACGCCGTTCCTCGCGCTGGTCCTCATCGTTCTGGGGTCCGGCGCCGGGATCTTCTTCATGCCGGTCTTCGCCTACGACGGCTACGCGCGCATCGCCGTCGCGGTGATCGCGGTGGGGCTGCTGACGGTGTGGTCGTTCGTGCCGTACCTGCAGTGGAAGAACACCACCTACGTGCTGACCTCGCACCGGCTGGCCATCAGCAGAGGGGTGCTGAACAAGTCGACCGAGGACATCCCGATGACCAAGGTCAACACGGTCAGCGCCGACCAGACCCTGCTTGAACGGCTGTTCGGCTGCGGCACGCTCAACGTCGAGTCGGCGGGGGAGCAGGGACACGTCACGCTGCGCGACATCCCGAACATCCAGGACGTACGCGCCGACCTGTTCCGAGCCGTGGACGAAGCCGACGACGAGGAACCCCGCGAACCCCGCCCTGTCTGAGTCGCAGGGACGGGCGGGACAGAACGGTTCCGGTGAGGCAAGTTCTTGGGGCGGGCCCTTGTCGCTCGGTAGCATCGGGAGCATGCTCCAGGAACTGCGTGAACGCGCCGCGCTTGTGGCGCTGTTGCAGCGCCCTGGCGCCAAATGGCAGGACATCGCGCTGGATGTGCTTGAGGTCGGCAGCGCGGTGACCGTGCTGGAGCGGGGGCTCCGCCTTCAGGAAACGTTGTTTCCCGAGGCCGACCCCGTGACGTCCGCCCTCGCACAGGCCGCGACCTCGCTGGCCGGGTGGGAGTCCGCGGGCATCGGAGTCCACGCCTGCTTCGACCATGACTATCCGAGCCAGCTCCGCGGGATTCACCAGATGCCTCCGCTGCTGTTCTCCCGGGGCGTTCCCGCCGAGGACCGGCGCGCGATCGCCGTGGTGGGCACCCGGCAGGCGAGCGAACAGGGCCTTCGGATCGCGTCGGTGGTGGCCAGGGAGCTGGCTCTGAACAAGGTGACCGTGGTCAGCGGCCTCGCCAGAGGCATCGACACGGCCGCGCACACGGCGGCGCTCGAAGCGGGCGGCCGGACCGTGGCCGTCATCGGAACGGGCGTCAACCGTTTCTACCCGAGTGAGAACCAGGCGCTTCAGCGGCGGATCGCCGTCGAAGGGGCGGTGCTCAGCCAGTTCTGGCCCGACGCCCCGCCCAGCAAGCAGAGCTTCCCCATGCGTAACGCGGTGATGAGCGGTTACGCGGCCGCCACGGTCGTGGTGGAGGCTCCCTGGAAGAGCGGCGCCCGTATCCAGGCGCGGCTGGCCCTTGAACACGGCCGCCCCGTCGTGATGCCCGACCGGCTTCTGGAGCACGACTGGGCGCGGGAATACTCCCAGAGGCCCGGAGTGCATGTGGTTTCCGGCCTCGGCGAGCTACTCTCGGTGGTGGAGCAAGTGATCTCGGACCTGCACACCGGCCCCGAAGCGCTTCCGGAGACCGCCCACCTTGTCGCAACCAACTGATCCATGGCAGTTCGTTCGCGCCCGAGTCGCCCAACAGGCCTTCTACCTCCGCAATCCCCTCGATCCCTCACCCTCCGTCTGTTACGTGTGCCGAGGACCGGTGAATCCAGGCTGGTCCCGCTGCCGCCCCTGTGAACGGCACCTGAGATCGGCGGGGGCGGGGGTCGCCGATGTCGTGGTCCCCATCTCCTACGCGGAGAAACGGACCCAGCACGCCCACAACCTCGCCGTCTACAAGGCGAGGTTTCCCTCGGGAGAGATCCAGACCGACCTGCTCAGTCTGTTCCTGCTCTTCGTCAGGGACCACCTCGGCTGTGTGGCCCAGGCCGCCCGCGTCTCCACCTGGAGTCATGCGGCGGTCGTTCCCAGCACCAGGAACCGGCCGGGTGATCATCCGCTGCGGTCACTTGTCGGAAACCGGCTTGGACTGCCGTGGGTCGAGTTGTCGGTGAATCCGGACATCCCCTCGGAGGTGCGGGAGTTCCGCGCCGACTGGTTCCGGGTTTCCGGCGGAGACGTCGGGGGTGCCCGTGTCCTCCTGCTCGATGACACCTGGACCACAGGGGCACGTGTTCAGTCTGTGGCGTCCGCGCTCAAACGGGCGGGCGCGGAAAGGGTGGCCGCCGTGGTTCTCGGCCGTCATGTGAACCCCGGCTGGGACGGCTGGAGGCCCATCCTCCGCGAGACGAAGGACAGGCCCTTCAGGATGGATCGGTGCGCCGTCCATCCAGGATGAGCTGGGGAAAGGCGGGCCGGGGGAGGTGCGGCCCCCGGCCCTTCCCTCAGGGAGAGCCCACTCCCTTGAGGGAGATCGGGGTCACAGGCCGAAGGCCAGCAGGACCGAACCGTGGTCGGGGTTGGGGTACGGGGTGAACATGTAACCGGAGTTGACGTAGACCATCCCGTGCGAGACGACCGCGCCGCCCGCTCCGGAGACGGCGCCACCGCGTCCGGGCAGGCCGTTGACGCCCTGGACCTCGGTGATCGTGTCGTGGGTCCACAGCACCTCACCGGTGCGCGAGGAGTAGGCCCGCATCTTGCCGTCCATGCTGCCCAGCCACACCAGACCCGGGGTGGTGGTCACCGCGGGGCCGTGGCCGAGCTGGCAGACGTTCGGGTACTGCGCGGCACCACCGGTGGTGCAGCCGTCCGCCGGGTTGGGGGTCTTCCAGATGATGTGGCCGTCGGCCGGGTTGATCGCGAACAGGGTGCCCGGCCTGCCCATGTAGGTCGAGACGTACAGGCGCCGGCCGTCGAAGCTGGTGCCCCACTGGATGCCGGACAGGCCGCCGCTGGGCATCGGCTCGGAGAGCTGACGCTGCCAGACGATCTTTCCGGTCCTGGCGTCGAGCACGTGGTAGACCCCGGCCTTCTGCCCGATGCCGACCAGGTGCCTGCCACCGGCCGTGAACAGGTTGGGCGCGGCGCCCAGGTCGAAGTCGAGCGCGGTTCCCTGGTCGAGGTTCGGGCAGTACTGCTTGTCCTCGGGGGTACGGGCCGAGCACTCGATCCGCCAGGTGTCGACGTCGGTCATCTTCCTGGTCCAGCGGGCCTTGCCGGTCGTGAGGTCCAGCGCCAGGACCGAGTCGTAGTTTCCGGCGCTTCCGGTGTAGTTCTGCCCGGTCCCGACGTACAGGGTGCGGGTGACCGGGTCGATGGCCGGGGTGCTCCACACACCCGCCCCGGACGGCTCGTACCTCGGCACGCCGTTGGGCCAGGTGCCGTTCTGCTTGGGCTCGGGCACCGTGTAGTAGCGCCAGACCTGCTCGCCGGTCTCGGCGTTCAGCGCGTCGATGTGGCCGCGGAAGGTGCAGCAGGGGAAGGTCTTGCCCATGATGTTCTGGCCGCTGGAGACACCGACGTAGACGCGTCCGCCGAAGACGATCGGCGAGCTGGTCACGCCGGAGGAGACCTCGGTGTCGATCTGCCGGGCCCAGGCCAGTTTGCCGGTGCGCTGCTCAAGGGCGTAGAAGTAGCCCCGGCCGTCACCGAAGTAGACCTTGCCCCCGGAGACGGCGGCCCCGTCCTGCACCACGGCGCGGAAGCTCGCGGGACCGACGGTGCTCAGGTCGAAGTCCCACTTCGCGGCGCCGGTGCGCGCGTCCCGGGCGTAGAAGTGGCCGTCCGGAGCGCCGAAGTAGATCGTGTCGCCGACGACGGCGGGCTGACTGTGCGGTGTGCCCGCGTTCTTGGGGAAGGCGAAGGCCCACTTCAGCTTGAGCTGCCCCACGTTGGCCGGGGTGAGCCTGCGTTCGAAGGGGTTGGAGCGCGAACCGCTCAGGTCCTTCTGCCAGGACGCCCAGTCGCCGGGGAGGGAGTGCCCGCCCCCGCCGAGTGCCTCAGTGGTCGCCTCGGTGGTCTGCGCGGTGTCGTCGGGGGGTGCGGCGTTCGCCGTGAGAGGCGTGTTCAGCAGCAGGGTCAGGCACGACGCGGCGACGACCGCGGTCGATCTGAGCACTCTTCCACTGCGGATGGAACGTGTTCCCATGATCTTCTCTCCATGTGTGGTCCCGGCGGCGGGGCGCGCCGTACCGGGAACGGGGAGGCCGGTTGTCGCGTGGGCCGGCCTCTTTCGGTGCGGCCCACGGGACCCGGGGCGGTCCTTTGGGCCGGTTACGACGGGCGGGCACGATGGTGGAGGACGGTCAACCGGCACGCGGGGGCAGGGCGAACAGCCGGTGAGCCGGGCCGTACACGGGAAGGTGTGCGTCGGATCGTCCGGTCACCGGCTGTGGCGTGCCGCTCAGTGCGTGAAGGCCGCGTACTTCTGCCAGAAGCCGCAGTGGTGCTGCTTGGCGATCTCCTCGGTCAGCTGGCTGTCACCGGCCGGCACGAGCGACATGACCGTCGGGTGCGAGCGGGTGTACCTGGACCAGTACGGCGTGCCGTCCACCGTCGGGTTGCCGGTCTTGGCGAACCCGGTCCACTGGGAGACCAGCTGCCTGCCGAAGGTCTGCTGGTTGCCGCTCAGGTCGGTCCTGGGGAAGATCAGGAACGGCACCTCGTTGATGTGGTACGACCCGTTCGGCTTGGTCGTGTCGAGGAAGAACAGCGGCGGGGCGTCGGCGTTGTCCACCTGGAAGCCGAAGACCGGGATGTGCCGGGACAGCCGCTCGTCGTTCAGCAGGGCGGGGCAGACGGAGTTGGAGTCGGCCACGATGGTGCGGTAGGCGATGAACGCCGCGGGCTCGGGGAAGCGCTTCAGCGGGTAGCGCTTGAACACCTCGGGGGCGAGGGTGTCGTACTGCTCCTTGACCAGCCTCTCGTAGTCCGCAGGGGTGTTGGCCCCGGGGAGCTGGGTCTCGTCGCGGTCGACGCCGTGCATGAGGGAGACCCGGTTTATCCGGCCGGTGGCGAACGCCTCGGCGGGTGACAGGGGCAGCACCGTGCCGTCCACGATCGGGGCCAGCGTGCCCTTGTCGGGGCCGAGGCCGTCGCCGGCCTTCTCCAGCAGGGTCTTGGCGGGCACCGCGCGCAGGCAGGCGGCCACGTCCGCGGCGTCCCCGCAGCCGACGGCGGCGGCGAACCGGTCGCCCGTCTGCTGCGCCTCCGCCTCGGTCGGCAGGTCGGCCTTGCAGTCCTGGGTCTGCCACATGGCCTCGTGGCCGCGCAGCGAGTTGTACTCGCCGCTCTGCGAGATGCCCTTCTGGAACAGCCCCCGCGACAGCGGCGAGGTGGTGTGGGCGCACACGCTGGACCCTCCGGCGGAGGCGCCGTAGATGGTCACGTTGCGCGGGTCGCCGCCGAACCGGGAGATGTTGCGCTGGACCCAGCGCAGCGCCTCCTGCTGGTCGCGCAGCGCCCAGTTGCCCGAGCGGGCGCCCAGCGCCTTGTGCGCCAGGAAGCCGAGGATGCCGAGCCGGTAGTCCACGCTGACGTGGACGACACGGCCCGCGCCGGCCAGGTAGGTCCCGTCGGAGGAGGAGCCGAGCCGGAACCCGCCGCCGTGGAACTCGACCATCACGGCCAGCGGCGTGCCGCCCGCGTCGGCGGGAGCGGCGACGTTCAGCTTCAGGCAGTCCTCGTTGAAGGTCTCGGGGGTGAGGAACGCGGGCTGCGGGCAGGGCGTGGAACGCTGGGTGGCCTGCAGGGTCTCCGTCCACGGGGCGTGCCGCTCGGGCGGCGCCCAGCGCAGTTCGCCCACGGGCGGCGCGGCGTAGGGGACGCTGAGCCAGGACTTGACGCCGTTGGTGACCAGGCCGCACACCGGACCCTGGTCGGTCTGCACGGTGGTGTCGGGGGCACAGTCGGGGGCCGCCGTCTGCGGGGCCGCGGCGGTCGGCGCGCCCGCCGGAGCGCTCGGCGCGGCGGAGGCCAGAGCGGTGGGGACCGAGGAGGTGAGGGTCAGGGCAGCCGCGACGAGTGACACGCCCACGGTGAACGTGAAGTGCCGTTTCTTCGTCTTCATGTTGGGTTTCCTTTTGGGACCGACAACAGAGCTGGGGGGATCGGCCGGTGGGGCCGACTTCGATCTGCCGGGCAAATGAACACGAGAGGGCACCCTGACCATAGGACGGGCCGATGGTACGGAACAGGCATGCTGTGCCGGGGTGGACGAACGGCGTTCCCGGAGCGCTCACCGGTCCCGCCGTGTCGGTGAGCGGTCGAATCACATCGACCAGCGGTCAGGGGAATCCTGACCGTTTCATGACAACGGTGGTAACCGTCGGTGGTGCGGGGGAACACGGTCGGCGACGACGGTCACGGGGTCGTGGGCACCCCGGCGGGTGATGCCGCAGGTCAGACGTCTGAGCGCGGGCCCAGGCGGTCGACGGCGGCCGCGGCGTGCACCGCGTGCTCGCCGAGAAGCCGGGCGTGTGCCGCCTCAAGACTGAGGACGACCGCGCCGAAGACGGTGGCCAGCTCTCCGATGACGCTGCCGGAGACCACCAGGAACTCGTGCAGCGGCCGGGCAGCGGCCTGGACCGCCTCGACGACCTCGGGGACGTCGCCGATCTCGCCGCCGATCACCACGATGTCGGGATCGACGACGGCCGCCAGCGCGACACACGCCCTGGCCACGTCCCGCACGTACTCGTCGAGGACGGCCCGCACCTCGGCGGGGCCGGTCGCGACGTCGGCCAGGATCGCCCGCACCACGTCGCCGACGGAGGAGTCCTGGGCGCCGGGGGTGCTCGACCGGTAGGCGTCGACCAGGCGGGAGGCCGCGAGACGGTCCTCCATCGCGTACCGGGAGGCCTGTTCGGCGCCGTCGGCCCAGGGGAACGGCAGCCGGGAGAGTTCGCCCGCCGCGCCGTGGGCGCCCCGGACGAGGTGGCCCTCGTTGATGATCCCGGCGCCGACGCCGACGCCGAGCTGCAGGTAGGCCAGGCTCGGCACCTCGGCGCCGACCCCGAGCCGCATCTCGGCCACCGCCGAGCAGTTGACGTTGTTCTCCAGCCGGACCGGGCCGTCGTAGTGGTCCGCGAGCGCGCGGAGCAGGGCCGCGACGGCTCCCCGCTCCCGGTCGGCGTCGGCGGCCGAGACCTGGCGGCGGCCCGCGTCGACGATCTGCGGGACGGCGATCGTCACCGCGCGCAGCCGCCGCAGCCGGTCGGGCCGGGCGCACCACTCGGTGAGCTGCTCGACCGCCCGTTCCACGACCGAGGCGGACGGCTCGCGCCGCCGCGCGGTCCCGGGGCCGCCGGGTTCGGTGACGGAGACGTGCGCGCGGTCCGTCCCGGCGAGGTCGACGGCCATCAGCTCGATGTGGGAGCTGCCCAGGTCGACGCCGAGCGCCCAGCCGACCTCCTCGGCCGCCTCGAACACCACGGCGGGCTTGCCCGTCGCCGGGACGTGCCTGCCGTTGCGGCGCACGTATCCGGCGCCTTCGAGCGAGCTGACGGCGTCGTTGACGCTCGGCTTCGACAGGCCCGTCGCCGCGAGCAGCCGGGGCCGGGTGGTCGACCCGTGCCCCAGCGTGTGACTCAGGACGTGCCGCTGGGTGGGGGGCAGTTCCAGGGGACGGACGTCGTCATGCAATCGAGGTCACACCGTCTCGGTCAGGGCGCGTACGGCGGCGGCCGAGCTCGCCCTGGACGCGCCGAAGGTTCGAATCACGCCGGTGGCGTGGGGGTACTCCGTCCCCGGGTATCCCATGTCGACGACGACCAGGCGCGGGGCCCGCAGCCTCTCGAAGACCTCCGCGCTGCGGGGGTGCAGCGGCAGGTCCCGGACCACCGCGACCACCACGTCGGACGGCGCGACACCGGACAGGTCGGGAAGGCCGTGGATCGGCGGGCTCAGGACCAGGTCGTGGAACGGGACGCCGGCCGCGCGCAGCTCAGGCCCGATGCCCCACGGGACGGGTCCCGCCGCGATGGAGGTCCGGTCGTCGAAGGTCAGGACGTGCACGGCGCCCCCGGCGATCGAGACGTCGCCCTCGCGGACGGTCGCCCCCCACGCGGCCTCAAGGGCGATGGAACGCTCGGCCGTCGTGTCGGTCGCGCCCGGCGCGTCCGGCGTGCCGGGGTAGGCGCGGGCCATCGCCTGGATCCGCCGGTTGGCCTCCTCCAGCCGCTCGACGGGCAGTGCGCCGGACTCCGCCGCGGCGACGATCGCCTCGACGACGGCCCGGGTCGCCTCCTCGTACTGCTCGGCGCCCAGGCACAGCGCGTCGACACCGGCGCGCAGCGCGCCGACCGCGGCGGCGGGCAGCGACGAGGCGTGGTCGAGGACGCCGCGCATCTCCAGCGCGTCGGAGATGACGACGCCGTCGTAGCCGATCTCGTCGCGGAGCAGGTCGCCGATCACAGTCTCGCTCAGGGTGGTGGGGACACCGGGGTCGAGACAGTCAATCACGACATGGGCGGTCATCATGCTCGCCACGTTCGCGCCCGCGGCCCGTACGAAGGTCCGCAGGTGCTCCGACTCGAAGTCGGCGCGTTCGGCGGTGACCCGGCCGAGCGAGAGGTGCGAGTCGAGCAGGGATCCGCCGAGCCCTGGATAGTGCTTCAGGCAGGCCGCCACGCCCGCGCTCTGCAGGCCCTCGATCCAGGCCGCGGCGTGTTCGGCGTTGGCCTGCGGCGTACGGCCGTACGAGCGGGTGGTGATCGGGCTGGTCGGGCTGGTCACGTAGTCGCCGATGGGCGCGAGGTTGAAGTTGACGCCGAGGTCGCGCAGCTCGGCGCCGATGCCCCTGCCGACCGCCCTGGTGGCGTCGAGGTCGTCGTTCTCGCTCAGCACGCGGTTGCCGGGGTAGGGGCTGCCGCTGTCGTGGTGGATCCGGGTGACGTCGCCGCCCTCCTCGTCGATCCCCACGACGGCGTCGGGGCGCGCGTCCAGGATCTGCCGCACCAGCGCCGCGACCTGGGGCGGGGAGACGATGTTGCGGCCGAACAGGATGGCGCCGCCCAGTCCCTCCCGCAGCAGGTCGAGCAGCCACTGCGGGGCCGTGGTCCCCTCGAACGCGGGCAGTACGGTGCCAAGGGCGAGATGACGCAGATGGGATGTCATGTCAGTTGTTCCTCATCGTTGCATGAAGCAGCGTTGCGCAGGGCCAGTTTGGCGAGCCGGACGGCCCCGAGGACCGGCTCCGTGTCGAGAACCGACAGCGGCAGCGTCACCTCCTGGGCGACCAGCCCGGAGGCGAACGCGGCCCGGAAGGAGGGCTGCTTGACCATGATCGCACCGGCGCCGACGACGGCGTCGGCCCGGACACCGAGGCGCAGCGCCGTCACGACGTTGCCCGCGAGCCGCCAGGCGTTGTCGGTTATGGCCTGCCGGGCGCAGGGCGAACCGGCCTCGGCGCACTCGAAGACGCCCGGCGCGAGATCTCCGAGGGTCTCCCGGGCGCGTCGCACGGCCCCGGGGAGCCTGCGGTCCTCGGTGACGCCGAGCGCCCCGGCCACGAACCGGCCGAACACCGGGTCGCTCTCCTCACGGTCCAGGCCCGCGGTGTAGAGCCGGAGCGCGTCGACCACGATGCGCGGCGCGCTCCCGTGGTCGCCGAGCAGCCAGCCCCAGCCGTCGGTGAGCACCGTGACCCCGTCGGAGGTCAGCCCGCCGACCACCGCGCCGGTTCCGGCGATCACCGAGAGCGCGTGCTCCCACCCCCCGGCCAGGCCGACAAGCAGGGCGTCGTTGCAGACCCGCACGGCCACGCCGGGACCGAACTCGGCGGCGACCGCGGCCTCAAGCTCCCTGGTCAGCGCCTCGGAGTCACATCCCCGCGCCCCGACGCCGACCGCGGCCAGGATGTAACCACCGGGGGTGACCCGGCGCAGCGCGCCGTGGACCAGCCGGGCCCGCTCCACGGGCGACAGGTCGTTCCAGCCCGTGTTCGACCTGGTCTCCGTGACGAGCTGTTCGCCGGTGATCGCGTCCTCGACGCGGACCCTCAGGTACGAGCCGCCGATGTCGAGGCCCGCGACGCCGCGACGCGGCCGGTCGACCGTGCTCACGCGGCCGTCACGACCTTCGTGTCGAGGCGGGTGAACACCGGGTCCTCGGGGTGGCGGCCGGTGGTCGCGCAGGCCTCCTGGACGACCATCTGGAAGATCACGCTCGCCGCGATGGACAGCTCGGCGTCGGACAGCCCCGGCAGGTGGATCTGGTGCAGGGGGCCGCCTCCGCCGTACTCGATCGGGTCGGCTCCGATGAGGTGGACGGTGGAACCGTGGTCGGCCAGCTGCCGGGCGAGCAGCGCCTCCGACCCGCGGTTCACGATCAGGTGGACGGTGCCCGGCTTGGCGCTGTCCATGAAGCCGTGCAGGTAGGACCGGGTGTCGAAGGCGGAGGCGGGGATCGTGAGGCCCTCACGGAACAGCAGCGAACCCCCCTCGGCCGCGGCCAGCCCCGCCCCTGAGGAGACCAGGTCGACGTGGCCCGCGGCCAGCAGGTCGGCCGCCATACGACTCGCGGCCCCGCGCCACCGCGTCACCGTGGCCAGCCGTCCGCCGAAGGAGCGCCAGCGCTCCTCGTCGACACCGCCGGTGAGGTGCTCGGCCAGCAGGGCCAGGGCCAGGGCGGTGGCGGTGTAGCCGACGGTCGAGACCCGGGAGTCCGCGACGTCGCCCAGCCACAGGTGCCGCGGCGTCAGGTCGGCCACCGGCGAGGGCACCCGGTTGACGACGCTCATACGCGACTCGACGGGAGCCGCCGACAGCGCGCGCACGATCTCGACGCTGCGCCCCGACTGGGAGATCCCCAGATACGTCGTCCCCGGCCGCACGTGCTCGGCGGTGAAGTCGGCCCCGGTCAGCAACTCGCACGAGACCCCCCGCGCGGTGAGCCCCGCCGTCAGCACGTGGGCCGCGGCACGGCTCGCCCCGATCCCGAACACGACCAGGCGCCGCGTCTGTGGCGCGGTGTGGCGGCGGAGCAGGTCCGGCAGCGTCGTGGCGAGCCGCGTCAGCGCCTCGGGCTGGCTGTCGAAGGCCTGGTCGAAGGTGTTCCATGGCGGGCTCTGAGGATTGCCGGTTGCTGTAGCCATGTTAGTAAGGTAGCTTACCTTACTCAGGATCGTCAAAAGCTCAGGATCCTGTGGAGGTACATCTCATGAACGACCGTCCGTCTCCGCTCCAGCCGACCCGTCGCTCGGTTCTGGCGCTCCTCGCCCTCTCCCCTGTGGCGGGTGCGCTGGCCGGCTGTGCCACCGGCGGCACCCGGCAGAGCGCCGCCCCGGCCGCCACTCCGACCGGGGCCGCGGCCGCGGGCAACCCGTTCGGGGTGGCCCAGGGCGCGCCTATCGAGGTCGTCGTCTTCGACGGCGGCTACGGCCAGACCTACATCAAGCTGCCCGTCGAGCTGTACCAGGGCAAGCATCCCAAGGCCAAGATCACCCAGACGGCGACCCAGCAGATCCAGCAGTCCCTCCAGCCGCGCTTCGTCGCCGGAAACCCGCCGGACGTGGTGAACAACTCCGGCTCCAACGCCATCGACTACGGCGCGCTCGTCAAGGACGAGGCACTGCTGCCCCTCCTTCCGCTGCTGGACGCCCCCTCGTGGAGCGATCCAGCGGCCAAGGTGCGCGACACCCTGCGCCCCGGTGTGGTCGAGGTGGGCACGCACGGCGGCCAGTTCACGGTCCTGAACTACTCCTACGGCGCCTACGGCGCGTGGTACAGCTCCGCGCTGTTCAAGGAGAAGGGGTGGACCTACCCCCAGACGTGGGACGAGTACCTCACGCTGTGCGACAAGATGGCCACCGCGGGCATCGCCCCGTGGACCTACCCCGGCCAGTTCCCGTACTACATGTTCTGGTGGCTGGCCTCGATGATCTACAAGGTGGCCGGCAAGGAGGTCATCGACAAGATCAACAACCTTGAGAAGGACGCCTGGACCGACGAGCGGGCCGTCGCCGCCCTGAAGGCCTTCGAGGCGATCCCCGCCAACGGCTGGGTGCTCAAGGGAAGCTCCGGGCTGAACCACACCGACGCGCAGATGCAGTTCCTGCTGGGCAAGGCCGGTTTCGTCCCGGGCGGCTCCTGGCTGGAGAAGGAGATGGGCGACAGCGTCCCGGCGGGCTTCGACATGTCGATCTGCCGCGTCCCGTCGATCACCGCGAACGA
Organism: Streptosporangium sp. NPDC020072; assembly: GCF_040631445.1. NCBI lineage: Bacteria > Bacillati > Actinomycetota > Actinomycetes > Streptosporangiales > Streptosporangiaceae > Streptosporangium > Streptosporangium sp. NPDC020072. The sequence goes on along the minus strand of NZ_JBEYAB010000002.1, from coordinate 597,318 downwards.
CGACCGGCCCTTCGGGGCCCTGTGCGCCAAGGCGGGCGAGCCGTACATCGTCCCGCGCTCGGCGAAGAACACCGCGGGCGGCCTGGAGTTCCTGCGGGCGATGCTCTCCGACGAGAGCGCCGCGAACTTCATCGCCCAGGCGGGCACCCTGTCCTCCAACCGCAGGGCGAAGCTGCCCAAGGACGCCAAGCACGGTCTCGTGTCGATCGACGCCGCGCTGGCCGAGGCGGGCGACAACGTCTTCGGCGTCACCCTCGACACCCGTGACAGCCGGCTGTGGGGCGACATCGCCAAGGTGATGGGACGCTTCATGAACGGTGACGTGAAGGCGGACCAACTCGCCAAGGAGGCTCAGCGCCTCACCGACGCGGCCCGCGGCTAGGACGAGCACCCCATGCGCAACCGGCACCAGAGCCGTGTCATCGTCGGCTTCCTCGCCGCGCCCGTCGTCCTGTACACGGTGTTCGTGGCCTCGCCATACGTGCAGGCGTTCTACATCGCCCTCACCGACTGGCGGGGCCTGTCAGCCGAGGTGGACCTCGTCGGCCTGGCCAACTTCGCCGAACTGTCCGGTGACCCGGTGTTCTGGAAGGCACTGCTCAACAACCTGATCCTGCTGGTGACCCTGCCCGTGGTCACCATAGGACTGGCGCTGTTCCTCGCCTTCATGCTCAACGCCGCGGGCGGGCCCCGCAGCGGAGAGATCCGGGGCGTGTGGGGCGCCGGGTTCTACCGGGTCGTCTACTTCTTCCCGTACATCCTGTCGATCGCGATCATCGGTGTGCTGTGGACGAACATCTACAACCCCATCAACGGCCTGCTCAACGGCGCGCTGCGCGCCGTCGGCCTCGAACAGGTCCAGCCGTCGTGGCTCGGTGACGAACGGCTCGCCTTCTGGGCCGTGCTCGCCGTACTGGTCTGGAACGGCGTCGGCTTCTACGTCGTGCTCTTCACCGCGGGCATCAAGGCCATCCCGGCCTCGCTGCTTGAGGCGGCGGTGCTCGACGGCGCGTCGAGAACCCAGATCTTCTTCCGCATCACGATCCCGCTGATCTGGGAGAACGTCCGGACGGCGACGGTCTATCTGGGAATCGCCGCACTGGACGCCTTCGCCGTGGTGCAGATCATGACCGGCGGCGGGCCGAACGACTCGACCCAGGTCGCCTCGTTCTACCTCTACCAGAACGCGTTCTCCTACGGCCGTTTCGGCTACGCCTCCGCGATGGGCGTCGTGCTCTTCGCCGTCACCCTCGCCCTGTCCGCCTTCACGCTCCGGGCGACCCGTAGAGAGAGGATCGAGTTCTGATGGCCACCGCCACGGGCCCGCGAAGGTCGTCCGGCCCCACGATCGCCGTCGCCCAGGTGTTCCTGGTCCTGTGGGCCGTGATCTCGACCGCGCCGCTGCTGTGGGCCGTCGTCAGCTCCCTCAAGTCGGATCCCGAGATCGTCGCCGACCCGTGGTCGCTGCCCGCGGCCCTGCGCTGGGAGAACTTCGCCCGGGCCTGGGACAGCGCCTCCATCGGGACGTACTTCGGCAACACCGTCATCGTGGTCGGCGGCGGCGTCACGCTGACGCTCCTGCTGTCGGCCATGGCCGCCTACGTGTTCGCCCGCTTCGAGTTCCGTCTCAAGGGAGTGCTCTACTACTTCTTCGTCGCCGGGATGACCTTCCCGGTCTTCATGGCGCTCGTCCCGCTGTTCTTCGTGGTCCAGAACCTGGGGCTCGGCGACTCGCTGCCCGGCCTCATCCTGGTCTACACGGCCTACTCGCTGCCCTTCTCCATGTTCTTCCTGGTGGCCTTCTTCCGCACGCTGCCGGGGGAGATCGCCGAGGCCGCCACACTCGACGGCTGCGGGGAGATCGCGACCTTCTTCAGGGTCATGCTGCCGATGGCCAAACCGGGACTCATCAGCGTCGGGATCTTCAACTTCATCGGCCAGTGGAACCAGTACCTCATCCCGCTCGTCCTCGTCAGCGACGACAGTAAGTTCGTGCTGTCACAGGGACTGGCCAACCTGGCGGTCGAACAGGGCTACGCCGGTGACCGCTCGGGCCTCTTCGCGGGTCTCACGATCGCCATGGCGCCGATCCTGATCGTCTACGCCCTCCTGCAGGGCAGGGTCCAGGCGGGGATGACGGCCGGTGCGCTCAAATAGGAGCTCGCCGGTCTGACCCGGAGAGTGCGGGCGGTGGCGTAACCTCCTGGGCGGAAGCCTGAGCACGACGGAGGGGACGGCGAAGAGGAACGTGGCGCAACGTCCGACGGCCGAGCAGATCGAGCGCCTGTTCGTCGGCACCTCGCCCCGCTACACCCGGGTCGAGGTCGCCGAGCTGGCGCGGCTGCCGCAGGAACTCACCGAACGGATCTGGCGGGCGCTCGGCTTCGCCACGCTGGCCGACGACGCGGTCGCCTTCACCGACGCCGACGTTGCCGCGCTCGGCCGGGTCAGGGCGATGCTGGAGGACGGCCCGCTGGACGAGCGGGCCGTCATCAGGATGACCAGGGCGATCGGCCAGACGACCGCCAGGCTGGCGCAGTGGCAGGCCGAGATCATGGTCGGCGCCGTGCTCGACGGGCAGGGACGGCCGAGCGACGCCGACCTCGCCGCGGTCCTGGAGGCCTCCCGCAGGCTGTTGCCCGACTTCGAGCAGGTGCTGGTCCACGTCTGGCGGGCCCAGCTCGCCGCGGCCGGGACCCGCCTGCTCGCCACGACCGACCTCAGCGAGGAGATCGTGCCGAACCGGCTGACCCTCGCGGTCGGCTTCGCCGACCTGGTCTCCTTCACCCAGCTCTCCCGCGAACTGGACGAGAACGGCCTGGCCGACCTGGTCGAGGGGTTCGAGTCACGCGCCGCTGACGTGGTCGCCACGTACGGCGGGCGGCTGGTCAAGACGCTCGGGGACGAGGTGCTGTTCACCGCCGCGGAGCCGCGGACGGCCGCGGGGATCGCGCTCGGCCTGGTCGAGGCGATCCGCGACTACGGTCCCGAGGTACGCGTCGGGCTCGCCTACGGCCCCGTGGTGCCGATGATGGGCGACGTCTTCGGGACCACGGTCAACCTGGCCGCGCGGCTGACGGCCATCGCCCGTCCCGGCACGATCATCGCCGACGGCGAGCTGGCCGAGGCCGTCGAGGGGGCGGTGGGGGTCACGGTCCAGCGCATGCGCCGCCGTCCCGCGCGTGGGCTCGGCATGGTCCAGCCGTACGTGCTCAGAAGGGCCTGACGGGAGCCCGGTCCGGCCTGGTAAGCATGGACACCGGGGTGCCCGGTGAGGCACCGCCACGATGCCAGACGATCAAGGACGAGGTGCAGACATGCCGTACACCGTGCAGGGCGTGGTCGCGCGAGGCAAGGGGGAGCCCGTCTCCCTGGAGACCGTCCACGTGCCGGACCCGGGTCCGGGCGAGGCGGTGGTGAACGTCCAGGCGTGCGGGGTGTGCCACACCGACCTGCACTACCGCGAGGGCGGGATCAACGACGAGTTCCCGTTCCTGCTCGGCCACGAGGCCGCCGGGGTGGTCGAGGCGGTCGGTGAGGGTGTCACCGACGTCGCGCCCGGTGACTACGTGATCCTGAACTGGCGGGCGGTCTGCGGGCAGTGCCGCGCCTGTCGCCGGGGCCGTCCGTGGTACTGCTTCAGCACCCACAACGCCACCCAGCCGATGACCCTTGAGGACGGCACGCCGCTCAGCCCGGCCCTGGGCATCGGCGCCTTCGCCGAGAAGACCCTCGTGGCCGCCGGGCAGTGCACCAAGGTCGACCCGGCGGCCCCGGCGACGGCCGCCGGGCTGCTCGGCTGCGGCGTGATGGCGGGCATCGGCGCCGCGATCAACACCGGCGGCGTGACCAGGGGCGACAGCGTGGCCGTCATCGGCGTCGGCGGGGTCGGTGGCGCCGCCGTGCACGGTGCCCACCTGGCGGGCGCGACGAAGATCATCGCGGTGGACATCGACGACCGCAAGCTCGCCTGGGCCAAGGAGTTCGGCGCGACCCACACCGTCAACTCCCGCGAGAGCGACCCGGTCGAGACGATCAAGGAGCTCACCGGCGGCAACGGCGCGGACGTGGTGATCGAGGCGGTCGGCCGTCCCGAGACCTACCGGCAGGCCTTCTACGCCCGCGACCTGGCGGGCACCGTGGTCCTCGTGGGCGTCCCGACCCCGGAGATGACGATCGAGCTGCCGCTGCTCGACGTCTTCGGCAGGGGCGGGGCGCTGAAGTCCTCCTGGTACGGCGACTGCCTGCCCAGCCGTGACTTCCCCATGCTCATCGACCTCTATCTCCAGGGACGGCTGAATCTGGACGGCTTCGTCTCCGAGACGATCGGCCTCGGTGACGTCGAGGAGGCCTTCGCCAAGATGCACCGCGGCGAGGTGCTGCGCTCGGTGGTGGTCCTGTGATCGACCGGGTCGTCACCTCGGGGACGTTCTCGCTGGACGGCGGGACGTGGGAGGTGGACAACAACGTCTGGCTGGTCGGTTCCGAGCGCGAGGTCGTGGTGGTCGACGCCGCGCACGACGCGGCGGCCATCGCCGGGCGGATCGGCGACCGGGAGGTCAGGGCGATCGTCTGCACGCACGCGCACAACGACCACATCGACGCGGCGGCCGACCTGGCCGCCCGGGTCGGCGCGCCGATCATGCTCCACCCGGCGGACCAGGTCCTGTGGGAGATGGTCTACCCGGACCTGCCGTACACGCCGCTCGGGGACGGGCAGGTGATCACCGCGGGCGGCGTCGAGCTGACCGTGCTGCACACCCCCGGCCACACGCCGGGCGCGGTGTGCCTGCACGCGCCCGAACTGGGCGTGGTCTTCACCGGCGACACGCTGTTCAACGGCGGCCCCGGGGCGACGGGCAGGTCCTTCTCCTCCTTCGAGACGATCATCGGGTCGATCGGGGAGAGGCTGCTCACCCTGCCGGGTGAGACGGTGGTCGAGACCGGCCACGGCGAGTCGACCACGATCGGCGCGGAGGCCCCGCATCTCCAGGAGTGGATCGCGAGGGGGCACTGATCGTCTGACGCGCCGGGACACGCGCGGCGGGGAAATGTTCTTCGTGTGGTCTACATCACATAGGAAAGCCTTACTGAATGCGTTATGTTAGGTATGCCTTACCTAGTTTGTAGTGCACCTGAGAAAGGCCTTTTCCCGCCGTGTATGTCTGCGTCTGCCGCGCCGTCACCGAAAACGAGGTGCATGACTGCATAGCGTCAGGAGCCAGCAGCGCGCGCCAGGTTCGTGACCGGACCGGTGCGGGTGGTGACTGCGCCTCCTGTGTGCGGAAGATCTGTGCGATCCTGAAGCGGTCTGAAGACTTGTTGCCGACCGCTTAGCCCGAGGAGCCCGCCATGCAGGGCGACAAGAAGATCATAGAGTTGCTGAACGAACAGCTCACGGCAGAGCTGACCGCGATCAACCAGTACTTCCTGCACGCGAAGATGCAGGAGAACTGGGGATACACCAGACTCGCGAAGTACACCCGCGAAGAGTCCATCGACGAGATGCGCCACGCGGAGAAACTGACGGATCGAATCCTCTTTCTCGAAGGCCTGCCCAACTATCAGCGGCTAGGTACGCTGCACATCGGCCAGACCGTCGAGGAGCAGCTGAGATCCGACCTCAACATCGAGCTTGAGGTCGTCAACCGGTTGAAGCCCGCGATCATTTTCATGCGGGAAAAGGGTGACGCCACCTCCGCTCGCCTCTTCGAGGAGATCCTTGAGGACGAGGAACACCACATCGACTATCTGGAGACGGAGCTGGGGCTGATCAGCAGCCTGGGCGAGCAGCTCTACCTGGCTCGCTACGCCGAGCCACCGTCGGCCTCCTGAGGTTGATCGTCCGAACACGCCCGCCGAATTCCTTTCGGAGGGCGTGTTCTGTTTTGTCGGAAACATTTGAGGGAACGGCCGGCGGGGCTGCCCTTTCCAGGTGGTTCTGATGCGGGAGCGCTACCGCGAAGGCTCCAGCCGTTGCGGGACGACTATCCGGGATTTATCAGTGTTTGCCCAGGTCAATGGATAGGTCAATGACGAGTCAAACCGCGCGCTGTGCCCGGGAAACGATCCCTTAAGGTCCTACGATCGCAACATGACCTGTGTACTTCTCGCCGAGGACGATACCTCGATCTCCGAGCCACTGGCGCGCGCGCTGCGTCGGGAGGGCTACCAAGTCGAGGTGAGCCCCGACGGCCCGCAGGCCCTGGAACGGGCGCTGTCGGGTGGCATCGACTTGATTGTTCTTGACCTGGGCCTTCCTGAGATGGACGGCCTGGAAGTCGCAAGACGCATACGCGCAGAGGGGCACGGCACGCCCGTGCTCATCCTCACCGCCCGTGTCGACGAGGTCGACACCGTGGTCGGCCTCGATGCCGGGGCCGACGACTACGTCACCAAGCCGTTCCGGCTCGCCGAACTCCTGGCCAGGGTTCGCGCGCTGCTGCGGCGCGGCACCTCTGAGACGCCCGTCGTCCAGGGGGTGCGCATCGACGCCGACTCCCGTCGCGCGTGGATGGGCGACAAGGAGCTCCACCTGACGACCAAGGAGTTCGACCTGTTGCGCGTCCTGGTCCGCGACGCCGGGAAGGTGGTCACCCGCGAGCAGATCATGCGCGAGGTGTGGGACACCAACTGGTGGGGCTCGACCAAGACCCTGGACATGCACATCTCATGGCTGCGCCGCAAACTGGGGGACGACGCCGCCAAGCCGCGATACATCACGACCGTGCGAGGGGTTGGCTTCCGCTTCGAACGCGAGTAGGGAATGCGCCGCCGCCTGCTCTCCTCAACCCTGCTTGTCGCCGTCATCGGGGTGTTGCTGCTGGGCATCCCCCTGGGCGTCGCGGTGAACCGGCTGATCGAGGAAGAGGCGACCCAGGAGCTTTCCTCCCAGGCCAAAAGCCTGCTGGGGGAGGTGGAGTATGCCCGGATTCAGGACCAGCCCGTCGATCCGGAGCAGCTCAAGCGCAAATACCCCGACCGATATATCCAAGTCTATGCGAAAGGGACTCCCCCCCAGGTGACGATGGTGGGGACCGAGCCCCCCGACAGTCGCAAGATGACCCAGGACGCCCAGTCGGAGAACGGCGTGTACGTCGCGGTCAGCCGGGACAAGACGCAGGTGGAGCGGGAGGTCAGGGCATGGCTCCTGCTCATCCTGGCGCTGGCCGCCGCGGCCCTCGCGGTCGCGGTAGGGCTCGCGGTCGTGCAGTCACGCCGGCTGACACTGCCGCTCAGCGACCTGGCCATGATCGCCGAGCGGCTGGGCTCCGGCGACGCGAGACCCAGCAAACACCGCTACGGCATCCAGGAACTCGACCGGGTCGCCGAGGTGCTGGACCGCAGCGCCACCCGGATCTCGGACCTGCTGGCCAGGGAACGGGAGTTCGCGACCGACGCCTCGCACCAGCTCCGCACCCCTCTCACAGGTCTGACCATGCGACTTGAGGAGATCGTGGCGGCCGCGCACGAGCCGGGAATCGTCAAGGAGGAGGGCGAGGCGGCCATCGTGCAGGCGGAGCGGCTCACGGCGGTGATCGACGAACTACTGGCGGCGGCGAGAAGGCAGCGGCAGGCGCAGGCGGACGCCGTCACTCTGGACGACGTGCTCGACCAGCAGTTCATCGAGTGGGGCCCGGCCTTCCGCAGGGTGGGACGCAAGCTGAAGCTGTCCGGGACGCGCGGCCTGCAGGCGCTCGGCACCAGCGGAGGCGTCAGCCAGGTGATCTCCACGCTGCTGGAGAACTCCCTCGAACACGGCGGCGGCACCGTGACGGTCACCACCAGTGACAAGGACAGGTCGATCGTGATCGAGGTCGCGGACGAGGGGCAGGGGGTCTCCGACGAACTCGCCGGACGGATCTTCGAAAGGAACGTCAGCGGAGGTGGGGGCACCGGACTCGGGCTGACCCTGGCGCGGGCGCTGGCCGCCGCGGACGGCGGCCGTCTCGAACTCATCCGTCCTCGTCCGGCGGCCTTCGCACTGTTCCTGCGCCAGGTGGACGACACCACGAGAAACCGGGTGGTCAGCGGCCCCGCGTGAGTCCTAGAGGACCCGGGTGTTCTCGTTCGGGAGCTCCCTGGGGATGTCCTCGGTCGCGGCCAGGAAGACCCACTTCTTGTAGGACCAGAACCTGAAGAGCGTCCCCAGGCCGACACCGACCAGATTGGAGATGTTGAAGCTCAGCGGGTCGGTCAGTTTGAGGGTGTACTGGGTGAAGCCGATGCACAGCAGCCCGATCAGCAGCCCGATCCCGTTGAGCAGGAAGAACAGGAAGTACTCCCTGGCCAGGCCGCTCTGCTCGCGGTGCCTGAAGGTCCAGTAACGGTTGCCGAGGTAGGCGAAGGTGGCGGCCACGGTCGTGGCGGCGACCTTGGAGGTCAGCGGCCCCTGGTGCAGGACGTACTGCATGAAGTTCAGCCCGCCGGTGTCGATGACGAAGGCGATGGCTCCGATGACCCCGAACTTGGACAGCTCGTGGATCAGGCCGACGAGCTGCTTGTAGGCGCGTCGCAGAAACAGCACGTCTCCCACACGGTCCCTTCGGATGGCTGAGGCCGTCGCTGGGAGGACCTCGGACGTTGTTCTGTCAGGTTACCGGCGCACCCGCTCGTCCCGTGTTTCGGCTGACCAGATGTTCCGCAAGCAGTCAGTTACGGTGTTTCAAGAAATATCGGATTTATGGCGATAAATCTAGGCGTATGGCGTTACTCCGGCCCGGGATGTCACACCTGGCACTCACGGCAAAACATGACCGGCCCCACGCCGTACCCGGTGGCGCGGGGCCGATGCCCCTGCCGGTTCCCGTGCGGAGGGCCGGTAAACTCGACCGACGTGAGCAGCCCTTCCCCGGTCAGTCCCATCGGTCCCGTCGTCGGCGTCATCGGAGCAGGTCAACTGGCCCGGATGACCCAGCAGGCGGCCATCGCCCTCGGGATCGAGCTGCGGGTGCTGGCCAACTCCCTCGACGAGAGCGCGGCCAGGGTGATCGCCGACACCAGGCTCGGCGACTACCGCGACCTGGCGGTCCTGCGTGACTTCGCCAAGGGGTGCGACGCGATCACCTTCGACCACGAGCACGTGCCGACCGAGCACGTCCGGGCGCTGACCGAGGACGGCTTCGCCGTACACCCCGGTGCCGAGGCGCTGGTGCACGCCCAGGACAAGGCGGTGATGCGTGAGCGGCTGACCGCGATCGGCGCTCCCTGCCCGCCGTGGCGGCGGATCGCCTCCGTCGAGGACGTGACGGGGTTCGCCGCAGAGCACGGCTGGCCGGTCGTGCTCAAGGCGGTGCGCGGTGGCTACGACGGGCGGGGCGTGTGGGTCTGCCGGTCGGCGGAGGAGGCCGCCGAGGTGCTGGCCGGCGGGGTGCCGCTGATGGCCGAGACGTTCGTGCCGTTCGAGCGTGAGCTGGCCGTCCTGGTCGCCAGGTCGCCGCACGGACAGGGTGTCAGCTACCCCGTCGTGGAGACCGTCCAGCGTGACGGCATCTGCGTCGAGGTGCTCGCCCCCGCCCCGGGGCTCGACCCCGAGCGGGCCGCGCAGGCGCAGCGGATCGCCCTGAAGATCGCCCACGAGCTGGGCGTGACCGGGCTGCTGGCCGTCGAGATGTTCGAGACCGCCACCGGGCTGGTCGTCAACGAGCTGGCCATGCGCCCGCACAACAGCGGCCACTGGACCATCGACGGCGCCCGCACCTCCCAGTTCGAGCAGCACCTGCGCGCGGTGCTCGACCTGCCGCTCGGCTCGCCCTCACTGGCGGCCCCCGTCGTGGTGATGGCCAACCTCCTGGGCGGCGACGACCCGGACCTGTTCTCCCGCTACGAGCACGTCATGGCGCACGACCCGGGAGTCAAGATCCACTTCTACGGCAAGGACGTACGGCCCGGCCGCAAGATCGGCCACGTCACCGCCCTCGGCACCGACCTGGACGAGGTCAGGGCGCGCGCCCAGCACGCCGCGGTCTACCTGTCCGAGGGCCGCTACACGTGAACGTCCGTAAGCGCGGCCGCGGGCCGCGAGGCGAGGAGAGAGCATGACCGCCGTCGGTATCGTCATGGGCAGCGACTCCGACTGGCCGGTGATGCGGCTGGCCGCCGAGGCGCTGGCCGAGTTCGACGTCCCCTTCGAGGCCGACGTGGTCTCGGCGCACCGCATGCCCGAGGAGATGATCGCCTACGGCAAGCAGGCGGCGGGGCGCGGCCTGAAGGTGATCATCGCGGGGGCCGGGGGCGCCGCCCACCTGCCCGGCATGCTCGCCTCGGTGACCCCGCTGCCGGTGATCGGTGTCCCGGTGCCACTGAAGTATCTCGACGGCATGGACTCCCTGCTCTCGATCGTCCAGATGCCCGCCGGGGTCCCGGTCGCGACCGTCGCCGTCGGCGGCGCGCGCAACGCGGGGCTGCTGGCCGTACGGATTCTGGCGGCCTCGGATGAGGCGCTGCGGGTCCGGATGGAGGGCTTCCAGGAGTCGCTGCGGGACCAGGCCCACGCCAAGGGCGCCAAGCTGCGCGCCGAGGCCGCCTCCCTCGGCGGCTGATCCCTCCCTCCTCATCCGTGTGGATATCTCCCGCCCTTCGGGGCAGGAGAGGACCTTCGGCGGGATGAGGAGGGAGGAATCATGAGAAACGTGATACGGACCACCCTCGGGGTGACGGTCCTGATCCTGGCGGTCCTCGGCGGCATGGGAGCCGGCACCCGCCGCCCCCTCACCTCAGGGCAGGCGGCACTCCCGGCCCCCACGCCGGGAGAAGCGGGCAACAGCCGGATCCTCCAGCGGCGCGCCCCCGACGGGCTGGTCGAACACCCGGCGGGCCGCCACGTGCCCGGTCACCGCGACCCTGGACTTCGGCCGGCGTGGTGACCGGTCACCGGGCAGGCACTCCACGCACGGCGCGGGGCGGCGCGGGCGGGTGGGAGACGGCCTAGCGGGAGCCCGTCGAGGCGGACGGGGCAGGGGCGGAGCCGTACGCGAGGGCGGCGGCGACGCAGAGGTACGGCGCGGCGAACAGCGCGAAGATCACGCCATGCGCGGCGAACGGCGAAAGAGCGGCGTAGACGCCGTAGACCACCACCGTGCCCGCGTCCATGCCGATGCCCGCGAACGAGGTCACCGTGGCCCGGCTCGGCCCGGTGATCCGCCGCTGGAGCCTGGCGTCGGCGATCACGCTCGCCAGCTGGAAGACGCAGAAGCCCGCGCCGACCGCGACCAGCCCGGCGGGCCGCTCCGTCAGCGCCCCGGTCGCCATGACGAGCGAGGCCAGGGCGAGCACCGCGGCGAAGGCCCTGACCGGCATCCTGTTCGCGCCCCCGGCCAGCAGGCCGCCGACCGCGACGCCACCCCAGACGATCAGCACGAGCAACGGCACGGTCGCCTCGGAGACGCCGGTCGCCGCCGCGAGCAGCGGGACGTACTCCTCAAGACCACCCCAGACCGCCGTCACCACCGCGACGAGCAGCAGGGCGCCCCGGACCGGCCGGTTGTCCCGCACCTCGCCCAGGCCCGCCCGCAGCACGGCCACATACCCGCTCGCGTCATCGTGCCGCGCCGAGGCCACCCGGTGCTCGGGCAGCGCCATACCGGTCAGGGCGCACAACACGCAGGTCAGCACACTGGCCACACCGAGGGCGAAATACCCGCCGACGCTCAGCACCGGGGTCGCCGCCGCGGTGGCCGCCGCGACGGCGACGAGCCCGATGGCACGGACCCTGCCCATCACCGTGGCATAGCGCCCGGCCTCACCCAGATGGTCGAGCTCCTCGTAGACGAGCGCCTCCATCGAGCCGGAGCGGAGCGAGGAACCCGCGCTCCAGAGCACGAACCCGAGCGCGAACGACCAGTAGGCCGGAACCAGGAACCACAGGGCGTAACCCACCGCGGACAGCAGCGGCCCCACCGACAGCAGCAGACGACGGGAGACGGCGTCGGCCCACGCGCCCGAGGGAACCTCCAGCAGCATGCCGCAGACGGCGCCGATGACGAACAAGGAGGAGATCTCGGGCACCGACAGGCCGTGGTCGGCGAACAGCAGAGCGTAGACCGGATAGAGGAGGACGAAGTCCTCAAGGGCCGCGTAGAGGTAGAGGGGACGGGTCAGCCGCTTCACGCGGGCGCCCGACGCACGCGGAGAAAGTGCGATCATGAGGTCTTTCCACGAGACGAGATGGGACGGGGCTCCAGGTGCTCTGAGGCGCCAGGTGGCCCACGGCATCCGCTCTCGTTTCGACCTCTGGTCGTTCATCAATGTCGTCGGATCATGCCAGGAGTATACGGACGTTCTGCCCGTGTCCGTCCTCCCGTTTTTCCCCTCGGCCGTCCGGCGGAACGCCCGTCAGCCCTTGATCAGGTCAAGGATGTCGTTGTTCAGCTGCTCGCTGTGGGTGGCGAACAGGCCGTGGCCGCCGGTGGGGTACTCCTTGTAGACGCAGCCCGGCACCAGCTGCGCGGTGCGCCTGCCGGTCATCTCCACGATCGCGGACTGGTCGGCCGTGCCGTGCACCACCAGCGTGGGGACGGTGATCGCGCGCAGGCCCTCGCGGTGGTCGGCGTGGAAGGTCGAACGCCACACCTCGATCGTCGCCCACGGCGCGGTGTCCAGGCACCGCCGCAGCGTGAGGTCGACCAGCGCGGGCGAGGCGTCGTTGCCCAGGTGGGTGGCGTAGAACCCCTGCGCCCGCTGGGCGAACCACTTGGGCCGGTCCTTCCTGAACTGGGCGATCACCGCCTCGCAGAGCATCTCGGGCGCGCCCTGCGGGTTGTCGTCCGTCCGCTTCAGGAACGGCAGCACCGCCGAGACGAACGCGACCCGCGAGACCCGCTCCTCACCGTGCCTGACCAGGTAACGCGCCACCTCGCCGCCACCGGAGGAGTGCCCGACCAGGGTGATCTCCCGCAGGTCGAGGTGCTCGACCAGGGTGGCGAGGTCGTCGGCCCTGGTGTCGATGTCGTATCCCCCCGAGGGACGGTCGGAGCGGCCGTGCCCACGCCTGTCGAGGAGGACGCACCGGTAGCCCTGCTCGACGAAGAACGGCACCTGGTACTCCCACATGTCGGCGCCCAGCGCCCAGCTGGCCACGAACACGATTGGCTTGCCGGTGCCGTAGTCCTCGTAGGCGAGGCGGGTGCCGTCGGCGGTCTCGAAGTACGGCATGGCAATCTCCTCAGGATCTTTCGGTTGTTTCGCTGATCAGAACGTTATTGAAGTCAATCAAGGGAGGAATCAGTCATCCGTTAGGTAATCGCGTACGGTCCTGTCCGCCGCCGGTCGTCGCCGCGGATACTGTGTGCGGGAATCCGGCACGGGGGAGAACGTCACCGGTCATCCTGGATCTCCGTATGAAGGTGCCCGGCGCGGCGCCGACCCGACAGCGAAGGTGATGAGAGATGGACGTTGACCTGAGCAAGGCCGTCTGGCGCAGGGCGGTCACGGGTGACGACCCCACCGAGGACTGCGTCGAGGTGGCCGTGATCGACCCGGTCGACTCCGGCCACAAGGCGGGCCTCGGCTCGCTGTACGTGCTGCGCGACTCGAAGAACCCCGAAGGCCCGAAGCTCTTCTTCACCCGCTCGGAGTGGGAGGCCTTCGTGGGCGGCGTGAAACTCGGCGAGTTCGACAACTGACCGACGCCGGGGTCGAAGTTTGGGTCTGGTGGCGGGCCGGGTGAGGATCAACAATCCCGATCGTGACCTTGACTTCGATCGCTCTCGCCCTGTCCCTCACCCTGCCCGGTGTGTCCGCCCCCGCCCAGGAGACCACCTGGTGTCCTGAGGTTCCCGGCCACCGGGTCGAGTGCGGAACGCTTCCCCGGCCCCTCGTCCAGGGAAGGCCGGACCTGGGCGCCGTCACCGTCGGATACGCACGAATCCTCCGGCGGGAGACGGCCAGCCCCGCCAAGGGGACGATCCTCGTCAATCCCGGTGGCCCGGGAGGACAGGCGATCGCCCAGCACGAGACGTTCACCGCCCTGCTCGGGGGCCTGCTCGCCGACCACGACCTGCTGCTCGTCGATCCCCGGGGAGTGGGCCGGTCGGGCCCCCTGACCTGCGGCGTTCCCGCGGGTGCCGTGGTGACCGAACCACGGGAGGGCCTGTTACGGCTGGTCGGCCGCTGCGCGGACAACCTCGGCCCGCGCGCCGTCGGCTACACCTCGGCCGCGACCGCCGACGACCTCGACGCCGTCAGGGCCGCCCTGGGCATCCCCAAGGTCATGCTGTACGGACTCTCCTACGGCACCTACCTGCTGCCCGTCTACGCCCAGCGGCATCCGGAGCGGGTCCAGTCGGCGGTGTTCTCCGCCGCCTACCCCATCGGCCTCGACCCGCTGGGCAGGGAGAGCGCCCAGGCCGTCTCCCTGACGCTGCGGCGGATCTGCGAGCGGAGCGGGGCCTGCGACGGGGAGCGGGCCGTACGGGACCTGGGCAGGGTGGCCGCCAGGCTGCGGGCCGTACCCGCGCGGGTGCCCCTCACCGTCGGCGGACGGAACAGGTGGGTCGCGCTCACCGAGGACAGGTTCGCGCAGCTGGTCTACTCCTCGGCCAGCGTCGCCGTCGGGGCGGTGCCCTCGGAGGTCCCGGTCGTCGGCAGGCTGCCCAGGGCGTTGCGCGGCGCGGCCCGGGGGGACGACCGTGAGCTGGTCGCCCTGATGGGGGAGATCATGGCGGGAGACCTGGCGGCCTACGAGGGCATGGACATGGGCATCGCGGCCACCGTCTCGTGCAACGACTACCCCCGCCCGTGGCCGGTCGGGGCCTCGCTCGCCGAACGGCGCCGCCACTTCGAACGCGCGGTCGGACGGGCCAGGCCCGGCGAGTTCGGCGCGTTCAGCCCCCTGGGATTCGCCAGGGCGCAGGCCGACGCCGGGGACTACTGCCTGCGCTGGCCCGCCAAGGGCACCGGCAGGCCGTACATCTCGACGGGGAGCTTCCCCGACGTGCCGGTGCTGGTGCTCAACGGCGACCTGGACGGCATCACCGCCGAGGCCAACGGGCGCAAGGCCGCCGCGCAGTTTCCCCGGGGGGTCTTCGTGTCCGTGCCCAACGTCGGCCATGTGTCGGAGTTCGAACCCAGCGGGTGTGTCGCGGGCGTTGTGACCGCGTTTCTCCGTGACGGCCGGACGCCGGACACCTCGTGCCTGGCGGCCATCCCCCCGGTCAAGGTCTCTGGGTGATCGCCGGGGTTTCGCTTTGCTGATCTTGACGTGTTTTGGGGATGCGCTTCCAAACGAGACGGTGTCACATTACCGTGCGTGATGCAGTTGTCACTGAAGGCATGATCGTGTCCCCTGATGACCGGTCATGCTGCGATACCGGTGTGAGACGTAAGACAGGAGTTCGGATGCCATCGTCGCGTGAGCTCGACAGCGGGTCAGGCCCGCTGGCGTTCTTCGCAGCAGAGCTTCGCCGCCTGCGCGACCAGGCCGGATGGACCCAGGAGCAGCTCGCAGAGGCGATCTCCTCCTCCGTCTCCCTGGTCGGGATGGTCGAGACCGCCAAGCGCAATCCGTCGCGTGACTTCATCGAGCGCTGTGACCGGATGCTCAACACCGAGGGGACGCTCATGCGGATCTGGCCGATTCTCAGCCAGGCCGCCTATCCCGTCTGGTTTCGTCCATGGGTGGGGATCGAACGCAGGGCGCACGTTCTCAAGAACTGGCAGCCGCTGGTCTTCCCCGGCCTGCTGCAGACCCCCGACTACGCCCGCGCCCTGCTGAAAGGCAGGCGGACGATGCCGGAGGAGCGGATCGAGGAGCTGGTCGCCGCCAGGATCGAACGGCAGAGCCTGCTGCACGGCGCCAATCCACCCCTGTTGTGGGCGGTGCTGGACGAGAGCATGCTCTACCGGCGGGTCGGCAGCCCCGAGATCATGCGCGGTCAGATCGCGGCCGTCATCGCGGCGATGGAGAACCGTCACATCTCCATCCAGGTGATGCCGGGGGACGCCAGCGTCACGGCCGGTCTGAGCGGGGCGTTCGTCATCGCCGGAATCGAGGGCACCACGGACACCGCCTACGTGGAATGCGCGATCGAAGGGCGGGTAACGGATCATCCGCGTGACGTGGCGGAGGTCAGCAGACGCTACGAGGAGCTTCGCACCGAGGCCATGTCCCCGGGGGCGAGCATCGATCTCATGACGAAGGTGATGGAGACATGGAAGCAGACCTGAGCGGGGCCGTGTGGCGTAAGGCGTCGTTGAGCAGCGACAACGGCGGAGAGTGCGTCGAGATGGCCGCGGTCGGCCCGCTGTTCGCGCTACGTGACTCCAAGGACCCCGACGGGCCGAAGCTGATCCTCACCCGTACGGCGTGGCGGGCGTTCCTCGGTGAGGTCAGGCAGGGTTCGTTCGACGTCTGATCAACCGGCCCCCTGACGCTCTCACGCGCAGGGGGCCGTCGCGTGTGTCAGGGGCGCCCCAGGGCGCGGTAGTGCCAGCCGGCCTCGCGCCAGACCTCGGCGTCGAGGGCGTTACGGCCGTCGACGATCTTGCGCCTGGCGACCACGGAGCCCAGGGCCTCGGGGTCGAGGTCGATGAACTCCTGCCACTCGGTCAGCAGCAGTACGACATGGGCGTCGCGGGCGGCGTCGAGGGCGGATTCGCCGTAGGCGAGCTGGGGATGTGCCCGGCGGGCGTTCTCCTGGGCCGCCGGGTCGTAGACGGTGACCTGGCCGCCCTGCCGGCTGATCGTGACGGCGACGTCGAGGGCGGGGGAGTCGCGGATGTCGTCGGAGTTCGGCTTGAACGCGGCGCCGAGGACGGTCACCGTACACCCGTGGAAGGAGCCGCCGGTCAGCTCGCGGGCCAGGTCGACCATACGGGCGCGGCGGCGCATGTTGATCGCGTCGACCTCGCGCAGGAAGGTCAGCGCCTGGTCGGCGCCGAGCTCTCCGGCGCGGGCCATGAAGGCGCGGATGTCCTTGGGCAGGCAGCCGCCGCCGAAGCCCAGGCCGGGGTTGAGGAACTTGCCGCCGATGCGGTCGTCGAAGGACAGCGCCAGCGACAGCTGCTTGACGTCGGCGTGGGCGGCCTCGCAGACCTCGGCCATCGCGTTGACGAAGGAGATCTTGGTCGCGAGGAAGGCGTTGGCGGCGACCTTGACCAGCTCGGCGGTGGGGTAGTCGGTGATCACCAGGGGGGTCTGGCGTTCGAGCATGGCGGCGTAGACCTCGCGCATGACCTTCTCGGCCTTCTCCGAGGCGACGCCGAGCACGATCCGGTCGGGATACAGCGTGTCCTTCACGGCGAAGCCCTCGCGCAGGAACTCCGGGTTCCAGGCCAGCTCGGCGCCGGAGCCGATGGGGGCGAGCCGTGCGAGCTTCTCTGACAGGCGTTGCGCGGTGCCGACCGGGACCGTCGACTTGCCGACCACCAGGCACTCACGTTCCAGGAACGGTGCCAGCGACTCGACCGCGGCGTCCAGATGGGAGACGTCCGCGCCGTACTCTCCGGGCTTCTGCGGGGTGCCCAGGCACAGGAAGTGCACATCCCCGAAGGCCGCGGCCTCCTCGTAGGAGGTGGTGAAGCGCAGCCGTCCGTTGGCGAGATTGCGCCGGAGGATCTCCTGAAGGCCGGGTTCGTAGATAGGCAGGTCCCCGGCCTGCAGGCGGGCGATCTTCTCCGCATCCACGTCGACGCCGAGGACTTCGAAGCCCAGCTCCGCCATGCATGCCGACGTCGTCGCACCCAGGTATCCGGTTCCCACCATCGTCAGGCGGTAGGCCACTGGTGTTCCTTTCGGTTTCTGCCCGATTCTGTGCCGTCAGAGTAGCGGTATCCACTTGTCTGTACTCTCACGCCACCTGCACAAACATCTGGCTGCACTGATCTACCACCCTGGAGCGGTCCATATTTTGTTGGACGTCCTAGTATTTCTCCATGAGCTTCCCTCTCTACGAGCTGCCCGAAGAGCACCAGATGCTCCGGGAGACCGTCCGTGCCCTGGCCGACGAGAAGATCGCTCCGCGGGCCGCCGAAGCCGACGAGACAGGGGAGTTCCCCTGGGACGTCTACAAGGCACTCGTCGCGGCCGACCTGCACGCCGTACACGTCCCGGAGGAGTACGGCGGCGCCGGGGCGGACGCGCTCGCGGCCGTCGTCGTCATCGAGGAGGTGGCGCGGGCGTGCGCCTCGTCCTCGCTGATCCCCGCGGTCAACAAGCTGGGCACCGTCCCGCTGCTGCTGTCGGCCTCCGAGGAACTCAAGCAGCGTTACCTGCCGCCGGTCGCGCGGGGCGAGGCGATGTTCTCCTACGCCCTGTCCGAGGCGGAGGCGGGCAGCGACGCCGCGGCGATGAAGACCCGAGCCGTGGCCGACGGCGACCACTACGTGCTCAACGGCGCGAAGATGTGGATCACCAACGCCGGGGTCTCCGAGTACTACACGGTGATGGCCGTGACCGAGCCGGGCGTGGGCGCCAAGGGCATCTCCGCCTTCGTCGTGGAGAAGTCGGACGAGGGCGTCAGCTTCGGGGCCAAGGAGCGCAAGCTCGGCATCCGGGCCTCCCCGACCCGTCAGGTCATCCTTGAGGACGTCCGCATCCCGGCCTCCCGCATGATCGGCGCCCCGGGCACCGGCTTCAAGACCGCGCTGGCCACCCTGGACCACACCCGCGTCACGATCGCCGCCCAGGCGCTCGGCATCGCCCAGGGGGCGCTGGACTACGCGATCGGCTACGTCAAGGAGCGCAAGCAGTTCGGCAGGCCCGTCGCCGACTTCCAGGGACTCCAGTTCATGATCGCTGACATGGCGATGAAGCTGGAGGCGGCCAGGCAGCTCACCTACGCCGCCGCCGCCAAGTCCGAACTGGCCATGCACGGCAAGCCGCAGAAGGACCTCACCTTCATCTCCAGCGCCGCCAAGTGCGCCGCCTCCGACGCGGCCATGGAGATCACCACCGACGCGGTCCAGCTCCTCGGCGGGTACGGCTACACCAGCGACTACCCGGTGGAGCGCATGATGCGCGACGCCAAGATCACCCAGATCTACGAGGGCACCAACCAGATCCAGCGCCTGGTCATGGCCAGGCAGCTGCTGAAGTAGGTCGTTGAGAACCGTCCGCCGGTTTTCGTGGCCTCCATGAGGCTCTGTTCCGTCCCCGTTCCGTGAGACGCGGTGCGGGGACGGAACGGGGAGAGCCCCGTGTCTCACGGAGCGGGGGTCGTCACGATGGACAAGGTCACCGGAACGGTCGTCCCGGGGGACCCCGAGGAATCCGGCCTCCCCAGATGTTCCGGGGTGTGGGTGCACGAGACTCTGTCCGGCCGGTACCGAACCTTCATTCTTCTTCGAACCGGGAAACCGGCTTGGTCATGGTGCGGACGGCTTCCACAATGAGTGGCATGCCACAGATCGTTGTCGAGTACTCCGCATCCCTCGCTGAGGCGTTCGACCGGCGCGGATTCGCGTCGGTACTTCATCCGGCCGCGGCCGAGTTGATCGGCAGTGCCCTGCCGGATTTCAAAACACGCTTTCGTTCGATCGCCGAAGCGGTCATCGGTGGCGGTGCCGCCACCGAGGCGATGGTCCACGTAGATCTGGCGATCCTGCCCGGGCGCGATCCGGAGGTCAAAGCTCGTCTGGGAGATCTGACCCTTGCGACGCTGTGCGACCACCTCAGGCCCGGGACGGGACTGAACACCCAGGTCACCGTCGAGGTCCGGGACATTGAGAGCTACCACAAACGGGTCCTGACACGATAACCGCTGATGGAATCCGGTCATATCGTGGAGGGCTTTTTTTGGAAGTCTCCGAACCCTGCTGAAGATCGGTGACCACAGCTGTGAACTCCTCACAGAACGATCTTTCGGGGTGTTGTGACGGTACGGTGTGCCGATGGGAGATGTCTACGAACTCGTGCTTTCGGCGGACATTCGCGCTGACGTGACCGACGACGAGCTCGCCGAGCTGCGGTGGCATGTGGGGGAGGGGCCACGGCCTGAGCGGCTGCCGATCGGCTCCGACAGATACGTGGAAACCTATCCGCTCGGTGATCCCGATGACCCCGATTGCGAATGGGAGAACGCGGAGGCGGAGCCCGTGTTCGCGCAGCGGGGCGCTGCCCGGTGGGTGGGGGGCGCGCTCGTCGCCGAGTTGGTCGCGCGAGAGCGATCGGACGGCTGGGTGCTGACGGTACGCCAGGAACTCCATCCCGACGACTTCTACCGGCTCCGGACATTGCTGGACTGGTTTGGCCGGTGTTCGGTTGACGCACATGCCGGCGGCGCCGGATTCTTCGTCGGTTACCTGCGCTTCCACGAGAGCGTTGAGATCGCGCCACTTGTCCTGTCGAACGGGCGGATTCACGTGCCGGAGGACATCGAAACGCACACCCCGTACTGGGAGGACACCGGGTTGTGACCGGTCCGGTCCGCGACATGCCGGGGGAGAAGAAACGGACATGGTGCTACCGGCAGATGTTCGTTCTGGGCGTCGCATTGCTGCTCACAACCGGAGACCATATGGCCGACCGCGACGATCCGGGGAAGGCGAGACAATCGGTGGTCACACCGGCAGGGAAGGACGACACGTCGAACGCTAAGGTCATCGACAAGGACCAGCGCGTCGAGATTGACGAGAACAGCCCGCTTTGGCCGCTGTTCGAGGGGCTTTCTTACGACGATTCCACCGCCACGGACTCCAAGAAGGAATGACCGCCGGTCTCCGGAGAAATCATCGAACGATCATGTTCCGGGTGACTGTGACCGAGGGGTTTTCACGGTTCGGAGCAGGTGCCTGATCGCTTTCCTGAAGCAGGCGGCTTTCGAACCGGTCATCGCCGAATGACGGGCGGCCTCTGCCGGATCCGGCTCATCTGAATTCAGGGCCGCGGCTCCGCTGGTGGAAGGGCCCCAGGGCGATTGCGAGGAGGGCGCAGGCCGCGGCCGTCGTGGTCAGCACGGGCCAGGGGAGGGTGCCTCCTGCCGTGATGGAGATGAGGAACAGGCCGTGCCAGGCGGTGATGACGATCACCAGGGCGGTCATGGCGAGCAGGGGGACCGTCAGGTGCCACCAGGCGGCCGGCCCGGAGGCGTCGCGGTCTTCGGCGAAGCCGATCCAGGCGGCCTGGAGCAGCGCGAACACTCCCACGAGGCCGAGCAGTGTCAGCCACGTCCCCAGCCCGGTCCGCCGGACCGCCCCGTCGATCCAGCCGCCGCCCGGGGCCGTGGTCTCCAGCACGGGCAGCGTCGCGTAGGCCGCGCGGGCGACCCGTGGGTACTGCCCCCTGGTGTCGCTGACGACCACGACCAGGTTCCTGGTCCGTTCGGTACGGCCCCGGCCGACCTGGCCGGTCAGCGTCCGGATGCCGTACCAGCTCCGGAGCTCCTTCAGCCTGTCGTCCTCGTGGTTCCCGGGGACCAGCGCGCCGGTGCACGGCAGTTTCAGCATCCGGAGCGTCCGGCACGGCCCGACGAGCGTCGCGAGCCTGCCGTCCTCACCGATCGTCAGCACCGCGAGCGCCGACGTGCGGGGAAGGGCCCGGGAGAACCTCTCCAGGTCCGGGCGCCCCGCCGTACGCACGACCAGGAGGGTGTCACCGATGCGCCGCTCCGTCGTCAGGGCCGCTCTCGCCGTGTCTCCGATCCGTCCCTCCCAGATCTGGATGAGGGTCAGGACCCCCAGCAGGACGACCAACGCCGTGAACAGGCGCACGAACGGGGCGGGCCGCGCCGCGAGCCGCAGACCGCCGGTGAGGAGTCCGGGGCGCCCCGAGTCCGCGCCGCGCCTGGCGAGTTCGCGGCCCCCGGACACGGCGAGCGCGGTGGCCGCCGAGGGCAGCAGAACCCACATGCCGGCCGTGCCCACGGCGAAGGTGATCAGTTTCCCGGCCGGAGGGAAGTACTGGCTGAGGGCGACGGTCCCGGCCGCGAGAGGGCACGCCACGAGGCGCCGTTTCGGAACGGAGTACGGCGGGGTGCCGGGCCCCCTTTCCGCCTCTCGGTCTCCTTTCTGTGCCGTCTCGTGGTCCGCTTCCACCTTGGAGGTCTTTTGCTCCGTCCGGCGCGGGGCGGCCACGAGGACGAGCCCGGTGGTGAGGCTCGTGAGGATCGCCGCGCAGCCGAGAGGCCAGGCGGCGCGGACGTCGGCGGAGTTCAGCACGTAGCCGGTGGCCGGCACGGGCAGATCGACGCACGCGGCCAGGACGAGCACGAGACCTCCCGCCACGCTGCCGATCACGAGCGGCGCAACCTCCTCGCCGAGCCCCGTCAACGCCCGGCGCCACCGTGGTCCGGCCCGCTCGCTCCGACGCGATCGGGTCCGCGGGCGCCACCGTGGTCCGGTACGGTTCCCGGTCCGCGGGGCGCGTCGGGCGGCGACCGTCATGAGCGCCAGGGCGGGCACCAGCGTGAACGTCCCGAGCGCGAGCAGCACCTCGGACAGGTCACGCTGGTCCAGCGTCTCGACCAGCGGGAAGGGCCGTCCGAACCCGGTGATCGGCAACCATGATTCGCGTTCCACCGCGTTCGGGGAAGTGGGCGGGCGAACGTAGGCGAGCCGCTCCGAGGGCGACAGGAGCCCCTCCGGCCCGATGAGCCCGCCGAAGCGCCCGTAGCGGGTCCGGACCTCCTCCGTGGCCCCGCGTCTCAGCAGTTCCGGGGAGAGCATCGCCTCTCCCGGCGCGGGCCACCGGGTCAGCCCGGGAGGCGGCGGCGCCGAGGCGTCCAGCGGTTCCACGAACACCACGCTGTGCTGCAGGCCCCCCACCGCGTCGAATCTCGACGCCCACCAGGCGACGGCGTCCCGTGCCGTCTCGGCGATGACCGGGCCGCGCGCCCGATCCCTGGCCGCGCGCCCCTCGTATGTCGCGACCGCGAGCACCATGGCCGACATGACCACGGCCAGCACGCACGAGGCGGCCAGGAGGGCCCACCGGCCCGTCACGGGACCGGACCCCAGGTCTCCGGGGCTCGTACGGCTTCGCGGTACGCCATGGGAACGCACTTGCCTCCCGTCGTCGGTTCCGGGCGTCAGGACGAAGGCCGGGTCGACGGTGTCGGCCCGGCCAGGTGATGGACTTCGGGTCAGGGGGAGACCCAGGGCCCGACGTCGTCGGGGGCGTGGTTGTTCTCGTCGATGGCGCGAAGCTTGATGATCTTCGAGCCGCTCCCGGAGTAGACGGTTCTTCTGTAGCCGCTGTGGTTCCAGAGGGTCCGCTTGGTCCCCGGGCTGCTCTGCCGGTAGTACTCGGCCTTGACCGGGTCACCGTCGTCGCTGTTGTCCTTGACCGCGATCTTCCCCGGGTTGCCCTGTGCGGGCGCCCAGGCGTGGGCGCCGCCGCCGTAGGAGCTGACCGCGACCGCGTTGGCGGTCGGAATCACGAGTCCGGCTGTGAGCACCGCCCCCGCGACCCATCTGATCTTCACCATAATGCCTCCCGTAGCGCCGTTCTGGTTTTGGAACCACTCGAACTTGATTTGGAGAGTGGTCAATTAAAGAGAGCGGCTGTAATAACAGTATGTTTTTGCCGCGCTTCGTCAAGGCGGTGTGTGTTGTGAATCAGGTGGGCATTGAATTGTGTCCTGGCCGGTCAGAATGGCGCGGTGGTTGTGTCGTCGTTTATTTGTCTGCTTATTTCCACATAAAAGGGGATGTGGAAGAAGGCGGCGGACCCGGCCGGAGGGTGTTTCCCGTTCCGTGGAATACCGGGCCTGGTCGCCGGTCGGCCGAGGCGTTTTCACGGTGACGGGCACGGGCGGGGCCGTCGGGGAGAGTGCGTGGTCGGTCTCGGAGCGGCGACTCGCTAGGGTGGGGCCTTCGATCTTGACCCCCTTCGATCTTGACCCCCGGGAAGAGCCGCATGTTACGTCGTCATCGTTTCGGTGTTCCCGCCCTGCTCGTCATGGGCGTCTACCTCGTCGCGGTGGCGGTCGCCGCCGGGGCCGCGTGGGTCACCGGTGATCTCGGTGTGCTGTGGTGGCTGACGGTGTTCACCGAGGCGGACGCGGGCGCGGCGGTGACGTGGCCGAACGTGATCGTCCTGGTCCTGGCCGGAGCGCTGTGGGCCTGGGCGCTGTGGCAGTGCCTTCGCGGGCCGCTGGCGGGGCCGTCGCCCACCCTGGACCGGGACGAACGGCGGCTGAGGGCGGCGCTGTACGCGTCCGCGGCGACCTGGTTGCTCTACTTCGCCGTGCCGTCGTGGCCCTGGTGGGTGACGGTGCTCGACTCCCTGCTGATGGTGGTGGTCGTGCTGCTGTTCCGGCCGGTGCTGACACGCGGTGTGAAGGGCGCCGACCGCACGGGGGCCGTGGGCGTCCTGGCGTACGGGGGCGTCGCCGTCTCCGAGGTGCTCGCCCTCCTCGGCCGGGACACGCCCGGTCAGCTGAACCTGATCTGCGCCCTGGCGACCCTGGTCTGGACGGTGCTGGTGCTGCGGGCGCAGTGGATGGACGGCCGCTGGCGGACGGCCACCGTCCAGTACGGCATCGCCGCCCTGCTGCTGCCCGTTCTCTGGCCGCTGGCCGGGCTGCTCGCGGGAGGGGAGGCCGTCCGCGACGCACTGACGGTCGTCGACGCCCTGGGCATGGTCTGGCTGATCCGTTCCGCCCATGACCTGGCCGACCCTCGGCCGTCGGCCGACTCCACGCCCCTGCCGGTCGCGGCGGAGGGCTCATCACCTCACCGGTGAGCCCGGGAGGCGTGGGCGGATCTCCTCGGCGCCGGGAAACGGCTCAGGCCGTCGTCCCGATCTTCCGCAGGTTGAGGAAGTCGACCTCGAAGGAGACCGACAGGTCGTCACAGCGGGCCGCGAAACGCTTGACGTGCTCAAGCTCGCGGTGCGCCTCGAAGGCGGCGCGGTCACGGTACGGCTCGTGGAAGATCCGCTGGGGCGGCCGCCCCTCGACCGTGTGCGTGGTGTAGATCGGCGTGTCGGGTTCGCTCTCCCGGACCTTCGCCACGGTCCGGGCGGTCAACCGGTCGAACCGTCGGCGCCCGCCTGGTCCTCGCACGTGAAACGCACCATCGATCCGAACACGGGTCTCTCCCGCGTCAGCGGGTGGGGAAGGCGATCACACCTGCCTCGGCGCACAGGACATCCTGGGCGGGGGTGGCGCCGCTCACGCCTATGGCGCCGACGGGATCGCCGTCGTGTTCGAGGAGGAGACCACCGGCCAGGGTGGTCGGGCGGAAGGGCAGCTGGTCGCCTGCCAGGTCGAACACGTCGGGGTAGTTCTCCCTGAGCCCGGTCAGGCCGGCGCTGTCGCGGCGGAAGGCGGCGGCCGTACGGGCCTTGCAACGGGCGACCTCGGGGGTGAACCAGGTGGCGCCGTCACCGCGGACGACGAGGACGTCCCGGCCGAGGGCGTCGACCACCGCGACGCTGACCCGCAGGTCCTCCTGGGCGGCGCGGGCCAGCGCGGCCTCGGCCATCGCGCGTGCCTCGTCCAGTCTCAGTTCCCGTGCCACGACATGTCCCTCCCGCGTCGAGTCGTACGGTCCCACTATGTAGGACATCACAGCAAAAGTCGTATACGACCGGACCCGGTGGGAATCAGGGAAATCGGCGTCGTGATACTGGTTCTGACCCGAGCGCCCCGCCGGCTCCCGCACGGACCGGAACCCCGCGAGAAGGAGATCCATGAACGTCGGCACCCCCGGCCAGGACGGACGGCACCAGGACGGGCGGACGCGATGACGGTCGCCGCACGGCCCGCCGCGCTGTCCGGGCTCCGGCGGGTACGGGTGCTGGTCACGCTCGGCGCCCTCTCGGCCTTCGGCCCGCTGTCGATGGACCTCTACCTGCCGGTCCTGCCCGAGCTCGGCAGGGCACTGCGGACCACCGACGCCCTGGCCCAGATGACCATGTCGATGTGCATGGTCGGGCTGGCGCTCGGCCAGCTCCTGGCCGGTCCCATCAGCGACCGGATCGGCCGCCGCCGCCCGCTCCTGCTGGGGGTCGCGACGTACGCGGTGGCGTCGGTGCTGTGCGCGCTCGCCCCCGGGATCTGGTCGCTGATCGGCTTCCGCCTGGTCCAGGGACTGGCCGGGGCGGCCGGGCTGGTCATCGCCAGGGCGATGGTCCGCGACCTGTTCGACGGCGACGAGGCGGCGAAGGTGTTCTCGCTGCTCATGCTGGTCGGCGGCCTGGCGCCGGTGGTCGCCCCGCTCGCCGGTGGCCAGCTCGCCCGCTTCACCGACTGGCGGGGCATGTTCGTCGCGCTCGCCGTCATCGGCGTGCTGCTGCTCCTGGCCGGGCTCACCCTGCCGGAGACGCTGGAGAAGCAGGCGCGGCACACCGGCGGGCTGCGCGAGACGGGACGGCAGTTCACGGTGCTCGTGCGCGACCGGGTCTTCGTCGGCTACGCGATGCTGCTGGCGCTGGCGGGCTGCTCGCTCTTCCTCTACATCACGCTCAGCCCGTTCGTGCTGCAGGAGGGCTACGGGGTGACCGCGCAGACCTTCTCGGCGATCTTCGCGGTCAACTCCGTCGGCATCGTCCTCGGCGGCAACGTCAACGGTCTCCTGGTCGGCCGGTACGGCGCCCGCCGGATGCTGGGCTCGGGACTCGTCGTCGGTCTGGTCGGGGCGGTGGCCGCCCTCGCCGGGGTGCTGGCGGGCTGGGGCCTCTACGGCCTGCTGCCCGGCCTGTTCCTGGCGGTCGCGAGTGTCGGCATGTCCACGCCGAACGCCAACGCGCTGGCCATGACGCCGCACGGCGAACGGGCCGGGACGGCCTCGGCGATGCTGGGCGTGCTGCAGTTCCTGCTCGGCGCCGTGGTGCCGCCGCTGGTCTCCCTGGCGGGCGCGAGCGCGCTGTCCATGACGCTGGCGATCTGCGTGACCTCCGTCACGACGCTGGCCGTGCTGTTCGCGACGCTCCGGGCGCGGCCCCACGCCGCCTGAGCTGGGGTACGGCCCGGCGCTGGGCGCGGGAGACCACCTCGCGCAGCACGTCGGGCCGGTTGGTGATGACGCCGTCGACCCCCTGGGAGATCACCCGGCGCATGGCCTCCCGGTCGTCGACGGTCCAGGTGAACACCTCCATGCGGCGGTCGTGGACGTTCCTGACGTAGCCGGGGGTGAGATCGCCGTACGTCGGATTGATCTGACGGGCGAACCTGGACAGATCGTCGAGCCGGGAGGCCGGAGGCGTGCCGAGCAGGCCGATCGGGACCTGGGGCATGATCCGGTGGAACGTCCGCATCGAGTCCCAGTCGAACGACTGCACGACGAGCCGTCCCGGGGCCAGCCAGGCCGGATTGCGGCGGAGCTCGCCGGCGACGCGCTCCTCGACGCCCGGATACAGGTTGGGCGCCTTGATCTCAAGCAACAGGCCGAGGCCGCTGCCGTCCATCGCGCGCAGCGCCTCACCCAGGGTGGGCACCCGCTCGTCCCGGTACTTCGCGGCGAACCACGAGCCCGCGTCCAGCCTGCGGATCTCCGCCAGCGTGAAGTCCCCGACCCGCCACGGCGACCGGCCGGGGAAGACCCGCTCGACGTCGGTGGTGCGGTTCAGGGTGGTGTCGTGCACCACGACGAGTTCGTGGTCCCTGCTCTCCTGGACGTCGAGCTCGAACAGGTCGGCGCGCTGCTCACGCGCCAGTTCGAAGGCCGCGACGGTGTTCTCCGGCGCGTACGCCGACGCCCCGCGATGGGCGACGACGCTCACCGGCCGTACGGCGGCAGCGGCGGGGGCGGCGGGGGTGGCCGTCAGCGCCGCCACGAGTGCGGTCGTGACGAAGAGGCCGAGTCGTCGGAACATGGGTCTCCTCGGGTCGGAGGGATGACCTACGATTCCAAGCTGACTGAGGCCTGTGACAACGAGTTGAGGAACAAGTAACCCGGCGATGCCGGGCAGGTGAGCAGACGCGACGGCGGTTTACCCGGACCCGGGCGGATCTTCCCCTCGGGGAGGGGAAGATCGCCGGTCTCAGCGGCGGCCGGACAGGTTCGCGGTGTAGGTGGAGTAGCCACAGGGGTAGCCCCCGAAGCCACGTATCGAGATCCGTCCGGAGACGGTGCCGTCGTTGCGGAAGGTGTAGGAGGCGCCGCCCTCAGTCGGGAAGTAGACGCAGCTGGTGAGGGTGCCGGTCGCGGTGAAGTTGTTCGAGCCCGAGGCGCTGATCCGGCTGTCGGGGGAGACGGTCGCGGTGTTCCCGCTGGTCCTGACATAGGCCATGTCGAGGGCCGCGGTGCCGCCGAAACAGGCCGAGTTGCTGCCGTACCAGATGGCGCCGACCTGCGGGGCTCCGGCGGGGAAGCCCGACTTCAGGCAGACGTCGACCGGGTTGGTCCCGTTCGTGGTGACCCGGGTGACGGTGCTGCGCAGGACGAGCGTGGCCGAACGCCGGAAACTCCTGCCGCTGACGGTGCCCGAGATGACGACGCTGTAACTGACGGCCGTGCTCGACCGGCCGGTGGCCGTGCCCGCGTGGGCGGTCGTGGGGAGTGTCGCGGCGATCAGTGCGGCACCGGCAAGGGTGGACGTGATGACGCGTGTGCGCATGGTGTGCTCCTGACGGAAAGGGCGGACCCCCAAGGGGATTTTGGGATGGCCGCTCCTTGGGCCGCCATCCCCAAACATGGGGATGCCACCGGGGGAGGGGGAGACGGGAGGATCAGCACAGGCGCAGCTCCATCGCCCAGCGCAGCGCCGCGGCACGGGGGGAGAGGTCCCTCTCCCCGGGGTGGGAGGCCAGGTACTTCCGTTTGGCCGCCTCCAGGTGGTCGGCGACGGTACCCGGCCTGATCCCCAGCTCCCTGGCGGTCTCCTTCAGGCCCAGGCCCCGGCAGCCGACGACGGCGACCACGTCCAGCTCACGGGGGGAGAGGCGGTTGATCCTGCGGCGGCGGGCCGTCAGGGCGAACGCCCCCGCGAGCGCGGCCTCAAGCTCTGCCTCACCGGTCCCCGAGACGGTCTCCGAGACGGGCCCCGAGACGTTTCCCGAGAGGTTTCCCAAGGCGGCGAGGACCTCCTCGTGGCCGTCGCCCTCGGCCAGCGCGCGCAACGCCGTACGCTGCCTGGCCGAAAGATCGCCCGCACCCAGCGGGCGGGCCGCCGCGTCGTCGAGCAGGAGGGCGGCCAGCAGCGGGGAGACGTGGTGACGGCCCGCGCTGACCAGGCCGACGGCGTGGACGTACTCCGCGTGGGTGGTGAAGCGCTTCTCCACGTATCCCCAGGCCCCGGCGGCGACCACGTCGAGCACCTGGGCACGGCCCGCGACCCCGGAGGTGGCCAGCACCCGCCAGCCCCTTGAGGTCAGGTGGGCGACGGCCTCCGCACCCGAACGGCCCTCGGGAAGCGAGTGGTCACAGACGGCGACGTCCCCCGGGCCGCCCTCAGGCAGGCACTCCACGGCGGTCACCGGTTCGAGCACCGTGTGCCCGGCGCGGCGCAGGGCGTCGGCCAGCGGGTAGGACACGATCGGATGGTCGTCGACGATCCCGACCCGTGCCCGGCTCACCCCCGGTCCCCGGGCCAGCGCAGGACGACCTTGGCGCCGCCGCCAGGGGGGCACTCGATCGTCCAGCTCCCGCCGTGCCGTTCGACGGCGGCGAAGCTGCGCGACATCCCGCCGCCCCGCCGTACGGGGTCCTCGGGCAGGCCGCGGCCCCTGTCGCGCACGACCACGGTCACACCGTCGTCGTGCGCCTCGGCGTACAGGTGCACGCCGTCCGGGTTGCCCGCGTGCCTGGCCACGTTGTTCAGCGCCTCACGGGCGGCGGAGGCGAGCGCCGCGCCGACCTCGGGGGGAGGGTCGTGGTGGACGCGCAGCACGTGGGTGAGCTCAAGTCCCAGGTCGGCGGCGCTCTCGGCCACCTCGGCCATCAGGTCGGCGAACGCCGTCGCGTGCTCGTCGGTGATGAACCGCCTGGCCCGCTGGGCGGCCCTGCGGGCGGCACGGGCGGTCGGCGGATCGAGGGACGGGCTGCCCGCGACCCGTTCGACGATCGGCAGCAGGTCGTCGTGGATGGCCCGGTGCGCCGACTCGCGCTGACGCGCCGTCTCCTGGCGGCGTTTGTACTCGGCGATGAGCTCCTGGCGTTCCTCGGCCAGTCGCTGCGCCAGCACCGTCTGGCCCGCCAGGTCACGCAGCTCCCTGCCGATCAGTACCGCGATCAGGAACCACAGCGTGAAGCCCAGCAGGTCGGACAGCAGCTTCTGGGTGAGGTTGGGATAGATGGAGGCGGTCCACGCCACGGCCAGTACGGCCACCGCCGCCACGGCCCTGCGGTTCCAGCCGAACCCGAAGCCCAGCACCGCCGAGGTGGCAAGGCAGAAGGGCAGCAGGGCCGTCAGGACGACGTTGCGTTCGTGGGGGAGAGCGGCGCGCGAGCCGATCGTCATCACGACCAGGCTCACCAGGACGTCGGCCCAGACGAGCGGCGGGTCGTGCAGGGTGCCGTGCCAGGCCCTGGCCGTGAACCACACGGCCTCGACGGCGGCCAGGAGCGCCACGCAGGCCGCCGCCCAGGGAAGGGCGAGCCGGTCCCACGAGACCAGCGGGACGAGCAGGAACGCCGTGGTGCCCGCCCTGGCGTAGACGATCATCCTGGCCATGCGCCGTTCGGTGGCGGCCTGGACGTCGTGCCGTAGCAAATCCACGTCTAGGCGACGTGCCTGGGCCCTCGACCGGGTTACCGCGTGCCCTGATCGTTACCCCCGCGCGGGCACGCGCCCTGTTGTACGTGACCCCCGCGCGGGCGCGCGGGGGTCAGGCGACGGACAGAGCCTCCCGCAGGCTGCCCCGGGTCTCGATGTACCTGTCGAGATTGGTCATGGTCAGCAGGCGGGCGACCATGCCGGGACGTACGACCAGGATGAGGCGGCCCTGGGCGTCCCTGGCACGGGTGAGCGCGCCGACCAGGACACCGAGGCCGACCGAGTCGCAGAACGAGATCTCGGTCAGATCGAGCACCAGGCAGGGATGTTCGACCATGCCGAGGGCACGGCCGATCTCCGTGTCGAGACGCGGCGCGACCGACATGTCCAGTTCCCCCGCGGCGTGGACCACGACACAGGGACCCCTGCGCCATCTGCGGACCTCAAGAACCGTCATGGCCATCACCTCCTCACCGGATTCCTGCCCTGGGAGGAGCCGGACTCACTTCTTGCAGATGTTCTCGGTCGCGGTCTTCGCCTCGGGAAGCGTGCTCGCCGAGGGGCTCGGGGCCGGAGCCGGGGTAGCCGAGGGGGCCGTGACGGTGACCTTCCTGGCTCCCGGGTACTTCTGGCCGACGACCACCTCGATCCGGTCGCCGAGGTCGTCGACCACGCGCACCTCGGCCCCCGGCAGCGCGGCGGCCAGGGTGCGCGCGGAGTCCTCGCGGCCGGGGCCGTACCGGATGAGGGTCTTGTCGTGGTCACGCTCGCGGGTGTCCCCGGCGGGCTGCGGCACCCGGAACCCGGCCTTGATCAGGTCGTTCCTGGTGCGCGCGCCCAGGCCCCTGATCAGGGTTCCGTTGAGCACCTTGACGGCGATCCGCGACGGCGGCACGGTCAGCGGGGTCGCCGACGGCTTCGCGGACGGCTTCACAGAAGGGGTTACGGAAGGTTTCACGGAGGGGGTCGCCGAGGGGCTGTTCGTGGGCTTGGCGGGCTTGGTGAGCGGGTCGTCCGCGGCGATCCTGCGGAACATCTCGGCCGCGGCCTCCTTGTCCCACAGCACGGCCGACTCACCGGTCGGCGTCTTGTAGTCGACGTCGGCGAGCGGGACCGTAGCGAAGGAGACGTCGTCGGTCGAGACGTTCTTGAGCTGTTCGGCCAGGCCGAGCAGGTCCCTGCGGAGCGCGTCGTCGACACTGAGCGTGCCGAGGGTGCTGTTGACGAACGCGCTGAGCCTGACGGGATTGGCCAGCGTGCCGCCGCTCAGCGCCCGCTGCAGCAGGGCCGAGATGACCTGCTGCTGCCGGTCGATGCGGTCCAGGTCGGAGCGGGCGGTGGCCCGGGTCCGGGCGTAGGACAGGGCCTTGGCGCCGTCGAGGGAGTAGTTGCCCGCCTGGAGCTGCAACCCGGTCTTCGGGTCGTCGATGGCCACGGGGGTGCAGACGTCCACGCCGCCCAGGGAGTCGACGACCTGGATGAAGCCCAGCACGTTGACCTCGACGTAGTGGTTGATGGTCAGCCCGGTGACGTTCTGCACCGTCCGTACGGCCAGCTTGGGCCCGCCGAGCTGGTAGGCCGCGTTGATCTTGCGCATGCCCTGGCCGGGGATCGTCGTCCAGGTGTCACGGGGCAGGCTCACCACGGTGACGCGGGTGTGGTCCTCCGACAGGTGCAGGACCATCATGGTGTCGGTGCGCTGCCCGCTCTCCCGGCCGAGCTTGAGCTCGTTCTGCTGCTTGCGGGTGAGGTTGTCGCGCTTGTCCACGCCGACGACCAGGATGTTCATCGCGCCGGTGGCCTGCGAGCCGGGCACCCCCGCGTCGACCGACTTGATCTGGCTGCCCACGTAGTTGGTGAACGCCCAGGTCGTCCCGGAACCGCCGAGGACCAGGCAGGAGAGCGCGCCGGCCAGGATGAGGCCGCGCCGCCGTGACCGGGCACCCCGGGCGGGCCTGCGCTCACGCCGGGGGGCGACTCGGACCTTGCCGTAGGCGTCGCCGCCCACCCGCACCCCCGAGTCCTCTTCTCCCGACTCGCGCATGCGTGGCCCCCTAGGCTTGCTGGGTCGATGAGGTACCCGTCCGTACAGTAGCGTGAGCGACGCCATGAAGCAGTTCCCCGACTCGCCCGCGCCGGCGTCGTCTCCCGAGACACGTGTCTGGCCGCCCATCTCCATCGTCATCCCGGTGCTGAACGAGGAGCGCCATCTGCGGGAGGCGGTGCGCCAGGTCCTGTCGCAGCGTTACGACGGCCCGATCGAGGTCGTGCTCGCGATCGGGCCCTCGAAGGACCGCACCCAGGAGGTCGCGGACGCGATCGCCGCGGAGGACCCCCGGGTGGTCGTGGTCCCCAACCCGACGGGCCGCACGCCCAACGCCCTCAACGCCGCCATCGCCGCCTCGCGCAACGCCATCGTCGCCCGGGTCGACGGCCACGCCATGCTGCCCGAGGACTACCTCAAGGTCGCGGTCGAGACCCTTGAGGAGACCGGGGCCGACAACGTCGGCGGTGTCATGGCGGCCGAGGGCGTCACGCCCTTCGAGCAGGCGGTCGCCCGCGCCATGACCTCCAAGATCGGCGTCGGCGGGGCCAGGTTCCACACCGGCGGAACCGCCGGGCCCGCGGACACGGTCTATCTCGGGGTGTTCCGCAGGGAGGCGCTCGAACGCGTCGGCGGCTACGACGAGCACTTCCAGCGGGCGCAGGACTGGGAGATGAACCACCGCATCCGCGAGACGGGCGGCCTGGTGTGGTTCCAGCCCAGGATGCGCGTGTCCTACCGGCCGAGGCCGAGCGTCAAGGCGCTGGCCAAGCAGTACTTCCACTACGGCCGCTGGCGCAGGGTGGTCGCCCGCACCCACGAGGGCACGATCAACCTGCGCTACCTGGCGCCGCCCGCCGCGGTGCTGGCCATCATCCTGGGGCTGGTCGTCTCGCCGTTCTTCTGGCCCGGCCTGCTGCTGCCCGGTGGTTACCTCGCGGCGATCCTCGCCGGGTCCGCGCTCACCGGGAGCGGACTGCCGACCTCCGCCCTGCTCAGACTGCCGCTGGTCTACATGACCATGCACATGTCGTGGGGGTGGGGCTTCCTGACGAGCCCGCGCAGCCTGGTCAAGCCCGCCAAGGGCTGAGGTTCCCGGCGGGGCTCACCCCGGAGTCTCAGCGGGCCGTACGGCTCACCCCGGAGACGAGGACGTCGACCACCGTGCGGGCGACGTCCGCACGCGACGGCTCGGGCGCCGGTGCCGTCAGGGGTCCCGCCGGTTCTGGGGCCAGGCAGCTGACGCGCACGCCCTCGGCCGCCCACTCCACGGCCAGCGCCCGGGTCAGGGCGACCACCGAGGCCCGCGCGGCCGACCGCAGGGCGTGCCCCGCCCCGGGGTACGGCACGGCGGAGTGGAACAGCAGGTGACCCCGTCGCTCACGCAGGTGGGGCAGGGCGGCGTCGGCGACGACGACGGGACCGAGCTGGGCGGCGCCGGTCCTGCCCAGGTCACCGGCGGCCGGCGCCTCGACCACGCCGACGACGTGGTCGATCCCGCCGCTCTCCTTGGCCACGCGTGCCAGGGCCTCCTCGACGGAGCGCGGGTCGCTCACCAGCGTCCAGGGGAAGGAGAACACCGCGGCGCCGTGCCGTCCGGCCAGCTCGGCCACCGCCGCGCCCACCCCGTCCCCTTCGCCTTCGCTCTCGCCCTCGCCCTCGCCGAAGATCACCACGGTTCCGCCGTTCAGCGCCGCGCCGTACGCGGCGGGCAGCTGCTCCGGCACCCGCTCGGCGGCGAGCTGGAACAGCCGCTCGGCGATGAACACGTCGACCGGGTGGGTGACCTTCATGTTGCGCTCGCTGCCGGGCACGACGTGGATCGGCACGTCGGGCAGGTAGCGCAGCACGACGCCGCAGTCGTCGGTCGGCGGCCGGTCGGCGAAGCCGGGATCGGCGAACGCCCGCTCGTAGGCCTCGCGGATCACCGGCAGGCGGAAGCACTGCGGGGTCTGCACGCGCCGCAGCGCCGCCCGGTCCGGGACCTCACGGACGACCTCCCCGTCCGGTCCCCGCCCGACGACCACGATCGTGTCGGAGGTGGGGATCGCGACCTCGACGGCCCGGTGGGTCCGCAGCGCCTCGACGCACTCGGTGATGACGCGCGGTTCGAGCAGCGGCCGTACGGCGTCGTGCAGCAGCACGTCGCACTCGCGCTCTTCGTGATCTTCGTGCTCTTCAAGGGCCCGCAGCGCCCGCCAGGTGGTCTCGGTACGGCTGGCGCCGCCCTCAAGGACCCGGCTGACCTTCGTGAACCCCCCCGCCGCGACGACGCGCTCCACGTCCTCGGTGAAGCCGGGCGTCATCAGCACGAGGATCTCGTCGATCTCCGGGGCGTCCTGGAACACGGTCAGCGTGTGCTCGATGATCGACCTGCCCGCGATCTCGACGAGCTGTTTGGGGGTGTCGAGCCCGACCCGCCTGCCGACCCCGCCGGCCAGGAGAACCCCGACGGTGTGCGGGCGTGGTTCAAGAACGGTCAAGGTCTGACTCCTCCAACGGTCTGGATACGGCGAGCGTAACGGTTGACCGTCCGATCCCGGCCCGCGGTCCCGTGCTATGCGGTCAAGATCTCGCTACCCTGAGTGCGCACTCCCCGATTCGTACGGCGAAGCCGTCGGATACGAAGGAGCTCTTCTTGCCCGATCCCGATGCCTCCCTCCCCGCGGAGGGCCTCCCCCCAGACATTCCATCCGACGGCTCCACACCTGCTCCCGCCGCCCGGACGGCCACCGTCGTGCTCGCCACGACGGACGCCGCGGGACTGCGCGGGCAGGGCGGCACTCTGCTCGACCGGCTGACCGCCCAGCTCTCCGGGCTGCCCACCGGGGACGTGCACGTGGTCACCCGCTCAGGCGACGTCATCCGCGCGCCCGGCGGCGCCTACCTGATCGGCTCGGAGGGGTCCGGCGGCCTGGCGGACGACCTGCGCAGGGTCGCGGGCGTCGCCCGTACGGCCACGGGACCGGTCGCGGTGCTCGCCGGGAACCTGGTGGCCCACACCGAGGCGCTGGCGCTGCTGCTCGAACGCCCGGGACGCGACACCGGCGCCCTGGTCACCAGGGGGGACGGAACCCCGCCGGTCAGGATCGACAGGGGGCTGGTCTCCGCGGCGGGGACCTCCCTTCACGACGTGGAGGGCCCGAACGGCGCTTTCCACGGTGCCTTCCAGGTGGGCGCCGACGACGTGCGGACCCTGGCGGCGACCGCGGAGACGCTGGCCGACCTGGCGGAGGCCGGTGGCCTCGGCACGACGGACGAGGCGGAGGCGGGCGAGCTGCTGCTGTCCGGCCTGCTGCGCTCCGGTGTCGCGGTGCGGGCCGTCGGGCTCGGACGGCTGCGCTGCGACCGGGTGACGACGCAGGAGGAGGCGAACGCGGCCCTGCGGCGGCTGAGCGAGGTGGACGAGTCCGAGGCCCGGCTGGACGCGGCGATCAAGAGCGACGACGGCTTCTTCGCCACCTTCTTCGTCAGCTCGTGGTCCGGACACGTGGTCAGGGTCGCGGCGCTGCTGGGCCTGCGGCCGAACGCGGTCACCGGTGTCTCGGTCGGCCTGGCCGTACTGGCCGCCGTCTGGTTCTCCGCGGGCACCCGTCCCGCGCTGGTGACCGGGGCCGTGCTGGTCTACCTGTCGTTCGTGCTCGACTGCGTCGACGGCCAGCTCGCCCGCTACACCCGGCTGTTCTCCCCGCTCGGCGCCTGGCTCGACGCCACCTTCGACCGGGTCAAGGAGTACGTCGTCTATCTGGGACTCGCCCTCGGCTACCAGGGGGAGGGCATCTGGCCGCTGACCGTGGGGGCGCTGATCCTGCAGACGCTGCGGCACACGGTCGACTTCTCCTACGTGGGCGCCAGGGCGGACGCCGAGCGGGCGGGCCACGCCTGGGCGGGGGCCGCGGGTTCGCCGGCCGCCAGGAGCGACGTGGCCGTGGCCGCAGAGGGGCCCCGGCGGCGGGGGCGCGATCCGTACGGACCGGTCGCGGCGCCCGCCGAGCCGCCGGTGCCTCCAGCGCCCCCGGCGTCTCAGGAGCCGCCCGCACGGCGGGGCAACGCGGTCGTACGGCTCTCGCACCGCCTGGAGCAGGACTCCCTCACCCGCTGGCTGAAGAAGATCATCGTGCTGCCGATCGGGGAGCGGATGGCGTTGATCGCGGTGACCGCGGCGCTCTTCGACGCGCGGGTGACGTTCCTCGCGCTGCTGGGGTGGGGCTGCGTCGCCATGCTCTACACGCTTTCCGGCCGGGTCGCCAGGTCGATGAGCAGGTGAGAGGGGAGCCATGGTCACCGTTCACATGACGCCGGTGCCGCGCGGCAACGTGGTCGCCTACCGCGACGACGGGGTGCTGTCGCGGGGGATGGGCGCGCTGGTCGTCGGGCAGTTGCCGCCGCTGCCGCCCGTGCTGGTCGGCACGTTCGTGACCGGGGTGCTGCTGCTGGTCGGGGTCGCGGGCACCGACGGGCTGGCCGTCCTGGCCCCCGCCGTCGCGCTGCTGCTGGCGGGCCCCGGCAGCTCACACCCGCACGACGGCCGTCTCGACTGGCTGGTGCCGCCGATCCTGCGCCTGACCGAGTACGGCTTCGTGGCCTCGGTCGGGTTCGCCCACGACGTGCCGCCCTGGTTGATCTTCACCCTGCTCGGCGCGATGGCCTTCCACCACTATGATCTTGTCTATCGTCTGCGGCAACGCGTCTATCCGCCGCAGTGGCTGGCGACCTTCGGGCTCGGCTGGGACGGCCGGATGCTGCTGGTCGCGCTCGGCGGGCTGACCGGGCAGGTCACGCTGGTGTTCGCCCTGCTTGCGCTGTATCTGTGGGGTCTGTTCGGGTGGGAGAGCGTTACCTGCTGGCTGGCCGTACCCCGCTCGAAGGCGGGCTCGGCCGGCCTGGAGACGCATGACTGAGAACACCCGGCAAACCTCCGATTACACGATCAAGGCCTGAAGGCAACTAACCTTTGGGACCAGGAGTGCCCGTCGAGGGGCTCACTTGGATGAGGAGTGCACGTTGCTGGGAATGGTGCTGGCCGCCGGGGCCGGACGACGCCTGCGGCCGTACACCGACACGCTGCCCAAGGCGCTCGTGCCGGTCGACGGTGATACCACGATCATGGACATCTCGCTGCGGAACCTCGCCGCGGCCGACCTCCGTGACGTCGTGGTCGTCGTCGGATACCAGGCGCAGGCCGTACACGAGCGCAAGGCCGAGCTGGAGCGGCGGCACGGCGTGAAGCTCACCCTCGTGCACAACGACAAGGCCGAGGAGTGGAACAACGCCTACTCCCTGTGGTGCGCCCGTGACCACTTCGACCAGGGTGTGCTCCTGGTCAACGGCGACACCGTGCACCCGGCCTCCGTCGAGGAGACGCTGCTTTCCGCGCCGGTGACCGGCGACATCCTGCTCGCGGTCGACAACGTCAAGAAGCTCGCCGACGAGGAGATGAAGGT
This sequence comes from Streptosporangium sp. NPDC020072, assembly GCF_040631445.1. Classification (NCBI taxonomy): domain Bacteria; kingdom Bacillati; phylum Actinomycetota; class Actinomycetes; order Streptosporangiales; family Streptosporangiaceae; genus Streptosporangium; species Streptosporangium sp. NPDC020072. The sequence goes on along the minus strand of NZ_JBEYAB010000002.1, from coordinate 559,295 downwards.
CACCCTCGACGACGACGGTCACCTCAAGCTGATCACCAAGCTGATGGACCCGGCCGCCGCGGCCGGTGAGTACATCGGCGCGACGCTGATCCGTCCCGGTGCCGCGGAGCGGCTCGCCGACGCCCTCAGGGCCACCTTCGAGCGCGACCCGCAGCTGTACTACGAGGACGGCTATCAGGAGATGGTCACCCGCGGCGAGAAGATCGCCGTAGCCCCGATCGGGGACGTCCCGTGGGTCGAGGTGGACAACCACGACGACCTCGCGAGGGCCCGGGAGATCGCGTGCCGATACTAGCCAGGATGCTGCCCGCCCCGCTGACCATGGAGGTACGGCGGGGCGCGGTCGCCCAGCTCGGCACGCTGCTGGCCGACAGCAGGGTGGCGACCTCGGGGCGGGTCGCGGTGGCCGTCGGAGTGGGGCAGGGCGACCGGATCGCCTCGGTCATCGCCCCCTCACTCGGTGAGGCCCAGGTCTTCCGGGTGGCGAACGGCTCCGTCGACGCCGCGGTCTCGCTCGGCGCCGACCTGCGCAAAGGCGCCTACGAGGCGGTGGTCGGCATCGGCGGAGGCAAGACGATCGACGCGACCAAGTACGCCGCGTCGCTCGCAGGGATCCCCATGGTCGCGGTGGCGACCAACCTGTCGCACGACGGCATCTGCTCGCCGGTCGCGTCGCTGACCCACGACGGCGGCAAGGGCTCCTTCGGCGTGCCCATGCCGCTGGCCATCGTGGTCGACCTCGACTTCGTGCACGACGCGCCCGACTCCCTGGTCCGTTCCGGGGTCGGCGACGTGGTGAGCAACCTGTCGGCGATCGAGGACTGGCAGCTCGGCAACACCGAGCGGGGCGAGCCGATCGACGGTCTGGCCTGCGCGATGGCCCGCACCGCGGCCGAGGCGGTGATCGGCAGGAACGACTCCATCGAGTCCGACGCCTTCCTCACCGTGCTGGCCGAGGCGCTCATCATGTCGGGGATGGCGATGGTCATCGCCGGGTCATCCCGTCCTTCGAGCGGCGGAGACCATGAGATCCTGCATGCCGTGGATCAGCTTTTCCCCGGCACCTCGAACCACGGCGAACTCGCCGGAATCGGTGCCGCCTTCTGCTTCTTCCTCCGCGAGGACTCGCGGAGACTGACCCAGGTCGTCGAGTGCCTGCGCGGGCACGAGCTTCCGGTCACCCCCGGCGACGCCGGACTGACCGAGGAGCAGTTCACCGAGGCCGTCATGCTGGCGCCCTCGACGCGTCCGGGACGCTACACGATCCTGGAGCACCTGCGCCTGTCCGAGCCGGAGATTCGCGAGCGGGTGGGGGACTATGTCCGGGCCGTCGGTCGCTGAGTTCCGCGCGGTCGCCCAGCCGCAGTCGACCATGGGTCGCAACAGCGGCGAGCACTGGGCGGGCTCGCTGTACATGCGCAAGCTGTCGATCTACGTCACCTGGTTCCTCGCCAAGACGCCGATCACCCCCAACCAGACCACCTGGCTGATGATCCTTTCCGGACTGCTGGCGGGCGTGGTGCTCACGGTGCCGGGGTTCTGGGCCGCGGTGGGCGCGGCCCTGCTCATCCAGCTCTACCTGCTGCTCGACTGCTCCGACGGGGAACTGGCCCGGTGGACGGGCCGTACCTCGATCACCGGTGTCTACCTGGACCGGGTCGGGCACTACTTCGCCGAGGCCGCCCTGCTCATCGGTCTTGGCTTCAGGGCCTCGGAGGTTCTGCCCGACTGGTACACCGTGCTGGGCTTCGCCGCCGCGCTCGGCGCCATCCTGATCAAGGCCGAGACCGACCTGGTCGACGTGGCGCGTGCCCGCTCCGGGCTGATCGCGGCGACGGAGAGCTCGGCGGAGCAGTTCCGATCGCGGGGCCTGGGCATGGCCCGCAGGGCCGCGGCGGCGCTGAAGTTCCACCGGCTCGTCCAGGCGGTCGAGCTGTCCCTCATCGTGGTGCTCGTGGCCCTGTGGGACGCCCTCAGCGGCGGTCTGGCCGCGACGCGGGTGCTCATGGTCGCCTGCGTGGTGGTCGCCGTGCTGCAGACCGCTCTGCACCTGGTGAGCATTCTGGCCTCCAGGCGGCTTTCGTGAGGAACCGGATGGCGTTTCGGTGCGTCGTAGGTGCGGACGTCCCACTGTTTGGTGGGTGTTCGCCGGAGGTTCCGATACGCTTATTTCCCGGTAAATCAGGAAGTTGTACTGAAGCCAGAATCGCCCCACCCAGCAGACTCGGTGATCATGAAAGTATGCCCCGCACGTGCTCTCGACGCGTCAAGGCGATGACGCGTTGAAGATCTCGTGCGTCATCCTCACCATGGGCAACCGGGTCCCTGAGCTGGCCCGGGCCGTCGAGTCGGCCGTCAACCAGGTCGACGGCGATGTCGAGATCGTCATCGTCGGCAACGGCGCGGACGTGCCCGAGCTGCCGGTCACCGTGCCCGCGGGATCGGCGGCCTCGATCAGGACCGTCCGGCTCAGTCACAACACCGGCATCCCGGCCGGTCGCAACCGCGGCGTCGAGGAGTGCTCCGGCGACGTCGTCCTCTTCCTGGACGACGACGGCTGGTACGGCGAGAGCAACGTCATCTCCCACCTTCGTGAGCGCTTCTCGACCGAGCCCGACCTGGCGGTCGTCTCCTTCCGCGTGATGGACCCCGAGGGCGGTGTCGGTCAGCGCCGTCACGTCCCGCGCCTGCGCGCGGGCGACCCCGAGCGGTCCTCACCGGTCACCACCTTCCTCGGTGGCGCCTGCGCCATCCGCCGGTCGGCCTTCCTCCAGGTCGGCGGCCTCCCCGAGCGTTTCTTCTACGCCCACGAGGAGACCGACCTGGCCTGGCGGCTGCTCGGCGAGGGCTACCGGATCGAGTACGACGCCCAGACGGTCATGTACCACCCGCAGGTCCCGCCGACCCGCCATGCGGACTTCTACCGCCTCAACGCCAGGAACCGCGTCTGGCTGGCCCGGCGCAACCTCCCCTGGCCGCTGGCGGCTTTCTACCTCCTCAACTGGATCGTTCTCACCCTGCTCAGAGAACGTTCCCGTCCGGCGTTGCGCGCCTGGTTCACCGGCTTCACCGAGGGGATGCGCGAGCCCGCGGGCGAGCGCCGTCCGATGGGCTGGAAGACCGCCTGGCGCATGCTCCGCCTGGGCCGTCCCCCGATCGTCTGAGCCGTCAGCCGGGCGCGGCGGCGTGCGGCTGACCGAGATCGTCCTCTCCTTGCCGAGGAGCGGTTCCACCGGTTTCGAACCGGTGGCCGCACGGGCGCGACCGGTCGGTCACATGCCTCGGGCGTGCGGATCCTGGGGGGCTGTCAGGAAAGGGGCGAGGCGTTCGAGCTGGTCGACGGCGGAGACCAGGTCGTCCGCCAGGGGATGCACGAGGACGTGGTCGGCGCCCGCCTCCAGGTGGGCGCCGAGCCTGCCGGCGACGGTCTTCTCGTCCCCCCAGCCCAGGATGGCGTCGATGAGCCGGTCACTGCGTTCACCCGCGAGGTCGTCGTCCCCGTAGCCCAGGCGCCTGAAGTTGACGGTGTAGGGGGTCTCGACGTCACGGAACCGGGCGGGGGTCAGGGCGCGCATCCGCGCCCTGGCGGAGACCGGGTCGGTGTCGAGGACGACCGCCTGGTGAGGGATCAGCAGTTTGCCGGGCCCCAGCCGCTCGCGCGCGATCGCGGTGTGCTCGACCGGCTGCATGAACGGGTGTGCTCCGTCGGCGTGGTCGGCGGCGAGCCGGTGCGCCCGGGGCCCCAGGGCGGCCAGGACGAGGGGGTAGCCGATCTCCGGGAGCAGCGTCGTCGCCGCGGTCGCCATCGCCTCTAGATAGGCCTGTAGCTCTCCCAGCGGGCGGTCACCGCCGTGCCCGCCGAGACCGAGGACGAACCGCCCGGGGTAGGCCTCGGCGAGGGTGGCGGCGCCGCCGTGCGCGGCGAGGGGCTCGCGCATCCGGATGTTCGCCACCCCCGTTCCGACGACGATCCGGTCGGTCGCGGCCAGCATCACGGCGTGCTGGGTGAACACCTCACGTCCGGCGCCGAGGGAGGTCGCCGGGGGTTCGCCGCTCCACAGTGAGCCGTAGCCGAGCCGTTCGACGCGGGAGAACTGCTCACGTTGCACGCTGACGGGGGTCCTCAGCAGAGTGGGCGGGGCCAGCCAGACACCGAACCGGCCCAGCCTCAGACGTGTCTCTTCCACGGTCACGATCGCCTGCCTCCGGGGTATGGGAGGACTCCCCATTATTCGGAGAGGCCCTCCGTTTTGTGTGCACCACAATACGGAGGTTGCCTCCGCTTGGCAATCGACGCACGTCGTCGAGCGGCCTGTCACAGGTGGCTGCTGTGTCGTGAAGAGAGGGAAGCCCTGTTCCAAGCGGCCGGGTTGCCCGGCCTCTCCCGAGGGCGGGTTGCCGGGGCCTTGTCCTGAGGAGGCCGGGTGGGGGCACCTTGTGCCATGGACGGGGCCCGGGGCGACCGGAGGGGGTCGCGGTGGGGCGGACGGAGGGAGCCGTCGGCCTGGGCGCGCCGGGCGGAGGGTGTACTCGCTCACCTCGACCAGCCGCTGTTCCGGGTGCCGCTGCCGGTCGAGGTGGGCGAGACGCCGATGACGGCCGTCCGGGTCGGGCGGCCGCCATCGCTGTGGTCCGTGGACCAGTTCGTGAGAGGGACTAGGGAATCCAGTTGAAGGTGTCCGGGTCGGGGCCGACCCGCTCGCCGCGGTTGAGGGCGGAGATCGTGTTCATCTCCTCCTCGGAGAGCTCGAAGTCGAAGATGTCGAAGTTCTCCTGCATGCGCTCGCGCCTGAGCGACTTGGGGAAGACGATGTCGCCCCGCTGGATGTGCCAGCGCAGCGTCACCTGGGCGGGTGTCCTGCCGTGTCGTTCGGCGATCCGTACGATCGTCGGGTCGGTGAGCACCTTGCCCTGTGCGATCGGCGACCACGCCTCGGTGGCGATGTCGTGCTCGGCGTCGAACGCCCTGATGTCGTCCTGGGTGAGGTACGGATGCGCCTCGATCTGGTTGACCGCGGGCACGGTCTCGGTCTCCTCCAGGACCCTGCGCAGGTGGCTCACGTGGAAGTTGGAGACGCCGATGGCCCTGACACGCTCCGAACGGTAGATCTCCTCCAGGGCCCTCCAGGTCTCCACGAAGTCACCGACGGCGGGCAGCGGCCAGTGGATGAGGAACAGGTCCAGGTAGTCGAACCCCAGCTCCTCCAGCGTCCGGTCGAACGCCTTCAGGGCGTCGTCGTGGGCGTGGAAGCCGTTGTTCAGCTTGCTCGTGACGAACACCTCGCCCCGGTCGAGACCGGACGCCCTGACCGCCTCGCCGACCTGTGCCTCGTTGCCGTACATCTCGGCGGTGTCGATGTGCCGGAAGCCGACTTCGAGCGCGGACAGCACCGCCGCCTTCGTCTCGCCAGGTTTGACCTGGTAGGTCCCGAACCCCAGCTGCGGGATCTCGACGCCGTTGTTCAACCTGATGATGGGTACCGAAGTCATCCGATTTCCCCTTGATGTCTGTGTGTTGAGCCCCAAGCATGCCGGTACCCGGCTTTGTGCCGTTTAACAGGTGCCCCTCGACATCGCCGGCCGACATCGTGACCCCGCTGACCTGGAGAGAAGGGACAAATTTCCCTTATGGGGTGATAAGTGGTGAGAAGCGGGAAGGGGTGCGGCACCCAAGGGCGGGGAAGAGCCCCCGGGCCGCAAGGTCCGCCGAAGCCGTACGAGGGCGGCGCCGGTGGTCGTCCGGCCCGGGGGTTCCGCGCGCCTCGCGGCCTCTCCGGGGTTCACGCGGCGGCGTCCGCGGGCTCCGGGTCGGAACGGGGAGACGGGAGGGGGGCGGAGGGCTCGGGAAGCCTCAGTGCGATCAGGACGGCCACGGCCAGGACCGCGACGAGGCAGACCAGCACGGTGCGCACCCCCCAGGCGTCGGCCAGGGCGCCGAAGGCGGGGGAGAGCAGGCCGCCGACCGACAGGGTCAGCCCCAGGGTGAGCCCGCTGGCCGTTCCCACCCGGTTGGGAAGGTAGTCCTGAGCCAGGGTGACCTGGGCGGCGAAGGGCACGAACAGGGCGGTGCCGAACAGCGCCGTACAGCACAGCACCCCCGCCAGGCCGGGTGAGAACACGACGCCCGCCACCGCGAGCGCGGCCGTCAGATAACCGAGGCGGATCGTGCTCAGCCGTCCCCGTCGTTCGGCGAGCCATCCGCCCGCGAGGGTGCCGACCACGCCGCCCGCGGTGAAGACGGTGAGCGTGGCCGTCCCGGTGGCGGTCGAGACGTGGAAGCGGCCGATGACGTTCAGGGCGGCGAAGGAGCCCATGACGACATAGGGGATCGACCAGAAGACCGCCAGGGCCGACAGCCGGGCGAACGCCCGCCAGTCGTCGCGCCCCGTGGCCCCCTCCGCGCCCGCCGGGGTGGTCGCGGTTGCCGGGCCGGAGCCGGAGGCGCGCCGGGCCAGGAGGTAGCCGACTCCGGCCACCACGGCGGGCACGGCAAGCAGCCAGGTGCCCCGGGTTCCGGCGGCGTTGAGGACGAGGGCGACGAACAGCGGGGCGAGCGCGCCTCCCACGTTGCCGCCGACGGAGAAGACGCCCATCGAACGCGCGGAGCCGCCGCCGGCGATCCGTGCGGCCTTGGCCGCCGCGGGATGGTAGGCGGCGACGCCCAGGCCGGAGACCGCGATGGCGAGCCATGTCCACGCGTAGTCGTCGACCAGGCCGGACAGGCCGACCCCGACGCCGGCCGCGATCATGCCCACGGCGATCAGCCAGCTCATCCGGCGGCGGTCCACGGCCACGCCGAACAGCGGCTGCACGACGCTGGACAGCCCCGTGGCGGCCACGACGATCCCCGTGGCCAGCGCGTAGCTGTAGCCGCGCTCGGCCACCAGGAAGGGGAGCAGGGCGGGGACGGCGCCCTGGTACATGTCGTTGACCCCGTGGGTGACCGTGAGCAGCCCCAGGGCCCTGCGGTTCTTCACTCTCTCGTGCGTCCTTCTCGTGAAAGTCCGAGGACTGTCCTCAGACCTCAGACAACATAAGGTGTCGATCTTCCCTGGAGTTCCGGAACTCCAGGGAAGAGGTCAGGGGGTCGCCAGCAGGGTGGCGGCCTTGGCGCTCCAGCGGCCCTCGCTGCGGGTGATCCGCACCGGGTGGTCGAAGCACGCACTGATCAGGTCGGTGGTCAGGACGTCGTCAACCGGGCCGGAGGCCAGGCAGCGGCCCTTCCTGAGCAGCATCGCGTGAGTGGTGCTCGCGGGAAGCTCCTCCAGGTGGTGGGTGACCAGGACCGTGGCCAGCGAGGGATGCTCGTGCCTGAGCAGGTCGATGCTGCCGAGGAGCTGCTCGCGGGCGGCCAGGTCAAGGCCCGTCGCCGGCTCGTCGAACAGCAACAGCCGTGGCCGGGGCATCAGCGCCCTGGCGATCAGGGCCCGGCCACGCTCGCCCTGCGACAGCGTGGGCCAGCGCGCCTCACCCCTGGCGCCCATGCCCAGCAGCTCGATCAGGTGATCGGCGCGCTGGGTCTCCTCGGCGGTGGGCGCCCAGCGGGGCACGAGCGCGATGGTGTTCGTCAGGCCGGTCAGGACGACCTCCCTGACCCGCAGCGGGGAGTCGGGGGCGTGACGCGGGTCGACGTGACCCAGGTAGGAGCGCAGCTCCCGCATGTCGACCCGGCCCAGCCTGCGCCCGAGCACCTCGACGACGCCGCGGGTGGGGTGGGTGACCGCGCCCAGCAGGTTGAGCAGTGTGCTCTTGCCCGCGCCGTTGGCGCCGAGCAGGGCCCAGTGCTCACCCCGGTGCACGGTCAGGGAGATCTGCCGCAGCAGGTGGTTGCCGTCGCGCACGACGTCGACCTCCTGCGCGTGCAGGACGGGCCCGGTTTCCGAGGGCTGGGAGACGATCATCGGTCGGCCATCTCCGCCCTGATGAACGCCATGGTGCCCTCCAGGTTGTCGGCCGTGGCGGCCACCGCGGCCTCGGCGTCGCCGCGCGCCAGCGCCTCAAGCACGTCGGCGTGGGCGCACGAGACGTCGGGCAGGGCGGCCTCGTGGGTGACCATCTCGATCAGCGCCGCGCGCAGCACGGGGCGCACCACGTCGAACAGGCCGACGAGCACGGCGTTGCCGGACAGCTCCACGATCGCGTGGTGGAAGTCGAGGTCGGCGTCGACGAAGGCGGCAGGGTCACCGCCGACCCGCTCCTGGCGCTCGCGCAGCCTCGCCCTCAGCCGCTCGACGTCCTCGGGGCGGATGCGCCGCGCGGTGAGCCTGGCGGCCTCGACCTCAAGGGCCCTGCGCACCTCGTAGGCCTCAAGCAGCCGGGCCCGGCGCAGGAGCTGGCGCACGTCCGGCCCCTCGTGGGGGACCGCGGACAGGTCGGTGACGAACGTGCCCGAGCCGTGCCGTACGTCGACCAGACCGTCACGGGCCAGCAGGCGGATGGCCTCGCGCACCGAGGAACGGCCGACGCCGAGCTCCTCGGCGAGCCGCACCTCGCTGGGCAGCCGTTCACCGGCCTTCCAGCGCTGCTCCCTGAGCAGCTCGCGCAGCAGGCTCTCCAGTTGCGGCACGACGGGGCCGTGCCGCAGGCCGGGTGACTCGGCCATCTCCCACCTCCCATGGGCTCTCCTCGATGCGAGAACCCTAACAGGTCCTCAGACCTCTGAAGACCGACGAAGGTCCTCCGGGAGCCCGTGAAGGCTCCCAGGACCATAAGGCTCCCAGCACCCCTGGAGGTCAGAGCACGCGGAGATCACCGGCCGGTTGCTGTTGTGCTCCCTGGGAAGAGCGGGACGGGGAGAATCGCTAGAGTTCGAAAATCCGAACATGGCTCCATCGGCGTCCTACGGCGCCGCGAAAGGTTCCGGCGTGGACGTCTACACCCTCGGCGAGGCCTTCGCCATCGTCAGCAGCAGCCGGATCCGTCACGAGAACGAGGTCAGGCTGGACGTCACGGGATCGGAGTTCACCGTCGCGGTCGGCCTGGCCAGACTCGGCCACAAGGTCGCGTGGCTGGGCAAGGTGGGAGCGGACGAGCTGGGCCAGCGGGTGCTCACCGCGCTGCGCGGCGAGGGAGTGGACGTCTCCGACGCCAGGACCGAGGACGGCTCGGCGACCGGGATGATCCTGCGGGAGACCAGACCGGGGCAGGCGGCCAAGGTCACCCACTATCGGGCAGGCACCCGGCTCGCCCAGGGGAACGTTCCCATAGACCGCATCGCGGCCGTGCGCATCCTGCACGTCAGCGGGGTCACCGCCGCGCTGAGCGCGCGCGACGCCATGCAGGCCGCGGTACGGGCGGCGCAGGCGGCGGGGGTCGTCGTCTCGGTGGCCGTGGACTACCACGACCGGCTCTGGCCCGACCTGCGGGAGGCGGAGGAGGTCCTCGGCGCCCTGGCAGGCTCGGCCGACCTGCTGTTCGTACGGCAGAGCGAACTCGACCTGGTCAAACCCGCCCTCGGCGGCGGCAGGCAGGTCGTGGTGCTCAGGGGGACCAGGGGGGCGAGCGTGCGGGTGGACGGCGTCCGCCACGACGCCCCGGGCATCGTGGCGCCCGTGGTCGACCCCGGAGGGTGCGAGAACGCCTTCGTCGCGGGCTATCTCAGCGCCCTGCTCGACCGGCTGCACCCGACGGACAGGCTGCGCAGGGGCGCCCAGCTCGCGGCCTTCGCCGCGTCGAGCCCCAGCGACTGGCAGGGCCTGCCGACCCGCGCCGAACTGCCGCTCCTCGAACTGGAGGGCTGACCTACAACTGCTTGGCCTCGCCGAGCGTCATGGCCAGGTGGGAGACCGTACCGGTCAGCACAGCGCGCCTGGGCAGGCCGAGCTCGCTCAGCTCCTTGGCGATCGGGTGGTTGCCCAGGCGGATCAGCGCCCCGCCGAGGCGGGCCCGGACCCCGCGCAGGGTGGCCGACCAGGGGACACGGCGGGTGACACCGTCGAGCTGGCCGTAGGCCCTCGGCGGCGTGACCCTGCCCACGAAGGGGACGGCCGCCCCCGGCTTGACGAGCAGGTCGAGCACCAGGCGGCCGTCCCTGCGCACCACGCACCGCTTGTACGGCGAGGCCATCCGCAGGTCGATGTCGGCGACCTCCCGGGGGAAGCCCCAGATGGCGCGTCCCGCCTCCGCGGCGAATTCCCGGTCGGACGGCAGCCAGTGGACGAACGACCCCGCCCCGGCCCGGCGCAGCTCGGCGAGGTTGGCCCGCAGGCCACGAGCCCTGGGCGGCGGCCCGGCGTCGGGCGGCCTGGTCAGGAAGGAGACGGCGAACTCCCGGCAGGCCTCCAGGTCACCGTCGGCGTGTTCGGCGAACGCCAGTGTGCACAGGGCCCTGCCCGGCAGCACCTCGGCGACGTCGAACCCCGAGTAGGCGATCACGGCCCGGGCGGCGTCCGCTCTGACGAGATAGGAGGCCGCGCACGCCACCGCGTCGCGGACGCGGACGGGGGTGGATATCTCACGTCCCTGGATCAGATGGCGTGCCATGCCTCCAGTACACCAATCTCCACGGCGGACGTCACCGGTTTGCCGGCCCATTCCTCAAGGCGGCCGACGAACTCACCCGCGTGGTCGGGCCAGTGGTGCTCGTTCAGCGCCTGCTCGTACCCGCGCTTGCCCATCGCCGTGGCCCCGCCGGGGTCGTCCCGCAGCCCGAGCACGGCGTGCAGCGCCGCGTCCACGTCCCCGAACGGCACGACGACGCCGCAACCGACCCGCTCGACCATCGAGGCGGCGGCGGGCAACGGCGTCGTCACCACCGGGACACCCCTGGCCATGTACTCCACGACCTTGGTCGGCATCGACTGCCGGTAGTTGGGCACGTCGTGCAGCAGGGAGAGCCCGGCGATCGCCCCCTCGGCCATCCGCAGCGCGTGCTGGTTGGGCACGTAGCCGTACCAGTCGAGCACGCCCTCCCGCTGCGCGTCCCGCAGCAGCGGCCTGATCTCCTGGTCGGCCGCCCCGACCAGATCGGTCCTGATCCCGTGCGGCAGCAGCCGCCTGGCCAGCTCGACCAGCTCGACGGCCCCCCTGGCCGCCGACAGCTGGCCGACGTAGATCACCCGGTTCCCCCCGGGCGGGGCGGGCGGGCGCCGGGGCACGTAGGTGGTGTTGAGCACCACGGGATGGGGCCTGGAGAAGCGCTCCTGGTAGGCCTCCTCGGCCAGGATCAGGTGCATGCGCCGCTCGGCCCTGGCCTCGACCCCGCGCACCAGCGACGGCAGCGTACGGCGCAGCACCTCGGGCAGGTACGGCTTGGCCTCAAGGGCGGCGGCCGTGTCCTCGTGCACGTCCCACACGGTCGCGGGCCTGCGCCTGGGCAGCCGGAACAGCAACTCGATGTCGTGGACGATCAGCAGGTCGGCGCCCTCGATCCCGCGTTTGAGTGCCTTCCTGGCCGCCTTGAGCGCGCGCCTGCGGCGCCGCCCGGTCGCGCGGGGAACGTCGATCGCCCTGATCCCGGGATCGGGCGTGACGTTGCAGTCGGTGAAGGGCGCGACATAGGTGATGTCATGCCCGGCGTCGAGGAGCGCCCGGATCTGCCGATGCATGATCCGGGCGTCTTCGGGGTGATGGACGATCGTCCCGACACATACCCGCATATGCCGATGCTGAGTGCCCGTTCCGTCCTCACCGGATGCGTTGAGTGAACTACCGGGGAACGGCGGCTGAACTCTCCTTCGAGGAGGGCCTGCGGTACAGCCAGACCAGGCGGGGTTCGAGCAGCCATTTGAAGAGCGTGCGGGTCTGCGGCAGGCTCAGGATGATCGCCAGTACGAGCGAGCTCGACGCGATCGCCAGCACGCCGAGCGGGCCGTACAGCCAGGGGAAGCTCAGCCACTTCTGGTCCTTGGCGATGAGCACGACGACACCGTGCAGCAGGTAGGTGTAGAGCGTGCGGGTGCCCAGGTCGGAGAACCAGGTCTCGCGCCTCGGCACGAGCGCCAGCAGCGCGACCGAGAGCGCCAGGCCCGCCAGCAGCATGGCCGCGCGCACGCTCAGGCCCATCCACCAGCTGAGGTGCATGTACTTGAAGCTGTAGCGGTAGTAGACCGGGTCGAGGCCGACCCTGGGGGCGAGGTAGACGGCCACCGCGACGCCTCCGGCGACGACGAACCCGGCGGCGATCCGCACCCAGAACGGCTTGAGCAGGTCGAAGTGCTCGGGCTTGAGCAGCAGGCCGAGCACGTAGAACGGCAGCAGGCCGAAGAACCGGTCGAGGCTGAAGTCGCCGGATATCTCGGAGAAACCGGCCACCATGTATATGGTCACCGCGACCAGCAACGGCTGGCGCATCCGCGTCCAGATGGGGGTGGAGATCCGCCAGAGCACCAGCGCGACGAGATACCAGTTCAGCCAGGCCGGGTCGATGATCGTCAGGGTCCACTTCTGGCCGAGCGCGTAACGCAGCAGGGCGTAACCGATCTCGATGAACGCGTACGGCACCAGCATGGTGTCGACCAGCTTGTTGATCTTCGCGTTCGAGTTCCAGAAGTTGCGTCCCAGATAGCCGCTGATCAGCACGAACGCCGGCATGTGGAACGTGTAGATGAACAGGTAGGCGGCCCTGGAGGAGTGCGCGGCCAGGGTCGGCACCAGCGAGTGCCCGATGACCACCATGACGATCAGGACGAACTTGACGTTGTCGAGGTACGGCTCGCGCTTCTTCTTCGCCGGGGGAGCGGCGGGCTCCTCCTCGGCGTAGGCCCGCTGCTCCCACTCCAGGGCCGCCGGACCTCCGACGGGTGAGGGGGCGACGGCCGGTCCCGCGGCGTGCGCGCCGACGGGAACCGGGGCCCTCTGCTGCTCGGTGACCTGGGGGTGTTCGTCCAGGTAGGCAGGGATTCTGGGCCGGGCGTTCAGGTGCGAGGCCGCCCGTGAGCCCCGGCGGCGCGGCGTGGTCCGCTCGGGGAGCTCGGCGGGAGCCGGTGCGGTGTACCCGGCCTGCTCGGCGGGCGCGGGGGGTTCCTGAGACGGGACGGGGGAGGGGCGGTCCCAGGGGGAGACGGTCGCCTCTCCCCACGCGGAGGGCCGACGGTCGGCCTCCTGGGGCTCGGGCTGCTGCCGGGCGGAGTTCTCCCAGTAGGAGAAGGTCTCCGAGGAGGGGGGCTCGGACGGGGTGCCCGAGGTCCACGCCCGTGCCTGGGCCGCGCCGAACTCCTGAGCCCACCGCGCGTCCCGCTCCCGGGCCTCCGGCCTCTGAGAGGCGGGTTCCTGGGACGCGGTGGTGTGCGGGGGGTCGTGAGGGCTGGGGTAGGGGCTGCGCGCCTGCCGTGCGGCGGACGGTGCCGCGCCCGCCCCGGAGGTCTCCTCACTCCCGAACGCGGAGGAACCCTCCCAGTACGGCGTGCCCGTCTCCCCGCCGGGCGCGTTCTCCGGGTCCCGGTAGGCGGGGTAGCCCCACGCGGTCACCTCGCCCGCCCCCTCCGTGGGGTCGGGGGCCGGAGGCTGGGGCCACGGCGCCGCCCTTCCGTCCTGTCCGCCGGTTTGCCCGCCGCCTCCGGCGCCACTGGCGCCGTCGTCCCATGGGGCCGGTACCGGGGAAGAGGGTCGGGTGTCGCTCACGAGGAAAACGCTCAGCTATCTGTCGGAGACGGGGAAGCGGACCGGCGAGATCGCCCGGGACACGGACGGATGACGGAGTCGTCCACCGGTCGGACCACCATAAACGCTCTTGGACGCCCTGTCGCACGAGCTCGCCGCGTTTCACGGGGTTTCGTGACCGTCGGGGCGGCCCGGAGCTGGGAGAACAGCCCCGTTCCCGGAGGAACGGGGCACGGGGCGGCACCGGCGGTACCGGGGACAGGGCTCAGAGACAGGGGTTGGTGTTGGCGTCGACCACGTCGCCCTTGATGCTGTCCGGGATCTTGATGGGAGCGGCGACACCCTGCCAGTCGGCACCGATGACCAGCTGGATGACCGGCCCCTGGCCGTCCGTCGTGGTGGCCGGGGCGCTCGCCGTCGGCGTCGCGGTGGGCGCGGTCGAGGCCGTTCCCGTGGCCGACGGGACGTACGGCTCGCTGCCGCCCGGCTTGAGCTTGCCGCCCTCCGGCTTGACCTTCTCCTTGTTGAGGAGCTTGGCGGCCACCGGGGCGGCGTAGTCGGCGCCGTCCTGGGCGTTCCTGGCGTACAGGATGCGTGTCTTCGGCTGGTCGGCGCCGCTGGGCAGCCGCGCGTTGCCGACCTCGGTCACCGTGAAGCCCTGGGCGGCCAGCGCGTCGGCCACCTCCTGCGCCCTGCCGGCGACGCTGGTGCCGTTGAGCACCTGGACCCTGACCTGGGAGGGCTTGATCGCGGGTTTGGCGGGGGCCGAGGTCTGGCCTGGGCTGGCCGAGGGCTTCGGCGTGGCGGTCGGCTGCACCTCGATGTCGCTGCGGATCGCGGCGAAGAGCTGGTCGGCCTTCGGCTGGGCCCACTCGACCCGGCCGGGGTCGGGCGCGTACGGCTTCCAGGGGACGGTGACGGACTTCAGGCCCTTGGCGTTGAGGGAGGCCGCGCTCTGCGCGATCTCCAGGAGCCGTCCGGTGGTGAGGTTGCGGTCCATCGTCACCGAGGAGGTCGCGGCCTCAAGGAAACTGGTCAGCTTGCCGAGGTCGGTGAGCAGGTCGGAGCTGGTCGCCTTCTTCATCACCTGGGTGAGGAAGACCTGCTGGCGCTTGATGCGGCTGATGTCGCTGCCGTCGCCGAGCGTGTAGCGGGCACGGACGTAGGCCAGGGCGGTCTCGCCCTTGACGATGTGCTTGCCCTTCTTCAGTTCGAGCTTGGCCTTCTTGTCCGTGACGTCCTTGGGCAGGCAGATCTCGATGCCGCCGAGGGCGTCGATGATGCCCTTGAACCCGGAGAAGTCGACCTTGACGAAGTGGTTGATGTGGATGTCGGTCAGCGTCTCGATCGTCTTCCACGTGCAGGTGATGCCGCCGTCGTTGAAGGTCGCGTTGATCTGCCGGAGACCGGCGGGGATGATCGCCTTGGTCTTGGGGTTCTGGCACTCGGGCGCCTGGACCATCGAGTCGCGGGGGAAGCTGATCAGCGTCGCCTTGTCGCGGTTCGGGGAGATGTGCAGGAGGATGATCGTGTCGGTCCGCTCACCCGTTCCCTGCAGGTGCTGGCCGTACTTCTTGTTGCCCGCGCCGTCGCGGCTGTCGGAGCCGACGACGAGGACGTTGAGCGCGCCCGTCTCCGGCGGGCGGTCGGCGCCCAGCTTGCCCTCGACGTCCTCACGGGTGATGTTGCCCTCGATGTCCCGGTAGAACTTGTATCCGGTGAGGGTGCCGACCACCATGACGCCGGTCAGCGCGACGCTGACCCAGGCACCGACGCCGAGCTTGGCGGCCTTGCCGCCCGACCCTCTCGACCGGCCGCCGCCGTTCCTCCTGGGAGGTTCCTGGTAAAGAGGGGAGATCTCCTCAGGCGTCACGCCGTTCCCGGCCGCGCGCCTGGACGCCCTGCGCCCAAGGGCCGGCTGGGTGGTGTGATCGCTCATGGCGACGTGCCGCTGGTCGCTCATGCGATCTCCTTGCTCGGCGGCGACACCCGCTGTCTCGGCTCGCTCATAGCGCCCAAAGAGTAGGTCACGAAGTCGGCGTGGGGAGTCGTGATGGTACGAACTCAGCCATGATCTCCCCCGGGGACTGCGCGGTGATCCGGCCGCCCAGCATACTCAAATACGGACATTTCTTGGAATGTTACTGAAAGAAGGTTTACTTGCGGCGAAAGCCGCAGCAAGGCAGGCCAGTGGTACGGCGGGCAGTACGTAGCGGTAGTCGAACTCCGCCACCGCCGCGGGCATGACCAGCAACGTCACCGCCGTCGCCCAGGGCAGCACCCACACCGCCGGGACGGATCCGGCCGACCTGGCCCGCCGTACCCCCGCGACGACCGGCGGGAGGAGCAGGATCACCAGCAGCGCGGCGCCGGGCAGCGCGGCGACGCCCTGGTAGGCCCGCATCCAGCCCGCGTACGGCTCGACCACCTCGGTCTCGATCGGCCCCCGCTCGTAGAGCCGGGCGAAGGAGGCGCCGACCAGGGCCGGGTAACGTCCCGGCGGCTCGGGCGTCGCGGCCGGGAAGAGGTAGTGGTCGTAGATCTCCTGGTCGGGGTAGACGGGCCGGTCCAGCGTGAAGGAGCGACCGAGCTCCGTCAGGACCGAGCCCAGATAGTCCAGCGGCTGACTGCGGATGGCCAGCGAGGCGAACTCCCCGGCCAGCGCGTCGGTCTCCCGGGTGAAGGTGATGCCGGGCAGCCTGACCAGCGGGGAGTCCTGGCCCCAGAGATACTCCTGCGAGGGGGGCCGCGACGCGGGCGGCCGGGGGTCGCACAGGACGGCCAGTTCCGCCGACGGCCTCATCACCGCGCAGTCGGCGAACGTCATCGTCTTGGCGTACAGGAAGGCGCCGTTCGCGCCGACCAGGCCGATCCTGCCGGTGGTCGCGTGGAACCAGACGCCGTAACCCAGGATCGGCAAAGCCGCCGCGGCCAGCGTCACCGCCGCGACCGCCACCCGGCCCCGCTGCCGGTAGAGCAGCCACGCGCCCAGGAGCGCGACCAGCGGCAGCCCGACCGTCCTGGTCAGCGTCGCCGCCGCGACCAGCAGGCCGATCACGCACGCCCCGGCCATCCGCCCCCGCTGACTCCCGGGCTCCCGTACGGCCAGGCAGACGGCGGCCACCACGAGCGTCGTGAACAGCGTGTCGGAGACCAGCAGGTGCTCCAGCTCGATCTGGTAGGCGTCCAGCAGGACGGGGACGCAGGCGAGCGTCGCGGCCCAGGCGGGGGCGCGCAGCCGCCTGGCGGTGAGGTAGACCATCACGCCCGTCAGGAGCCCGAGCAGGTGCTGGACGCCCGCGACGAGGGCGAAGCTGTGCAGGGGCTCCAACAGCCGCAGGAACATCGAGTAGCCCGCCGGGCGCACCAGGTCGGGCCTGGGCCGCATCGCGGTGACCACGTAGGTGTAGGAGTCGGGGAACCACAGCGCGGGCCGGTAGCCGAGCATGGCGAGCGCCCGCAGGACGACCCCGAGACCGAGCACCACCAGGAACCACCGCTGCCTCAGCGGTTCCAGCGCGGCCCGCTCCGGCACCGGGAAGAGCCCCCTGCGCCCCCGCACCCACCCGACCACTACCGCCCCCTTCGCATGCTGCGCGTACGCTACCGGCTCGGCCCGCCCGTCGCGCGCCCCCGTCGCCGTCACGCGGCGGGGCCGCTACGCTCGGGGCCAGCCATGAGGATCGGCCCGTGGGACAGCGCGCGCGGACCCACGGCGGGCAGGGTGCTCGCCGTGCTCTCGGCCGTGCCCGCGCTCGTCCTGGCTGGCTGGCTGCTGGCCGGGTTCGCGCTGCTCATGCTGGGCTGGTTCAGGCCGGTCGCCGCGCTGCCGCTCGGCCTGCTGGTCGCGGCGCTGCTGTGCCGCTACGGCCTGCGCCGCCTGCCGGAGACGGTCGAGGCGACCGCCGGGCAGACGGCCGCGGTCGTCGCCGTCGCGGCCGGTTCCGCGATCTTCAACACCGTGTTCGGCAGCGAGCAGCTCATCGTCCGCCGTGACCCGGCGACCTACGCGCAGTACGCCGTCTGGCTGGCCGAACACGGCTCGCTGCCGATCCCGTACCAGGAGGCGGCCTTCGGCGGGGCCGACCCGGCGCTGGTCTTCGGCAGCATGGGCTTCTACGACTTCGGCGGCGTGGTCGTGCCGCAGTTCATGCCGGGGCCGCCGATGATCCAGGCGCTCGGCCACTGGCTGGGCGGACTGGGCGGCCTGCTGCTGGTCCCGCCGCTGCTCGGCGCCATGGCGGTGCTGGTCGTCGCCGGGCTCGTCGCCAGGTTCGTCGGCGCCCGCTGGGCGCCGCTGGCCGCCCTGGTGTTCGCGGTCAGCCTGCCGATCCTCTACACCTCGCGCACCACCTTCAGTGAGATCCCGTCCCTGATCATGCTCTTCGGCGGGCTCGTCCTGCTCCACGACGCACGGGCCAGGTTGCGCTCGGGCGTCATGGGGCTCGGCTACCTGCCACCGGTCCCCTCGGGGGAACGGCCGGGGCTGGTCCGCGCGGCCCAGGCCTACGGCGCCGTCGCGGGAGCCGACCTGGCGGGCCTGGTGTTCGGGCTGGCCGTGCTGGTCAGGATCGACGGCCTGCGCGACATCCTGCCCGTGCTCGCCTACGCCGGACTGCTGATCGCCATGCGCAGGGTCGGCGGCCGTCAGGAGGGACGGCTCGGCCTGCCGCTGCTGTGCGGGCTGGCCGTGGGAACCGGGGTCGGCCTGGCCGCCGCCTACTTCCTGTCCCGGCCGTACCTGACCTACCTGGGAGCCTCGGTCAGGCCGCTGCTGGCCATCTGCGGGGCGGTCCTGGCCCTCACCCTGGTGGCGGCGGCCCTGGCCCCGGTGCTCGCCCCGCCGCTGCGGCGGGCCGTACGGCTGCGCGGGCTTCCCGAGATCGCCGCGGGTCTGGTGGTGCTGGTCGTCGCGATCTTCGTGGCCCGGCCCTGGCTGCAGACCGTGACCCGCATCCCGGTGACCGCCGACGACGCGCTGAACGCCGCGTTCATCCAGCGAACCCAGGCGGACAACGGCCTGGCGGCCGACCCGACCCGGCTCTACTACGAGGAGTCGCTCTACTGGGTGATCTGGTACCTCGGCGTTCCCGCCGTCGCCCTGGCCACCATGGCCGCCGCCCTGCTGACGCGCAGGCTGGTCAGGCGGCGCGGGTTCGGCTGGCTGCTGCCGCTGGCCGTGATCGGCTGGACCACGGTCGCCACGCTGATACTGCCCTCCATCACCCCCGACCACCCGTGGGCCTCCCGGCGCCTGGTGCCCGTCGTCATCCCCGGCCTGGTGCTGCTGGCGGTCTGGGGGCTGCGCTGGGTCAGGGACAAGGCCCGCAGGCTCGGGTACGGCAGGCCCGTGCAACGCGGGCTGGTCGTCGCGGGCGTGCTGCTGCTGCTCGTGCCGCCCGTGGTCACCTCGGCGGGCGTCGCCTTCACCCCGGTCGAGCGCGGTGAGCGCGCCGCGGTCGAGGCGATGTGCGCGGCCCTGCCCGCCAACGCCTCCGTGCTGATCGTCGAACGGGTCACCGGTGACCGGTTCACCCAGGTCGTCAGGGGCACCTGCGGCGTGCCGACCGCCAAGGTCTTCCACCGGCAGGGCGCGGACATCCCCATCCCCTCCGACGTCAACCGCCTGGTCGGCCGCGTCCGGGCGGCGGGCCGGGTGCCCGTCCTGCTCGCGGTCAGGGCCGACCAGCTCGCTCCGTACGGCGATCCGGTCCAGGTGATGAAGCTGCGGGCCCGTCAGGACGAGCGTTCCCTCGTCGAGCCGCCGAACGGCACCTGGTCGATGGCCGTGGACGTCTGGATGACCGTCCCGCCCGCCTCCTGAAGGCCCGTAGGTAACGGTTTCGCCCGCCGGGGACCACCTCGTCAAGCGGTGATCGAATCCGTGATATCCATTCATGGCTGTTGTGAAGGACATCTGGTTATCGCGGTGGGTGACGCATTGGACACGATTGTTCCCGGGAGCGGGTCCGGTGGCTCGCGGAGACGGGCACGGGCCCGCCGCGCTGTACTGAGCGGGGTCGCGGCCGTGGCCGTACTGCCGGTGCTCCCGCCGACGGCCGCGCAGGCGGCGCCGTCCCCCAAGGCTCCGTCCCCCGAGGCGTCGGCTGCCAGGGCGTCGGCTCCCCGGGCGGAGTCCCCGCAGGGACGCTCCCCCAAGGCCGCGACTCCCACGGCACGGCCTCCCAAGGCCCCGGCCCTCAAGGCGCCGTCCCTCACGACGGGGTCCTCCGCGACCGGCCAGAAGTTCTCCCCGCCGCCCGCCGGTCCCTGGCCGAAGGGCGGGACGTTCTCCGTCTTCCTGTGCTGGGACGACGCCCCGTGGGAGAACTGCCACGGCAGGGCCGTGACCGCCGAGCAACGGCGCGCTCTCGGGGAGAGGCTGCGGGCGATGCCCCAGGTGAAGGACGTGCGGTTCGTCTCCCGCCAGGAGGCCCTGGCGGACTACCGCAGGGCCTACGCGGGGGACGAGGTCATGCTCTCCGTCCTCAAGGCCGGGGACCTGCCGGAGTCGTTCGTCGGGACACTCCGTGACCGGGCCGACATCGCCCCCTTCCCCGCCGCGCTCAACCGGGCTCCGGGCGTCGCCAACGCCGGTGCCTTCGGCCACCCCTTCTGGCGGTACAAGGCCGACGCCTACCTCACGCTGTGCGGGGCGGACGACTGCGCGGGACGCGGCCGGGCCACCTCCCAGGAGAGGAAGGCCGTCGAGGCGAGGCTGGCGGGCATGGAGGAGGTCGAGCACGTCTACGTCGAGGACGCCGCCCACGCCCGGCGCGTTCTGTCCTTCATGTGGGCAGGGCGCCTGCCCGACTCGGCGACCGTGTCCGAGGGATACTTTGTAAAGCTCGCCGACCCGACGGACGCCCGGTCATTCGCCGCGACGATGGAGGGACTGCCGGGCGTCGGCGGCGCCGGTGTCGTGGAGACAGGCTGAGTCGGACGGCGAAGTGCACTCGCCTCCCAGCCGGGCAGAGTATCCTCGCCCGTCGTGAGCACGCCCGAGACGCCGAAGAGTGGAACCGCCGTGGACGCAACACCGTACGTCACAATCGTCCTGCCCTGTTACAACGAGCAGAACCACGTCATCGACGAGGTCGAGCGCATCTGCCGGGCGATGGACGACAGCGGTTACACCTACGAGCTCGTGGCCGTCGACGACTTCTCGACCGACGCGACCCTGGCCAGGCTGCACGAGGCCGCGCCGCGTTTCCCCAACATGCGGGTGCGGGCCTTCCACCGCAACGGCGGCTCGGGCACCGTGCGCAGGATCGGCACGCAGGAGGCCAGGGGCGAGATCGTCGTGTGGACCGACGCGGACATGACCTACCCGAACGAGCGCATCCCCGAGCTGGTGGCGATCCTGGACAAGGACGCGGCGATCGACCAGGTCGTGGGCGCGCGGACCACCGAGGAGGGCTCGCACAAGTTCCTGCGGGTGCCCGCCAAGTGGTTCATCCGCAAGGTGGCCGAGCGGCTCGCCGGGCAGAAGATCCCCGACCTGAACAGCGGGCTTCGGGCCTTCCGCAAGTCGGTGGCCAAGCCGTACCTGCGGCTGCTGCCTCCCGGTTTCTCCTGCGTCACCACGATCACGCTGTCGTTCCTGTCGAACCAGCACGACGTCTACTATCTGCCGATCGAGTACAGCAAGCGGGCGGGCACGTCGAAGTTCAGCTTCGTCTCCGACGCCTACCGCTACATCCTGCAGGTGCTGCGGATGGTCATGTACTTCAACCCGCTCAAGGTCCTCATGCCGCCCGCGCTGTGGCTGGTCGGCATCGGCCTGGTCAAGGGCGTGGTCGACATGATCCGCTACGGGTTCTACCTGACCAGCAACACCATCGTCATCTTCCTGTCCGGTCTGCTCATCGGCTCGCTCGCGCTGCTGGCCGACCTCATCGTGCGCTCCAGGAGCGAGTAGATGCGCGTCGCGATCGTCGGGCCCGCCCACCCCTACAAGGGCGGCGGGGTCGCGCACACCACGGAACTGGCCCACCGTCTGCGGGCGGCCGGGCATGACGTGCTGATCGAGTCGTGGCGGGCGCAGTACCCCTCCTTCCTCTACCCGGGCACCCAGACCGTGGACACCCCCGACGGCGCCCCCTTCCCCAACGTCCTGCGCGACCTCGACTGGCGTCGTCCCGACGGCTGGGTGCGCGCGGGGCGCCGCCTGGCGGGGGCCGACCTGGTGATCCTCGTCGTGCTCAGCCCGGTGCAGGTGCCCGCCTACCTGGGCATCCTGTACGGCCTGCGGCGCCGTACCCGGGTCGTCGCGCTGTGCCACAACGTGCTGCCCCACGAGCGCAAGCCGTACGACGTGCCGTTGATGCGGGCGCTGCTGCGCAGGGTCGACGGGGTGCTGGCCCACTCGCGGGCGCAGGGGGACCTGGCCCGAGGGCTGACGCCCGCTCCGGTGACGGTGGCCGAGATGGCGCCGCACCTGCCCGCAGCCCTGCGCGGACGTGCCCGGGGGGCGGGTGAGGAGGTGGCCGGGCGGCTGCTGTTCTTCGGCCTGGTCCGTCCGTACAAGGGGCTCGACGTGCTGATCAGGGCGCTGCCCGAAGGGGTCTCGCTGCGTGTCGCCGGAGAGTTCTGGGGAGGTCTCGACGAGACGAAGGCGTTGGTCGCGCAGCTCGGGCTGACCGACCGGGTCGAACTGCGACCGGGTTACGTGGCCGACACCGAGGTGCCGGAGCTGTTCGCCGACGTGGACGCGCTGGTCCTGCCCTACCGCGGCGGTACGGCCAGCCAGCAGGTGTGGCTCGGTCACGAACAGGGCGTGCCGGTGATCGCCAGCCGGGTGGGGACGCTCGGTGACCACGTGACCGACGGCGTGGACGGCCTGCTGGTCGAGCCGGGCTCGGTGGAGTCCCTGCGGGCCGCGCTTGAGGCCTTCTACCGGCCGGGAGAGCCGCAACGGCTGCGGTCCGGGGTCAAGCCGGTCGACCCCGAACCCTACTGGGACGCCTACCTGGCGGCTCTGGTCGGTGACCGGTAAGGGACACGGCACGCCGGTACGCTTGGGCCGCGCGCCCCGGCGGGCAGGGGCGGGCCGTGATGGCGACGAGGAACGGTGAACGGACGATGAGCGGCGAGCGGGTTGCGCAGCTGGAGTACTCCGAGTTCCAGGCGGCCATGCTGGACGAGGAGAAACGCCGCCGCAAGGCCGCGAAGATCGTGGCGGTGCTCGGCCACTTCCTCGGCAGGAGGGAGCGGGTCCTCGAAGGGCTGACGGTCGCCGACATCGGCTGTTCGGCCGGGTTCATCGCCGACGAGCTGGCGGCGGCGGGCGCGCGGCGGACGTTCGGCGTGGACATCGACGTGCCGGGCCTGCGCAAGGCCTCGGCGCGGTTCGGTGAGCGGGTCAGCTTCGTCTGCGCCGACGGTACGGCGCTGCCCTTCCCCGACGACTCCATCGACGTGCTGGTCTTCAACCACATCTACGAGCACGTGGTGGACCCTGACGCGATCATGGCGGAGATGCGCCGGGTGCTGGCCCCCGACGGCGTGCTCTACCTGGGCCTGGGCAACCGGCTCGGGGTGATGGAGCCGCACTACAAGCTGCCGTTCCTGTCCTATCTACCGCCCGCGCTCGCCGACCGTTACGTGCGCTTGTCCGGGCGGGCCGACAGCTACTACGAGCGCTACCGGACCCGCAGGGGGCTGCGCCGGATGGTCAGGGGGCTACGGGTGTGGGACTACACCTTCCCGGTGCTGGCCACCCCGGCGGAGTTCGCCGGGTCCGAGCTGTTCCCCGGCGCGGTCGGCCGGGCCGCGGAGGGTGTCCTGTCCCGGCTGCCCCGGCCGGTGCTCGGCGCGCTGCTGCCGGTCGTGCCGACCTACCTGTGGGTGGCGACCAAGGGGCGACGCCGTCCCGCGGGGGCCGCCCTGCCGCAGCCGCCGGAGCCGGTGCTCCCTCTGTGAGACCCCTGTGAGATTGGAACCGTGAGAGCGTGAAACGCCTGGTCCGGATCGCGTTCCTGGTCGTCGCGCTCGGCTTCGGCGCGTGGGCGGTCGCCCGGCAGTGGGACGACATCCGCGCCGGGTTCGCCCGGCTCTCCTGGCCCGGCCTGGTCCTGTCGCTGCTGGCCGTCATCGCCGCGCTGGGCGGCGGGATGATGACGTGGCGGGCGCTGCTGGCCGACCTCGGCTCGCCGCTGCCGTTCCGCCCCGCCGCGAAGGTCTTCTTCGTCGGCCAGCTCGGCAAGTACATCCCCGGCTCGCTGTGGCCGGTCCTGGCCCAGATGGAGATGGGCAGGGAACTCGGCGTGCCCAGGTCGCGCAGCGCGGCGGCGTTCTTCCTGACGATGCCGGTGCAGCTGGGCAGCGGGCTGGTGGTCTCGGGGGTGACGCTGCTGGCCGCCATGCCGGGTTCGGCGGCGCCGTACGCCTGGGTGTTCCTGCTGATCCCGGTGCTCGCGGTGGCCTTCGAGCCCCGGGTGGTCAACGCGGTCCTCGGGTTCGGGCTGCGGAAGCTGGGGCGTGAGCCGCTCGAACGCCCGCTCACCCGCGGGGGCATGCTCACCGCGCTCGGCTGGGCGCTGCTCGGCTGGACCGCCTACGGCCTGCACCTGGCCGCCGTCGTCCGTGACTTCGGCCCCTCCGGGCTTTCCGCGATCGTCTTCTCCATCGGGGCGTTCGCGCTCTCCTGGTGTCTGGGCATCATGACGTTCGTGGTCCCGGCGGGGGCGGGGGTGCGCGAGGTGGCCATGGTCGCGGTGCTGGCCCCGGTGCTGAGCCAGGGACAGGCGATCACGGTGGCGCTCTGCTCCAGAATCGTGATCGTTGTCGGTGACCTTGTTTGCGCCGGTGCGGCCGGGATCGCGGCCCGTCGTGACGTCGGTCCCACGCACGATCAAACAACGGGAAAACCCGTGTGATATACCCCACGTTTTCGAAGACGCTCGCAATAGAGTGAGGGGGAAATGGGAGAAGGAGCCCGCGCTGACCCTTGAGGGGGAGTGATCGTTCTTGACGCCCCGAGTGCTCGTCGACGCGGCCGCGGTTCCGGCTGACCGTGGTGCTCTGATCAGATATGTCGACGGACTTCTCGCCGCGCTTGACCGGGCGGGAGCCGACCTGGCGATCGTGTGCCAACGCGCCGACGCCGAACGTTACGCCGGGCTCGCCCCTTCGGCCAGGATCGTTCCAGGTCCGCTCGGCATCGCCAACCGGGCCGCCAGGATCGCCTGGGAGCAGACCGGGCTGCCGGTCGTCGCCCAGCAGGTGGGCGCCCAGGTGATCCACGCCCCCTACTACTCGATGCCGCTGCGTTCCGGGCTGCCCGCCGTGGTGACCGTGCACGACGTCACGTGGTTCACCGAGGCCTCCCAGCACGACACGGTCAGGGCCTCCTTCTTCCGCTCGGCGACCCGCACCGCCGTACGGCACGCCGCGCGGGTCGTCGTCCCCTCTAAGGCGACGAGGGACGAGCTGGTCAGGGTGCTGACCGCCGACCCGACGAGGATCGACGTGGCCTACCACGGGGTCGATCCCCGGCTGTTCCACCGGCCCTCGGAGCGGGAGCTGGCGCACGCGGCCGACCGGCTCGGGCTGCACGGCACGCCGTACGTTGCCTTTCTCGGCCCGATGGAGCCGCGCAAGAACCTGCCGAACCTGATCAGGGGGTTCGCCAGGGCGGTGCGCGAGCTGCCCTCGCCGCCCGCGCTGGTGCTGGCGGGCGGGGTCCACGAGGCCGACGTGGACGCCGCGATCGACGAGGTGCCCTCGGACGTCAGGGTCGTCCGTCCCGGCTTCCTGGCCTTCTCCGACCTGTCCGGCTTCCTCGGCGGCGCGCTGGTGGCGGCCTTCCCCTCCCGGGGGGAGGGCTTCGGGCTTCCCGTCCTTGAGGCCATGGCCTGCGGCACACCGGTGCTGACCACGCACCGGACCTCGCTGCCCGAGGTCGGTGGGGACGCGGTCGCCTACACCGAGCCCGACGAGGCCAGCATCGCCGACGCGCTGCGTTCGCTGCTGACCTCGCCGGAGCGCCGCGCGGCGCTTTCCGAGGCGGGGCACTCCAGGGCGAAGGAGTTCACCTGGGACGCCTCGGCCGAGGCCCATCTGTTGTCCTATCAGCGTGCGCTCGATTAGCGAAAGAATCGATCTTCCATCGGTTAATGGGCTATTCAGCACGCCGTTGAACGGTGAGCTAATCTCGCGGGATGATGGAGACCTCTTTGTCGGATCTTGAGGCGATTCTTCTTGTCGGAGGACAAGGAACGCGACTGCGTCCGCTTACCCTGGGCACCCCGAAGCCGCTGCTGCCCACGGCGGGGGTCCCCTTCCTGGCGCACCAGCTGGCGCGGGCCCGTTCGTTCGGGGTACGGCGCATCGTGTTCGCCACCTCCTACCGGGCCGAGATGTTCTCCGAGGCGTTCGGGGACGGCTCGGCGTTCGGGCTCTCGCTGGAGTACATGACGGAGGAGACGCCGCTGGGCACCGGCGGCGCCATCAGGAACGCCGCCGACGCGCTGACCTGCGGCCCGGACGCCCCGGTGCTGGTGCTCAACGGCGACATCCTGTCCGGCCACGACATCGGAGACCAGGTCGCCAGGCACATCGCCAGACAGGCCGCGGTGACGTTGCACCTGACCGAGGTCGAGGACCCCTCGCGGTTCGGCTGCGTGCCGACCGACGGGGACGGCCGGGTGACCGCGTTCCTGGAGAAGACACCGAACCCGGTCACCAACCGGATCAACGCGGGCTGCTACGTCTTCACCCGCTCGGTGATCGACACCATCCCGGCGGGGGAGGTCGTCTCCGTCGAACGGGAGACCTTCCCCGGCCTCATCGAGGACGGCGCCCTGGTGCTCGGCTACGCCGACGCCTCCTACTGGCTGGACGTGGGCACCCCCGCCGCGTTCGTCCAGGGTTCCCGCGACCTGGTCCTGGGCCGGCTGGCCTCCCCGGCCCTGCCCGGGCCGACCGGTGACCTGCTGGCGCTGCCCGGCGCCGTGGTCGACGCGGGGGCGAAGGTGGACGGCGGTTCCGTCGTCGGCGCCCGCGCGGTCGTCGAGGCGGGGGCGCAGGTCTCCGGCAGCGTGCTCGGCGACGACTGCGTGATCCGCGCCGGGGCGTCGGTGACCGACTCGGTCGTGGGCATCGGGGCCAGGGTCGAGCCGGGCGCGGTCCTGCGGGACGTGGTCGTCGGTGACGGCGCCGTCGTCGGGCCGGGCAACGAACTGCTCGCGGGCAGCCGGGTCTGGCCGGGTGTCGTGCTGCCCGAGTGCGCCATCCGTTTCTCCAGCGACCGCTGACCCTCTCCCTTGGCGGAAAGACGGTGGCGGCCGGACCGGCCGCTCGATCTCAGGGCGACTCTGCGTCCGTTGCGGCACGGTCCCGGGGACCCCGCCTGGCGGCACACCCCCGACGGGGCGTTCTGGCGCACCTGCGCCACCCCCGACGGACCGGGCACGCTGCGGGTCGCCGTCGCCGACGGCCGCGTCACCGGTGCGGCGTGGGGTCCCGGAGCCGGATGGCTGCTGGAGACGCTGCCCGCGCTGCTCGGCGAGGACGACGACGTCTCGGGCTTCGTCCCGGAGCACGAGGTGGTACGGCGCGCGGCGAAACGGCACGAAGGGCTCAGGATCGGACGGACCTTCCGGGTCTTCGAGTCCCTGGTGCCCGCCGTACTGGAGCAGAAGGTGGTCAGTGAGGAGGGCTGGCGGGCGTGGCGGTGGCTGCTGTACCACTACGGTGAGCCGGCTCCGGGGCCCGCGCCCGAGGGGATGCGGGTCTTTCCCGGACCTGAGGTGTGCCGGTCGATCCCCTCGTGGGACTGGCACCGGGCGGGGGCCGAGGCCGTACGGGCCAGGACGATCGTGAACGCCGCCCGGTACGCCGCGAGGCTGGAGGCGGCGGGGGACAGCGCCGCCACCGATCTGCTGCTGCGGGCGCTGCCGGGGATCGGGGTGTGGACGTCGGCCGAGGTGCGCCAGCGCTCACACGGTGACGCGGACGCGCTCTCCGTCGGCGACTATCACCTGTCGTCGCTGGTCGGCTGGGCGCTGACGGGGCGGCGGACCGACGACGCGGGGATGTTGCGGCTGCTCGCCCCCTACCTGGGGCATCGTCACCGGGTCAGCAGGTTGCTGAGGTCGGACGGCGAACGCCCGCCCGCACGGGGGCCGAGGGCACGGGTGCGGGACTACCGATCCTTCTGACGGGGAGCCTTCTCCTGGACGTGGCAGGGTCGTCGTCGCGCCAGTCACGGCCGTCACGGGTGTCGGTGCCTATCAGCGGGGCCAGCGCGGACACGGCGAGCAGGGCGAGGAGGAACCAGAGCATCGTGAACTCCTGTGGAGCGGTTTCCGGGGATGCCTCCAATATATGCAGGTGCAATAATTTACGTCTATCGAGATTTGCTTGAGGGTCCACTTAAGCAGTGCTGAAGTCGGAGCCGTACCCCGCGCCCGGTCCGTCCGGAGCAGGGTCGTAATGTGCCGTCATGAGCGACAACCCCACCGACAGCGCGATGCGTAGGGCGCTGGCCCGCGCCCGTGACGGCAAAGCTCTTGATCTCACCGAAGCCACCGTCCTCCTGCACGCCAGGGACGGTCATCTCGACACCCTGCTCGAACACGCGGGCCGAGTCAGGGACGCGGGTCTCGAAGCCGTCGGACGGCAGGGAACCATCACCTACAGCCGCAAGGTCTTCATACCGCTGACCCGCCTGTGCCGTGACCGCTGTGGGTACTGCACGTTCGCCACCGCTCCGCACAAGCTGGAGAGCGTTTTCCTGAGCCCCGACGAGGTGCTGGAGATCGCCAGGCAGGGCGCCGCCATGGGGTGCAAGGAGGCGTTGTTCACCCTCGGCGACCGTCCCGAGGACCGCTGGCACCAGGCCCGCGAGTGGCTGGACGCGCACGGCTACGACGACACGCTCTCCTACGTCCGCGCGATGGCCATCCGGGTCCTTGAGGAGACCGGCCTGCTGCCGCACCTCAACCCGGGCGTCATGACCTGGCGTGACCTGCAACGCCTCAAGCCGGTCGCGCCGTCGATGGGCATGATGCTGGAGACGACCTCACGGCGCCTGTTCGAGGTCAAGGGCATGCCGCACCACGGCTCTCCCGACAAGGACCCCGCCGTACGGCTGCGCGTCCTTGAGGACGCGGGCCGCAGCAACGTGCCCTTCACCACCGGCATCCTCATCGGCATCGGCGAGACCGTCGAGGACAGGGCCGAGTCGCTGTTCGCGCTGCGCAGGGTGGCCCGCGAGTACGGCGGTCTCCAGGAGACCATCATCCAGAACTTCCGCGCCAAGCCGGACACCGCGATGCGCGGCATGCCCGACGCCGACCTGCAGGAGCTGGCCGCCACGATCGCGGTCTCCCGGCTGGTCCTCGGCCCCCGGATGCGGGTGCAGGCCCCGCCGAACCTGGTCGACGCCGAGTACGACCTGATGATCAGGGCCGGGATCGACGACTGGGGCGGTGTCTCGCCCCTGACCCCCGACCACGTCAACCCGGAACGGCCGTGGCCGCAGATCGAGGAACTCGCCGCCCGTACCGCCGCCTCCGGCTTCACGCTGCGTGAGCGGCTGACGATCTACCCCGAGTACGTGCTCGCGGGTGAGCCCTGGCTCGACCCCCGCCTTCACGCGCACGTGGCGGCCCTCGCCGACCCGGAGACGGGGCTGGCGCGGGAGGACGCCGTCCTCGTCGGCCGTCCCTGGCAGGAGCCCGACGGCGGCTTCGTCTCGGCGGGCCGTACCGACCTGCACACCGCGGTGGACACCGAGGGGCGGACCGCCGATCGTCGAGAGGACTTCGACGACGTCTACGGTGACTGGGACGCGCTCAGGGAACGGCTGCCCGTGGCCGCCGCTCCCTCCGTGCTGGTCGGGGAGGTCGGCCGGGCCCTGCGGAAGGCCGCGGAGAGCCCGGCCGCGCTGACCGAGGAGGAGGCCGTCGCCCTGCTCGACGTGGCGGGCGACCAGAACGGGGCCGGGGCCGACGACGCGGCCCTCGACGAGCTGTGCCGGATCGCCGACGACCTGCGCAGGCAGGCGGCCGGCGACGACGTGACCTTCGTGGTCAACCGCAACATCAACTTCACCAACGTCTGTTACACCGGCTGCCGCTTCTGCGCGTTCGCGCAGCGCCGTACCGACGCCGACGCCTACACCCTCAGCCTGGAGCAGGTCGCGGACCGGGCCTGGGAGGGCTGGCAGGCCGGGGCGACCGAGGTGTGCATGCAGGGCGGCATCCATCCGGACATGCCGGGCGACGCCTATTTCGACATCGCCAGGGCGGTCAAGGCGAGGGTGCCGGGAATGCACGTCCACGCCTTCTCCCCGATGGAGGTCATCAACGGTGCGAGCCGTACGAACCTGTCCATCGAGGACTGGCTCGTCGCGGCCAGGGAGGCGGGGGTCGACTCGCTGCCCGGCACCGCGGCCGAGATCCTCGACGACGACGTGCGCTGGGTGCTGACCAAGGGCAAACTGCCGGCCAGGGAGTGGATCGAGGTCATCTCGACCGCGCACCGGGTCGGCATCCCGACGACCTCGACGATGATGTACGGCCACGTGGACACCCACGCCCACTGGGTACGGCACATTCAGCTGATCCGCCGCATGCAGGAGGAGACGGGCGGTTTCTCGGAGTTCGTCCTGCTGCCGTTCGTGCACCACAGCGCGCCCATCTATCTGGCCGGGATCGCCAGGCCGGGACCGACGGCGCGGGAGAACCGCGCCGTGCACGCGCTGTCCAGGATCCTGCTGCACGGCGCGATCGACAACATCCAGTGCTCGTGGGTCAAACTCCGTGACGACCTGTGCCGTCAGGTGCTCCAGGGCGGAGTCAACGACCTGGGCGGCACGTTGATGGAGGAGACGATCAGCCGGATGGCGGGCTCGGAGAACGGCTCGTTCAAGACGATCACCGAGATCGGGGAGATGGTGGCCCCGACTGGGCGGCGGATCCGTCAGCGGACCACGGAGTACGGCACGCCGGACGCCGAGCGGCTGGCCGCCTCGGCCGCCAGCGACGGCGTCTGCCGCAGTGTCCGGGGCCTGCTGCCCCTCGAACAGGTCTGAGTCGCTGGGCGGGGCTCCTCGGCGGGGTTCCCGCCCAGCGCGTCATCTCCTCCGCGTGAGTCCGTCGAGGATCAGGTCGAGCCCGAAGTCGAACTCGTCGCCGAAGTCGTAGCCGGGCTTGAGAACGTGCTCGGTCGCCATCTCGACGAGATGGGGATACCCCTCGGCGAAGGCCTGCTGCGCCATCGGTTCGACGATCTCGGTCACGTTCCGCGGGCCGTCGAAGGGCAGCGACGCCTCCTGGAGGGCGAAGCCGTACACGTAGCTGTCGAGCAGCGCGTAGGCGTGGGCGGCCATCCGCACCGGGAAACCCGCCCCGCGCAGGATGCCGAGGACCGCGTCGTGGTGCCGCAGGGTCGCGGGGCCGGGGGTGGTCCGCGACTCCAGGAGCCCGAGCGCCCAGGGGTGGCGCCGCAGCACGAGACGGGCCGAGGACGCCCGCCGCCGGATCTCCTCTCGCCAGTCGCCGTCGGCCGACGGCAGCTCGATCTCCTGGAAGACGAGGTCGACGATGCCGTCGAGGATCTCCTCCTTGCCGGCGACGTGGTGGTAGACCGACATCGGTTTGACACCGAGCTCCTGGGCGAGCGAGCGGATCGTCAGCGACCCGATTCCTCCCGCGTCGGCGACCGCGAGGGCGCCGCGCAACACCCGTTCACGGCTGAGCTGAGCCATCGCACCCTCCTGGACGATTGTCGTTTCGTACTTAGTACGTTACCGTGACCGTACTTAGTACGAGCGCACTCCGGACCGGGCTTCGCCGGGTCCGGTGACGTCCGGGTCCGGTGAAGCCCGGCCCGGTGAAGCCCGGCCCGGTGAAAGAGGGAAGAGATGTCAGCCAGAGCAACGGGACGAGCCGTGGGTGCTCTTTTTCTGCTCGCGTTCGTCGTGTACATCCCCGGCAACGCCCTGACCGGTGCCGCCGCCGACCAGATGCGGACGTCGGCGGGAGCACTGTTGATGCTGGTCAACTCCGTCGCCGTCGCCGGCATCGGAGTGCTGATGTTCCCCGTCCTGAAACGCCACCACGAACTCTCCGCCCACGCCTACCTGGTCTCCAGGGTCGTCGAGGCGGTGATGCTGGCCGTCGGGATCGTCTTCCTGCTTCTGCTGGTCCCCCTCGCGCGGGACACCTCCCTTTCCCCGTCGTTGGCCGCCGTCCTGCGGCAGGGGAACCTTTACGCCTACCAGATCGCCATGGTCTCCCTGGGCCTTGGGAGCCTGCTGTTCTGCCGCGTTCTGTTCCGGGCGAAACTCGTGCCCGGATTCATGGCGGTGTGGGGGACGGTGGGCTACGCCGTTTTCGCGGTGGGTGCGATTCTCGAAATCCTCGGGTACGGCGTCGGCACGGCCCTTTCGGTTCCCGGCGGCCTTTTCGAAGTAGGCCTGGGAGTGCTGCTGACGGTGAAGGGATTTCCCGCCGAGTCCGAGGAGGTCGAGGCCGAGAAGGCCCGGGCCCTACCGGTGGTCACCGGGTGATCAGCGTGGCCGCCGCAGCGTTCGCCTGAGCGTCTCGAAGGCGGTCGGGCGCGGCAGGTCCGGCAGCGCGTCGCTGATCCGGACGGCGCATTCCCGCGGGCTGTGGACGCTCGTGTCGACGTCGATGTCATGCAGTTCGTGGGAATGGACCCGGTGGTACTGCAGAGCCGCCAGCCCGGGTTGCCGGTCGCCACGTTCGGCCTCACGGCGCTCCAGTTCGGGCAGCGGGCAGCGCACCGCCACCAGCACCGTGTTCTCGGGCACGAGCACATCGAGAAGGTCCAGCAACCGCCAGCGTCGGCTGAGCGGATGGTCGACCACAAGGTTGTTCCCCGCCGCGGCCATACCGGCGACGGCGCGGTGGAAGCCCTTCACGGTGCGGTCGACCTCGGCCTGCAGGTCCTCCTCGGCTATCTCACGCTTGCACCGCATCGCGTGAAAGGCGTCAACCGGCATGTGGAACCACGTCCCGTCCAGGACGTCGAGCAGTTCCCCGGCGATGCTGCTCTTGCCGGAACTGGACGTGCCGTTGAGCAGAATGACCCTGCCTCCGGCCGGGGTTCCGGGAACGGAGGCATGATCCGGATCCTGCGCCATGTCACCCTTCCCCTGGTGATCACCGAACTCGATCATCGTAGATGGGCAAGATCCGCCAGGGCGACCGCGAGACATGCGATGCCGCCTCCGGATGACCGTACGGCCGGTCGCCGGAACTTCGCCACACGCGTTGCCGAGCGACACGAACCCCTTTCCGGTGGTCGTGTGGGACTACGCGACGACCTTGTTCAGGAAGTTCGTGAGGTTGGTGGCGGTGCGGGTTATCAGTTCCTCCAGGGTCAGGGACTCGTGGAGGCGGGCACCGGGGGCGGCTTCCTTCTTGCCGCGGAGGTAGAGGGAACAGGCCAGGTCGGTGCAGATGTAGGCGCCGACGGAGTTGCCCTGCTGCCCGGTCTTTCCCGCCCTGCGGGCGGTCAGCAGGCTCACGCCGTCTCCGGGGTGCACGGTCAGGCACAGCGAGCACATGCTGCGCCGTACATGACCGGCGTGGGGGGCGGCCTGGCGCAGGGCGATCGCCACGAGGCCGTCGCCGGACTCGGCGACCATGTAGGCCCGCTCCGGTGAGGCGGGGTCGCGCCAGCCGAGGAAGTCCAGGTCGTCCCAGGGGCGCGTGGCCAGATCCCGGGGTACGGCCAGCCGCTTCGCCTCTCCCTTGGTGCAGTTGACGAAGGCCGCGCGGATGTCGCGCTCGGTAACCGGTCTCATGGTTGGGACGCTATCCTTTCCTAGGAACCCTAGGCAAATGGTTAATTCATCTAAGTTGTGAGAGGGAGGCGTATGGCGCGCGCGGGAGTGACCGTCGAACGGCTGACGCGGGCGGCGGCGGACCTGGCCGACGAGATCGGCTTCGAGAACGTGACCGTCTCGGCGCTCGCGCGGGGATTCGGCGTCACGGACGCGAGCCTGTACTCCCACGTCAAGAACGTGCGCGACCTCAGGACGAGGGTGGCGATCCTCGCGCTGACCGAGTTGGCCGACCGGGCCGCCGCCGCGCTGACCGGGCGTTCGGGCAAGGACGCGCTGGTGGCCTTCGCCAACGCCTACCGCGACTACGCCAGGGAACACCCTGGGAGATACGCCGCGGCGCGCTTCGAACTGGACCCGGAGAACGCCTCCGCCGAGGCGGCCACCCGGCACTCGACGATGACGCGGGCGCTGCTCCGCGGCTACCACCTGCCGGAACCCGCCCAGACGGACGCCGTACGGCTGCTGCACGGCTTCTTCCACGGGTACGTCAGCCTGGAGACGGCGGGCGGGTTCAGCCACTCGAAGGCGATCGACGAGTCCTGGGCCAGAAACCTGGACGCCCTCGACGTCCTCCTGCGGAACTGGCCGTCGCAAATGTGAGGTCCGAGGAGCGCCGGTGCCCGGGTGCGGGCGGTACGACGATGGCGGCATGGGATATGAGATTCGGGCGATCGACGCCCAGGTCGTGAAGGAGTTGCTGGAGGGCGACGACGCGGGCCGCCCGCCCCGGGTGTCGACCGAGCGGGAGGGCGCTCCGCTGCGGTGCTGCCTGACCAGGGCGGGAGCGGGGGAGAGGGTCGCGCTGCTGTCGTACGCGCCGCTGCGCCGGTGGGCGGCGGAACAGGGAGTGGACCCGGGCGCCTACGACGAGCAGGGGCCGATCTTCGTGCACGCCGGCGACTGTCCCGGCGCCGGGTCCGACGGCTGGCCCGCGGGGCACGAGTCGCACCGGATGCTCCGGGCCTACGCCGCGGACGGGCACATCCTGGGGGGACGCTACCTGGCCGCCGGCGAGGACCCGGACACGGCGCTGCGGGAGGTGTTCGAGGACCCGGAGACGGCGGTGGTCCACATCCGCGCGATCGAATTCGGCTGCTTCCACTTCGAGGCACGGCGCGGCTGAGGACAGACCGCACACGGTGACGATGTCAGGTGTGGTATGAATCCCGGCGGTGTTTGATGACCTGAACCGTCACCGTGTGCTTGTCCTCATCGATGCGGTAGATCACCCGGTAGGTCCCGCGTCGGGCGACGTGGAGTCCCTCATATGGCTCCTGGAGGGGTTTGCCGACGCGCCACGGTTCTTTGGCGAGCGCGCCGGTGATCAACTCCCAGGCCGCGACCGCCACTGTCTCGGGCAGACTCGCCGTCAGGGCACGTCGTGCGGGAGGGGCCAGGAGGACGGTGTAGCGGTCGCTCACGCGCTGGCCCTGCCAAGACGGTTCGCCATGATGGCGGCCATCTCCTCCTCGGTGGTCACATCGCCGCGGGCCTCGGCGGACGCCGCCTCGACCAGGTCGGCGCGCATCTGTGGGTCGGCGAGGATTTCCAGGGTCTCCTGGAGGGACTCCCACTCGGCCACGGACACGATCACGGCGTGTGGCCGCCCGTTCCGGGTCAGGGTGAAGTGGTCATGCTCGCGAGCGGCCCGGTCGGCCAGTTCGGTCAGCCGATCCTTGGCCTCACTGATCGGGATGATCTCCATACGTCCATGATATCTGCTTGGCCGATATGACGGCCAGATTCTCGGCCATTGCCCTCCCTAGGCGACGTCCACGTGACCTGGAGCCCCTGGGGATCGGGTCCGGGGAACACGGTTCGGCGCCCGACGTGGTTTTCGTGGGATGGCGCCGTGTGACCTGGGGCTCAGACCTCTGGCGGAAGGGTTCAGCCCTCCGGGTAGAAGAGGAAGAGGGTGCAGCCGACGGTCGTCCGGGGGACGTGGGAGGAGCCCGCGGGGGCGTGGATGAAGGTGCCCGCGGGGTAATCCCGGTCGCCGTCGTTGAAGACCCCGGAGACCACGAAGACCTCCTCGGGGCCCGGGTCGTGGACGTCGATCCCCTGCCAGGACGTGTTCGGGTCCATCTGGAGCACATAGGCCTTGGCGCCGTTGCCCCCCTTCCACAGGGAGTGCAGGCGAATGCCGGGAAAGAGCTCACGAACCGGGGCGTCCTGGACGGTGGACCACACATACCGCTCTGTCGTCATGTGGCCAGCCTGGTGGTCGGCCGTCTCCCTGCCGAGTGTCAGGAATGACGTCGTACGGTACTTTCTTGCCATGCATCGGATGACGGCGCTCGTCCGCCCCGGGCAGTCGACCTTCGAACTCGCCTGCGCGGCCCAGGTGTTCGGGGTCGAACGGCCGGGCCTTCCCGTCAGGTACGCCTTCGGCGTGTGCGCGGAGCGGCCCGGCCCGATCCCGACGCTCGCCGGGTACGACATGCTCGTGAACGACGGGCTGGAGGCACTCGACCAGGCGGACACCGTGGTCGTCCCGGGCTGGCTGCCCGTCGAGGAGCCGCCGTCTTCCGAGGTCGTCCGGGCGCTGCGCCGCGCGCACTCCCGTGGCGCGCGGGTGGTCAGCATCTGCTCCGGCGCCTTCGCGCTGGCGTACGCGGGTCTGCTCGACGGACGGCAGGCGACCACCCACTGGGCGTTGGCGGGGGAGTTCGCCAGACGCTTCCCGCATGTCCGGTTGGACCCGGACGTGCTGTACGTGGACCACGGCGACGTGGCCACCAGCGCCGGGGCGGGGGCCGGGTTCGACCTGTGCGTGCACCTGGTCCGTGGCGACCAGGGGGCCCGGTACGCCGCGCACATCGCCAGGACCATGGTCATGCCGCCGCACCGTGAGGGCGGGCAACTGCAGTACTCGGCGCCGCCGCACCCCGAGCAGATCGACGGCACGCTCGCGCCGTTGCTGGAGTGGGTCGCCGGGAGGCTCGACGAACCGGTGACCGTCGAGGACATGGCCGGGTGGGCGGGGCTTTCGGCGCGCACCCTCGCCAGGCGGTTCACCGACCAGCTCGGCACGAGCCCGGGACAGTGGCTGCTCGCCCAGCGGATCGCCGTCGCCCAGGACCTGCTGGAGTCCTCCGACCTCCCGCTGGAGGCCGTCGCCCGCCGGGCCGGCCTCTCCTCCTCGACCAACCTCCGCAGGCGGTTCCTCACGGCCCTGGGCACGACCCCGGGCGCCTACCGCCGAGCGTTCCGGGCCCGGTCGCGGTGATCAGACCATGAACAGCAGGGCGGCGCTGAGGAGGACGGTTACGGCGGTGGCGAAGTGGATGCCGAAGGCGACGGCCTTGGTGCCGCCGTGGCGTAGGACGATGACCGTGTCCACGAACGGGACGATCGCGACGACGAGCATGAACCACGCCTCGGCCCTGGCACCGGCGAAGGCCAGCAGGGCCAGGCCGAGGAGGCCGTAGGTCAGGTCGCGCAGCCCCTTGATGGTCAGGTAGGCGGCGTCGCCGTTCTCCTTGGCGGGGACGCCGTAACCGGCGGCGGCGGGGCCCGGCGTCAGGAGGAACCTGAGGCCGATGAAGGCGATGAGGAGATCGAGGAGTACGGCCAGCCCGTAGGCGACGGGGGTGAGCATGAGCATCTCTCTTTGCTAGCAACGCTAGGAACAGGAGTGAAGCTAGCATGCCTTAGGCAGGAAATCTAGCGGCGCTAGGAACAGGGGTGGGGGTGCTCTGGGGTGGGCGGCATGACGGCCTCCGGGAAACGGGGGGAGTCGTGCGGGAGGTGGTGACGGGGTTCCCGAGAAGGCGACGGCCCCTGGGGGGACGGGGGGAGTCGTGCGGGAGGCGGTGGCGGCGCGCTCCCGGGAAGGCGACGGCCTCGGAGGGGGACGGCGCTTCGGAGGGCGTTCCCGGAGGGGAAGTGGGCGGTTGCGGGGCCTCGGGAAAGGGATGGTGAGCCGTGGGTGTGACGGTGTTCCCGGTGGAGGGAACGTTCCCGAAGCTCATTGAAAAGAGCGGCGGGCGCTTCCCCGTCGATGTCTCCGGATTATTCGTGTGGCAATGGTTGACATATTCTTGAAAAGAATTCCTCCGGTCCGGAGTTGATGGGCGACGGAGAGTGATACGCCTTCGTCCGTCCTGTCTAATAGGCGGATCGGATGCCGGGGGAAGGGGTGGAAGAAGAGCGTGTGGCCTGCGTGTTACGCCGAAGTTAACGCTGTGAGGTGTGTCGTTCCGTAGTGCGGGGGACACGGGAATGAATCATCGTGTATTTTTCACGGTCAAGATCATGATGTGGTCACATGGTTTCACAGATGGATGTGTGTAAGGCTCTGAGGGTGCTGGACAGGGAGTTGAAGACGTCAGATGTAAAGTACCTGTAAATAGAAGAGGGGGTTATCTGTTGGATATCAGTGTCCTTGGTCCGCTGAGAATCAGTGAAGGCGGAATCTCCGTGGTGCCGAGCGCGGGCAAGCCACGGCAGGTCCTCTCCCTTCTCGCGCTGCGCGGGGAACGGGTGGTCCAGGTGTCCACCCTGATGGAGGAACTCTGGGGGGACCGCATACCGCGCAGCGCCTCCACGACCCTGCAGACCTACGTGCTCCAGTTGCGTAACAAGATCGCCGCCGCGCAGCCCAGGGAGTCGGGACGTTCCCCCAAGGAGCTTCTTGTCACCTGTTTCGGCGGCTACATGCTCAAACGCGGCCCGGGGCTCTCCGACGCCGAGGAGTTCGAGGCGCAGGCCACCGCGGGCATCGCCGCGCACGAGGCGGGTGACCCCCGGGCACTGGCCACGCTCGAACGGGCCCTGCGGCTGTGGCGGGGGCCGGCCCTGGTGGACGTCCCGCACGGCAGAATCCTGCAACGCGAGGTCATGAGCATGGAGCACCTGCGGATGAGCGTGCTCGAACAGCGGATCGACGCCGCCCTGCAACTGGGCAGACAGGCCGCGTTGCTCCCGGAGCTGAGTGTCCTGGTCGCCGAGCACCCCATGCACGAGGGCTTCCGTTCCCAGCTCATGCTGGCGCTGTACCGCACGGGCAACGTGTCACGGGCGCTTGAGGAGTTCCACCGGCTGCGGGCCAAGCTCGTCGAGGAGCTCGGCATCGAACCGTCGGCCCGCCTGCGCCGCCTGCACCTGGCGATGCTCGCCGGGGACCCGACCCTCGACCTGGTCACCGACGGCGGAGGCATCCGGCCCAGGCCGTACGGCGTCGGCCTCCCCGAGAGCTTCTCGACCAGGGTTTGAGCGCGCTGCGGCACTCTGCACGTGAGGTGTTCGCCGAAGCGAGGGAGCCGAGTTGACCGACACGACCGACATCACGCCGACCGACCGTCCCGCGCGTCCCGTCGCCCTCGTCACCGGGGCGACCAGCGGGATCGGGCGGGAGATCGCCGAACGGCTCGCCCGCCGTGGCGCCGCGGTCTTCGTCTGCGCCCGCGGGGCCGAGGACGTCGCCGCGACCGTCAAGTCCCTGCGTGAGCAGGGGTACGAGGTGGACGGCACGACCTGTGACGTCTCCAGGCCCGAGGAGATCCGCGCGTTCGTGCGCACGGCCAGGGAGCGGTACGGCCCCGTCGACATCCTGGTCAACAACGCCGGGCGCAGCGGGGGCGGAGCCACCGCCGAACTCGACGACGACCTCTGGTTCGACGTCATCAACACCAACCTCAACAGCGTGTTCCTGATGACGAAGGAGGTGCTGAACGCGGGCGGGATGCTGGCGGCGGGCCGGGGCCGCATCATCAACATCGCCTCGACGGGCGGCAAGCAGGGGGTGGTGCACGCCGCGCCGTACTCGGCCTCCAAGCACGGGGTGGTCGGTTTCACCAAGGCGCTCGGCCTCGAACTGGCCAGGACCGGCATCACCGTCAACGCGGTCTGTCCCGGGTTCGTCGAGACGCCCATGGCCGAGCGGGTGCGCAAGCACTACGCCGCGATCTGGGGGGTGGACGAGGAGGAGACCAAGAACCGCATCACCACCCGCGTCCCGATCGGGCGTTACGTGGAGCCGAAGGAGGTGGCGGCCATGGTGGACTACCTCGTCGACGACGACGCCCAGGCCGTGACCGCCCAGGCCCTCAACGTCTGCGGCGGCCTGGGCAACTACTGACGGCTCCCGGCCGGGCCTGACCTGACGAGGAGGGGCGGCGCCGCCCAAGGGCGGGGCCGTCCAGGACGGGATCGCCACGGCGCGATCGCCCTAGACGGACAGTGCCAGACGGACAGTGCCAGACGGACAGTGCCAGACAGACGGTGCCGCCCCGGAGCCCGCTCGGCTCCGGGGCGGCGTCATGTCATCGGGGTGTCACCGGGCGGCCCTGGCCTGGGCGGCGGCCGCCTCCAGGGTGGCCAGGCTGTTGCGGCTCAGCGCCGTGCGGACGTACTCCCGGGCGTCGGCGAGCGTACGGCCCGGCCCGAGGACGGCGGGCACCGCCTCCGGCGAGATCACCGCGGTGTGCCGGGAGGTAACGACGGCGCCGCCGGGGCCGTCGGTGAACGTCCACAGTCCGCTGTGGCCGAGCAGCAGGGCCGGGGTGAGCTGCTGTTTGTAGGCGATCCAGGCGCCCGGCTCGCAGATCCGGATCGAGCGGGTCTCGTGCGCCGCGCCGTCCGCCGTACGGGTGCTCATCTCCAGCACCTGCGCGCCCTGCGCGTCCTCACGCAGGCTGACCCGTTCGACGTGCGGCAGCCGCCGCTCCCACAGGTCGGCGCGGTGGATGAAGTCGTAGGCCTCGGCGGCGGTCCCCGGCACCTCGACGGTGTCGGTGAAGGAGACGACCACGTCCTGTGGGCGCGGTGCCAGGGTGGCGATCCGGGCGAGGGCGGCCAGTTCCTCGGGACTGTTGCGGTCGAGCGCGGCGGTGACCCAGGTGAGGGCCTCCGGCGTGCCGTCGGTCTCGAAGACGTGCTCAAGGACGATCTCGGTCCGGCCGCCGGGAAGCTCGCGGAAGCGCCAGCCGCCTCCCATCGAGGAGAGCGGGGGCCTGCTGTGCTCCTGCCGGAAGGTGACCGAGAGCCCCTGCGGGTCCAGCTCCCTGCGCGAGGTCCAGCTCCGCACCTCGTCGTTCACCACGGCCCAGATGCGGAAGCGCTCCCGGTTCGCGTCGCGTTCCAGGTGCCGGACGTACACGCTGGGCCCGAAGACGGCGGGCCAGGTCCCGGCGTCGGAGACCAGGTCGTACAGCACGCGGGCCGGGGCGTCGACCGTGAGCGTGTGCTCGGTGCGGTGTGTGCTCATCTACTGGCCTTTCGATGTCACGTCGGGGAAGGTCCCGTCCCGGGAGGGCACCACGCCCGGAAAGTCCGAGGAAGTCCTGGGAAGGCGCCGAGACCCGGGAGGGTCGGGGAGGTCTCAGGAGCGGGCCGCCGCGTTGGCCAGGGACAGCAGCGCGGCCGGGGTCTCGGCCGCCATGACGTCGCCGTCGTCGAGGTCGATGCCGTAGCGCTGCTTGAGCCTGGCGGCGGTCTCGATCAGGGCGAGGGAGTCGTATCCCAGCTCCTCGAACGTCCGGCCGTCGCCGTCGAACTCGGCTCCCTCGGCCTCCCCGGCGCACTCCACCAGGACGCGGCGCAGGTCGTCGATGCTCAGTGCGGACATGGTCGTGCTCCTTTCACACCACGCCGTCTTCCACGGCGTGGTTCGGGCTGGGAACGGGATCAGTTCGTCCAGGCGCGTACCACGACGGCCGCGTTGAAGCCGTGCCTGCCACGGGCCACGACGAGCGCGGTCGAGACCGGCAGGGCGCGCGGCTCCCCGACGACGAGGTCGATGCCGTAGGAGCCGGGGACGTCGCTGGTGTGCGCGGTCGGCGGGATCACCCCGTCCCTGATGGACAGCAGGGCGGTCACGACGTCCAGCGGGCCGCCGCCCGCGTAGAGCCGTCCGGTCAGGGCCTTGGGCGCGGTCACCGGCACCGCCCCCGGGCCGAAAAGGCCGCTGATGGCCTGGGCCTCGGCCAGGTCGAGGCGCGGCACGCCCGCGGCGTCGGCGAAGACCACGTCGATGTCGCCGGGCCGCAGACCGGCGCGGGCGATGGCCTGCTCGGCGGTGTGGCGCAGCGCGGGTGGCCGGTCGGAGCCGGGAGGCGGGTCGAAGGCCGCCGCGTATCCGGCGATCTCACCGTAGATCCGCGGCGCTCCCCGGCGTTCGGCGGCCTCGGCGGACTCCACGACCAGTACGGCCCCGCCCTCGCCGGGCACGTAGCCGCCGGCCGCGGCGTCGAAGGGCAGGTAGGCGCGGCGCGGGTCGGACTCCGCGCTGACCAGGCCGCCCGCGAACTGGGAGAGGTACCCCCACGGGTCGAGCGCGGAGTCGACCCCTCCGCTGATCACCAGGCCGGTGCCCTCCCGCACCGTACGGCAGGCGTGCCCCAGCGCGTCCAGCCCGCCCGCCTGCTCGCCGACCAGGGCGGCACCGGGGCCGCGCAGCCCGTTGCGGATGGAGATCTGGCCGGTGTTGACCGCGTAGAACCAGGCGAAGGACTCGTAGACGCTGACGTAGGACGGCCCCTGGTCCCACAGCTTGTGGAACTCCCTGTGGGTGAACTCGAACCCGCCGGTGGCGTTGGAGGTGATCACCCCCATGTCGTAGTTCTCCCCGTCGCCGGGTTCGACGGCGGCGTCGGCGAGCGCCCAGTCGGCGGCGGCCAGCGCCAGCCGGGTCGAGACGTCGGTCTGCGGCAGCAGCCTGGCGGGCAGGTGGTCCTCGGCGACGAACCCGGTGATCTGCCCGGCCAGCTTGAACGGGTAGCCGGAGGTGTCGAACCTGGTCATCTCCGTGATGCCGCTGCGGCCTTCGAGCACGTTCCGCCAGTACTCCTCGGTGCCCAGGCCGTTGGGCGCGGCCACGCCGACGCCCGTGACGACCGTGGGAACGTGCCCGGCCGGCGCGGGCCGTACGGCCGGGCCGCTCACGCGACGGCTCGCAGGACCATGGCGCTCTGGAAGCCGCCGAAGCCGCTGCCGACCGTGAGCACGGTGCGCACCGGCAGCTCCCTGGCGGTCAGCGGCACGTAGTCCAGATCGCAGGCGGGGTCGGGTTCGTGGAGGTTGGCGGTCGGCGGCACGACGTCGTACTCGATGGCCAGCGCGCAGGCGGCGATCTCGATGGCGCCGATCGCGCCGAGCGAGTGGCCGACCATCGACTTGATGGAGCTGACCGGCACCCGGTAGGCGTGGGAGCCGAGCGCCAGTTTGAAGGCGGCGGTCTCGTGCCGGTCGTTCTGCTGGGTGCCCGAGCCGTGGGCGTTGACGTAGTCGATGTCGGTGGCGTCGGCCCGCGCG
This sequence comes from Streptosporangium sp. NPDC020072, assembly GCF_040631445.1. NCBI lineage: Bacteria > Bacillati > Actinomycetota > Actinomycetes > Streptosporangiales > Streptosporangiaceae > Streptosporangium > Streptosporangium sp. NPDC020072. Next base: position 516,673 of record NZ_JBEYAB010000002.1, on the reverse strand, counting down.
TCGTCGAGCGCGTTCCTGATCGCCTCGGCCATCTCCCGGCCGTGCCTGGTCAGGCCCGTCATGTGGTGGGCGTTGCACCGGGTCGCCGAGGCGCCGAGTTCGGCGTAGATGTGCGCGCCCCTGGCCCGCGCCGCCTCGTACTCCTCAAGGACGAACACGGCGGCCCCCTCGGCGAGGACGAAGCCGTCACGGGTCCGGTCGAAGGGCCGGGAGGCGTGCTCGGGGTCGTCGTTGCGCGGTGTGCTCGCCTTGATCGCGTCGAAGCAGGCGACGACGATCGGCGAGATCGGGGTGTCCGTCGCCCCGGCGATCATGATGTCGGCGCTGCCCTCCCGGATGAGCCGTACGGCGTGGCCGACCGCGTCGATGCCGGAGGTGCACCCGTCGGAGACCATCGTCACCGGCCCCTGCGCCCCGACCGTCCAGGCGACCTCGGCGGGCATCGCCCCCGGGCTCAGGTAGTCGAACATGTGCGGCGACAGGTAGGCGGGGTCGACGAGCCAGTTCCTGCCCGCGTCCGACATGACGAGGTACTCCTTCTCCAGGCTGGTCGCCGAGGCGACCGCGCTGCCCAGGCTCACCCCGACCCGGTAGGGGTCGAGCGCGTCGAAGTCGAGTCCGCTGTCGGCGACCGCGTCCCGGGTGCAGGCGACGGCGAACTGCGTCGCCCGGTCCATCCTGCGGATCTGCCGGGGGGTCAGGCCCTCGGCGACGGGGTCGAAGGCGGCCTCGGCCGCGACCTGCGAGCGGAAGGGTGAGGCGTCGAAGAAGGAGATCCGGCGGGTGGCCGTCCTCCCCGAGGTGAGCAGGTCCCAGAACTCCTTGGTGCCTGCCCCGCCGGGAGTGCGGACGCCCATCCCCGTCATGACGACGCGCCGGCCTCTGGCTGAACTTTCCATCGGCGTACCTCCAGGCTGTGTACCCGTGTGCGGGCGTCCGTCGATCGCGGAGCCAGCAGCAGCATGGGTCAGCCGCCTTGAGCACAGCTCGAAATCGGCTCGGGGACCCGATGGAGGAAGGCTCGACCGCGCTTCGAGTCGTGTCGGAGACACTCGCGCCGTCCGATCGTTCCCGGCGTCCACGAGGGCGCCGCGGGGCACACGGGAAGGAGCAGGCACATGCCCGACCTCGTCTCCGACGAAGTGGTTGAGCGTTATCGGCGGGAGGGGTTCATCCGAATCCCCGGCGTACTGACGCCGCAGGAGGTGGAGAGCCTCCTGGCGGTCTCCCTTGTCCGTCTCGACGAGGCGGACAAGGTGAACTGGGACCGGGCCGACGGGCGGGTCATGGACTGGGTCCCCCACGTCGACCGTGTCAGTGAGGAACTGCGCGGCCTGGCGCTGCACCCCCGGGTGACCGCCGTCGCCGAACGGCTGGCGGGAGGCCCGCTGCGGCTGTTCAAGTCGGAGCTCCTGCGCAAGGGCACCGCGGGGTCGGCCCTGACCCCGCTGCACGCCGACGCCCCGGCCATCCCGTTCGCCGGCCGGTCCATCGGCCTGACCGCCTGGGTGGCGCTGACCGACGTCCCGGTCGAGCGGGGCTGCATGAGCTACATCCCCGGCTCGCACCTGGTCCCGCACGAGCGGGACGACTCCGGGGACCAGGACCCCTTCCGCTGCCCGGTGAACCTGGTCTGGGAGCCGCGGGTCACCGTCCCGGTCCGGGCCGGGGACGTCACCTTCCACCACGAGCGGGTCCTGCACCTGGCGGGCCGCAACGACACCGACGAGGTCAGGGTCTCGCTGGCCACCGTCTACATGGACGCCGAAGCCGTCTACGAGCCGAGCGACCTCGTCCCCGACGACCTGGGCGGGCTGCTGCCCGGCCAGCCGCTCGACGACGACCGCGTCTTCCCCCTCATCGGAGCCCACAGCTGACCACCGGAAGGACCGGGAGCACGTTCATGAGCACCTACGTCTGGAGCTACCTGGCGGAGTACGACAACGAGCGTGAGGACATCCTCGACGCCGTGGACACGGTCTTCCGTTCCGGCCAGCTGATCCTGGGGCCCAGCGTCAAGGGTTTCGAGGAGGAGTTCGCCGCCTACCACGGGCTCAGGCACAGCGTCGGCGTGGACAACGGGACGAACGCCGTCAAGCTGGGGCTTGAGGCGCTCGGGGTCGGCCCCGGCGACGAGGTCGTCACGGTGTCCAACACCGCGGCCCCCACCGTGGTCGCCATCGACGGGGCGGGGGCCAGGCCCGTCTTCGTGGACGTCCGCGAGGAGGACTTCCTCATGGACACCGCCCAGGTGGCCGCCGCGATCACCCCGCGGACCAAGGCGCTGCTGCCGGTGCACCTGTACGGCCAGTGCGTGGACTTCGCGCCGCTGCGCGCCCTGGCCGACGAGCACGGGCTGAAGATCCTTGAGGACTGCGCCCAGTCGCACGGCGCCCGTCACCACGGCAGGCTGGCCGGGACGCTCGGGGACGCCGCGGCCTTCTCCTTCTACCCGACCAAGGTGCTCGGCGCGTACGGCGACGCGGGGGCGGTGGCCACCTCCGACGACGAGATCGAGCAGAACCTGCGGCGGCTGCGCTACTACGGCATGGAGAAGGTCTACTACGTCGTGCAGACCCCCGGGCACAACTCCCGGCTCGACGAGGTGCAGGCCGAGATCCTGCGTCGCAAGCTCCGCAGACTCGACTCCTACATCGCCGCACGTCAGGCGGTCGCCAGGCGGTACGAGGAGGCGCTCGGCGACCTCACCGGCCCCGGCGGGCTGCTGCTGCCGTCCACGGCGCCGGGCAACGAGCACGTCTACTACGTGTACGTGGTCCGCCACCCGGAACGGGACCGGATCATCGAGCGGCTCAAGTCGTACGGGATCTCCCTGAACATCAGCTACCCCTGGCCGGTGCACACGATGACCGGCTTCTCCCACCTGGGCTACGGCGCCGGGTCGCTGCCGGTGACCGAACGGCTGGCCAAGGAGATCTTCTCCCTGCCGATGTACCCGGCGCTGTCGGAGGAGCTGCAGGACAAGGTGATCGCCGCGCTGCGCGAAGTGCTGTCCACGCTGTAGGAGCCGACCCGTTGGAGGGCGTCAGATGAACGAGAGCGAGGTCCTCGGGGCCTACGACAGGGCCGACCTCTACGAGGTGGTCTACGAGGGCAGGGGCAAGGACTACGAGCGGGAGGCCGCGGTCACCTCGGCGCTGATCCGCGAGCGCAACCCCGGCGCGCGGAGCCTGCTCGACGTCGCCTGCGGGACCGGCTCGCACCTGCGTCACTTCGCCGGGACGTTCGGCGAGGTCGCCGGGGTCGACCTGTCCGAGCGGATGCTCGCCAGGGCCCGTGACCGGGTCCCCGGGGTGCCCCTGTGGCAGGGCGACATGCGCAAGTTCGACCTCGGCGTCACCTACGACGCGGTGACCTGCATGTTCAGCTCGGTCGGCTACCTGGCCGACGTCGGTGAGCTGACCGCGACGCTGGAGAGCTTCGCCAGGCACCTCAACCCGGGTGGTGTCGTGGTCGTCGAACCCTGGTGGGCGCCGGAGAACTTCCTCCCCGGGCACGTCCAGGGGGACGTGGTGAAGGTCGGCGGCCTGACGGTCTCCCGGGTCTCCCACTCGACGTGGCAGCGGGAGGGAGCCGCCAGCCGGATGGAGGTGCACTGGACGGCCGCCCACCCGGAGACGGGGATCAGCCACCACTCCGACGTCCACGTCATGTCGCTGTTCTCCCGGCGGGAGTATCTCGACGCCTTCACCCGCGCGGGCTTCGCCGCGGAGTTCGTCGAGCACGACTGGGCGGGGCCCGGCCTGTACGTCGGCGTCCTGGGCGCCGGGTGAGCGGGATGCGCGTCCGCGAGCTGAAGGTCGAGGGGGCCTACGAGCTGACCCCCGAGGTGTTCGGGGACGAACGGGGCTTCTTCCTGTCGCCCTACCAGGAGGAACCGTTCGTCAGGGCGGTCGGGCGCCCGCTGTTCCCGGTGGCGCAGGCCAGCCACAGCCGGTCGCGGCGCGGGGTGGTCCGCGGCGTCCACTTCACCGCCACACCTCCCGGCATGGCGAAGTACGCCTACTGCGCCGGGGGCGTCGCCCTGGACGTGGTCCTCGACACCCGGGTGGGGTCGCCGACCTACGGCGTGTGGGACAGCGTGGTCCTCGACCAGCGGGACTTCAGGTCGGTCTACCTCCCGGTCGGCGTCGGGCACCTGTTCGTCGCGCTTGAGGACGACACGGCCGTCTCCTACCTGCTGTCCACGGGATACGTCGCGGAGAACGAGCTGGCGGTCTCGCCGCTCGACCCGGCCCTGGGGCTGCCGCTGCCGCGCGACCTGGACCTGATCCTGTCCGAGCGCGACCGGCGGGCTCCCACGCTCGCCGAGGCGGAACGCGCCGGGATCCTGCCGGACTACGCCGCGAGCCGGGCCCTGGACGGTCTGCGGGCCGCCGGGCACGGCGCGTGAGAGAGGAGCCGTACGGCATGGGCCTGCGAGAGGCGGCGGTCGTGGTCACCGGCGCGGGACGCGGCATCGGGGCCGCGCTGGCCAGGCGGTTCGCCGAGGAGGGTGCCCGGGTCGTCGTCAACGACCGCCATCCTGAGCGCGCCGAGGAGGTGGCCGGGGAGATCGGCGGGATCGCCCTGCCCGGCGACGCGGAGCGGGGCCTGGTGCCCGAGGCCCTGCGCCTGCTCGGCGGGCGGATCGACGTCTACTGCGCCAACGCGGGAGCCGTACGGGCCGGTGGTCCCGAGGCGCCCGAGGAGGACTGGGAGAGCGCCTGGCAGGTCAACGTGATGGCCCACGTGCGGGCCGCGCGGGACCTGCTGCCCGGCTGGCTCGAACGGGGGCAGGGGCGTTTCGTCTCCGTCGTCTCCTCGGCGGGACTGCTCACCATGGTCGGGGCGGCGCCGTACGCGGTGTCCAAGCACGCGGCGCTGGCCTTCGCCGAATGGCTGTCACTGACCTACCGGCACCGCGGCGTCAGCGTGCACGCCGTCTGCCCCCGCGGCGTCCGCACCGAGACGCGCAGGGCCGCGAGTTCGAGCGGGTTGACGCTCACCTCCACCGCCATCGGCCCGGAGGAGGTCGCCGACGCGCTGCTCAAGGGGATCGCCGAGGAGCGGTTCCTGATCCTTCCGCATCCCGAGGTCGCCGACCAGGCCGCCGAGCGCGTCACCGACCACGAGCGCTGGCTTGAGGTCGTCAACGGGTTCCAGCGGCAGCGGGAGAGCACATAGCGGCCCGGCGCCGCGATCGTCGAGATCGTCCAGAGAGGACTCCGCCGTGAAGGCTCTGGTGCTGGCAGGCGGGACGGGAACCCGCCTGCGCCCTTTCAGCTACTCCATGCCAAAACAGCTCATCCCCATCGTCAACAGACCGGTTCTCGAACACGTCCTGGACAACCTCAGGGCCGTCGGCGTCACCGAGGCCGGGATCGTCGTCGGCGCCGGGGAACGGCAGATCCGCGAGGCGATCGGTGACGGCGGCGGGCTGGGGATGAGCGTGACCTACATCCCGCAGGACGAGCCGCTCGGCCTGGCGCACTGCGTCACGATCGCCAGGCCGTTCCTCGGGGAGGACGACTTCGTGATGTACCTCGGGGACAACATGCTGCCCGAGGGGGTCGCCGAGCCCGCGGCGCGCTTCACCGCGAACCGGCCCGCCGCACACGTGGTGGTACGCAAGGTCGCCGATCCGCAGTCGTTCGGGGTGGCCGAGTTCGGTCCCGACGGCAGGCTTGAGCGGGTGGTCGAGAAGCCGCGAAGGCCCCGCAGCGACCTCGCCCTGATCGGCGTCTACTTCTTCACCGCCGCCGTCCACCGGGCCGTCGCCGCCATCCGGCCGAGCGCCAGGGGCGAGCTGGAGATCACCGACGCGATCCAGTGGCTGGTCGACGACGGGGCCGAGGTAACGGCCGCCGAGTACCCTGGTTACTGGCGGGACGTGGGCCGGGTCGAGGACGTCCTCGACTGCAACCGGCGGCTGCTCGGCGGCCTGCCCCCGCGTCTCGACGGCTCGATCGACGCGGCCAGCGGCGTCACCGGCCCGGTGGTCGTCGAGGCGGGCGCCCGTGTCGTACGGTCCCGCATCGAGGGCCCGGCGCTCATCGGCGGCGACAGCGTGGTCGAGGACAGCGAGATCGGCCCCGGCACGACCGTCGGCAGGGGGTGCGTGATCAGCGGCACCCGGCTGCGGGACTCGGTCGTGATGGACGGGGCCCGCCTGACGGGCGTGGCCGGGCTGCGTGACTCCGTCATCGGGCGCGGCACGGTCGTCGGAGGGCGTCCGCCGGACGGCGTGTTACGGCTCGTGGTCGGCGACGAGGCCAGAATCGAGACGGCGGCATGAGACTGCTGGTCACCGGCGGCGCCGGTTTCATCGGCTCGCACTACGCGCGCACCGTTCTCGACGACGGCTACCCGGGCTTCCACGACGTCCGGGTCACCGTGCTCGACAAGCTCAGCTACGCCGGCAACATCGCGAACCTGCCGATCGGGCACCCCCGCCTCGAATTCGTGCACGGCGACGTCTGCGACCTGCCGCTGCTGCTCGACCTGCTGCCCGGGCACGACGCGGTCGTCCACTTCGCCGCCGAGACGCACGTCGACCGCTCCCTCAGGAACGCCGCCGAGTTCGCGCACGTCAACGTGGGAGGCACCCAGACGCTGCTGGAGGCCTGTCTCGCGGCCGGGGTCGAGCGGGTGGTGCACGTCTCGACGGACGAGGTGTACGGCTCCATCGAGGAGGGCTCCTGGCACGAGGAGTGCCCGCCGCTGCCCAACTCCCCCTACGCGGCCTCGAAGGCGGCGGCCGAACTGTTCGTCCGCTCCTACTGGCGCACCTACGGGCTCGACGTCTCGATCACCCGCTGCTCCAACAACTACGGCCCCCACCAGCACCCCGAGAAGATGATCCCGCTGTTCGTCACCAACCTGCTCGAAGGCGAGCCGCTGCCCCTGTACGGCGACGGCCTCAACGTCCGCGACTGGCTGCACGTCGACGACCACTGCCGGGGCGTCCAGCTCGTCCTGACCCGGGGTAACGCGGGTGAGGTCTACAACATCGGCGGCGGCAGCGAGCAGACCAACATCGCCGTCACCGAACGGCTGATCGCGCTGCTCGGCGCCGACCGCTCGGTGATCCGTCCCGTGGCCGACCGCAAGGGGCACGACCGGCGCTACTCCCTCGACGACACCAAGATCCGTGAACGACTCGGCTACCGGCCCGCCGTACCGTTCGAGCGGGGGCTGGCCGAGACGGTCGCCTGGTACCGGGACAACCCCGGCTGGTGGGGGCCGGTCAAACACGCCCTGCGGACGGCGGCGGGGGTGGGGGCATGACGGCCGGGCTGTTCGACCTGCCGAGGCTGCGCGCCAGGGAGGACGCCGGACTGGCCGAACGGCTCGCGCGCTCGCTGGCGGAGACGACGGCGGGCTGGCAGCTGAGCACCGCGCAGGTCACGGACTGGCTGGCCGAACGCGCCCTGGCCCACCGCTTCGTCGTCGAACGCATCCCGTTCGCCAGACTCGACCAGTGGGACTTCGTCGAGGACGGCGCGAGGCTGGCCCACCACAGCGGCAAGTTCTTCACCGTCGAGGGGCTGCGTGTCACGGCCGACCAGGGGCCCGTCCTGAGCTGGGACCAGCCGATCATCAAACAGCCCGAGGTCGGCATCCTCGGCCTGCTGCTCAAGGAGTTCGACGGGGTTCCGCACCTGCTGATGCAGGCGAAGATGGAGCCGGGCAACCCCAACCTGCTGCAACTGTCGCCGACCGTCCAGGCCACCCGGAGCAACTACACCAAGGTGCACCGGGGCTCCGAGGTGCGTTACCTGGAGTACTTCGTCGATCCCACCAGGGGGCGGGTCCTGGCCGACGTGCTCCAGTCGGAGCAGGGCTCGTGGTTCCACCAGAAGATCAACCGCAACATGATCGTCGAGGTGGACGAGGACGTCCCGATCGGCGACGACTTCCGCTGGCTGACGCTCGGGCAGATCGGGGAGCTGCTGCGCCGGGACAACGTCGTCAACATGGACGCCCGTACGGTCCTGGCCTGCGCGCCGATCGGCTCCGACGAGGCGGGCGCGCTGCACAGCGACACCGAGCTGCTGTCCTGGTTCACCGCGGAGCGGGCCAGGCGGGAGATGCGGGTGGAGCTGATGCCGCTGACCGAGGTGAACGACTGGCGGCGCGGCCCCTGGTCCATCGACCACGACGCGGGCCGTTACTTCAGCATCGTCGCGGTCTCCGTCGCGGCGGGCAACCGCGAGGTGACCCGCTGGACCCAGCCGCTGCTCGAACCGCACGGCCTGGCCGTCACGGCCTTCCTGACCAGGCGCATCGGCGGGGTCCCGCACGTTCTGGTGCACGCCAAGGCGGAGGCGGGACTGCGCGACACGATCGAGCTGGCCCCGACCGTCCAGTACACCCCGGAGAACTACGCCCACCTGAGCGGCGCCGACCGGCCGCCCTTCCTGGACCTGGTGCTGACCGCCAGGCCGGAGAGCGTCCGCTACCGGGCGATCCACTCGGAGGAGGGCGGCAGGTTCCTCAACGCGGAGGGCCGCTACCTGGTGGTGGACGTGAACGAGGCGGACGCGCCGCTCGACCCGCCGCCCGGCTTCCGCTGGGTCACCCCGGGGCAGCTGCGCTTCCTGGCGCGGCACCCGCACTACGTCAACGTCCAGGCGCGCTCCCTGCTCGCCTGCCTCAACACCGGCGCGGTCGGCTGGTGAGCCCGACAAGCCCGACAGGGAGGACGGAACGGATGGGAACGCGACCAGGCGCCGTGACGGTCATCGGCGCGGGCACGATCGGGCTGGGCTGGATCACGTTGTTCGCGGCGCACGGGCTGGACGTCACCGTCAACAGCAGGCGCCCCGACGCCCGGCGGGTCGTCGAGGAGGGGCTGCGGACCTTCGCGCCGACGCTGCCCGGCGGCGGGCGTGACCCGGAGGAGCTGCTGGCCGGGCTGCGCTTCGAACCCGACGTGGCGCGGGCGGTCTCCGGCGCCGACGTGGTGCAGGAGAACGCCCCGGAGGACCCGGTGCTGAAGCGGGAGCTGTTCGGGGTGATCGCGGGCGCGGCCCCGCCCGGGGCGCTGCTGCTGTCCTCGACCTCGACGCTGGTGCCCGACGACTTCGGCGAGCGGGTCCCGGACCAGGGCAGGCTGGTGGTCGGCCATCCCTTCAACCCGCCGCACGTGGTGCCGCTGGTCGAGGTGGTCGGCGGCACGAGCACCACCCCGGAGGCGATCGAGGAGACGATCGCCTTCTACCGCTCGGTCGGCAAGGTCCCGATCGCGCTGCGCAGGCCGGTGCCCCGGTTCGTGGCCAACCGGCTGCAGACGGCGCTGCTGCGGGAGAGCATCCACCTGGTCCGCGAGGGCGTGGTCACGATGGAGGAGCTGGACAGCGTCGTGGTCAACTCGATCGGCCTGCGGTGGGCGACGGTCGGGCCGTTCCAGGCCTTCCACCTGGGGGGCGGCGAGGGAGGTCTGCGCCGCTGGCTCGGGCACCTGGGCCGGGGACTTGAGGCGAGCTGGCGGGAACTCGGCAGTCCCGAGCTGACGGAGGAGACGATCGAGCTGCTGAGCTCGGAGGCGGAACGGGTCTACGGCGTGGGAAATTACCCGGAACTCTCCACAAAAAGGGACATTAGGCAGAATGCCATCCTTGATGCCCTTGCCCGTGTTGAATCCGGAAATATCCGGCAACTGAACGGGGCTCGCGGCACCGTGGCGGAGCCCGGATGAGCGGTCGGCCACGTTTCTCAAGTGTCATTCGAGCGCCTCTTTCTAGCATTATGAGGACTTCTCGAAAGGAGTCCGCCAGATGAGAGAAGTTACGGCCCCACCGGATTTGTACGCGCGGATACAGCAGTTCCACGCCACCCAGATGCACGCGCTCGACGGTGGTGAATTCGACGCCTACGCCGAGACCTTCACCGAGGACGGCGAGTTCCGGCACACACCGGGACGGCCCGCGGCCAGGACCCGCGCGGGCATCGCCGAGGAGCTGAAGGCCTTCCACCGGGAGCGCTTCGCCGGCGACCCCGTGCAGCGGCGCCACTGGTTCAACATGCTGCGCGTGGAACCGGGCTCCGGCGGCGAGATCCACGCCACCTTCTACGTGCTCGTCGTCGCGACCCGCCCCGGGGTCAGGCAGCCGGAGATCGCGCCGAGCTGCGTGGTCCACGACGTGCTGGTCGAGGACGCCGACGGCGGCCTGCTGGTCAGGTCCCGATGGGTCGAGCACGACTGGCAGCCGGAACCGGCCACCACGGTCGGCGCGGCGGCGGGCGGCCCAGTGAACGGCCCGGTGAACGGTGAGGTGTCGCGGTGAGCGTGCCGTACCTGGCCAGGACCAGGATCGACGGCGAGTGGACGCCGATCGAGTACTCCAGGGACTTCACGGTGACCGCTCCGGAACGGGTCGCGCCGGGAGAGGAGTTCACGGTCGTCTTCGCCAGCGCGCCGATCCTGGCCCTGCCCGCGTTCAACCGGACGCTGACCGACCTGCGGATCGCCTACCGGGTCTCCGGCCAGGCGGCCGTACTGGAGTGGGAGCTGCGCGGGGGCGACACCCCCGGCGGGCTGGAGTTCACCGCCGAGCGGCAGGACGACGACCTGGTGGTCGGCTTCGGCGGGACCATCGCGGGCGGGGTCGAGGTCGCGGTGCCCGACCTGGTCGTCACGGTGCGCGCGGAGGAGCCGGGCACGGTCACCACGTCGCCGGGGGGCTCCGGGTTCGACCGGCCCGCCTTCGGGTGGACGCGTGAGCACGCGGTCAACGGCCAGTGGGACCCCTTCCAGTGCTACGTCCCCGTTGACGCGCCGGTGGTCTTCACCACCACCCTGATCTCCTCCTGACCTCGTGTCTCTCCTACGCCGGGGACGGCTCACGCCGAAAAACCCGGAAAACCTCCTGGAAAACAATGGGTAACGAACGAAGGAAACACGCATGAACAAGTGGACCCTCCGTACCGCCGCCGCGGCCTGCCTCGCCGCCGTGGCCCTGACCGGCCTGACCGCCCCGGCCGAGGCCCGGCAGACCACGACGACGGGGGCGACGGGGACAGCGACGGGGGCCGTGCGGACCACCGCGACGGTGACGGTTCCGTACATCTCGCGGACCCGTATCGACGGCGTGTGGACCCCCATCGAGGGCTACACCCGCGACTACACCGTGACCGCCCCCGCGACGGTCGAGCCCGGCGACGACTTCCGTGTCAGGTTCGACTCGGCGCCGATCTTCGCGGTGCCCGCGCACAACAAGACGCTGACCGACCTGCGGATCGCCTACCGGGTCTCCGGTGACGCCACCATCCTGCGCTACCGCCTCGAAGGGGGCAGCAACCTCGGCGGCGCCCACTTCTGGGTCGAGCGGAACGGCTCCGACCTGGTCCTGCGCAGCAACGGCACCTTCCAGGGCGGGGTCGAGTTCGACGTGCCCGACCTGGTGGTCAAGGTCCGCGCGGGTGCCACGGGCACGGTCACGACCTCGCCCGGCGGTTCCAGCTTCGCCGACCCGGCCTTCTACTGGTACCGCGAGCAGACCGTCAGCGGTCAGTGGGACCCGTTCGAGAACTACGTGGACCCGGCGAGCCCCGTGACCTTCACCACGACCACCATCGGGTGATCCGACATGCCGGAAGCCACCCCCGCCTCCCTGTCCCCTGACGCCGTCAGGGAGACCGCCGCCGTGGCCGCCAAGCGTGCCGCGGAGGCAGAGGCGAACAGACAGCTCACCCCCGACGTGGTCGAGGCGATCGTCCACGCGGGCTTCGTCAGGCACTTCGTGCCCGCCGGGTACGGCGGCGCGGCGGGAGGCTTCACCGAGTTGCTGTCCGCCGTGACACAGGTGGGGGAGGGCTGTGCGTCCGCCGCCTGGTTCGCGTCCCTGACGGCGGGCACCGGCAGACTGGCCGCCTACCTCCCCGAGGAGGGGCGGCGGGAGGTCTGGGCCGAGGGCCCCCACGCCGTGATCGTGGGGGGCCTCGTCCAGGCCGGTACGGCCGAGCGGGTCTCCGGCGGCTGGCGGGTACGCGGCCAGTGGCCGTACGTCAGCGGGATCGCCCACTCGGACTGGGCGCTGCTGTGCGCGAGAACGGAGCGGGGGGCCAGGTTCTTCGCGGTCCCCCGCGCCGCGTACGGCGTCGCCGACACCTGGTTCAACAGCGGCATGCGGGCGACCGGGAGCAACACCCTGATCCTCGACGAGACCGAGGTCCCCGAGGCCCGTTCGGTCGCGCTCGACGACCTGCTCGCCGGTGAGGCCCCCGACGCGCGGGCCGTCTGCCACCGGGTGCCGATGAAGGCGGGCAACGGGCTCACCCTGACCGCCCCGCTGCTCGGCGCCGCGCGCGGCGCGCTGCGGCGCTGGTCGGAGCTGGTGCGCGACAAGCTGCTCGCGCCCGCCGGGGCGATCTCCGGTGGGGTCGGCAGGGGCTCCTACGAGCTGACCCTGGCCCGCGCGGACGGCGAGGTGGACGCGGCGGCCCTGCTGCTGCGGCGGGTCGCCGAGGTCGCCGACCAGGCGCCCGTCGACGCCCTGCTCACCGCGCGCAACGGGCGTGACTGCGCGCTGGCGGCCGACCTGCTCGCGACCGCCGCCGACCGGCTGCTGCGCAGCTCGGGGAGCAGGGGCCAGTCGGAGAGCGAGCCGCTGCAACGGCACTGGCGCGACGTGACCACCGGCGCGGGTCACGCCGGGCTGCAGCTGCCCGCCGTGGCGGGCGCGTTCGTGAGCCGGTCCGCTCTGCCGTCGGCGGGGTGACCGGCCACAGGAACGACCACAGAAAGGGGAACGTCTCATGGTCGCGCCTGAGCTGGTCGAGGTGGCCGAGGGTGTCCACGCCTACCTCCAGCCGGACGGGGGCTGGTGCCTCAACAACGCCGGAGTGATCACCACGCCCGACGGGGCCGTGGTCGTGGACACCGCGGCCACCGAACGCCGGGCCCTGGCGCTGCGGGACGCCGTCGACGGGGTCGCCGGGGGAGACCGCAGGCTCGTGGTCAACACCCATTTCCACGGCGACCACGTCTTCGGCAACGCGGTCTTCGGCCCCGAGGCGACCGTGGTGAGCCACGCGGGCACGCGCGAGGAGATCGCCGAGACCGGGCTCGCGCTGACCGGGCTGTGGCCCGACGTGGAGTGGGGGGACGTCGGGGTCGTGCCGCCCGGCGTCACCTACACCGACCGGCTGACGGTGCACGCGGGCGGCAGGCGGATCGAACTCATCTCGGCGGGTCCCGCGCACACCCGGCACGACACCGTGGTCTGGCTGCCGGAGGAACGCGTCCTGTTCGCCGGGGACATCGTCATGCCGGGCTGTACGCCGTTCGTGATGATGGGGACGGTCAGCGGGACGCTGGCCACCCTGGACCTGCTGCGGGAGCTGCGCCCCGAGGTCGTCGTCGGCGGCCACGGCCCCGTCGCCGGGCCGCACGCCTTCGACGAGACCGAGGCCTACCTGCGCTGGCTGCGGCGGGTCGCGGCCGACGGGGCACGGCGCGGGCTCGACGCCCTCGGCACGGCCCGCGAGTGCTCCCTCGGCGAGTACGGCGGGCTGCTCGACCCCGAGCGGCTCGTGGGCAACCTGCACCGGGCACTGCTCGAACTCGGCGAACCGGGCGGTGAGCCGGGCCTGCCGCTGGACGTGCCCGCCGTGTTCGGGGAGATCGTCGAGTTCAACGGCGGCCTGCCCGCCTGTCACGCCTGACCAAACCCTCGACAGAAACCGGGGACGTGCGCATGAGAGTTCTCTTCGTGGCGGGCCACACGGCAGGGGCCTGCTATCCACTCGTCCCGCTGGCCCAGGCCGTACGGCTCGGCGGGCACGAGGTCTTCGTCGCGGGTCACGAGGACGTCCTTCCCGTCGTGGCCGCCGCGGGCCTGCCCGGGGTCGCGATCTCGTCGAGGACGCTGTCCGACTTCCTCGTGGACCGCAGGGGGCGGACCGTCGAGCTTCCCGAGCCGGGACACGAACACGACCTGGCCGTGGGCCGGGTGTTCGGCCGCTTCGCCGCCGACGGCCTGGACGGGCTGCTGGCCCTGGTGCGGGACTGGCGTCCCGACCGGGTGGTCGGGGTCGCCACGGCCTACGCGGCGCCGCTGGCCGCGCACGACGGCGGTGTGCCGTACGTCCGGTTCGCGACCGATCTGGCGGAGCCGGTCGTCCACATGCTGGCGGCCGTCGCCGAGCTGGGACCGGAGCTGGAGAAACTCGGCCTGTACGAGCTTCCCGCGCCGTGGCGCTCGGTCAGCGTGGCGCCGCCCAGCCTGCGTGCCCCCGACGCGGCCCCCGCCCTGCCGCTGCGGCACATCCCCTACGAGACGCAGAGCGCCCTGCCGCCGTGGGCCCACCCCGGACAGGACAGGCCGCGTGTCCTGGTGCACGACCACGGTGAGACGCGGCCGGACCTGCTGGAGGGGCTGCGGGAGCTGGAGGCCGAGATCGTGGTGACCGGCCGCGAGGAGGGGCCGGTGCCGCCCGGCGTGCGCGCAGGCCGGGTCCCGCTCGGCGTCGCCGTACGGCCCGGGGACGTCGTGGTCCACCGGGGGCGCCCGGACGTCGTCCTGACCTGCCTGGCACGGGCGGCGGCGCAGGTCCTGCTGCCCGGCGACCCCGGCCTCGACGAGCACGCCGACAGGCTGGCGCGTCTCGGGGCGGCCAGACAGGTCGGAGCCTCGGCGGTCCCGGGGGCTCCGGTGGAGACGGAGGAGGTCGTCGCGGCCTGCCGGGAGGTGCTGGCCGATCCCGCCTACGGGCAGGCGGCGCACCGGCTGCGCGCCGAGATCCACGAGATGCCGCTGCCCGCCGACCTCGTTCCCCTGCTGACCGAGGAGGTCGTGGCGTGAGAGTCCTGTTCGTGGCCGGGGGGACGTCCGGGGTGATCTTCTCGATCATCCCGCTGGCCCAGGCGGCGCGTAACGCCGGGCACGAGGTGGTGATGGCGGCCCCGGAGAACGTGGTGCCGACCATCACCTCGGCCGGGCTGACGGCCGTCGCGGTCACCTCGCGCAAAATGCTGGACACCCTGCTGTACGACGACGGCGAGCGCCGTCCGATCCCGACCGACCTGCACGAGCGCTACATCTTCAACGGGCGTTGCTTCGGGCGCTACGCCGGCTGGTGCCTTGAGGGGCTGCTCGACTTCGCCGACCGCTGGCGCCCCGACGTGGTGGTCGGGGGCACGCTGGTCTTCGCCGCGCCGCTGGTCGCCCGCCACGCGGGCGTGCCGTACGTCAAGCAGGCGGTCGACATGGGCGAGCCCCGCACGATCGACCTGGCCGCCGCCGCAGAGCTGGGGCCCTGGCTGAAGCGGCTCGGCTTCCACGAGATGCCGCGTTCCGATCTGTTCGTCGACATCTGCCCGCCCAGCCTCAGGGAGGCGGACGCGCCGCCCGCCCAGATCATGAGATACATCCCCTACTCCACCAAGGGCCGCGTCGAGTCCTGGATGTACACCAAGGGGGACAGGCCCCGGGTGCTGGTCTCCGCGGGCAGCCGGGTCACCCCGGACCGCGACTTCGAGATCCTCAGCGGCCTGGTCGCCAAGGTGGGCGCGCTGGACGTGGAGCTGCTGGTCGCGGCGCCCGCCGACGTGGCGGAGGCGCTGCGCCCCCTGCCGGACAACGTCAGGGCCGGCTGGCTGCCGCTGGACGTGGTGGCCCCGACCTGCGACCTGGTGGTCAGCCACGCCGGAGGCACCACGGTCCTGGGGAACATGCACTACGGAGTGCCCCAGCTGCTCATCCCCTACCTGCCCTACGCGCTCGGCTTCACCAGAAGGCTCACCGACTACGGCGCCGCCAGGATGCTGCCTCCCGAGGACGACTCCCCGGAGAACGTGGCCGAGGCCTGCCGGGAGGTGCTGGGCACCCCCTCCTACCGGCAGCGCGCCCGCGACGTCGCCCACGAGATGTCCCTGCTTCCCGGCCCCTCCCAGGCGCTGGCCGCCGTCGAGCGGCTGGTCCACACCTCCCGATAGGAGTCCCGATGACACAGACACCCCTGCACCTGGCCCTGGTCGTGGGAAGCGTGCGTGAGGGCCGTTTCGGGCCGACCGTGGCGAACTGGTTCGCCGAGCAGGTCGCCCAGTACGGGCGGTTCACCACGGACGTCGTCGATCTGGCGGAGTCGCCGTTGCCGGTCGTGCTGCCCGCCTTCGGGAGCGACCCGGCCCCCGAGGTCGCGGCCGTCGCGGCCCGGCTCTCCGGACGGCTCGCCGCCGCCGACGCCTTCGTCGTGGTCACCCCCGAGTACAACCACAGCCTGCCCGCCTCGTTGAAGAACGCGCTGGACTGGAGCGACGCCGAGTGGCGGGCCAAGCCGGTCGCGCTGGTCTCCTACGGCGGGCGTTCGGGGGGCATACGGGCGGCCGAGCACACCCGGCAGATCCTGGCCGCCCTTGAGGCGGTCACGGTGCGCGAGGTGCTCACCTTCCAGTTCCCCAGGGAGGTCTTCGGCGAGGACGGCAGGCCCAAGGACCCCGAGGGCTACGCCTCGACGGCCAAGGAGATCCTGCGGGAGCTCGAATGGCTGGCGAGCACCCTGCGTGAGGGACGTGGACGGCGGCCCCATGCCGGCTGAGGGGACGATGCTCGCCGTCCGCGTCCACGAGTACGGCCCGCCCGAGGTGCTGCGTCCCGAGGAGGTCCCGGTGCCGAGGCCGGGACCCGGGCAGGTGCTGGTCGAGGTCGAGGCCGTCAGCGTGGGGTTCGCGCAGACCCAGATGCGGCGTGACCTCTTCCCCGCCCCGATGTGGCGGCCGACGTTCCCCATCGTGCTCGGCGGCGACGTCGTCGGCGTGGTCGTCGAGACCGGCCCCGGCGTCGAGGACGTACGGCCCGGCGACCGGGTGGGCGCCTACACGCTGCACGGCGCCTACGCCGAGTACGCGGTGCTCGACGCCGCCTCGCTCGTGCCGGTGCCGGAGGACCTGGACGCCGTGCGGGCGACCGTACTGCCCGGCTCGGGGCCGATCGCGATGGGCACGCTCGGCGTGGCCGACCTGCGGCAGGGGGAGCGGGTGCTGGTCCACGCGGCCTCCGGCGGCATCGGTCACCTGGCCGTGCAGCTGGCCGTACTGGCGGGGGCGGGGCAGGTGATCGCGACGGCGGGGTCGGCGGCCAAGCGCGACTTCGTCCGGGATCTGGGCGCCGACCTGGTCGTGGACTACGGCGAGGACGACTGGGCGGAGCGGGTGCGGGAGGCGACGGGCGGCGCCGGGGTGGACGTCGTCCTCGACAGCGTCGGGGGACAGGTGCTCCGGCAGGGGATCGGTCTGCTGGCGCCGTTCGGACGACTGGTGTTCTACGGGTCATCGCACGGTGGATTGGATATTCCTCACATATCGCCCATGGAGTTGATAGGGATTAAATATGTGACGGGATTTGCCCTTTCCGCCTGGCGGGCCGCCCGTCCCGATCGTTATCGGACGGACCACAAATTGCTGGTGGACCATCTCAGGGACGGCAGCGTCAAAGATGTCGTCCACGCCGTCCTCCCTCTCCGGCAGGTGGCCAGGGCACACGAGATCATCGAGGGCCGTCGCCATATCGGGAGGGTCGTCCTAAGGGTTGGCCGAAACGCCGACAATCACTTCCCGGCTTGACCTCTAGCGTGCTTGAGGTTGCAGCATCGAAGGCGTCGAAACCCGTTTTCCGAGTTCGCCGCGCACTGGCCGCGGGACGGGAGGATTCCCCATGTCTACCGATAACCAGACCAGGACCGTCGAGGTCTACGCCGACGTGTTGTGCCCGTGGAGCTACATCGGCAAAAGGCGTCTTGAGACGGCCCTGGCCGGGACGGAGGGCAGGGAGCGGCTTGAGATCGTCTGGCGCAGCTACGAGCTGTCGCCGGAGGAGGGCCGTACTCCCGGCAGGACGGCGGCCGAGGCGATGGGCGACTGGTGGGGCGAGCAGGGCAGCGCCAGGGTCGAGCTGATCCACACCCTCGGCCGGGCGGAGGGCGTGGCCATCGACCTCACCCTCGCCAGGCCCGTCAACACCTTCGACGCCCACCGGCTGCGTCACCTGGCCGCCGACCACGGCCTGGCCGACCAGGTGATGGAGCGGCTGCTGCGCGCCTACCTCTGCGAGGGCGGCAACGTCAGCGACCCCGAGGTCCTGGAGCGCGTCGGCGTCGAGGCCGGTCTCGACGCCGGGCAGGTCCGCGCGCTGCTCGACGGCGACGCCTACGCCAAGGACGTCCGCGCCGACGAGCGCAGGGCGAAGGAGCGGGGCGTCAACGGCGTGCCGATGCTCATCATCGACGGCAGGCCGCCCGTCAGCGGCATCCAGTCTCCCGCCGACCTGACCCGCCTGCTCCAGGACGCGCTGCGCCCGGCGCCCGTCGCGGGCGACTGACGGGTTCGACACCTCACCGACACGACAGCACGAGAGGAATCACACCCGCATGGACATCGGTATCGGGCTTCCCGGGCACGCCCCCTGGACACAGGGCCGGGCCCTGGTCGACTGGGCGCGCCGGGCGGAGGAACGCGGCTTCTCCACGCTCTCCGTCAGCGACCGCCTGGTCTGGACGACGCCCGAACCCCTGATCACGCTGGCCGCCGCGGCCGGGGCCACCTCCCGCATCCGGCTGCTCACCAGCGTGCTGCTGGCGCCGCTGCGGGCCAACCACGCGCTGTTCGCCAAGGCCGTGACCACCCTCGACCAGCTCGCCGGTCCCGGCAGGCTCCAGCTCGGCCTCGCCCCCGGGCTGCGGGACGACGACTTCACCGAGGGCGGCGTCGACTACGCCACCCGGGGACGGCAGTTCGACCGGCTGCTCGACCGGCTGGCCGGGGTCTCCCGGGGAGAGGACCCGGTCGGCCCCCGCGCCGCGACGGACGGCGGGATCCCGCTGCTGTTCGGCGGGCACTCGGAGGCGGCCCTGCGGCGCATCGCCACCCGGGGCACCGGGTGGATCGCCGGCGACGCGACGGTCGAGGGGGTGCGGGAGTTCACGCCCGGCCTGGCCAAGGCCTGGGCGGACGCGGGCAGGCCGGGCGCCCCGAGGGTGGTCGCGACCGTGATGTTCGCCCTGGGACCGGACGCCCGCCGGGCGGTCTCGGCCGCCATCGAGCCCTACTACGCCTTCGCCGGCGAGGAGTACGCCTCCTACGGCGCCTCGGCGGCGCTCACCACGCCCGAGCAGATCACGACGGCGGTCGCCGGGTTCGCCGAGATCGGCGTCGACGAGCTGATCTTCGCGGGCAACGACCCCGACCCCGCCCAGGTCGACCTGCTGGCCGACACGATCGGGCTGTGAACCCGGGGGCGTGAGGACCGCCCCCATCCCACGCGGACCGTCGCGGCGCGGCGGCCTTCCGGACGAACTCGACGAAGGGATCAACCGATGGTCGCCGCTGCACCGGCGCGCGCAACCACGCGCGACTGGCTCGGCCTGGCGGTGCTGGCACTGCCGACGGTCGTGATCGCGATCAGCATGACCGTGCTGAACCTGGCCGTGCCCAAACTGAGCGCCGACCTGCAGCCCGACAGCACGCAGCTGCTGTGGATCATCGACGTCTACGGGTTCGTGATCTCCGGATTCCTGATCACGATGGGCAACGTGGGCGACCGCATCGGCCGCCGCAGGCTGCTCATCTGGGGGGCGGGCGCGTTCGGCCTGGCCAGCGCGTTCGCCGCCCTCGCCCCGAACGCCGAGCTGCTGATCCTGGCGCGGGCGCTGATGGGCGTCACCGCGGCGACCCTGATGCCCTCGACGATGTCGCTGATCCGCACCATCTTCGAGGACCCGCGTCAGCGCGCGGTCGCGGTCAGCGTCTGGATCTCCAGCTTCACCGCGGGCGCCGTGCTCGGCCCGGTCGTCGGCGGGGCGCTGCTGGAACGGTTCTGGTGGGGGTCGGTGTTCCTGCTGGCCGTACCGGTGGCCGTGCTGCTGGTCGTGCTCGGCCCGATCCTGCTGCCCGAGCAGCGCGACCCGGAGCCGGGACCGCTGGACTTCCTCAGCGCCGGGCTGCTGCTGGCGACCGTGCTGGCCGTGGTCTACGGGCTCAAGCGGATCGCCGCGGCCGGGGTGAGCCTGCCCGCCGTGGCCGTCACGGTCGCCGGGGTGGCCGTCGGTGTGGTCTTCGTCCGGCGGCAGCGGGTGCTGCGCGACCCGCTGCTGGACACCAGACTGTTCGCCAACCGGGCCTTCACCGCCTCGCTGGGCACGACCGCCCTGGCCATCGCGGCCTCCGCCGGCATGCAGTTCTTCATCAGCCAGTACCTGCAGACGGTGCTCGGGCTGTCGCCGCTGCGGGCGGGCCTGGTGGTCGTGCCCAGCGCGGTGGCGAGCATCACCGGCACCATGCTCGCCCCGGTGCTCGCCCGCCGGATCCCCAGGGCCTACCTCATGGCGTTCGGGCTGGCCCTCTCGGCCCTGGGCATGGGGGTGCTGACACAGGTCAGCGCGGACGCCGGGGTCGGGATCGTGGTCGCGGCCACCGTGATGACCTCGCTGGGGTTCGGGCCGACGCTCGCGCTGGGCAGCGACCTGGTGCTCGGCTCGGTCCCCGTACGGCAGGCGGGGGCGGCCTCGGCGATCTCGGAGACCGGCTCCGACCTGGGTCTCGCCCTGGGCATCGCGGCCATCGGCAGCGCCGGGATGGCCGTCTACCGGGGAGAGGTGGCCGGGAACCTGCCCCGGGGCCTGCCCCCGCAGGCCGTCGCCGCGGCCCACGACACGGTGGGGGCGGCCTTCTCCGCCGCGGCGCGGCTGCCCGGTGAGCTGGGCGAGAGCCTGCGCCTGGCCGCGGGGCAGGCGTTCACCCACGGGCTGCGGCTCGCGGCGGGCATCGGCATGGTCACCGTCTTCGGGCTCGCGGTCGCGGTGGTCCTGCTGCTGCGCGGTGTACGGCCCGCGGACGCCCATGGATCAGAGCAGTCGGATAAATCGGAGAAGCCCGAATTAGTAGAACATCGCGCCGAAGCACCTGACATGTCATGAAAAGAAGGCTACATTTCCTACCAGGAAGATATGTAATGTGGACGGCCGGCCCCGAGCCGGTTCCTGGCACGCACTACCCGTAAAGGTGCTGACGGAGTGTACTTGACCGGCAGATTCGCGCCTCCCGCGTTGCTGCTCATCACCGCCCTTGCCCTCTCCTCATGCGGCGCCGCCGCTGAAAGTGACACGAAATCCACCAAACCGGTCAGCGGGGGAATTCTTCGCTACGCGGTCAATACCGAACCGAGTAATCTCGACCCGCACGCGAGCCCCTCCGACATAACCGCCGTTTTCACTCGGCCCGTGCTCGACTCCCTGGTCTCCCTGGACCCCAAGGGCGGGGTGCACCCCTGGCTGGCGACGTCATGGCAGGTCTCGCCGGACGGGAAGAGCTACACCTTCGAACTCCGCAAGGACGTCACCTTCAGCGACGGCACGCCGTTCGACGCCGCGGCGGTGAAGGCCAACCTCGACCACGTCGTCGACCCGAAGACCAAGTCCGAACTCGCCGCCGGGCTCATCACCCCCTACAAGGGGACCGAGGTGATCGGCCCGCACACGGTGCGCGTCGACCTCTCCCGGCCGCACTCCCCGCTGCTGTCGGCCCTGTCCACCCCCTACCTCGGCATCCAGTCGCCCGCCTCGCTGAAACTCGGCGCCGACGCCCTGGCCAGGAAGGTCGTGGGCTCGGGGCCGTTCGTGATCGACGCCTTCACCCCGCGTCAGGGCATCACCTACCACCGCAACCCGAAGTACGCCTGGCCGCCGCGGGGCACCGCGCACACCGGCCCCGCCTACCTCGACAAACTGGAGTTCAAGGTCCTGCGGGAGGACTCCGTCCGGGTCGGCGCGCTGACCAGCGGCCAGGTCGACGCCATCGGAAGCGTCCCCCCGGTCAACGTCAGCCAGGTCAAGGCCGACTCCAGACTCTGGCTTGAGACCCGTCAGGCCCCCGGCGGCAACTACAACTACTACCCGAACACCGCCAAGGGCGTCTTCTCCGACGTCCGCGTACGGCAGGCCTTCCGCGCGGCGATCGACCTCAAGACGATCATCGGCAAGCTCTACTTCGGCGTCTTCCAGCCCGCCGCGAGCCCCATCGCGCCCAGCACCTTCGGCTACGACCCCGGCACCGAACAACTCGGTGGATACGACCCGCAGGCGGCGGCGAAGCTGCTCGACGAGGCCGGGTGGACCGCCCGCGACGCCCAGGGCTACCGGACGAAGAACGGCGAACGGCTGACCGTCCGGTGGATGTTCGTCAAGATGATCGCCCGCGAGCAGCGCGCCGTACTGTCCGAGCAGGTGCAGGCCGAGGCCAGGAAGGCGGGCATCGACGTCCAGTTCCTCGACGTCACCCCGAGCAACTACGCGCCCATCGCCCTGCGGGGCGACTACGACCTGTCCGACTACAGCTGGCAGCGGGTGGACGCCGACGCCCTGCGCGACCTGTTCGCCTCCGCCAACATCCCCAACGACCAGGGCGGCTCGGGGGCCAACGCCTCCCGCTACTCGAACAAGGACGTCGACGCCTGGCTCGACCAGACCCTCGACACCGTCGACCCGGCCAAGCGCGCCGAGCTGTACGCCAAGGTGCAGCGCAAGGTCGTCGAGGACGCCGCGGTCTTCCCCGTCTACACCTTCAACTACGTGCTCGGCGCCGCCAAGAGGGTGCACGGCGTCACCTGGGAGGCGCAGGCCTACCCGAGTTTCTACGACGCCTGGGTCGCCGCGCGATGAGCGGGACCGTCCCCGGCCTCCGCCACCGGCGCCGCCTGCGCGCGGCGCTGGTCAGGCTGGCCACCTCACTCCTGGTGATCTGGGGGGCGGCCACGGTCTCCTTCGCGGCCCTCCAGCTCACCCCGGGCAGCGTGGCCGACGCCCTCGTGGGAACCTCGATCGTCTCCCCGCAGGTCAAGGCGCAGATCATCGCCGACTACGGGCTCGACAGGCCCGTCCTGACGCAGTACCTCTCCTATCTCGGCATGGTCGTCAGGGGCGACCTCGGCCACTCCTACCAGCTCAACGAGTCGGTCGGCACGGCCATCTGGTCGCAGCTGGGCGCCTCGCTCCAGCTCACCGCCGCCGGGATGGGGCTGGCTCTGGTGCTGGCGACGGTGCTGGCGCTGCTGACCGCCAAGCGCTCCCGCTGGATCCGCGGGGTCTCCTCCGGCGCCGAACTCGTCGGCACCTCCGTGCCGATCTTCTGGGTGGGCATCCTGCTGCTGACGGTCTTCTCCTTCCAGCTCGGCTGGTTCCCCGCGGCGGGCGGTGACGGCCTCGCGGGGCTGGTCCTGCCCGCGATCTCCATGGCCCTGCCCGTGACGGCCCTGCTGGCCCAGGTCATGCGGGAGGGACTGGAACGGGCGCTGGACGAGCCGTTCGTGCTGACCGCCCGCGCCCGCGGCATGTCCGACGCCGCCGTACGGCTCAGGCACGCCCTCAGACACGCCCTGCTGCCGGTCGTCACCCTGGCCGGATGGCTGTTCGGGCTGCTGCTCGGCGCCATGGTCGTGATCGAGCAGGTCTTCTCCAGACAGGGACTCGGCACGCTCATGCTCGGCGCCGTCACCGGCAAGGACCTGCCGGTCGTGATGGGCGTCACGCTGCTCACCGCGACCGTCTACGTCGTCGTCAACGCCCTGATCGACCTGCTCTACCTGGTCATCGACCCCAGGCTGAGGGAGGCCACATGACGGCCGTCACCCTGCGGGCCGCGACCCGTGAACGACCCGGCGTCCGGCCGGGCGTCTGGGCCGCGGGCATCGCGCTCTCCCTGATCGTCCTGGCCGCCGTGGCGCCCGGCCTGCTGACCGACGGCGCCCCCCACGAGTCGGACGCGCTGATGGCGCTGCAACCTCCGGGGGAGGGCCACCCGTTCGGCACCGACGCCATCGGCAGGGACGTCTTCACCCGCATCGTGTACGGCGCCCGCCAGTCGCTGCTGGCCGGGGTCGGCGCCACGGTGCTCGCGGTGGGCGCGGGCACCCTGCTCGGGCTGCTGGCCGCGCTCGGCGGGCGGGTCGCCGACGAGATCATCATGCGGCTGACGGACGTGACGCTGTCGCTGCCCACCCTGCTGCTGGCCCTGCTCGTCCTGACGATCACCGGCCCCGGCACCCTCAACTCGATCTACGCCATCGCGCTGTACACGATGCCCAGCTACGCCCGGCTGGTCAGGGTGCAGACGATGGTGATCCGCCGCTCGGGCCACGTGGAGGCCGCGACCTCGCTCGGCCTCACCCGCAGCCGGATCGTCCTGCGTCACATCCTGCCCAACGCCTTCGCCCCGCTGCTGGTACTGGCCACCATCGAGGTCGGCACCGCGCTGGTCGCGGCCTCCTCGCTCAGCTTCCTCGGGCTGGGCGCCAGGCCGCCGGCCCCCGAGTGGGGGGCGATGCTGGCCGGCGGGCGGGACTACTTCTCGGTCGCGTGGTGGGTCGCGGTCTTCCCTGGCGCGGCCGTCACGCTCACCGTGCTGTCGATCACGGTCGTCGGACGCGCCCTGCAGCGGCGCCTTGAGGGGAGGGACCGATGAACGGTGACCCGCTGGTCGAGGTTGAGGACCTGACCGTGTCCTTCGGGGCGATCGAGGCCGTACGGGGAGTGTCCCTGGCGGTGAGCCCCGGCGAGTGCGTGGCGATCGTCGGGGAGTCCGGCTCGGGCAAGAGCGTCACCGCCCGCAGCCTCATCGGGCTCACCGGAGAGGGCGCCACCGTCGGCGCCGCCCGGCTGCGCGTCGGCGGGCAGGACGCCCTGGCGTTCGGCGAACGGCAGTGGCGTCAGGTGCGCGGCACCGGGATCGGCTACGTCCTGCAGGACGCGCTGGTCTCCCTCGACCCGCTGCGGCCGGTCGGCAGGGAGATCGCCGAGACGCTCAGGCTGCACCGCGCGGTGCCGCGCGCCGAGATCGACGGGCGCGTCATCGAGCTGCTGCGCGAGGTCGGGGTGCCCGAGCCCGAACTGCGGGCCGGGCAGTACCCGCACGAGCTGTCCGGCGGCCTGCGCCAGCGGGCGCTGATCGCCTCGGCCATCGCCTGCGACCCCGAGCTGCTCATCGCCGACGAGCCGACGACCGCGCTCGACGTCACCGTGCAGGCGCAGATCCTGCGGCTGCTCGACGAACGGCGGCGGGCGGGCACCGCGCTGCTGCTGATCAGCCACGACCTGGCGGTCGTCGCGCGGCTGGCCGACCGGGTGCTGGTCATGAAGGACGGGACGGTGGTCGAGGAGGGGCCGACCGGCCGGGTCCTCACCGCCCCGTCCCACCCCTACACCCGGGCGCTGCTGGCCGCCATCCCGGGAGAGCACAGCAGGGGCACCCGCCTGTCGGCGACGTCCGGGCACGTACGGCCCGAGCCGCGCCGTGCCCCGGGGGAGGTGGTGATCGAGGCGCGCGGCCTGGTCAAGGACTTCCGTGGGCGGCGCGCCGTCGACGAGGTCTCCTTCGAGCTGCGCGCGGGTGAGACGCTCGGACTGGTCGGCGAGTCGGGGTCGGGCAAGACGACCGTCGCCAGACTGGTGCTCGGCCTCCTCGAATCCGACGGCGGGCAGGCACTGGTCGAGGGCAGGACCTGGGGGGAGATGACGGCACGGCAGCGCCGCGAGGCCCGCCGTCACGTCCAGGTGGTCTACCAGGACCCGCTCAGCTCCTTCGACCCCCGCTTCAACGTCAGGCGCATCCTCGACGAGGCGCTCATGGTCGGCGGAGTGCCCCGCGCGGAACGCCGCGACCAGGCCCTGCTACTGCTCGACCAGGTCGGGCTCGACGGCGGCGTGCTGGAACGCCGCCCCCGGCAGCTGTCGGGAGGCCAGCGGCAGCGGGTCGCCATCGCCCGCGCCCTGGCCCCGCGGCCCCGGGTGCTGGTCTGCGACGAGCCGGTCTCCGCCCTGGACGTCTCGGTGCAGGCGCAGGTGCTCGACCTGCTGGCCGACCTGCAGGCGGAGCTGGGGATGGCCTACCTGTTCGTCTCCCACCACCTGGGCGTCGTCCACCACGTCAGCGACCGGGTCGTGGTGCTCAAGGAGGGCCGCGTCGTCGAGACCGGCGACGTCGGCCAGATCTTCACCGCGCCCCGGGCCGACTACACGCGCGAACTGCTGGCCGCGATCCCCAAACTCGACCGGCCGTCCGAACAGGCGGGTACGGCCCACCTCGTCCCGGCCGCCCGGCCCCGACCAACGACGGAGGCAATCCAGTGAACGGTTCCGCGCTGAAGGGACGTGTCACCGCCGACGGCTCAAGCGGTTACCCCGCGGAGCCCGGCCGCTACCACCTCTATCTGGCCTGGTCGTGTCCCTGGGCGCAGCGGACGGCCATCGTGCGCGACCTCAAGGGTCTGCGGGAGGTCGTCACGCTGTCCTACGTCGAGGACGACCTCGGCGCCGAGGGGTGGACCTTCGGCCCCCGGCGCGGCCCCGACCCGGTGAACGGCTTCGGCCGCCTCAGGCAGGCCTACGAGGCGACCGTGCCCGGCTACGACGGCCCGGTCTCGGTGCCCGCGCTGTGGGACCGGGTGACCGGCGGCCTCGTCAGCAACGACTACGCCGCCATCACCGTGGACCTCGGCACCCAGTTCGAGGAGTGGGGCGACCCGGAGGTCCGGCTCTACCCGCCCGAGCTGCGCGCGGAGATCGACAGGCTCAACGCCTACCTGCACGCCGACCTCAACGGCGGCGCCTGGGAGGTGGCGATGACCACCACCCAGAAGGGGTACGAGGCGGCGCGCGGGCGTGTCGTCGCCGTCCTCGACCGGATGGAGAGGCGCCTGGCCACCCGCCGGTTCCTGTTCGGGGACACGATCACCGAGTCCGACGTCTGGCTGTGGCCGACCCTGGCCCGCTTCGACCTCCTCGACAACCCGCTCGGGAAGATCAGCGAACGGAGCCTGAGCGACTTCCCGAACCTGTGGGCCTACGCCCGCGACCTGTACCAGCGGCCCGCCTTCCGCGACACCACGGACTTCGGGACCTTCCGCAGGGACCGCTCCTCGATCCGCAGGCCGGGTCCGGCGCGGATCGAGGTCGAACCGGTCGAGGCGGACTGGGAGCTGCCACACGGCCGC
The DNA here is from genome assembly GCF_040631445.1 of Streptosporangium sp. NPDC020072. Taxonomy (NCBI): domain Bacteria; kingdom Bacillati; phylum Actinomycetota; class Actinomycetes; order Streptosporangiales; family Streptosporangiaceae; genus Streptosporangium; species Streptosporangium sp. NPDC020072. Next base: position 489,692 of record NZ_JBEYAB010000002.1, on the reverse strand, counting down.
GACTCGGTCCTGTGAACGGCACGCCGCGTGTCTTCGGCGGGGCCCGCCCGCGATCCGGTCCTGTGAACGGCGCGGCCGGGCCGTTCACGCCGCGTGTCTTCGGCGGGGCCGTCCACGGTCCGGTCCTACGGGTGGCGGGACCCCCGGGGAAGCCCCGCCCAGGAGGGGTGCTCACCGGAGGCCCAGGAGCCGGGCGGACGGTAGCCGTCCAGCCCCTCCGACCATGGGACGGGCCGTGAGGCGCCCTCGCCGGGCGGTGTGGCGCCGGGTGTGCCCCGCCTGCCCAGCGCGAGCAGCACGACGGCGAGAGCGGCGAGCTCCTCGGCTCCCGCCTCGCCCCGGACGACCAGGATCGGCGTCGCTGTCATCGTCATCGTCACCGTCGGCGTCACTGTGGCTGGTTTCCGTGCTTGCGCGAGGGCAGCACCCGGTGCTTGCCGCGCAGCATCGCCAGGGCGCCGATCAGCGCGGAGCGGGTGTCGGCCGGGTCGATGACGTCGTCGACGAGGCCGCGTTCCGCCGCGTGGTAGGGGTGCATCAGCTCCTGGCGGTACTGCTCGGTCCGCAGGTCGAAGACCGCCTTCGGGTCCTCGGCCGCGGCGATCTCCCGCCTGAAGATGACGTTCGCGGCGCCCTCGGCGCCCATCACCGCGATCTCGTTGGTCGGCCACGCCAGCGACAGGTCGGCCCCGATGGAGCGCGAGTCCATCACGATGTAGGCGCCGCCGTACGCCTTGCGCAGGACGAGCTGGACGCGGGGGACCGTGGCGTTGCAGTAGGCGTAGAGCAGCTTGGCGCCGTGCCTGATGACGCCGCCGTGCTCCTGGTCCGTCCCGGGCAGGAAACCCGGGGTGTCGACCATCGTCACCAGCGGGATGTTGAAGGCGTCGCAGAACTGGACGAACCTGGCGGCCTTCTCCGAGGCGTCGATGTCGAGCACCCCGGCGAGACTGGCGGGCTGGTTGGCGACGATGCCGGTGACCTGCCCGTCCAGCCTGACCAGCGCGCACACGACGTTCGGCGCCCACTGCTCGTGCAGCTCCAGCATCTCGCCGTCGTCCACGATCTCCTCGATCACCGCCCGCATGTCGTAGGCGCGGCCGGTCTCGACCGGGACCAGGTCGAGCAGCCGTTCCACCCGCCGGTCCGGCGGGTCGGCGGGCGCGAGGACGGGCGCGGACTCCCGGTTGTTGGACGGCAGCAGCGACAGCAGGTACCTGACGTCCGCCAGGCAGGTCTCCTCGTCGTCGTAGACGAAGGAGCCGACGCCGGAGCGCGCGTGCACGTCGGCGCCGCCGAGTTCCTCGTGGGTGACGCTCTCTCCGGTCACCGTCTGGACCACGTCGGGGCCGGTGATGAACATCTGCGCCACCCCGCGCACCATGAAGACGAAGTCGGTGAGCGCGGGGGAGTAGGCCGCGCCCCCGGCGCAGGGGCCGACCACCACGCTGATCTGCGGGATCACCCCGGAGGCGCGGACGTTGCGCTGGAATATCCCGCCGTAGCCCGCCAGCGCCGTCACCCCCTCCTGGATGCGCGCGCCCGCGCCGTCGCACAGCCCGACGATCGGGGCGCCCGTCGTCTCCGCGAGGTCCATCACCTTGTGGATCTTCTCGGCGTGGGCCTCGCCGAGGGCGCCGCCGAAGATCCGGAAGTCGTGCGCGTAGGCGAAGACCTTGCGCCCGTGCACCCGCCCCCACCCGCACACCACGCCGTCGGTGTACGGCCTGCGGTCCTCAAGGCCGAAGCCCGTCGCGCGGTGCCTGCGGAAGGCCTCGATCTCGGTGAAGGTCCCCTCGTCGAACAGCAGCCTGAGCCGTTCCCTGACGGTCAGCTTGCCCTTGGCGTGCTGCGCCCGGGAGGCCTGCTCGCCGGGCCCCACCCTGGCACGGGCCCGCATCCACGTCAGCGCGGCGACGCGCTCGCGCATCGGAGAGGCGGGGCCCGTGGTCACGGGCTCGGGCGGTTCGTGCGTGACGGTGCTCATCGACATCCCCCTCGGCGGCTCGGCCTCCGGCGTGCGTTCGACCGGGTCCCAGCATGGCCGGAGCCGATCGAGGAACACTTGAACCAGCCTCGCACCCGACCTATTTGGTGGGATATGACGGCTTTTAAAGCGCTACAGGTGGATTTTTCGCAGAAAAGCGGCACACCAGCCAAGGGGGCGTAGTGATCCGAGTCCTGATAGCCGAGGACGTCAACATGATCCGGGGCGCACTGGTGGCCCTGCTCGAACTCGAAGACGATCTCAAGGTGGTCGCCGAGGTCGGCGACGGCGACCGGATCGTCTCCGAGGCCGTACGGCACCGGCCCGACGTGGCCCTGATCGACGTGGGCCTGCCGGGACTCGACGGCATCAGCGCCGCCAACAGGCTGCGCGAGACCCTGCCCGGATGCCGCACCCTCATCCTCACCGGCCTGGGAAGACCGGGGACGCTGCACCGCGCCATCGAGGCGAAGGTCTCCGGATACGTCCTGAAGGACGCCCCGCCTGAGGAACTCGCCCACGCCGTACGGGCGGTGGCCGACGGGCAGCACGTCTTCGACCCCAAGCTGGCGCTCGCCGCGTGGAACGACGGGGCCAACCCCCTCACGCTGCGCGAGGCCGAGGTGCTCAGGATGGCCGGGTCGGGGGCGGGAGCGCGGGAGATCGCCGCCCGCCTGTCACTGTCGCCGGGGACCGTGCGCAACTACCTCACCGCCATCGTCGGCAAACTGCGCGCGCGCAACCTCATCGACGCGCTACGTCTCGCACAGGAATCGGGGTGGCTCTCCTGACGTCCGCTCGGCCGGGGCACTGGAGGAGCCCGGAGAGCCAGGGGAGCCGGGGGAGAAGGTATCCCTGGGGATCGCGACCTCAAGGACGAACCGGCCGCCGGAACGGGCCGCGGAGAAACGGCCGTTGACCGTGGCGACCCGGGACGCGAGGTTGGCCAGCCCGTTGCCGTCCTTCGCCGGGCGCCAGGGGCTGCCCGGCGCGCAGTCGTTCGCCAGGACCATCGTGACCGCCTCGCCCGTGGACCGGACGGAGACCTCGCACCACCGGCCGGTGCCGTGTTTGAGGAGGTTGGTGACGCCCTCGCGCAACACGATCGCCAGGACGGTCCCGGTGTCCGGGTCGAGAGGCTCGGGGGAGATGTCCGCCTCGACCCTGATGCCCAGGCCGGACAGCGTCGAGAGCACCGAGTCCAGTTCGTCCCGCAACGACATCCTGCTGTGGTTGTGCGAGAGCTCGCGGACGTCGGCCAGAGCCTTGCGTGAGATCTCGATGATCTCCGAGAGCTCCTCCCTGACCCGGGGGGACTCCGCGGGGGTGATCCGCCGGGCCAGCTCGCCCTTGAGGGCGATCGTGGAGATCCCATGGCTGAGCAGGTCGTGCAGGTCGCGGGCGATCCGCTCGCGCTCCTGCGCGATGGCGGCGGCGCACAACAGCTCCGCCCTGGCCGCCTCAAGGGCCGTCCGGTGCCCCCGCCACCTGACCAGGGCGTCTCCCAGCCGCCTCAGGGTGAGGAAACCGATCCCGGTCGCACCGGCGACGGCCAGCGCGACGACCCCGCCGAGCAGCAGGTCCTCGCCGAAACTCGCATCGAGGACACGGCCACCCCAGAAACCGCACTGGGCGGCGATCAGGACCGTCGCGAGCGAACGCAGCCGTGCGGGCATCCGACGCGGAGCATCTGACCTTGCGATTTCTTCCATCGTCACACTCCAAAGCACATGCTGGGGCGTCGACTGCAACGGATACGTAGATCAGCGGTCCATAGCAACTGTACGAGGGCCGTGCCCGGGGCCGCTCCGCGCCGCCACGGGGCCGCCGGGCGGCGGGGACGCGCTCGCAGGAGTGACGTCGTGGAGGAGTGGGGCCGGGCGCCGGGGGCGGACTCCACCCCGCGAGGGCGCCGCCGTACGGGGAGACCGGGCCGGTCCCGCGCGACCAGGGCGGGCCGTCGCGTCAGCCCGTGGGCCGGGCCCGGTCGTCCGCGGAGAGTTCCCCGGCGGGGGGTGCCCAGGAGGGGGCTGGAAACCGGGGGACGGTGAAAGGTTCAGCGGACGACGATGAAGTCGTCGGCCTTTCTCGGGGCGCGGTCCCTGGGCGGGGCCGCGGGGCGGCCGACGGCGACGGCGCCCATCGGGTCCCAGTCGCCGGGCAGCCCGAGCACCTCGCGGACCACGTCGCGGCAGAACATCGTCGAGGAGACCCAGGCCGAGCCGAGCCCCTCGACCGCGAGCTGGACCAGGAGGTTCTGCACCCCGGCACCCGCCGCGACCACGAACATCTCCCGCTCGGCCGCGTTGCGCCGCTCGTCGCGGTAGGTGTGCGAGCCGTCCGTCACCAGACAGGGCACCACCAGGTACGGCGCGCCGCGCAGCACCTCCCCGCGCGCGACCCGCCTGGTGATCGCCTCCTCGGAGAACCCGTCCCCCCGGAGGTCGGCGATCCACGCCTCCCGCATGGCGTCCAGGAGCTTGGTCCTGACCTCGGGCGACTCAAGAAGGACGAACCGCCACGGCGTGGTGTGGTGCGGGGCGGGGGCGGCGATCGCGGCCTCCACGGCCCTGCGGACCTTGGCGCCGTCGACGGGCTCGGCGGAGAAGGAACGCACGGTCCTGCGGGAGAAGAGCACGTCCCGCGAGCCGTACCGGAACATGTCCTCCTCCGACGGGCGGACCAGTTCGCGGACGCCGGGGCCGTCCTCCTGGGTGGTGTACTCGGCCATCCCCCTGATCACCGCCACCGGGGTCTGGGCGAGCTTGCCCTTGACCAGGTCACCCGCGGCGGCCAGCTCGTCGGCGACTGCGGTCAGGGTGACCTCAAGAGCGTTGCCGTGGTCGTCGGACATGCCCCGGTAGTCGAGGATGGGGGTCACCCCCGCCACACCGATCGCCACGTCCGTCTGGCCGTTGCGCCACGGGCGGCCGAAGGTGTCGGAGACGATGACGCCGACCGAGACGCCGAGCCTGCGCCGTACGCTCTCCCGCACCGCGGTGGCGGAGGCGTCGGGGTCGACGGGCAGCAGCACGACGGTGCCCGTCTCGGTGTTGGAGGCGTCGACCCCGGCCGCGGCCATGACGAACCCGTGCGTGGTCTGCGCGATCACCGTCTCGCCCCAGCGGGCCACGACCCGGGTGGTCTCGGCGGCGATGGCCTCGGCCCGGGTGATGCCTCGCCTGACCCGCCCCTCGGCCTTGCTGGAGATCTTGGAGGTGACGACGAGGATGTCGCCGTCACGCAGGTCGGGCACGGCGTCCGCGATCAGCTCGCCGACGTCGTCGCCCTCCCTCACCTCGGGGATGCCGGGGACGGCGAAGATCTCCAGCCTGGCGTCCTGGGAGCCGGCCCTGGTACGGCGGACCCTGCTCATCGGGCCTCCCCGTCCGAGCCGCCGGTCCCGGCCAGGGAGACGGCAAGGTCGAGGGCGGCCCGCGCGATGTCGGCGGCGGCCTCGACGTCGTGCATGATCAGGGGACGGGCCTCGACGCGCACGCCGTCGAGGGCGACCCCGGCGTCCTCCTCGGCGACCAGCCAGCCGTCGATCAGCGGCGAGCCGTACAGGTCGAGGACCGCCTGGGCGGTGGTCTCCACGCCGATCGCGGTCAGGCAGGCGTCGGCCATGCCGCGTACGGGGGCGCCGCCGACGATGGGGGAGACGCCGACGACCGTCTTGGCCTCAAGGGCCTCGCGGATGCCCTTGATCTGCAGGATCGTGCCGATGCTCACCACGGGGTTGGAGGGGGGCAGGATCACCACGTCGGCCTCGGCGACGGCCTGGAGCACGCCGGGGGCGGGACGGGCCTCCTCCGCGCCGACGAGGATGATCCGCTCGGCGGGGACCGAGGCGCGCAGCCGTACCCACCACTCCTGGAAGTGGACGGCCCTGCGGCCTCGCTCGTCGGAGATGACCACGTGGGTCTCGGCCCTGTCGTCGGTCATCGGGATCAGCCGCACGCCGGGCTGCCAGCGGGCGCACAGCGCCTCGGTGACGGCCGACAGGGGGTATCCGGCGGAGAGCATCTGGGTGCGCACGATGTGCGTGGCGAAGTCACGGTCCCCCAGGCCGAACCACTGCGGTTCGACGCCGTAGGCGGCCAGCTCCTCCTTGACGACGTGGCTCTCCTTCTGCCTGCCCCAGCCCTGCTCCTCGTCGATGCCGCCGCCCAGGGTGTACATGACGGTGTCCAGGTCGGGGCAGACCTGCAAGCCGTACAGGGTGATGTCGTCGCCGGTGTTGCCGATGACGGTGATCTCTGAATCGGGGACGGCGGAACGGAGGCCGCGCAGGAAACGGGCACCGCCGATCCCACCTGCGAGGGACACAATGCGCATGCGGTCCAGTGTTCCACTGCCGTACCGGTCCCGCCCTGATGGGGTATGGGAGCGTTCGTCAAGGGGGCGGGACGACTTGTCTTGATCGTTATGCACGGCGTCTTCGCTGGCAGCGTGATCTTCAGGGCTGCCCGAAATATGTCCGAATAGGATGCTATGTAGTACTTATGGGATAAGTGGGCTTGCTGGGACTCCAGACACCTAAGTCGGCCATGTGCAAAACTTGCCCCGGGTTTACCTGAGAACCCTTTGGGAGTAATCGTGATCAATGCGGAAGCGGGCAGGCTCAGGGAGCCGGCCGCGTGGCTCATGATCGCCGTAGCGTCCACGGGCGTTCTCGTCGATGTCGAGCGGCTGCTGTTCGGTACATCGCTCGGAGGGTCCTTCGCGTTTCGCGCGGCCGGCCAGGTGGGCGGACTCACCTCCCCGGTGACCACCGCGCTGCTCGTCGGCGCCGTGCTGCTGGCGGCAAACGCGGGCCCGGCGATCGCGCGGCTGAAGCTCATGACGCAGATCGCGGTCGGCACGCTCGGCCTGGCCGCCCTGTTCGGCACGGTCGGCCTCTTCGGCGGCCTGTTCGCCGGTGAGACCGGCCTCATGGAGAAGGTCGAGTTCCTCCTCGTCAGCCTCCCCACCCTTGGGCTGACCGGCCTCGCACTGGCCTATCTCCTGCCCAGGATGGCCGCCGCCGGGCCCGCGCGGAAGGAACCGGTCTTCTCCCACGGCCAGGCCTTCCCCACCCCGCAGCCCGGCGCGCACTCCGTTCCGCAGCCCGGCGCGCAGCCCGGTGCGCCCTTCCCGGGGGCCCACCCCCAGGAGCAGGTCCCGCAGCACGGCTTCCCGCCCCAGGAGCAGCACGGCTTCCCGCCCCAGGAGCAGCACGGCTTCCCGCCCCAGGAGCAGCACGGCTTCCCGCCGTACGACCAGCAGGGCGCGCCGCAGGGGGTCAACGTCCAGGAACAGCCCCCCGCGCACGGCCGGCCGCCGCACGAGCAGGTCCCGCCGCAGTACGAGCAGGCGGCCCGCCCCCAGGAGACGGCCCAGCACGGCTTCCCGGCCCAGGACCAGGGTGGCCATGGTTTCGCGGCTCAGGACCAGGGCGGTCACGGCTTCCCGGCCCAGGACCAGGGCGGTCACGGCTTCCCGGCCCAGGACCAGGGGAGCCACGGGTTCGCGCAGCAGGCTCCGCCCGCCCCCGCGAGCAGGCCCGCGCACAGCCAGCCCGCCCTTCCCCCCGGCCCGGCCGCCGCCGCCGAGGCGTACGGCGCCGAGGGATACGGCGAGAGGTACGGCCAGGACCTGCTGACCCCGCAGACCGGCTCCCACGCATCCCCGGCCCCCTCCTACGGCGCCGCGGAGTCCTACAACGATTCCTACGGTGAGTCCTACAACCCGGGGCCGTACGTCCCGGCGGACGTCCAGCCTCCGGCGCCGTCCTACGACCCGCCCGCCTACGACCAGTCCGGTTACGGGCCGAGGACGGAGCCACAGCCGCAGCCACAGCCACCGTCACAGCCGCAGGCCCCGTCCTACACCGACGCCTACGCCGACCCCCAGCCGTCCGCCTACCCGCCGCCCGCCGAGCCCCAGGCCACCGGGTACGGCCAGAAGGCCGGGCAGTTCCACGGCGCCGACTCCTACGGCGGCCGCCCCGAACCGCAGGCGGCCTCGCCGTACGGCTCCGACAGCGAGCCGCGGCTGACGTTCGACGCGCAGGGACAGCACTCCTTCCCGCAGCCGCCGGACAACTACGGCCAGCCGTTCACCGGCTACTCCGGCTCCGAGTACGTCCGCCAGACCGAGCCGAACCTGCACTACCCGGCGCCCGACCCGGTCGACCCCCGCTCGCAGCAGATGGCGCAGGCCTACCAGCAGGCGGAGAACTACCAGCAGTCGCAGGCGGGCACACCGGAACCGCAGCTGCGCGTCCCCGAGTACACCTCGAACCCCCAGACCCCCCAGCAGGGCGGAAACTACGACAACCTCGGGTACCCGCAGGCGCAGCCGTACCAGCAGGGCGGCGGCCAGTGGGAGGCCCCGGCCGAGATGACGCTGAGGTTCGACCCCGCCGCATACCAGGGCGACCCGCTCAACGGCCCGAGCCCCTCGGGGCGCTCGTGGGACTCGCAGCCCCCCATCGACCCCACCGCGATTTACAAACCGGAGCGCTCGACCCAGGTAACGGGAGAGGAAAGTCCGGACAGAGAAAGGGTGGGTCCCGGTCAGGAGCAGAACATGTCCTGGTACGGTTCCGACCGCCGAGAGCACTGAAGAGCCAGGCGATCGTCACGGGAGACCGGGGTGAACGCCGTATTTGGCAGTAGGACGATCCACTACCGGGGAGAGCAGGTCTTTCCCCGGATACCGGCATGCCGCTTGACGTCACACAGGCCACGCGCGTGTAATTACACACGTGTTGTTACGCCTTCCCGCTGGTGGGTAAGAGGGGAGGCGTTCATAGGGGGGCTCCATTTGCGGGCAGGCGGCAGGGAGGTGTGCAGTGGCCGACCTGGTCATCGCACAGGACAGCATCGCTGAAGAGCAGCTTGGTTGGCAGGAACGCGCGCTGTGCGCGCAAACCGACCCCGAGGCGTTCTTCCCCGAGAAGGGGGGATCCACTCGGGAGGCCAAAAAGGTCTGCCGCTCGTGCGAGGTGCGTGCCGAATGCCTTGAGTACGCTCTGGAGCACGACGAGCGGTTCGGGATCTGGGGAGGGCTCTCCGAGAGGGAGCGCCGCAGGATCAAGCGCGAGGCGGTCTGAGCGGACGATTGACGCGCTCACCGGGGGCCACGGGTTCACGGAGAGTGCTTGATCATATATCGACGGAGCATGTGGCCGACCGGCCACATGCTCCTTTTTTGGTGCATCAGGCATACCTCAACAGAGGGTGCCGTATCGTGGTCGCGCCGATCATCAGCCCTTCCTGAACACGGGACGCATGTCCAGCACCGACTCCCCCCGCCCCAACCACACCGTCACCGCGATCGTCGTGGCCCACGACGGCGCACGCTGGCTTGGGGAGACCCTCGCCGCGCTGCTGCGGCAGACCCGCCCCATCGACCGGGCGGTCGGGGTCGACAACGGCAGCAGGGACGGCAGCGCCGCGCTGCTGACCGGTACCCTCGGCCGCAACGCCGTGCTCACGCTGCCGCGCTCGACGAGCTTCGGCCAGGCCGTGGCCGAGGTCCTCGACCGGCTCGGGCCCTCTGAGGGAAACGAGTGGCTGTGGCTGCTGCACGACGACTGCGCGCCGGACGACGGCGCCCTCGAAGCCCTGCTGAAGGCCGCCGACGACGACCCGGGCGCGGCCGTACTCGGCCCCAAGCTCCGCGACTGGCTCGACCGGCGGCTCCTGCTTGAGGTCGGCGTCACCGTGGACCTGCGAGGACGCAGGGACACCGGCATCGAACCCCGCGAGTTCGACCAGGGCCAGTACAGCGGCGCCAGGGACGTGCTCTCGGTCTCCACGGCCGGAATGCTGGTCCGCAGGGACGTCTGGGAGGAGGTCGGCGGCCTCGACCCCTTCCTGCCGTTGTTCCGTGACGACCTCGACCTGTGCTGGCGGATCAGGAGTGCCGGATACCGGGTCCGCAACGTCACCCAGGCCGTCGCCTGGCACGCGGAGGCGGCCGGCAGGCGCCGCCGCCGCATCACCGTCAGCGGCGACCACCCCCGCCGCCTCGACCGCCGCAACGCCATGTTCGTGGTCATGGCGAACCTGCCCGCGCGGTCGCTGCCGTGGGCGCTGCTGCGCAACCTCTTCGGCTCGCTGGTCAGCACACTGCTGTTCCTGCTGGCCAAACAGCCCGCCGACGCGCTGGACGAGGCGCTCGCGCTCGGCTCGATCCTCAGGCACCCGGGCAGGCTCGTCAGGGCCAGACGCGTCCGCGCCGCGGGCAGGAGACGCGGCGGCGCCGCGGCGGCCAGGCTGCTCACCCCGCCGGGTGCGGGCTACCGGCGGCTGGCCGACCGGTTCCAGGGCTACCTGGCGGGCAACGGCCTCGTCGAGTCGGCGGGACGCCACCACGCCGCGACCCCCGTCCAGGAGGACGGGGAAGAGCTGCTCACCGACGACGTCGGGGCGACCCGGCGCCTGTTCGGCAGTCCGGGCATGGCGCTGTTCCTGGTCCTGGCCGCCGTCACGCTGGTCGCGGAACGCGGCCTGCTCGGCGGCTCCCGGCTGGGCGGCGGCGCGCTCGTCCCCGTGATCGGCGGCGCCTCCGACCTGTGGGACCTCTACACCGAGGGCTACCGTCAGGCGGGACTCGGCGGTGACGGGTGGGCGCCGCCGTACGTGGCGGTGCTCGCCGGGCTGTCCACGGTGCTGTTCGGCAAACCCTGGCTCGCCGTGACCGTGCTGCTGCTCGGCTGCGTGCCGCTGGCCGGGCTCTCCGCCTACACCGCGACCAGGGCGATGATCCCGGGCCGCTGGACCCGCGTCTGGCTCGGCGCCTCCTACGCGCTGCTGCCCGTCGCCACCGGGGCGATCGCAGCCGGGAGACTCGGCACCGCCGTGGTCTTCACGCTGCTGCCCTGCTACGCGGCGCTGGCCACCAGGATGCTGACCGCCGACCCGCGCCGGGCGCGCCGCGCCGCCTGGGGACTCGGCCTGCTGCTGGCCGTCGGTACGGCCTTCGCCCCACTGATCTACCCGCTCACGCTGGTCCTGGGCGCGCTGGCCGCGCTGGCCTTCCCCCGCAGGGGACTGACCGGCTCGGTCGTCATCGCCTTCGGCGTCCCGGTGGCGCTGCTGCTGCCCTGGCTGGTCCAGGTGGTCTCCACCCCCGGCCTGCTGCTGCTCGAAGCGGGCCTGCACCGGCCCGAGCTGGTCGACGCCGCGCTGCCCGCCTCCTCGCTGCTGCTGCTCAGCCCCGGCGGCCCGGGGATGCCGCCGCTGTGGGTGACGGGCGGCCTCATCGCCGCCTGCCTGGCCGCGCTGCTGATGCGCCGCGACCGGACGGTCGTCGCCGTCGGCTGGGGCGTCGCGCTCTTCGGCACGCTGGTCGCGATCCTGGTCAGCAGAACCCCGGTCACCTCGCTGAACGCCGACACCCGGGCCCCCGCCTGGCCCGGCGTGCCGCTCGCCCTCGCCGCGATCGGCATGCTCGTCGTCGCCGCGCTCACCGCCAACCGCATCGCCGACCTCAGGAAGGCGGGCGGGCCGCGCAGGGCCGTGGCGGTCGCCATCGTCGCCGTCGCGTTCTCGACCCCGGTCCTCGCGGCCGGAATGTGGATCACCAGGGGGGCGGGCGGCCCCCTCGGCGGTGACGTCGGCGACGTGATGCCCGCGCTGGCCGCCCTCAACTCCGGCGGCGGCGAACGGACCCTGCTGCTGCGCGAGAAGGACGGCGCCCTGGCCTTCACCGTGCTGCGGGGCCGTACCCCGCTGGTCGGCGAGGCCGACATCCCCACCCCGCCCGGCCCCAGGGAACGGGTCGCCGTCGCCGCGGGAGGGCTGGCCTCGGGCAGGGGCGGTGACGACGCCGACGTGCTCGCCTCCTACGGCATACGGTTCGTCGTGGTCGTCCCGCCGGTGACCGAGACGATCAGCCACGCCCTCGACTCCCAGCCCGCCCTGGCCAGGATGAGCCTGTCGCGTGCCATAGGCGTGTGGCAGCTGACCCAGCCGGTCACCGTGCCCCCCACCCCGCAGGACGACCCCTGGCACGGCCGCTGGCTGTGGGCGCAGGCCGTACTGCTGCTGGTCGTCTCCGTCCTGGCCGCCCCGGCCTCACGCGGCGCCGACAGTCAGATCCGCACCGAGGTCCCCGAGCCAGGCAGGGAGCCGTCCAGCCGATGAAGTCCCTGATCGAGAACCGGTTCAGCCTCCTCGCACTCGTCCTGGTCGCCCTACTGGCCCTGTACGGCGTCGCCTCCGCGACCAGGCCCGCTCCCGAGGCCGAACCGGCCAAGGGCCTCAGACGGGTCCCCGTCGCCTCGGTGACGGTCGTCTGCCCCGACCCCGGCGACACCGACGCCGCCGTCGTCACCCCGCCGGGCGGCCAGGACGCGGGAACCGCCACACTCGTCACCGGGGACACCACGGTCACGGCCCTGCGGACCCCCGGCACCCTCTGGCACGAGAAGATCCCCGCCAAGTCGGCCCCGCTCGTCGTGACCGCCAAGGCGAACATGGCGGCGGGCCTTGAGGCCTCCCAGACCCGCAGGGAGACCTCGGGCAGGCACCGCGGGCTGGCCGGAGTGCGGTGCGTCGAGCCCGCCGCCGACACCTGGCTGGTCGGCCCCGGGCCGGCGGCGGCCGACGTCACGCTCTACCTCGCCAACCCGGGACTCGCCCAGGCGACCGTCGAGCTCACGGTCTACGCGGGGGAGGGGCCGGTGGTCTCCGACTCGGGCGACGTGATCACCATGAAGCCGGGCGAGACCAGGGCGATCGACCTCAAGGACGTCGCGCCCTCACCGCTCGTCATGGCGGTCGGGGTACGCACCGTCTCCGGCCGGGTCACCGCGGCGGCCCGGGCGATCATGCACGGCGGAAAGGGCGTGGACTGGCTGCCCGCCTCGGCCCCTCCCGCGACCCGCGTCGTGGTCCCCGCCGTCCCCGGCGGAGGCGGCACCCGCCAGCTGCTGGTCGCCTCGACCGCCGAGACCGACACCCTGGTCGAGATCAAGGCGATCACCTCGGACGGGACCTACGCCCTCAAGGGCAAGGAGGTGCTCGAAGTGCCCGCCGAGTCGGTCGCGACCCTGGACCTGTCGAACGCCGTGGACGACCGGTCGGCCGCCCTCGTGCTGACCTCGGAGGCCCCCATCCTCGCCGGGGTGACGGTAACCGGGACCGGCAAGAAACCCGATGTGGCCTTCACCGCCGGAGCAGCCCCCATCGACCTGGGCAGCGTGGTCGCCGACAACCACACCGGCGGGGACAAGGGCGCGAGGCTCGTGCTGAGCGCGCCGGAGACGGCAGGCAAGGTGAGCGTGCGGGTCCTGCCACGCAAGGGAAAGGCACCGGAACCGTTCGAGGTGGACATCCCCGCCGCCCGCACCAAACAGGTGAGCCTCCCCAAGGTCGACGGCCCCTTCGGGGTGCTGGTGCTACCGGTGGAAGGATCGGGGCCCGTGTACGGCGGGCGGGTGATGGACGAACGAATCAAGAAGGGCCTGGCCCTGACCGTCCAACCCCTCGCCGCGGCCCGAGTGTGGGCTCTGGTGCCACCTACGACGGAATCGATGGGGGTGGTGTTGTGACTCCTTGCTCCGCCTGTTGTGACTTTTTGCTCCGCCTTCGGCGTCGCGGGCTTGGGCGCCTCGGGTCGGTGCTTTCCCTCGTCGTTCGTCCGCTTCGCTCCTTCGCTCCTCAGTCCAAGCGTCGGCGCGCCCGAACCGGGTCTCCTTGCTCCGCCTTCGGCGTCGCGGGCTTGGGCGCCTCGGGTCGGTGCTTTCCCTCGTCGCTCATCCGCTTCGCTCCTTCGCTCCTCAGTCCAAGCACCGACGCGCCCAAGCCGGGCACTCCTCACACACGGCGCCGGTAGGGCACGAGGGCAAAAGCTTCACACCGGGAGCTGGTAAGGCAGGGGGCCGAAACCCTCACACTTGGGGGCGGTAAGGCACAAGGGCAAAAGCCTCGTGTGCGGTGCCGGGAGTGGTCGGGTTCTTTGGGGGAGTCCGCTCTTGGCGCCGGGGTGAGTTCCCTGGGGGTCGTACTCGGGGGAACCTGGGGTGGCGTGGGGCGGGGGTGGTGAGGTAAGGGAGATCTGGCGGTGAGGTAAGGCAGCCCGATTGGGCTAGTCGTCTTCCTCGTAGCCGGGGTCTACGGATTCGGGGGGCAGACCCAGGAGACCGGCGATCTGTTCAACCACGGTGTCGTGGACCAGGGCTCCCAGCTGGTCGCGGTCGCGGGCCCTGGCCTCAAGGGGGCGCCGGTAGACGATCACGACGGCGGGGCGCTTGCCGACGGCGGGTTCCGAGCGGCCGAACGGGATCGGCTCGCCGGACAGCAGGCCCGGGCCGTCGCCCAGCTCCGACAGCGGCGGCACCTCCTCGATCGCGAACTCGACGGACGCGAGCTGGGTGCCCCAGCGTGGCTTGAGACGGTCCACGGCGTCCAGGACGAGATCGTCGAAGCGCTCGCTGCGCGACTTGGCGATCGGCACATGGGAGGGTGCCAGCGGGCCCCGCATGCCACGACCGTGTCGGTCGCGTTTGCGAGGAGGGCGAGGTCTACCTGGTGCCGGGCTCACGGGCCAAGCTTAGACATGCCTGGTGGGAAGGTGGAAAGGGGTTGACGGGAGGGTGTGCAAGCCGTACAGGCGGGTGGAAGGCGGGACACGTGTCCGAATTGTGGCGACACGCTCGTTAAGAGCGCTCAGATAGTGGCGCCCTGGACGCTTACCGGATACGGTCCCACCGTGAGCCCCGTCCGCCGCTGTTCCCGCACCGCGTGCAGTCAGCCTGCCGTATTCACGCTCACGTACGTCTACGCCGACTCGACCGCCGTTCTCGGGCCCTTGGCGACGTACGCCGAGCCGCACTGTTACGACCTGTGCGCCGAGCATGCGGAGCGGCTCACCGCCCCACGGGGCTGGGAGGTCGTCCGGCTGCCGAGCGACGGAGCGCCGCCGAGCACCGACGACCTCGAAGCGCTCGCCAACGCCGTCCGGGAGGCGGCCAGGCCCGCGACGAAGGGCACCGAGCCCGTGGGCCAGGGAGTCGAGGTCGGGCGTCGTGGACACCTGAGAGTGTTGCGCTCAGCCCAGCCACAGCCCCACCCCGCGCAGCCCCAGCGCGACCGCTGAGCCGTACGTCCCCACCCCCCGGAGCGGCGAGGGTTCCGGAACCCGGGACACAGCTCAGAAGAACCTCATCACGGAGACGCCCACCTTGCGCCCCCGACAACGGTGCCCGCAGTGGAGAGCCCACCCAGAACGGCCTTCCTCGGCGCGGCGAGTGAAGAGTTTCGCCCGTGCCTTACCGGCGCCAAGTGTGAGGAGTTTGATCTTTGCTTTACCGGTCCCGTGTGTGAGGAGTGTCCGGCTTGGGCGCGTCGGTGCTTGGACTGAGGAGCGAAGGAGCGCAGCGGATGAGCGACGAGGGAAAGCACCGACCCAGGGCGCCCAAGCCCGCGACGCCGCCAGGCGGAGCAAGGAGACACAGCAGGCGGCGCAAAGGGACACCGACCCCCTAGGCTTGGGGGCGGCAGAGACGAGTCAAAGGGGCGGAGCTGGAGTGGGCGACCTCGCCAGGATCTTCAAGGCGTACGACGTGCGCGGCGTCGTGCCGGACGAGTTAGACGAGGAGACCGCGTGGGCGGTCGGCGCGGCCTTCGTTGAGGTCACCGGTGCCGGGTCCGTCGTGGTCACGCACGACATGCGTGCCTCATCGGCTCCGCTGGCCGCGGCCTTCGCCGGCGGGGCCGTCTCACGTGGGGCCGACGTGGTGGACACCGGTCTCGGCTCGACCGACATGCTCTACTACGCCAGCGGCAGTCTGGGCATGGCCGGGGTGATGTTCACCGCCAGCCACAATCCGGCCCGTTACAACGGCATGAAGATGTGCCGTGCGGGCGCGGTGCCGATCGGTGGGGAGACCGGGCTCACCGAGATCCGCGACCGGGCGGCCGAACTGCTCGCCTCGGGCGGCGAGGGCGGCGAGGGCGGCGGTACGGTCTCCCGGCGTGACCTGCTGCAGGGCTACGCGGACCACCTGCGCACGCTGGTCGACCTGTCCGGTGTCCGGCCGTTGAAGGTCGTGGTCGACGCGGGCAACGGGATGGCGGGACACACGGTGCCGGTGGTCTTCGAGGGGCTTCCCGTCGAGCTGACCGCGCTCTACTTCGAGCTCGACGGCGACTTCCCCAACCACGAGGCCAATCCGATCGAGCCGGAGAACCTGCGTGACCTGCAGAAGGCCGTGCTCGACGTGGGCGCGGACATCGGCCTCGCCTTCGACGGCGACGCCGACCGCTGCTGGGTCGTGGACGAGCGCGGCGAGTCGGTCTCGCCCTCCACGATCACCGCGCTGGTCGCCGCCCGTGAGCTGGCCAAGCAGCCCGGCGCCACGATCATCCACAACCTGATCACCTCGCGGGGCGTTCCCGAGATCGTCGCCGAGCACGGCGGGGTCCCGGTCAGGACCCGGGTCGGGCACTCCTTCATCAAGGCCGAGATGGCCAGGAGCGGCGCGGTCTTCGGCGGTGAGCACTCCGCGCACTACTACTTCAAGGACTTCTGGTTCGCCGACACCGGCATGCTGGCCGCGCTGCACGTGCTGGCCGCGCTGGGTGAGCAGGACAGGCCGCTGTCGGAGATCCTCGCGGGTTACGCCCGCTACGCCGCCTCCGGGGAGATCAACAGTACGGTCGCCGACCAGCGGGCCGCGACGGCGCGGGTCAGGCAGGTCTTCGAGGGCAGGGACGGCGTCACCTTCGACGACCTGGACGGTCTGACCGTCTCCGGCCCCGGATGGTGGTTCAATCTTCGTCCGTCCAACACCGAGCCGCTGCTCAGGCTGAACGCCGAGGCGGCCGACGAGATTCAGATGGCGGCGATCAGGGACGAGGTCCTCGCCGTCGTGAGGAGCTGAGCACGTGAAGATCGACGAGTGGTTGCTGGAGATCCTGGCCTGCCCCAACTGCAAGTCTCCGTTGCGTGCGGAGCCGGAGGTGGACGAGCTGTCGTGTACTTCGGCCTCGTGCGGGCTGGTCTATCCGGTTCGTGATGACATTCCGGTCCTGCTGGTCGACGAGGCTCGGAAGTCGTGAGCTGGGAGTCGGATCGGCTCGACGACCAGGGGTGGCTGACCGAGGGCGACCCCTCAGGCATGTTGCGCGCCGTCGCCGCCTCGGCGGCGCAGGTGCGCATCTCACATCGGGGTGTCCGTGAGGCCGACCTCACCCGGGTGATCGGGGAGGGCAGGCCGAGGGCGATCGTGGTCGCGGGCATGGGCGGTTCCGGCATCGCCGGTGACATCCTCGACGCGGTGTGCGGCAACGGGGCTCCGTTGCCGATCGTGACGGTGCGTTCCTACCAGTTGCCCGGCTGGGTCGGCGCGACGGACCTGGTGGTCGCCGTGTCGTGTTCGGGCAAGACCGAGGAGACACTCGCGGTGGCCACGGAGGCCGTCCGCAGGGGGTGCCGCCTGCTGGTGCTGGCCGCGGCGAACTCTCCGCTGCACGCGGTCGCCAGGCAGTCGGGCGCGCCGTTCGTGCCGGTGACCACCGGCGGGCAGCCCCGGGCGGCGGTCTGGGCGCTGTCGGTGCCGTTGCTCGTGGTCGCCGCCGAACTCGGCGTGCTCCAGATGGACGACGGGGTGATCGAGGAGGTCGCCAAGCGTCTTGAGGAGATCGCCCACCGCTGCCGTCCGGTGAGTGAGTCCTTCATCAACCCGGGCAAGACGCTGGCCATGGAGCTGGCGGAGACGGTGCCGATGATCTGGGGTTCCTCCCGGCTCTCGGCCGTGGCCGCCTACCGGTGGGCCAGCCAGCTCAACGAGAACGGCAAGTACCCGGCCGTCTGGGGGCAGATCCCGGAGGCCAACCACAACCAGGTGGTGGCCTTCGACGGTCCGCTGGCGCAGCGGGACATCTTCGCCGACGACGCGGGCCGGTCGCTGCGGCTGTTCATGCTGCGTGACACGGAGGAGCATCCGCAGGAGGCGCGGCGGCGTGAGGCCTCGGTGCGGATGGCCGAGGACAGGGGCGTTCCGGCCACCCAGCTCGTCGCGGAGGGCGCTCATCCGCTTGAGCGGCTCGCGACGCTGATCGGGCTGGGCGACTACGCGAGTACCTATCTCGCCCTGGGGTACGGGATCGATCCGACCCCCGTGTCGGCCATCACGGAACTAAAGGCGAGAATTTCCCAATAGTATCCTCTCGTCTTTTTCGGACTATGTAAGCGGAGGCTGTCGTGAGTGCGGGCGGCGGTACAAAGGCGATCATCGCGGCGTTGAGCGCGAACCTTGCGATCGCGGCGGCCAAGTTCGTCGCCTTCCTGGTCACGACTTCGTCGTCCATGCTCGCCGAGTCGATTCACTCCCTCGCCGACTCGGGGAACCAGGTGTTGCTGCTGGTCGGCGGGAAGCGGGCCGAGCGCAAGCGCACCCCGGAGCACCCCTTCGGCTACGGCAGGGAACGCTACTTCTACGCCTTCGTGGTCGCGGTGGTGCTGTTCACGATCGGCGCGCTCTTCTCCCTCTACGAGGGCTGGCACAAGATCAGTGACCCGCACCCGGTGGAGACGCCGGTCGTGGCCTTCGCGGTGCTGATCTTCGCGATCATCGCGGAGGGCTTCTCCTTCCGCACCGCGATCAAGGAGTCCAACCCGCTGCGCGGCAAGCAGACATGGACCCAGTTCATCCGCAGGTCCAAGTCGCCGGAGCTGCCGGTCATCGTCCTGGAGGACCTGGGCGCCCTGGTCGGCCTCATCCTGGCGCTGGCCGGTGTGACGCTGGCCGTCATCACCGGCAACGGTGTCTGGGACGGCGTCGGCACGATGGCGATCGGCGTGCTGCTGGCCGTCATCGCGATCGTGCTGGCCGTCGAGATGAAGTCGCTGCTGATCGGCGAGAGCGCCGGTCCCGAGGTCGAGGGTCAGATCATCGCCGCCCTGGAGAGCGCCCCCGAGGTGGTCAGGGTCATCCACATGCGCACCCTCCACCTCGGCCCCGAGGAGCTTCTGGTCGCCGCGAAGATCGCGGTCGACCACGACGACACGGCCGCCGAGGTGGCCAGGGGCATCGACGAGGCGGAGCAGCGCATCCGCTCCGCCGTGCCGATCGCCCGCGTCATCTACCTGGAGCCCGACCTCGACCGGGCCAAGACGGGCGGGATCACCCCCGGGCCGCACGCGGCCAACGGCCGGGTGTGACCCGGGAGGTTCACGCGCCGGGGACCACCAGTCCCGTCTCGTAGGCGTGGATGACGGCCTGCGTGCGGTCACGCAGGTTCAGCTTGGCCAGCAGCCTGGCCACGTGGGTCTTGACGGTGTGCTCGGTGACCACGAGGCGGGAGGCGATCTCGGCGTTCGACAGCCCCTGGGCGATCAGCCGCAGCACCTCGACCTCACGCGGGGTCAGCGGCCCGCCGTCCGCGGCGGGCCTTCGCTGCCGGGAGAACTCGGCGATCAGTCGCCTGGTGATCCTGGGGGCCAGCAGCGCGTCCCCACGGGCCACCGTCCGCACGGCCTCCGCCAGATCTCCGGCCCTGACGTCCTTGAGCAGGAACCCGCTCGCCCCCGCGGTGAGCGCGTCGTACACGTAGTCGTCGAGGTCGAACGTGGTGATCATGATGATCCTGGTCGCCTCGGTCTCCAGGATTCGGCGGGCCGCCTCGATGCCGTTCATCTCCGGCATCCGGATGTCCAGCAGCGCGACGTCGGGACGGGTCCGCCGTGCCAGCCGTACGGCCTGGGCGCCGTCGGGGGCGGTTCCCACGACGGTGATGTCAGGCTGGGCCCTGAGCACCGCGGCGAAGCCCCGCAGCACGACCGGCTGGTCGTCGGCGATCAGCACCCGGATCCGGCCGTCCACGGCCGTCCCGGGAGGAGCCCCGGAGGCCGTCCCGGGGAGGGCCTCGGCTTGAGGACCGGGGAGGGCCTCGGCGTAAGGGGCGGGAGGTTCGGGGGAGGTCATTCGAGGGGGAGACCCACCTGGATGAGGAAGCCACCGGAGGGGCCGGGGCCCGCCTTGAACCAGCCGCCGAGGGCGAGGGCGCGTTCGCGCATGCCGACCAGGCCGTGCCCGTTCTCGGTGTCGCCGGAGGGGCCGGGGCCGTTGTCGGTGATCCGCAGCGCCAGCAGGGCAGGGCGGTAGGCCAGCTCGATCGAGACCCGGGCGCCGGGCGCGTGGACGCGGACGTTGGTCAGCGCCTCCTGGATGATCCGGTAGGCGGAGACGTCCACGGCCTGCGGCAGGGGGACCTCCTCCCCGATCACGTCGAGGTCGACCTCGCCCTCGTGTCGTCCGACCAGTTCGGGAAGCCGCGCCAGCCCCGGTTGTGGCGCGGTCTCCGGGGCGGTGACGACGTCGGCGCGCAGCACGCCGAGCAGGCGGCGCATCTCGGTGAGGGTGGTCCGGGCGGAGGTCGCGATCTCAGCGAACTCCTGGAGGGTCCGCTCGTCGAGGCCGTCGAGCGTGTAGGGGGCGGTCTCGGCCTGCACGGCGATCTTCGAGACGGAGTGGGCCACGATGTCGTGCATCTCCCTGGCGATCCTGGCCCGCTCGGCCATCGCGGCCTGCTCCCTGAGCGTCTCCAGGTTGCCCGCGCGCATCTCCGTGATCGTGCTGGCGCTGCGTCGTACATGGGCGAGGAAGATCAGCAGGACGGTTCCGAGGAACAGGACGACGAGCGGGGAGGCCGCCTGTCTGTCGAGCGTGGCGATGGACAGCAGCTCCCTCCCGTTCAGCAGGAACACGGCCGCCAGGAGCAGGATCGTCAGGGCGCCGATGACCAGCCCGACGACGAGCGGGCCGACGATCCGCGCGATCGTGTAGAGGGTGAGCGCGCCGGACAGCACTACGCCGAACGGGGGGTAGCCGGGCAGTACGCCGGTGTAGAGCAGGCAGAGCGCGCCGAAGGAGACCAGAGTGACGACCGCCCAGGGATGCCTGCGCCGTACGACGTGCGGCAGCGTGGCGAGCACGGCGGCCAGCATGGTCAGGGAGGACCGGCCGCCGAGCTGGGCCAGGGCGAGGAACATGAGCAGGACGCCGACGGCGACGTCGGTGAGGGGGGAGGCGATGACCCGCCGGAGGTTCAGGGCGTCGACCCTCCGTTCGGCCTCGGTCAATACGGTTGCGACGTTCATGGGGAGAATTGTCGCGACGGAGGCCGTCCGGCGTCGTCACTCCTGGGAGCGACGTTCCCCTCCGGCGGTCAGGAGCGCCCCTGGAGCAGGCGCAGGGCTTTCTCCTTCTCGAAGTCCAGCGCCCTGCGCGGGGCCTGGAGGCGGCCGATCCGCAGCCCGAGATCCCGTACGGCCTGCGCGACGGCGGGCTCGCTCAGCACCCGCAGCGCGAACGCCAGCTCGGCGGGGGAGACGTCGAAGCGCTTCTCCAGCTCGACGCCCTGCGCCACGGCGGCCAGTTCCTCCTGGCCGAAGCGGCGGTGCGCCCCCTGGGTCCTGACGGGCGGGAGCAGTCCCAGGGCCTCGCGGTAGCGGAGCATTCTGGGGGACATTCCCAGCCGTTTCGCGGCCTCGGTGATCCGCATATCGCGCCTTTCCTGGAAACCTCACATTCTTGTGTAAGGTTACCGCCTCACAAGGTGCGCGGAGCCGTATCGGGCGCCTACACTCACTTCGTCTGCTTTCCGGTGGAGTGAGAGCCGTGCCCGGAGGCGAAGCGGGGCCGTGCACGCGGCGAGCCCGGCGGGGGCATGCGGCGCCAGACCATCAACCAGAGGGGTTAATTCATGGACTTCAAGGTCGCCGACCTTTCCCTGGCCGCTTTCGGGCGTCGGGAGATCCAGCTCGCCGAGCACGAGATGCCGGGTCTGATGGCCGTCCGCAAGGAGTACGCGGACTCCCAGCCGCTGGCCGGCGCGAAGATCATGGGCTCGCTGCACATGACCATCCAGACCGCCGTGCTGATCGAGACGCTGGTCGCGCTCGGCGCCGAGGTTCGCTGGGTGAGCTGCAACATCTTCTCCACCCAGGACCACGCCGCCGCCGCCGTGGTCGTCGGCCCCGAGGGCACCGTCGAGGACCCCAAGGGCGTTCCGGTCTTCGCCTGGAAGGGCGAGACCCTGGAGGAGTACTGGTGGTGCACCGAGCAGGCGCTCGTCTGGCCCGGCGGTGACGGCCCCAACATGATCCTCGACGACGGCGGCGACGCGACGCTGCTCGTCCACAAGGGCGTCGAGTACGAGAAGGCCGGTGCCGTCCCCGGTGCCTCCGAGGGCGACTCCGAGGAGTGGCAGGTCATCCTGGAGCTGCTGCGCCGTACGGTCGGGCCGGACAAGCGCTGGACCGAGATCGCCTCGCGCATCAAGGGCGTCACCGAGGAGACCACCACCGGTGTCCACCGCCTGTACGAGATGTTCAAGGCGGGCTCGCTGCTCTTCCCGGCGATCAACGTCAACGACTCGGTGACCAAGTCGAAGTTCGACAACAAGTACGGCTGCCGCCACTCGGTCATCGACGGCCTCAACCGCGCCACCGACGTGCTGATCGGTGGCAAGGTCGCGGTCGTGGCCGGTTACGGCGACGTCGGCAAGGGCTGCGCCGACGCCCTCAGGGGCCAGGGCGCCCGGGTCATCGTCACCGAGATCGACCCGATCTGCGCGCTCCAGGCGGCCATGGACGGCTTCCAGGTCACCACGCTCGACGACGTCGTCGGCATCGCCGACATCTTCGTCACCACGACCGGCAACTTCGACATCATCACCGCTGACCACATGTCGCGGATGAAGCACAACGCGATCGTGTCCAACATCGGGCACTTCGACAACGAGATCGACATGGCCGGCCTGGCCAAGATCCCGGGCATCGTCAAGACCGAGGTCAAGCCGCAGGTCCACACCTGGGCCTTCCCCGACGGCCGTCAGATCATCGTGCTCGCCGAGGGCCGTCTGATGAACCTGGGCTGCGCCACCGGCCACCCCTCGTTCGTCATGTCCAACTCGTTCACCAACCAGGTGATCGCCCAGATCGAGCTGTTCACCAAGACCGAGCAGTACCCGGTCGGCGTCTACGTGCTGCCCAAGCACCTGGACGAGAAGGTCGCCCGCCTCCACCTCGACGCCCTCGGCGTGAAGCTCACCAAGCTCACCAAGGAGCAGGCGGAGTACATCGGCGTGGACGTCGAGGGCCCCTACAAGGCCGACCACTACCGTTACTGATCGAACCGTCAGACCCGGCCCCCGCGTGGCACGCGGGGGCCTTCGGGCCATCTGGGGAGGACCGTGGACAGCGCGCTGACGGCCGCCGGGGAGCGGCGGATCGGGTGGGCGGCGCGGGCGATGCCGGTGCTCACCGCGATCGGGGAACGGTTCGCGGCCGACGAGCCGTTCGACGGACTGCGGATCGCCGCCTGCCTGCACGTGACGGCGGAGACCGCCGTCCTCATGGGTGCCCTTCGGGCGGGCGGGGCCGAGATCGCGCTGGCCGCCTCCAACCCGCTGTCCACCCAGGACGACGTGGCCCAGGCCCTCGGCGCGTACGGCGTGCGCGTGCACGCGCTGGCGGGGGTCGACCGGCAGACCTACTACCGGCACATCCACCAGGCCCTGGACATCGTCCCCGACCTGGTTCTCGACGACGGCTGTGACCTGGTCAACATCCTGCACACCGAGCGGACCGAACTCCTCGAAACGGTCTCCGGCGGCTGCGAGGAGACCACGACCGGGGTCATCAGGCTCCGGCAGATGGCGGCGGAGCGGGCGTTGCGCTTCCCCGTCGTCGCGGTCAACGACACCCGGACCAAGCGGATGTTCGACAACCGGTACGGCACCGGCCAGTCGACCCTGGACGGCATCATGCGCGCGACCAACACGCTGCTGGCGGGCAAGGTCGTGGTCGTCGCCGGGTTCGGATTCTGCGGCCGGGGGGTGGCCGAGCGGGCCAGGGGCCTGGGCGCCCGGGTCGTCGTCACCGAGATCGACCCGGTCAAGGCGCTCGACGCCTCGCTGCAGGGTTACGACGTGCGGACCATGGCCGCCGCGGCGGTGGTCGGCGACGTGTTCGTCACCGTGACCGGCAACCGCGACGTCATCAGGGGTGAGCACCTGGCGGCGATGAAGGACGGCGCGATCCTGGCCAACGCCGGCCACTTCGACGTCGAGATCGACGTCAGGGCCCTTGAGGAACTGGCCCGCGAGGTGCGGCCCGGGGTGCGGCCGAACACCGACGAGTACGTCCTGGCCGACGGGCGCAGGCTGTTGCTGCTGGCCGAGGGTCGTCTGGTGAACCTCACGGCCGCCGAGGGGCACCCGGCCGCCGTGATGGACATGTCCTTCTCCGCCCAGGCCCTCGCCGTGGCCTGGCTGGCCCGTGAGCGGGCCCGGCTCGAACCCGGCGTCTACGACGTTCCCGAGGAGGTCGACGTGGAGGTGGCCAGGCTCAAGCTCGCCGCCGCGGGCATCGAGGTCGACCACCTGACCACGCAGCAGGAGGAGTACCTGCGCTCCTGGCGCCTGGGCTCCTGACCTCAGGGGGAGGCCAGGAGGCGGGCCATCCTGCGGATCTCCCCGGCCTGGACCGTGGCGATCTCGTTGGCCATCTCCTCGATCCTCAGGTGCGAGCCGTTGGTCAGGACCTCCGCCGACATCGTGATCGCGCCCCGGTGGTGGGCCGTCATCAGCCGCAGGAAGAGGCGGTCGAACTCCGGGCCCGAGGCGGCGGCCAGGGCGTCGAGCTGCTCGGGGGTGGCCATGCCGGGCATGGCGCCGTGGTTCGTGTGGTGGTCCGGCAGCCGCATGCCCTGCTCGGTCAGCCACCGGGACATGACCTGGATCTCCGGCCCCTGTGAGTCCCTGATCCGGGAGGCCAGGGCGCGGACCGTCGGGTCGCCCGCGTGGGTGAGGGCCAGGGTCGCCATCTCCAGGGCCTGCCGGTGGTGGACGATCATGTCCTGCGCGTACCGCACGTCGGCCGCGTTCGCCGTGGGGGTGGGCACCGCCGTCGCCGCCTCGTCCGCCCCGAGCGTCCTGGCGGCCTCGCCCGGCCTGCCGGGCGCGATGACGGGCGCGGTCGGCGGCGCGGCCGACAGCGGGGCGGACAGCGCCGCCGGTCGCCCACCGGCCGAGCAGGCGGTGGCCGACAGGGCCGACAGGGCCGTGAGAACGGCGAGCACCAGTCTGACGCGCACCCGGCCTCCTTCGTGATCTCCCGACTCCCCCGGGCAAGGACGATAACCCGGGGAGGGAAAGGAGTAAAGGCCGCAGAACGGGAAAATTTACTGACGTGGTCAGGTCTTGTGGTGTCTGCCGTTCGGATAAACAATTCAGTTATTTATCTGTGCTTTATGGCATAAGCGGCAAGGAGGATCACCGGTGTTATCCCCTCTCAGGAAGGGCCTTGGTGGCCGATTCCTGATCGCGGCCGCGGCCGCGGCGGCGCTGGTCCTGGCCACCGTACCGGCCCAGGCCTCCGATCTCCCGGCCCCCGGCCAGGTGGTCACCAGTGCGAATGTGGCGCATGTGACGAATGTTCCCAAGCCCGCCGGGCTGGAGAAGACCATCAACACCGACATCGCATTCCAGGGTGACTATGCGTTCGTCGGAAATTACGGCGGTTTCTCTATCTACGACATTCGCGACCCGAAACACGTCAAGGTGGTCAGCAGCGTCGTATGCCCCGGTTCCCAGATGGACGTCACCGTCCACGACAACCTGCTGTTCACCGCGGTCGACTCCTCCCGCAACAACGACTCCTGCAGCAGCACCGCGCAGAGCGCGTCGGTCAAGGAGTCGTGGGAGGGCGTCCGGATCTTCGACATCAGCGACAAGGCACATCCGAAGTACATCAAGTCGGTCGAGACGAACTGCGGCTCCCACACCCTGACCCAGGTGCCGGGCAAGGGCAGGGACCGCTGGAGGAACGTCTACCTGTACGTCTCCTCCTACAGCCCCAACGCGGCCTTCCCCGACTGCCAGCCGCCGCATGACAAGATCTCGGTCATCAAGGTGCCGCTGCACAGGCCGGTGGACGCCGCGGTCGTCAGCACGCCGGTCGTCTTCCCCGACGGCGGCAACGAGACCCAGCCCGGTCTGCTGCTGCCGACCACCGGCTGCCACGACATCACCGTCTACGCGGAGAAGGACATCGCGGCCGGGGCCTGCATGGGTGACGGCGTGCTGCTGGACATCTCCGACCGGGAGAACCCGGTCGTCACGGCCCGGGTGACCGACCCGAACTTCGCCTTCTGGCACTCGGCGACGTTCAACAACGAGGGCACCAAGGTCATCTTCACCGACGAACTCGGCGGCGGCGGCGCGGCCACCTGCAACGAGGAGACGGGACCCAACCGGGGAGCCGACGCCATCTTCGACATCAGGCGCGGCAGGCTGGTCTTCAAGAGCTACTTCAAGATCTCCCGCTACCAGGGGGAGACCGAGAACTGCGTCGCGCACAACGGCTCACTGATCCCGGTCAGGGGCCGCGACATCCTGGTCCAGGCGTGGTACCAGGGCGGCGTCTCCGTCATCGACTTCACCGACTCGGCCCACCCGAAGGAGATCGGCTTCTTCGAGCGCGGTCCCGACCCCAGCGGTGGCTCCGGCGGCATCTGGTCGGCCTACTACTACAACGGCTACGTCTACGGCAGTGACTTCAACTTCGGGCTCGACGTCCTCAACATCAGCGACAGGCGCACCGACCCGGCGAGGTGGGTCCGCTTCGACCGGTTGAACGTGCAGACCCAGACCTCCTACAGGGGCTGGTTCGGCGTCGGGGCGGAGTGACCGTTCCCCTTCTCCGGTGCCCCGGTCCGCCATGGCCGGGGCACGTCGGTGTTCAGGCGGGCGGGACGAAGCCGCCGGGGGTGGTCGTGGGAGGCGCCGGCGGGACCTGCGGGGGCCGAGGGGGCTGAGGGGCCTGCGTGGGGGGAGCGAAGGGCGGGCCGTACGGCGCGGGCGGCGGGGCGGGCGGCTGCGGATACGGCTGGTACGGAGCCTGGGACGGGGCCTGGAACCGGGGATCGGGCGGGGGAGCGCCGATCCGCTGCGCCAGCCGTACCTGGTCACGTCTGCGGCGCTCGGCCAGTACGGCGGTCAGGTAGGCGAACGGCGGCACCCCGGACGGCGGGGGCGGTGAGACGAAGGCCGACATCTCGGTGGCGATGCGCACCCCCATCTCGTGCTGCACGGCGGGCGAGAGGTCGTGCCAGCGCATGAGGTACTGCCTGGCGGTCGCGGCGACCCCCTCGGGCAGCCGGGACAGTTCGAGCGTCGCGGCCCAGGCGGCCAGCGGCGGGGGCATCTCCAGGGGCGGGCCGTACTGCCTGGGGGAGCGCTCGGCGATCACGACGGTGCCCGCGAAGACGTCACCGAGCCGTTTGCCCTTCTCGGAGATCAGCGAGCCGATCAGTGCCGGGGCGCCGCCGAGCATCCAGAACTCCACCATTCCGGACAGGCCGCGGAACAGTGCCTGCCGGAACCGCTCCGGGCCGCCGTCGTCGCTGACGACCCTGAGCCCGAGGGCGAGTTTTCCCAGGCTGCGGCCCCTGCTGAGGGTCTCGAAGGCCACGGGGTAGCCGACGAGCACGGACACGGTGAAGGCGATGTAGAGCATCACGACCAGTGCCTCGTCGGCGTTCCAGGCCAGGACGCCGATCAGCTGGGAAACGCCGAACAGCGTCACGAACTGGACCGTCATGTCGATCAGCAGTGCCAGGGCCCGGCTCGGTAGCTGGGCGATCCTGACTTCGACGACGACGGCCTCGCCGGTTACGACATCGGTCACATCAGCACCCTACCTATGACGGACCATCCCACTCCCCTACGCAGTTGGTCACTCTCCCTCGAACCGCCAGCGTGTCGCCGTCGAGCCGTCGGCGCCGTAGCCGAAGGCACGGGTCGGAACGATCCGGTAGACACCGTACTCGGGGGAGCCGGGCAGGTCGTCGGCGAAGGCCGAACCGTCGCGCACCGACAGCCCCCAGCCGTACTTGGCCCCGAACGCGTCGAGGACCCGCCTGATGCCGTCCTCGTCCGTGATCCGCACGGCCTCGCCCTCGATGACGAGGTCGAGTGTCTCGTCGGCGGCGGTGAGGACGCAGCGGGGGTCGCCGGCGAGGTTCCTGCTCTTGCGGGAGTGGGGGCGGCTGGTGAAGCAGGGCGCGCCGTCGACCCAGACCGGCATCAACGGCACGGCGTGCGGGCCGCCGCCCGGCCGTCCGGTCGACAGCCACGCCCGGTGCGCCGACTCGACGCACGTCCGTGCCAGGTCCCAGGACTTCACCGTCGCCGGGTCGGTGCTGATGGGGGTGGCGTCGGCCTCGCTGAACAGGAGCTCGGCCACCGGGTTCTTCGACATCGCGGATCAGTCCTCTCCTTGTCAGTTCCCTGAGGGAACTCATAGGGCGACCGTAGCAGAGACCATTCCCTGAGGGAACCCACTCGCCTAGACTGGGCCGATGCAACGCACTCGGTTCGGTGACATGGCCTGTTCCATCGCCCGCACGCTGGACATCGTGGGCGAGCCGTGGTCGCCGTTGATCCTGCGGGACGTCTACGTTGGAATGAACCGCTTCGAGCAGATCCAGCAGGACCTGGGCATCTCCCGCAAGGTGCTCGCCGAACGGCTCAGATGGCTGACCGAGAACGGCGTGCTCGAACGACGGGCGTACTCGGAGCGGCCACCCCGCGACGAGTACCTGCTCACCGCCAAGGGCAGGGAGCTGTGCGACCTGCTGCTGGTGATGGTGCGCTGGGGTGACCGCTGGACCTCGGGCGAGGCGGGGCCGCCGGTGCTCTACCGCCACCACGCCTGCGGCGAGATCGGCCACGTCGAGCTGTGCTGCTCCTCGTGCGGGCAGCCGATGCGCGCCACCGACGTGGACGTACTGCCCGGCCCGGGAGCGGGCGGGGAGCCGCTCAGAACTCCAGACGCGGAGCCGACCGGCTGAGTGTCACGGCCTTGGGCGCGACCGGCCAGACCTCGCCGAGCTGCCCGGCGACCGTGGCCGTGAGCTCCTCGACGTCCCCGGCCGCCGAGTCGTGCAGCGCCTCGGCGACGATCAGGACCGAGGCGGTGCCCGGCCGTACGGCGGACAGCCCGCTCTGCCGGTTCGTCCACCGGCGGGCGTGCGCCCGGCCCTCGGCGTCGGCGAAGACCACCTCGCGCGGCTCCGGGTTCTCGGTCTCCCCGGAGAAGGTCAGGTAGGTCTCCTCGCCGGTCGCGTGCCTGACCTCAAGGCCCCCGGAGACGTTGGCCAGGTCGAACACGGCGATCGGGATCGCGAACGCGATCGAGACCGCGTTGCACAGGTCGATCAGCGGGTGGATCCGGGGAAGGTCCCCCTCCTTCTTGAAACGCCGCAGCAGCGCCTCGGAGGCGCAGCGGTACTGGGTCGGCTTGAGGCCCATCTTGGAGAAGGTCCGCCGCCAGGCCTGGATCTCGGGGAACTCGGCCTCGGAGCCCGCCGCGAGCCGCCGCCCGGCGACGGCGGCGAACTCCGTGATCCGCTCCTCGACGGACGCCTCCGGGGTGATCCCGGTGGCCAGGACCACTCCGGCGGCGAGGCCGGGGTGCTCCGCCCAGATGTCGTCCGCGTGCTGGAAGTACATGAGGCCGCTCCCCGTGGGTTCATGTGTCTAGGAGGACACCGTAACCGGTGTCGATCACCGGTACGGCTCGCGGGAACGGGCCGGGACGGGTCAGGAGAGACGGGCGGTGAGGGCGGCGGCGTCGGCGGGGCCGAGCCGGACGCCGAAGGTCTCCTCAAGGACCTTCGGCACCTCGCCGGGTTCGAGATGCCGCTCCTCGGCGGAGCCGTCGGGGTGGTGGGCGGTCAGCGTGGTCCCCAGCAGGCCGTACAGGACCCCGGGGCCGGGTCGCCTGACCACGAGACGGTTGACGAACGGCGAGTTCGGATGAGTTGAGATGTAGTGATTTATCACGACATAGTCGACGGGGTAGCGCGGGTCGAGAGTGAAGGAGTGCAGGTCGAGCCAGCCGTCGGCGGGGCTGCGCAGGGAGTTCAGCACCCACTCCCGCCCTGCCCGTTCCAGCCGGAAGCGCCGGCCGCCCTGCTCCGACTCGGCGCCCTCGACCAGCTCGATCGGCTCGGTCGGTCCCTCGCCGAAGCCGACGTCGCAGATCCACCCGCTTTCCGGGGACCCGGGCACCTCGACCAACAGGAGCGCGTGCGTCGCGGCCCGCAGCCTGTCCGAGCCCATCCGCACCCGTGCGGCGAGCCCCGTCACGCCGAACCCCAGCCGTTCGAGCGCCGCCGCGAACAACCGGGTGTGCTCGTAGCAGTAACCGCCGCGTGCCCCGCGCACCATCTTGTCCTGAAGGGCTTCGAGGTCGAGGAGGACCGGGCGGCCCAGCACGACCTCCAGGTTCTCGAAGGGGATCGCGGCCGCGTGCGCCCGCTGCAGGGCGCGCAGCGTCCGCGCGGTCGGCGTGAGGTCTCCCTCGAAGGAGATCCGCGCCAGATAGGCCGCCAGATCCAGCGTCTCGCCGTCCCAGCCACGCCCCGCCTGGTTCATGTCCCGTCCCCGTCCGGCTCGACCACTCCACAGGTCTCCGAACCTAGGACCTCAATCCCCCTTGAGGTCAAGAAGGGCCCCCGGGCGCGGCATTAGGCTTTCCTGGTGGACATCGACGCCTTCGTCAACGCGCACCGCCCCGTCTGGGACCGCCTTGAGGAGCTGGTACGGCGCCGCAGGTCGCTGAACGGCGCCGAGATCGACGAACTCGTCGAGCTCTACCAGAGGGTCGCGACGCACCTGTCCATCGTGCGCTCAGGCCGGGCGGACCCGTTCCTGGTCGGGCGGCTCTCCGCGCTGGTGGCCAGGGCCCGTTCCGCGGTGACCGGCGCGCACACCCCCGCCTGGCGGGAGTTCGTCCGCTTCTTCACGGTCTCCTTCCCCGTGGTCGCCTACCGCGCCCGCTGGTGGTGGATCGCGACGACCGGGGCGTTCCTGCTGGTCTCGGTGGTCATGGCCGTCTGGGTCGCGCGCGACCCCGCGGTCCAGGCCGCGGTCGGCACGCCGGAGGAGATCCGTCAGCTCGTCGAGCACGACTTCGCCGACTACTACTCGGAGCACCCCGGGGCCTCGTTCGCGGGCCAGGTCTGGGTCAACAACGCCTGGGTCTCGATGCAGGTCATCGTGATGGCCATCCTGCTCGGCCTGCCGATCCCGTACATCCTGTGGCAGAACGCGGCCAACGTGGCCGTCTCCGCAGGTCTGATGGCCTCCCACGACAGGCTGGACGTCTTCTTCGGGCTCATCACGCCGCACGGCCTGCTCGAACTGACCGCCGTCTTCCTGGCCGCCGCCGTCGGCATGCGCCTGGGCTGGACGGTCGTCAACCCGGGGCCGCGCGGGCGGGGCGAGGTCCTCGCCGAGCAGGGCAGAGCCGTGGTGAGCGTGGCGCTCGGGCTGGTCGTCGTCCTGCTGGTCTCCGGGCTCATCGAGGGCCTGGTCACCCCCTCGGGCCTGCCGACCTGGGCGCGCGTCGGCATCGGGGTCGTCGCGGAGGCGGCCTTCCTGGCCTACGTGATCTTCTTCGGCCGCCGTGCCGTGGCCGCGGGGGAGACCGGAGACCTGGAGCGGGCGCCCGACCTGGCCCCGAGCGCCGGATAGGAGCCCGGGGGCCGGGTCACAGGCGGCCCGCGGCCTTCAGGGCGAGGTAGGCGTCGGCGAGGGCGGGGGCGATCTGCTCGGGGGCGGCGTCGACCACCTCGACGCCGTGTCGTCTGAGCCGGGCGGTGATCCTGCGCCGCTCGGCGCTGTGCCGTTCGGCCGCCGCGGCGTTGTAGACCAGTTCGGCGGTGCCGCGCCCGGCCTCCATCGCCGCGACCTGAGGGTCGGAGACGGCGGCCAGCAGTACCAGGTGCCGGGAGGAGAGCTGGGGGAGCACGGGCAGCAGCCCCTCCTCAAGCGAGGCCGGGTTCAGGTCGGTGAGCACCACGACCAGGCAGCGCCGCTTCGCCCTGGACAGCACGGCCGAGACCATGTCCGCCGAGTCGGCCTCGATCAGCTCGGCCTCGATCGGGGCCATGGTGTTGACCAGGGTGGACAGCAGGTCGCCACGGCCCGCGCCGGAGACCCAGGCCCGCACCGCGCGGTCGTGGGCCATGAAGTCGACCCGGTCGCCCGCCCGCGAGGCCAGCGCGGCCAGCAGCAGGGCCGCGTCCATCGACCAGTCGAGGCGGGGCCAGCCGGGCGCCACCCCGGTTCCACCAGGGATGTCCCGGTTGCGGGGAAGCTCACCCGCGAGCGGGATCGGGGCGGTGCCGACCCGTCCCGCCGAGGTGCGCCCGGTGTCCAGGACGATCAGCACCCGGCGGTCGCGTTCGGGACGCCAGGTGCGGACCACCACGTCGTGGCGGCGGGCGGTCGCCCGCCAGTCGATCGAACGGACGTCGTCACCGACCACGTACTCGCGCAGCGAGTCGAACTCGGTGCCCTGCCCCCTGATCATCGAGGGGTGCCTGCCCTCAAGCTCCCTGAGCCTGGACAGCTTGGCGGGCAGGTGCTTGCGGCTGAGGAACGGCGGCAGCACCCGGACCGACCACGGCACGCTGTGGGAGCCCTGGCGGCCCGCGATGCCCAGCGGGCCCAGCGTCCGCACGGTGACGGTGACCGCCTCCCGGTCCCCCCTTCGGGACGGGGTGAGCGTCGTGACCAGGCGGCGGCGCTCCCCGGGAGGGACGTCGAGGACGAAACGGCGCGGAGCCGCCCCCGCCGACGGGGGCCAGGCGTCCCTGAGCAGTCCTTTAGCCCTGCGAGGGCCGGGGTTCTCCACGATCAGCTCGACCGCCGCGGTCTCGCCGAGCCGTACCAGGCGGTCTCCCGCGCGGCTCAGGCGCAGCGGTCGCACGCCCGCGGCCAGCGCCAGGTCGATCGCGACCAGCGCGACCAGCAGCAGCGCGACGGCGGCGACCGCCAGACCGGGCCTGGGCGCGAACAGCACGACCAGCGTCCCCAGCAGGGCCAGCAGCGCGGCCCGTCCCGTCAGTGCCATGTCCGCACCGCCTCGCCCTCTCCTTCGCGCGTCCTCGTCACGATCGGTGCCACGCTCAGCGGGGGACGGGGACGGAGGCGAGGATGGCGTCGATCAGGCCGTCCGCGGTCGCGCCCTCAAGCTCGGCCTCGGGACGCAGCTGGATCCTGTGCCGCAGCGCGGGCCTGGCCAGGGCCTTGACGTCGTCAGGGGTCACGTAGGAACGGCCGGAGAGCCACGCCCAGGCGCGGGCGCCGGCGAGCAGCGCGGTGCCGCCACGCGGTGAGACGCCGAGTTGCAGTGACGGCGACTGGCGGGTGGCCCTGGCGATGTCCACGATGTAGCCGAGCACCTCGGGCCCGGCGTGCACCTGGCTGACGGCCGCGCGTCCCGCGTCCAGGTCCTCGACGGTGGCGACCGCCCTGATGTGGGACAGGTCGCGCGGGTCGAAGCCGAGCGCGTGCCGTTCCAGCACCGCGATCTCCTGGTCGCGGGCGGGCAGCGGCACGGTCAGCTTGAGCAGGAACCGGTCGAGCTGCGCCTCGGGGAGCTGGTAGGTGCCCTCGTACTCGACCGGGTTCTGGGTCGCGGCCACGATGAACGGCTCGGGCAGCGCGCGCGCCCTGCCCTCGACGCTGACCTGGCGCTCCTCCATCGCCTCCAGGAGGGCCGCCTGCGTCTTCGGAGGCGTGCGGTTGATCTCGTCGGCGAGCAGCAGGTTGGTGAAGACCGGGCCCTGCCTGAACTCGAACTCCGAGGTCTTCGCGTCGTAGATCAGGGAGCCGGTGACGTCGCCGGGCATCAGGTCCGGGGTGAACTGCACCCGCTTGAAGTCCAGGGAGAGCGCGGCGGACAGCGTCTTGACGAGCAGGGTCTTGGCGACGCCCGGCACGCCTTCGAGCAGCACGTGCCCCCGGCAGAGCAGGGCGATGACCAGCCCGGTCACCACCGCGTCCTGCCCGACCACGGCCTTGGCGACCTCGGCGCGCAGCGCGCTGAGGGCCTCACGCGCCTCACGCGCCCTGTCGGTCCCCGCGACGGGAGGCACAGGGGCCCCTGGGGGCACAGCGGGCATCGGGGGCGCCGGGGCCCCTGAGGGCACAGCGGGCCCGGCGGGGAAGGAGGCGGGCGGTCCGGGAGGCGGGGCGGGAGGCGCCGCGAAGCCGCCCTGGCCGCCGGGGAAGGGCGTCTGGGGCCCCGGGGACGGCGTGCCGCCCTGACCGCCGTTGTCCGGCGGCGTGCCCGCGGGGTCGCCGCCGGGCCCGGGATCGGGGTATCCGGCGCCCGGCTCGCTGCGCTCGCTCACGACTCTCTGACCTGCCTTTCCAACATGTCAAGGTATGCGGCCACGGCTATCAGCCCGGCCTCGTCCGCCGGCGCCCTGCCGTACAGGGCGGAGCCCACGTAGGCGGCGGGCTGACCGGTCCTTTCTGCGATCGCGCCGACCACGGCTTCGGGGCCCGCCCCCACGGGCAGTCCGAGCCTGGGGGTCACGCGGTCGACGAAGCCCGTCCTGAGGGCGGAGACGGCCCGGTCACGGGCCCGCCTCGCCCGGTAGAGCCTGGCCCGTCCCTCGACGGTCTCCGCCGCCCTGACCACGACCGGAAGCCGTTCGGTCACCACGGGACCGAGCCTGCGGCCCTGCCAGAGCGCGAGCAGGAGGACCACGACGGCCAGCTGCACGACGGCCCAGACAACCGCGGACGGGATGAGGTCGTACAGGGTCGGCGGCGTGGCGCTCACGGTGGGCGGCGTCTCCGGGGCGACGAGCCAGACCAGCGTGGGCCGCGTCCCGGCCAGGTTCATCGCCAGCGCGGCGTTGCCGTCCTCGGCCAGGCGCAGGTTGCTCATGAACTGGCCGTCGCCGACGACCGTGATCGTACGGCCCGCCTCCTCGTATCTGACCAGGGAGGGGGAGCCGTCCGCCGGGTAGCAGCCGGTCGCCCACGAGGGGGCGGTGAAGGTCGTCCCGCCCAGGTATGCGCTGCCCGCCCTGACCGCGGCGGGCAGCGCGCAGCGCGGCTCGCGCGAGCGCGCCCGTGTCTCCGGGCCGGGGCTCACACCGGGGGCCAGCCGGCCGAGGTACGGCTGGGCGCCGACCACCAGCCGGTCCGCGGGCGTCGAGGCCAGCTGGTCGGCCTCCTCCTCGGTGAGGAAGGAGGTGTCGCCGAGCAGCAGCATGCTGCCGCCGGGGGCCTTCGGGGTCCCGGCGGCCTCGACGGCCTCGGTCACGGAGGTGACCCTGACGACCCGGACACCCTCGGCCCGCAGCAGCTGCGCCAGGCCCCTCGCCCCGGACAGCGAGGTGCTCTCCGGGTCGAGCGGCTTGCCCTCGCCCTGGCCGCCGCCGAGCAGCACCCCGCCGACGGCCACCAGCACGACCAGGAGGGCGATCGACAGGGCGCCCCTGCCGCCGCGCCACAGGCTCCGCGCGGTCGGTGAGGTCGGCGTCGGCCCGAGGGCGTTCACGGGGGCCAGGCCCGTCTGGGAGCTCACGGGACGGCCACCTTGGAGGTTTCCGGGGAGGTTTCCCGGGCGAACACGGGCCGGGCGGTGCGCAGGCGCTCGTCGAGGTCGCGCATGACCTCGTAGGCGGCGGCGGTCCCCGGCACCTCGCCGTAGGTCACGTCGTCGAAGATCCGTGCGGCGGCGGCCAGGTCGGCGGCCAGGCCGGGCAGCGCGCGCCCCGCCTCGACGGCCAGCTCGTCGGCGGTACGGCCGGGCATCGAGTCGATGACGACGCGGTCCTCCAGGTCCCTGGCCACGGCCCTGAGCCGTTCGCGGATCGCCTCGGCCCACTGCTCCCGCGCGGCCAGGTGCTCGGCCGCCTGCCGGTGCTCGGCCGCGCTGCGGCGGCCGTCGCCGAAGACGCCCTCCCGCCTGGTGGAGCCGCGACCGGCCGTCCTGCGGGCGACCAGGAAGACCGCGGTGAGCGCGGCCAGGACGATCACGCCCAGGACGATCCACGCGATCACACTGCCCACGGTGCCCGCCGCCTCCTGGTCGAGCAGGTCGCCGAGGAACTGGTTGACGACCCGCATGACGCGGTCGACGACGTTCTCCTTGGCGTACTCGGCCTTGAGCAGCTCACGGATCGCCTCACCCGCCGCCTGTCCGCGGTCGGTGTCGACGGGGACCGTGAGCGCCGACGCCGTCAGCGGCCCGGCCACGGGGCTCCCTGGCCCGGCTGCCCGGGGGTGGCGGAGGAACTCCACAGGTCGTCGGCGGAGGCGTGCACCCACCCCTGGCGCTGCTGCTCGATGGCCGCGGTCTGCAGCACCAGGTCGAAGGCCTCAGCGCGCATCCTGCGGTCGGCGTAGAGCAGGCCGTACACCCCGGCCTGGAACGGGTAGGTGAGCATCGCTCCGACGGTCCCGCCGATCGCGAGGAGGATCGCGAGGAGGATCTGCACGCCCGTCCCGCCCGAGACGAGAATGCCGACGAAGGCCGCGGCGAAGGAGAACGGGACGGAGATCACCAGGCCGACCAGGCCCGCGAGGATGCTCGTGAGCAGCAGGATGCCGAACAGCCGCCAGAAACTGCCCTGGGTCAGCCGCCACGACCTGCTCAGCGAGGCCATGACACCCGTCTTCTCCAGCACCGCGGCGGGTGCCGCGAGCACGAGCCGGGTGGTGATGAAGGCGGCGTAGACCATGTAGAGGATCATCACCAGCACCATGACCAGCACGAACGCCCCGAGGTCGATGCCGGAGACGGCGGCCGCGTACAGCAGTCCCACGACCGCGGCCAGCGGCAGCAGCAGGATGCCCGCCTCGATGGCGACCAGCCCGAACAGGGTGGGCACCCGTCCCCTGGTCAGCCGCCACGCCTCACCGGTGGTGATCTTCCCGCCGAAGACGGCGCGGCCGAGGATGCGGGTCAGCACGCCGCTGAGCAGGGTCACCGCGACGAACTGCACGGCGTAGGAGATGAGGGAGCCGCCGTAGTCGGCGAGGAAGTCGGTCTGCCCCGTGACCTCCAGCGCCGTGGGGTCGTTGTTCCTGAAGGCGTCGCCGATCCTGCCGAAGGTCAGGGCCTGGCCGATGGCGACCGGGATGGCGCCGAGCGCGGCGGCGATCGCGGACAGGCCGAGCACGGCCTTGGGGTTGGAGCGGATCAGCTTGATCGCGCCGTCGATGACGTCGCCCACGCCGAGGGGGCGCAGCGGGATGATCCCGGGCCGCAACGCCGGGGGCGGCTGCTGGTAGCCGTACGGAGGCGGGGGGTATCCCTGCCCCGGATGCGGCTGTCCCGGCGGGTACGGCTGCCCCTGGTACGGCTGCTGCCCGGGGTGATGCCCGGGGTGCTGCTGGTACGGCGGAGGCGGGGAGGAGGGCGGCTGCTGCTGCCCGTGCTGCTGCCCGTACTGTGGCGGGGGCTGGGACGGCGACGGTCCGCCGGGTCCCGATCCGGGCGCGGCCCACGGCGTTCCCTGGGCGTCGCCGTACGGCGGGGGCTGGTTGGACGCCCAGCCGGGTGGGGTGTCGGGAGTGGAGCCGTGTCCGTCTGACATATCCCAATCCTGACATGTGGCCCCACTGCTTGGGCTGCTCGGGAGATCACGGCGAGGTTTCACCGCCCGGGGTGGCCGGGTCCGTCCCAGGGATGGCCGAGACGGTGTCGTTTACCTCAGACTGGGACCGTGACCGTCGCCGATCCGGTGCCCGAGGGCGCCGTGGCCGGAGGTGGCCACGTGGGGGGCTTACGCCGCGTGGGGGTGCTACTACGCGCTTTACGCCGTGTGCGCCTAAAATTCGGCATTCGGATGTCTGGTGGTCAGACTGTGTCATCCGGTGGTCCGGCGAGGGTAATCTTCGACAGCCGTGCCGTTTACCCCAAAAACTCCCAAACTGCGTAAAACGAATGAGGGGCCATGAAAGGACGCGTGCTGGTCGTCGACGACGACGCCGCTCTCGCCGAGATGCTCGGCATCGTGCTACGCGGGGAGGGCTTCGAGCCTTCCTTCGTCTCCGATGGGGACAAGGCGCTGGACGCGTTCCGTGACACCCGCCCGGATCTGGTGCTGCTGGATCTGATGCTTCCCGGGGCCGACGGCATCGACGTGTGCCGGCGCATCCGCGCCGAGTCCGGCGTGCCGATCGTCATGCTGACGGCCAAGAGCGACACCATCGACGTCGTCCTCGGCCTGGAGTCCGGCGCCGACGACTACATCGTCAAGCCGTTCAAGCCCAAGGAACTGGTCGCCAGGGTCCGCGCGCGGCTGCGCCGCACGGACGAGCCGACGCCGGAGATCCTGCAGATCGGCGACATCACCATCGACGTCGCCGGTCACTCGGTCAAGCGCGAAGAGGAGACCATCAACCTCACCCCGCTTGAGTTCGACCTGCTGGTCGCCCTGGCCCGCAAGCCGCGCCAGGTCTTCACCAGGGAGGTGCTGCTCGAACAGGTCTGGGGCTACCGTCACGCGGCCGACACCCGCCTGGTCAACGTGCACGTCCAGCGGCTCCGCGCCAAGATCGAGAAGGATCCCGAGCACCCCGAGATCGTGGTGACCGTGCGCGGCGTCGGCTACAAGGCCGGTCCGGCCTAGGCCTGCGGCCTCCCCGGGACTCCCGAGATGCCCACCCAGAAGAGGCGCCGCCGTACCCTCCCGCAGATCGTCAGGGGGGGACGGCGCAGGGCACGGCGCGCGGTGGGCGGCGTGCGCAGGGTCTGGCGGCGCTCCCTGCAGCTGCACGTGGTCACCAGCACGATGGTCATCTCCATCGTGGTCGTCGCCGTGCTCGGCGTCTTCCTCATGCAGTCGATCAGCGCGACCATCCTGGGGGCCAGGGACCGCGCGGCGCGCAGCGAGGCGCAGGCCGACCGCAAGGCGGTGCTCGTCTACCTGAACCAGCAGGACGGCGACGCCTCGAAGCAGTCGACCGACCCCGGCCAGGGGGCGCAGCAGGGCGAGGACAGCCCGCTCGGCCGGGCGCTGGCGGCGCTGGCGGCGCGGGCGGGACCCGCGGTGAGATATTCGGTGATCGTCCGCAACGAGAACCGGCCGGGCGAGTTCTACGGCACCACGAACATCGACCCGGCGAGCATCCCTCCCAAGCTGCGCGAGGAGGTGCTCAGGAAGCCCGCGGACGAGGACAGCACCCAGTACTGGAACCTGCGCTACATGGGCAGGCCCGAGCCGGTGCGCGGCCTGGTGATCGGCACCCGGCTCGACACCTACGGCACCGGCCTGGACGACGGCTACGAGATCTACCACCTGATCCCGCTTGAGGAGGAGGAGAAGAACCTCACCTCGGTCAGGCAGATGCTCATCCTGGTCGGCGCCGCCCTGGTCCTGCTGCTCGCGGCCATCGCCTCACTGGTGACCCGCCAGGTCGTCACCCCCGTACGGCTGGCCCGCCAGGCGGCCGAACGGCTGGCGAACGGGCACCTCGACGAGCGCCTGAAGGTCAGGGGGGAGGACGACCTGGCCCGCCTGGCCGCCTCCTTCAACGAGATGGCCACCACCCTGGCGCTGAAGATCCACCAGCTGGAGGAGCTCTCCCACGTCCAGCGGCAGTTCGTCTCCGACGTCTCGCACGAGCTGCGCACCCCGCTGACCACCGTGCGGATGGCCGCCGACCTGCTCTACGACGCCCGCGAGGACTTCGACCCGATGGCCGCGCGCTCGGCCGAGCTGATGCAGAACCAGCTGAACCGGTTCGAGTCGATGCTCGCCGACCTGCTGGAGATCAGCCGCTACGACGCGGGCGCCGCCGAGCTGGACATCGAGCCGGTGGACATCAGGGACGTGGTACTGCGCGCGGTCGCCGACTCCGAGGCGCTGGCCGAACGCCACTCGACCCGCTTCGACCTGCGGCTGCCCGGTGACCCCTGCATGGCCGAGATGGACAGCCGCCGGGTCGAGCGCATCCTGCGCAACCTGCTGTTCAACGCGATCGAGCACGGCGAGGGCCGCGACATCGTCGTCTCCGTCGGGGCCGACCGCGACGCGGTCGCGGTGGCCGTACGGGACCACGGGGTCGGCCTGAAACCGGGGGAGGAGAACATGGTCTTCGACCGGTTCTGGCGGGCCGACCCCTCCCGGGCGCGGACCATCGGCGGCACCGGCCTCGGCCTGGCGATCTCCCGCGAGGACGCCATGCTGCACGGCGGCTGGCTGCAGGCGTGGGGAGTACCGGGGGAGGGCTCGCAGTTCAGGCTCTCGCTGCCCAGGGTCGCCGGGGCGCCGCTGCGGGGCTCACCGCTGCCGCTGGTGCCGCCGGAGGTGGAGATGCGGCGCACGTGGCGGGGACAGATGACGCCGGTGCTCTCTCCGGCGGTGGCCGACGGGGGACGCGATGCCGACTAGGACTCTCAGGGCCCGCGCGGGGGTGACGGCCCTGGTGGCCGCGCTGGCCTGCGGGCTGGCCTCCTGCTCGGTCATCCCCGTCGGGATGCACTCGACCGTGGGGGAGAACGGCCACAAGGGCAACCCGCTCGGCGACCCGTACGCGCGGGTGATCGCGGTGGCGCCGAGCGCCGACTGGTCGGCGGCCGACGTCGTCAACGGGTTCAAGGCCGCCATGGCG
The DNA here is from genome assembly GCF_040631445.1 of Streptosporangium sp. NPDC020072. Classification (NCBI taxonomy): domain Bacteria; kingdom Bacillati; phylum Actinomycetota; class Actinomycetes; order Streptosporangiales; family Streptosporangiaceae; genus Streptosporangium; species Streptosporangium sp. NPDC020072. The sequence continues at coordinate 449,258 of NZ_JBEYAB010000002.1, read as the reverse complement.
AGCGTGGACGACCCCGGGCGTGAGGTGGCGCGCAAGTACCTCACCGACTCCTTCGCCAGGACCTGGAACCCGCAGAGCGGGGTCACGGTCTACCGGCAGGGCGAGCCCCCGGTCGTGCAGGTCGGGGAGGGGGAGAAGGACACCCGGGTGACCCTCAAGGGGACCGTCACGGCGCTCATCGACCAGGACGGCCGCTACCGGCCGAGCGGCGGACCGCTGAACGAGCCCTTCGTCCTGGTCAAGGGGGCCGGCGGCTGGCGGATCGACAGCGCGCCCCCGGGGTTGTTGCTGTCGGAGGCCGACGCCGAGCGCGCCTACCTCAAGGTCGACCTCTACTTCCTCGACGCCGAGGAGAAGGGCCTGGTGATCGACCAGGTCAGGGTGCCGATCGACCCCGCCTCCAACTTCGCGAAGACGACCGTGGAACGGCTGCTGCAGGGACCGAGCAGTTCGCTCAAGGGCGCGGTGCGCTCGGCGTTCGACGGCACCAGGCTCATCGACGTCACCACCGAGGACAACCGCGTCGTGGTCGACCTGACCAACCGGGTCGCCCCCGACCTCGTCGGGCCGATGACGGCACAACTCGCCGGGACGCTCGCCGCGCTGACCAAGGGCGGCTGGGGCTTCGAGGTCAGGGTCAGGGGCGAGCCGTACTACACCGACAACCCGCTCACCGTCGACGCCCAGGAGCAGACGAGGTTCGACCCCTGGATGGCGCCCGGCGAGATCTACCCCTACTACGTGGCCGACGACGCGCTGTGGCTGCTGGGCAAGGACAACACCGGTCAGCCCGTGCTGGGCAAGGCGGGGGAGAAGGACGGCACGAGAACCGACATGGCGATCAGTGCCCACGCCCAGGTGGCGGCCCTCTCCCACAACGGCACGGCGCTGTCGGTCGCGCCGCTGGCCACCGGTGGCGAGTGGCGGCAGTGGGCGACGGGGCGGTCGCTGGCCCCGCCGTGCTGGGACCGCTACCAGACGCTGTGGACGGTCGAGCGCCCCGACGACCACACCTCCCGGGTCATCCGCATCCGCGACGGGCAGCGGTACGCGGTCTCGGCCCCCGACCTGGACTCCGTCCACGTCAGCCTGCTCAAGGTCGCGCGGGACGGCGTGCACGTCGCGGTCGTCGTGCGGGACGGCACCGGCGAGCAGGTCAAGGTCGGCACGGTGATCGGCAGGGGCGGCGCGACCCGCATCACGAACCTGCAGGTCGTGGTGCCGGTCGAGGACAAGCAGAAGATCAGGGACATCGCCTGGAAGGACGGCAAGACCCTCTACGTCCTGACCGACAAGTCCGACCTGCTTGAGGTCTCGCTCACCGGAGAGTCGAAGTCGCTGCCCTCCAACACGGGCATCCAGAACATCACCGCCCTGGACGGCTCCCTGCTGGCCGGAGCGGTCGACGACGACGGCAAGCGGCAGATCCTCTACTGGACCTCCTCCAAGTGGGAGCCCCGGGTCAAGAACGAGAACGGCAGGACGGACTTCGCCGAGCAGGGACCGGCCTTCCCCGCCTACCCCCTGGACTGAGGCGCGGCTCGTCGGTGGTTTGTCGGTGGTGCCTGGCACGGTTGGTTCCGTGCCGACCGCTCTGCTCGACCTGGTCCTGCCCGCGCGCTGTGCCGGATGCGGCGCGGCGGACGCCCTCGTGTGTCCCCGCTGCGCCGCGCTGCTGCACGGCGAGCCCGAGCGCAGGACACCCGACCCGTCCCCGCCCGGCCTGCCCGAGTGCTGGTCGGCCGCCGACTACTCCGGGGCCGTCCGGCGCGCCCTCCTCGCCTACAAGGAGCACGGCCGTACGGCGCTGGCCGCCCCGCTCGCGGGCGCACTGGCGCTGGCGGTCGCCGCGGGGGCGGGCGGGCGGCCCGTCGTCCTCGTCCCGGTGCCCAGCGCGCGCTCGGCCGGCAGGCGGCGCGGGCACGATCCGGTGAACCGGCTCGCCACGCTGGCGGCGGCCTACCTCCGCTCGGCGGGGTGGCCCGCGACGGTGGAGAGACTGCTCCTGCAACGCCGCCGTGTCGCCGACCAGGCGGGGCTGAGTTCGTCGCAGAGGGTCGCGAACCTCTCCGGGGCATTCAGGGTTGCAGCCGGCCGGAACGGCCCTGTGCCGGGATTCTGGGGTGGCCCAGGGGCGGTTGTGCTGGTCGACGACATCGTCACCACCGGAGCGACCCTGGCGGAGGCCGCCAGGGCGCTGGGCGCGGCCGGGATCACGGCGCGTCTGGCCGCGACGGTCGCCGCGACACGCCGGTGGGAGCGACCCCGCGATCGTCACCGAGGGTGAGCGGGCAGGGGAACGGGCCTGTCACCACGGCGTCGGATCTCCCTGTCCCGGGTGGAAGTTCGCCGCTGATGGATGGATATGGGAAGTGTCCATATATGGGTATATCGCCTGATCCTGGCGGGACTCTCCGACGGGAGACCTTCCCTGGAGATCACACAACGTGAGGTTCGGGCGGTCTCCCAGGCTGACATTCGGCCCCGATGCGGATAGCGTCTGTGCCATGGCACCCGCTCGGGTCCGTGGTTGCGCCGGACCGACTCCCTCTGGGGGGCCGGCCTGGCTAGCCGATGCCAGCCGCAGGCTAAACGGTCCACGTAAGACGACTTTTCGTCGGTCGATCACGGTGCGGCTTAGAGGTAAGTCCTGCCTTCCCGAGGAGCCAGATGTTCCTCGCCAGAAGAGAAGGGCATGTAGTGGCAAAGAGCTGCGAAACCCTCAGCAGGCGGATGTGGGGACGAAGACCAGGTCGGCCGAGCGGGTGCCGCTGTACCACCGTCGAGGTTCGAAGGGGGGCTGTGCATGGAAATCATCGTCAAGGGTCGGCACACCGGAGTGAGTGACCGATTCCGAGACCACGTGACAACCAAGCTGGCCAAGATCGAGCGTCTGGACCACAAGCTCATCAGCGTTGATGTGGAGGTGACCAGGGAGACCAACGAGCGGATCAACGGATCGCGCGAGCGGGTCGAGCTGACCATCCACTCGCGGGGCCCGGCCGTCCGCGCCGAGGCCGCCGCAGACGACCGCTTCGCCGCCCTCGACATCGCCATCGGCAAGCTTGAGGGAAGGCTCAGGCGCCTGGCCGACCGACGCAAGGTCCACCACGGCAACCACTGCCCTCCCTCCGTCGCCGAGCTGACCGCGACCGCCACCGCGCTCGCGGAGTCCGCCGAGGCCGACACCGTGCGGGCGGACACCGGTTCCCTCAACGGGACCCGCAGGCGTGAGGACGACGCCGATCACTCCGAGGACAAGGCCATCGTCCCGATCGAGATGGACGGCGACGGCCCGCTGGTGGTGCGGGAGAAGCACCACCAGGCCGAGCCGATGACCGTCGACCAGGCCCTCCTGGAGATGGAGCTGGTCGGACACGACTTCTACCTGTTCCGTGACAAGGAGAGCGGGCAGCCGAGCGTCGTGTACCTCCGGCAAGGCTACAACTACGGCGTGCTGCGGCTCGTCGAATCCTGACGGTCGCGTTCGAAGATCCTCTCCGACCAACCCTAGGACCTGAAACCCGTGTAATCATGGCGGTCCAACGGCTCTGGCCCCCCGAGGAGGAGGCGTGACGGAACCCGACGAAGCGACCCGCCCTGCCAGGCGAGGCGACCCGATCCGCGTGCTGATCGTCGACGATCACGCGCTGATCCGCCGAAGTCTGGAGATGGCGCTGAGCGCGGAGACGGACATCGAGGTGGTGGGTGAGGCGAGCGACGGGCAGGAGGCGATCGAGCTCGCCGACCGTCTCACCCCGGACGTCATGCTCATGGACGTCCGTATGCCGCGCAGGAGCGGTATCGAGGCCGCCCGTGAGATCAAGGCCTCGGTGCCGAGCACGCGGATCATCATGCTCACGGTGAGCGACGAGGAGGAGGACCTCTTCGACGCGATCAAGGCGGGTGCCACCGGTTACCTGCTGAAGAACGTGCAGCTCGACGAGGTCCCCGAGGCCGTGCGCGGCGTTCACGAAGGGCAGTCGCTGATCAATCCGGCCATGGCCGCGAAGCTGATCACCGAGTTCGCCAACATGAGCCGCAAGGAGGCGGAGCGTCCCCCCCAGCTCCCGGTCCCGAGGCTGACGGACCGGGAGATGGAGGTGCTCCGCCTGGTCGCGAAGGGCATGAACAACCGCGAGATCGCCAAGCAGTTGTTCATCTCGGAGAACACCGTGAAGAACCACGTCCGCAACATCCTGGACAAGCTGCAACTCCACTCCAGGATGGAGGCCGTGGTCTACGCGGTCCGAGAACGGATGCTGGAGATCACCTGACGGCCGGTTCCGGCCGGGTCCCACGGGAACCGGCCGGAACCCCGGCCCGAGCGCTCAGCGCATCAGGGCCTCGAACAACGGCGCGGCGAGCCGGGGATCGACACGGTCGACCCGCACGTCGTCGCAGCCGACCCAGCTCGCGGCCTCCCACAGGGCCTCGGCCATCCCCTGGGCGGCCCTGCGCGGGCTGACGCCCTCCTCGACGCCGACCTGCCGCGCGACCAGCGTCGTCCCCTGGCGGGCCGGGTCGATCCTGCCGATCAGACGGCCGCCGGAGAGCACCGGCATGGTGAAGTAACCGTGGACGCGCTTGTCCTTGGGGACGTAGGCCTCAAGCCGGTGGTTGAAGCCGAAGACCCTGGCGGTGCGGGCGCGGTCCCAGACGAGGGAGTCGAACGGCGAGAGCGGAGCCGTGCGGTGGCGTCCCTTCGGCTCGGTCTCCAGGGCCACGGGGTCGGCCCACGCGTTCGCCGAGCGCTCGGGCCAGCCGGGGACGCGCACGGGGGTGAGCCCCGCCGAGCCGTCGAGCAGCGCGGCGTCGAGCAGCGCCGCCTCCGGGGCACGAAGCCGGAGGAAGTCAACCAGGTCGGCGCGGGTCGCCACCCCCAGCGCGCGGCCCGCGACCGTGGCGAGACGGGTGACGCACTCGGCGTCGGAGAGGTCCTCGGCCAGCAGGTGGGCGGGCACCGCCCGCTCGGCCAGCTCGTAGACACGCCGCCATCCGGTACGGCGGGTGCACACGACCTCGCCCACGTTGAGCAGCCACTCGATGGCGATCTTGGTGTCCGACCGGTCCCACCAGCCGCCGCCCTTCCTGCTGCCGCCGATGTCGGCGACCGTGACGGGGCCGGCCTCACGGACCTGGTCGAGCACCTTGTCCATGGTCGCGGGGATGTCGTCCCTGCGGTGCTTCCAGGAGCGCATGTGCCTCCTGCGGAAGGCGTACAGCGGCCAGTCCTCGATCGGCAGGACGCAGGCGGCGTGGCACCAGTACTCGAAGGCGCGGGCGGGCTCGTCCCAGTAGGCCCGCTCGATCTCCGCCCTGCCGACGGCGCCGAGACGGGCGTAGGCGATCAGCTCGTGGGAGCGGGCCAGGACGGAGATCGTGTCGAGCTGGACCGCGCCGAGGCGGCGCAGGGTGGCGGCGACGCCCGCGCGCCGGGCGTCGGCCCCCAGGAACCCCTGGGCGTGCAGGATGATCCGGCGGGCCTCGTCCGGGGAGAGGGTGAGCGTCATGGCCGGATGGCGGGGAGAGAACACGTCAGCATGGCCCAGAGGCTAGCGCGCCACACCGACGAAAATGCTACGCCGGTGTCATCAGGGACTTCGGGGCCCGGGCGCGACGCGCCGTACGGCCTGACTCATCGTCATACAACTCTGCAAAGCGACATACCCTTTAAAGTGAGCACTAGCCTCTATGAATAGGGTGCCGGGAACTCCGCGGACACGAAGAGCGTCTTTCAGGTGGCTGTGTCGGGTGGTGGAACCGCCTACGATGGCAGCGGAGAACCATGACTCGTCCTCATCCGGAGCCGTCCGGCCACGGAAGACCTGCGAGGAGCCTTACCTAAAGTGCCAGCCTTTCTCGATAAGATTCTTCGCGCAGGCGAAGGCAAGCTTCTGCGTAAGCTCAAGCGGATCGCCGACCAGGTCAACTCCATCGAGGACGACTTCATCGGCCTGAGCGATGCGGAGCTGCGCGCCCTCACCGCGGAGTACAAGCAGCGTCACGCCGACGGCGAGTCCCTCGACGACCTGCTGCCCGAGGCCTTCGCCACCGTTCGCGAGGCCTCCAAGCGTGTCCTGGGCAAGCGCCACTTCGACGTGCAGATCATGGGCGGGGCCAACCTGCACATGGGCAACATCTCCGAGATGCGCACCGGTGAGGGCAAGACCCTGACCTGTACGCTCCCGGCGTACCTCAACGCCATCTCGGGCAAGGGCGTCCACGTCATCACGGTCAACGACTACCTGGCCAAGCGTGACGCCGACGAGATGGGGCGCATCCACCGCTTCCTCGGTCTTGAGGTCGGGGTGATCCTGGCGAACATGCCGCCGGATGAGCGCCGCAAGCAGTACAACTGCGACATCACCTACGGGACGAACAACGAGTTCGGCTTCGACTACCTGCGCGACAACATGGCCTGGTCGCTGGAGGAGTGCGTCCAGCGCGGCCACAACTTCGCCATCGTCGACGAGGTCGACTCGATCCTCATCGACGAGGCCAGGACGCCGCTGATCATCTCGGGTCCCGGTGAGCAGTCGGGCAAGTGGTACTCCGAGTTCGCCAAGATCGTGCCCAGGCTCCGCAGGGGCACCGAGGGCAAGGACGGCGAGGAGAACACCGGCGACTACTCCGTCGACGAGAAGAAGCGCACCGTCGGCATCTTCGAGTCCGGTGTGGAGAAGGTCGAGGACTGGCTCGGCATCGACAACCTCTACAAGCCCGAGCACACCCACCTGGTCGGCTTCCTCAACAACGCGTTGAAGGCCAAGGAGCTCTACAAGAAGGACAAGGACTACATCGTCGTCGACGGCGAGGTCCTGATCGTCGACGAGTTCACCGGTCGAGTCCTGCACGGCCGCCGCTACAACGAGGGCATGCACCAGGCCATCGAGGCCAAGGAGGGCGTGAAGATCAAGGACGAGAACCAGACTCTCGCCACGATCACGCTCCAGAACTACTTCCGCCTCTACACCACGCTGTCCGGCATGACCGGAACGGCGACCACCGAGGCCAACGAGTTCCACCAGACCTACAAGCTCGGCGTCGTCCCGATCCCGACGAACCGGCCGATGATCCGCAAGGACCAGGCCGACGTGGTCTACAAGACCGAGGACGCCAAGTTCCTGGCCTGTGTCGAGGACATCAAGGAGCGCTACGAGCGCGGCCAGCCGGTCCTCGTCGGCACCACCAGCGTCGCCAAGTCCGAGCGCCTGTCCAGGGAGCTCAAGCGCAAGGGCGTCAAGCACGAGGTCCTCAACGCCAAGAACCACGCGCGTGAGGCGTCGATCGTCGCGGAGGCGGGCCGCAAGCACGCCGTGACCGTCGCGACCAACATGGCCGGTCGAGGCACCGACATCATGCTCGGCGGCAACCCCGACTTCCGCGCCGACCTGGAGCTGCGCGGCCGGGGCCTGGACCCCGTCGAGACTCCGGAGGAGTACGACAAGGCCTGGGGCGAGGCGCTGGAGAAGGCCAAGGAGGCCGTCCAGGCCGAGCACGAGGAGGTCACCGGGCTCGGCGGCCTCTACGTGCTGGGCACCGAGCGCCACGAGTCGCGGCGTATCGACAACCAGCTGCGCGGTCGTTCCGGCCGTCAGGGCGACCCGGGCGAGTCGCGCTTCTACCTCTCGCTTGAGGACGACCTCATGCGCCTGTTCAACTCGGCCAGGGTCGAGATGATCATGACGCGGCTGAACATCCCGGACGACGTCCCGATCGAGTCGGGCATCGTCTCCAAGGCCATCGCCTCCGCCCAGCACCAGGTCGAGCAGCAGAACTTCGAGATCCGCAAGAACGTTCTGAAGTACGACGAGGTCATGAACCGGCAGCGCAAGGTGATCTACGCCGAGCGTCGCCGCGTGCTTGAGGGCGCCGACCTGCAGGAGCAGATCCGCACCTTCGTCAACGACGTGATCGAGGAGTACGTCGGCGGCGCGACCGCGGAGGGCTTCGCCGAGGAGTGGGACCTCGACAAGCTGTGGAAGGCGCTCGGCCAGCTCTACCCGATCACCCTCGGCCTGGACGACCTCCTTGAGGAGGTCGGCGGCCGTGAGGAGCTCACCGCGGAAGTCCTCGCCGAGAAGGTCAAGGCCGACGCGACGGCGGCCTACGACCGCCGCGAGGAGGAGCTCGGCGCCGAGACCATGCGGGAGCTGGAGCGCAGGGTCATCCTGTCGGTCCTCGACCGCAAGTGGCGTGAGCACCTCTACGAGATGGACTATCTCCAGGAGGGCATCGGCCTGCGCGCGATGGCCCAGCGCGACCCGCTGATCGAGTACCAGCGCGAGGGCTTCGAGATGTTCTCCCAGATGCTCGACGGCATCAAGGAGGAGTCGGTCGGTTACCTGTTCAACCTTGAGGTCGAGGTCCAGACCAACCCGATCGTCGAGGAGCAGGAGGAGCACGAGGACGAGGCGATCGCCGAGACCCGCTCCATCATCGCCCGGGGCCTGCGCGGTCCGCAGCGCCCGGCCGAGCTCGAATACTCCGCGCCCGGCGAGAGCGGCGACGTCGAGCACACCAGGGTCAGCACCAAGGCCGAGCGCGACGCCTACGGCAACGTCGAGCGCAACGCCCCCTGCCCCTGTGGCTCCGGCAAGAAGTACAAGCGCTGCCACGGCGACCCCAGGAACGCCGAGGTCTGATCCACCCGCTTCACAGGGCCCGTACGATCCCGTACGGGCCCTGTGGGCTTTCTCCCTGGAAAGAAGGGCCGCGAGCGGCAGGCGGCTCTCCGGGGCTCTCAGGGGGCCGTCTCGACGTCCGTGCACAGCCAGCGGGCGCCCACGCGCTCAAGCCGCAGCGCCAGCACCCGTGACCGGTCACCGCAGTGCACCAGGACGCACATCTCCACCACCCCGTCACGCGGCTGGGACACGTGGGGGACGCCGGTCCGCGGGGGCCGCGCGCACCGCATGACCCTTCCGCTGCGCGCCAGCTCGTTGCCGGCCCTGCCGGTGAGGTGGGAGGCGACGCTGGAGGGCGGCCTCAGGCCCGCCAGGACCTCGGCGACGGCCTGGCACAGGGCCCGCAGCCGCCTCCCCTCGGGGACCGCGGGTGGTGGCCCCGGTGGCCCGGCCGTCCCCGTCTCGTGGTCGAGGGCGAGGGCGAGCGCGCCCTGGACGTACGGCGGCGCGGCGGTGGCCTTCGGGGAGGGCCGCTCGTCGTCGTAGAGCGGCTCCACGGTGGAGGAGGACGTGACGCGGGGGAGGTGCGAGGGGCGCGGCATGCTGGCTCCGGTTTCTCCTGCGAGGGGCTGACACAGCTAGGAGTTTCCGGTCCTGCCGCCGAATACGTGGCACGCCAGCTTTCCGGCGTCCGGTGGTGTTTCCTCCGTGAAGGGCACGGAAAGGGCGTGGCGAATCACCCGAAGCTGGAGCGGTGCCCTGCGGTTCCGGCGTCCGGGCCGTCCCTTCCACGGACGACCGGAACGGGTCACGGCGAGGCGGCGGGGGCCTCCTCGGGCTCACGGCCAGGGGTCGCCAGGTTCAGCCTTCTGATCAGCACGGTGAACAGCAGGTAGTAGACGACGAAGTAGACCAGGCCGAAGCCGATGATCAGGGCGAGTTCGTGGGTGTTGGACTTGCCCGCGTTGAGAAGCATGTCGATGGCGCCGCCGGAGAAGGTGAACCCCAGCCTGGCCCCGAACTCGGCCATCAGGGCCATCGAGATCCCGGTGAGCACCGCGTGCACCGCGAACAGCGTGGGCGCGACGAAGATGAAGGCGAATTCGAGCGGTTCGGTGATGCCGGTCACGAACGAGGTGAGACCGGCCGAGAGCATGATGCCGCCCACGACGCCCCGCTTCTCCTTCGGGGCCGCGCGCCACATCGCGATGGCCGCGCCGAGCAGGCCGAACATCATGACCGGGAAGAAGCCGGTCATGAAGATCCCGGCGCCCTGCTCGCCCGCGAAGTAGCAGTTCAGGTCGCCTGCGGCGTTCTTGGTCGCGCCCTGGACCCCGGCGTGGCATTCGGGCAGGGTGAACCAGACGATCGTGTTCAGGAAGTGGTGCAGGCCGATCGGGATGAGCAGCCGGTTGGCCACGCCGTACAGTCCGGCGCCCGCGGTGCCGTGGGCGGCGAGCCAGTCGCCCACGCCCGCGAGCCAGTCGCCCACGGGCCGCCAGAGCAGGCCGAAGACGACGCCGAGGACGAGCGCGGAGACGGCGGTGACGATGGGGACGAACCTGCGCCCGCCGAAGAAGGCGAGCCAGGCGGGCAGTTTGATCCGGTAGTACCGCTCCCAGAGCAGGGCGGCGACGATGCCGATGACGATGCCCCCCAGGACCCCGGTCGGGTTCTGGACGCCGAGGTTGAGCGCGGGCACGGGCCGTCCGTCAGGGCCCACGACGGTCAGCGCCACCTTCTTGTAGACCTGGGAGGCCGGGGCCGAGGTGAAGAACAGCGTCCTGCTGACCCGGTCGAAGACGAGGTAGCCGACGAGCGCGGCGAGCGCGGTCGAGCCGTCGGCCTTGCGGGCGAACCCGATCGCCACGCCGATCGCGAACAGCAGCGGCAGGTTGTCGAACAGCGCGCCACCGGCCGCCGCGAAGACGCCCGCGACCTGGTCGAGGAAGAGGTTGTCCGTCCGCCCGAGCATGTCCTCCTGGCCGAACCTGAACAGCAGTCCGGCGGCGGGCAGCACCGCGATGGGCATCATGAGCGAGCGCCCGACGCGCTGCAGGATCGCCAGAGCCGACGCCCACCCCGAAGGGCCGCGCTCCACGGCCGCCGTGCCCATTGCCGGTCCCCCTGCCTGTCGATGGCGGGGGATGTCTGGTATCTACCACCGGGCGCGGCGGATACACGGCCTCAGGGCCGCTCAGCCTTCCGTTCTGCGGGTACGGCCTCGGCGGGCTCGGGGGTCTCAGCGGGGGGCTCAGCGGGTTCGGGGAGTTGCTCGGGCACCGCGGGGGAGCCGGACTCGGTGTCGGCCTCCGGCTCCCGGCCCGGCGTCATGATGTTCAGCTTCCTGATCAGGAAGCTGAACACGACGTAGTAGATCACCGCGTAGACCAGGCCCATCACGATGATGATCGGGATGCCCTCGGCGTTGGGGGCGGTGCCGTACAGGACGAGGTCGATCAGGCCGGAGGAGAAGCTGAAGGCGAGCTTGGCGCCCAGGGCCGAGGCGACCGCCAGGGAGATGCCGGTCAGGACGATGTGGACCACGAACAGGACCGGGGCGACGAAGACGAAGGCGAACTCGATCGGCTCGGTGATCCCGGTCAGGAAGGCGGTGAGGGCCGCGGAGACCATGATCGAGCCGACCGCGTTGCGGCGGTGCGGCGGCGCGGCCCGCCAGATGGCCAGGGCCGCGGCGGGCAGGCCGAACATCAGCACCGGGTACAGGCCCGCCTCGAAGCCGCCGAAGCCCGGGGCGCCGTTGTTGAAGCAGATCAGGTCCCCGGCGAGTCGCTTGCCGTTGACCACGCAGTCGGGGACCTGCGTCCAGACCACGTTGTTGACGATGTGGTGCAGCCCGAGGGGCAGCAGCGCCCGGTTGAACATGCCGTAGATCCCGGCGCCCGCGACGCTGTGGGCGGCGAGCCAGTTGCCGAACACGCTCATCAGGTTGCCGATGACCGGCCAGACGAAGCCGAACAGGACACCGATGATCAGACCGGCGAAGGCGGTGATGATCGGCACCAGGCGGCGTCCGCTGAAGAAGGCCAGCCAGGTCGGCAGTTTGGTCCGGTAGAACCGCTGCCACAGCGTCGCCGAGACCAGGCCCATCACGATGCCGCCGAGCACCCGGGTCGGGTTCTCCGCGCCGAGGTTGAGCACCACGTCGGGGACGCCCGGATGGGCCGGGTTGAAGAGCTTCTTGGAGATCGTGTCCTTCAGGGCGGGGTCGAACAGGTCGAAGAAGATGGTCATGCTGACCGCGTGGAAGACGAGGTAGCCGACGAGCGCGGCGAGCGCGGTCGAGCCGTCGGCCTTGCGGGCGAACCCGATCGCCACGCCGACGGCGAACAGCAGCGCCAGGTTGTCGAAGAGGGTCTGGCCCGCGGTGCCGATCACGTGGGCGATGTCGTCGAGCAGGACGTTGTCCGTGCGGCCGATGAGGTCGTCGTAGCCGAGCCGCTGCAGCAGTCCCGCGGCGGGCAGGATCGCGATCGGCAGCATGAGGGAGCGTCCCAGGCGCTGGAGCACGCTCATCACGGCGGACCCGGCCGAGGGCGGGGCGGGAGGGCGTCCCGCGTCCGTTGAGGGGGAACTCATCGGACTTTCCTCCAGGGGGGTGGGGATCGCGAGGAGGTCAGGTGCGGCGTGCCGGGGTCTCCAGGACCGTGCGGAGCTGGTAGCGGTCGGCTCGGTAGGTGGAGACCCCGAGCTCGGCGCAGACGTTCCCGGCGAAGGAACGCCGCTGGAGCAGCAGCACGGCGCCGCCACGTGGCAGTTTCAGCAGGTCGGCGTCTCCCGGGTCGGCGATTCCGCCGTCGATGGTCAGCTCACCCGCGTCGAGGATCAGACCGTACCGGCTTTCGAGCAGGGCGTACAGGGACCGGCCCGTCAGGTCGTGGGCGTCGAGGTCGGGGGCGAGGGACACCGGGATGTGGGCCCGCTCGATGCACATGGGCTCGTCGGCCGCGGTGCGCAGCCGCTCGATGAAGTGGACCTCGTCTCCGGGGTGGATGCCGAGTTCCCTGGCCAGGTGCGCGCTGGCCCTGACGATCCTGCGGTCGAGGTCGCGTGATCCCGGTTCCATGCCACGGGCGCGCATCTCGTCGCTGAAGGAGGTCAGTCTGAGGGCCATCTCGATCTTGGGGCGGGCGACGAAGGTGCCCTTGCCCGCGACGCGCTGCAGCCTGCCCTCGGAGACCAGGTGGTCGACCGCCTGCCGTACGGTCATGCGGGACAGCTCGAAGCGCTGGCAGAGCTCGCGTTCGGACGGGATCGCCGCGCCGATCGGCAGCTCGTTGTTCTCGATCAGGTCAAGCAGGATCTCGCGAAGCTGGAAGTACTTGGGGACAGGGCTGTCCGGATCGATCTGGGCCACGAGATCCTCCCCTCTCGATCTGAGAAGTACGGATGAGTTATGGTTCGTACTGGTCTAGTCCGGACTAGACCACAGGCCGGAAAAGGGTGTCAATGTGCGGACCGGCGACGGATCGATAACGGCCCGATCTCCGTCCGTCCGACCGAAGGATGAGCGCGAGATGACGACCAAGATGCGCAGCGAGATCGCTGAGCAGCCCGCCGCTTTGCGAGCCACGCTGGACGCCCTCCTCCCCAGGGTCGAGGAGGTGGAACGGCTCGCGGGACAGACTCGCCAGCTACTGTTCATCGCCCGCGGTACCTCCGACAATGCCGCAGTCTACGGCCGTTACCTCGCCGAGGCGCACGCGGGCCGCCTGTCGACCCTCGCCGCGCCGTCGATCGCCACCACCTACCGGCGCAGGCTCGACCTCGACGGGGTGCTCGCGGTCGCCCTCTCCCAGTCCGGCAGGACCGAGGAGATCGTCGAGACCCTCGCCTGGGCCAAGGACTGCGGCGCCAGCACCGTGGCCATCACCAACGGCGGCGAGCAGAGTCCCCTCGCCCAGGCCGCCGACCTGGCCCTGTGCACGCTCGCCGGTGAGGAGAAGGCCGTCCCGGCGACCAAGACCTACACCACCCAGCTCGCCGCGCTGGCCGTGCTCGGACTCGGTCTCGGCGCCGACGTCGACGCCGCCGACCTGCAGCGGGTCCCGGACGCGGTGGAGAAGCTGATCGCCGAGCCCGGCGACCTGGACGCGATCGTCGAGGGCCTGGCGGACAAGCCCGGCGTCGTGGTCTCCGGCCGGGGACTGGCCTTCTCCACCGCCCTCGAACTGGCCCTGAAGCTCAAGGAGGCCTGCTACCTGCACGCCATGGGCCTGTCGTACGCCGACCTGCTGCACGGCCCGATCGCCGTGGTCGACGAGGACACCCCCGCCCTCCTGGTCGCCGCGGGCGAGGGCCCCACCCTGGCCGGGACCGTCGCGCTCGCCGAGCGGGTCACCGGGGCGGGCGCCTCCGCCTTCACCGTCGGCGGCGGCACCGCGCTCGCCGCGGTCGGCACCGCCGCGCTCAACGGCCCCGACCTCCCCGAGTGGGTCGCCCCGCTCGGCCTCATCGTCCCCGGCCAGCTGCTGACCGAGGCCCTGGCACGCAGGCTCGGCATCGACCCCGACGCCCCCAGGGGTCTCAACAAGGTGACCCAGACGGACTGATCGTCTCGGGTCGTTTAGCCTGGTCAGAGACCGATGACGACTGGAGGACGACATGGCGGCTGACGCCCACGCGATCATCGCGGGACTGGGTGGCGCGGAGAACATCATCGAGATCGAGCCGTGCATCACCCGCCTGCGCACCGAGGTGCACGACGCCGCCAAGGTCGACCAGGCGGCTCTGCGGGCGGCGGGCGCGCACGGAGTGATGGCCGCGGGCAACATCGTCCAGGTGGTGGTCGGCCCCGAGGCCGACACCATCGCCAGCGACATCGAGGACATCATCGGCTAGGAGACGCCGGGCCGTCCTCTCACCCTCACCGGTGGGGGGACGGCGTGGGGCGCCAAGGGGGTGTGATGACCACCGTGCTTGCCCCGGTCGCGGGAGCGGCTCTCGCTCTGCGAGCCGTACCCGACCCGGTGTTCTCGCAGGGCCTCGTCGGGCCCGGGCTGGCGATCGAGCCGTTGAGGGAGCCGGGCCGGGCGGTCGCTCCCATCGCCGGTAAGATCGTGAAGCTCCACCCGCACGCCTTCGTCGTCGTCGGCGACGACGGCAGAGGGGTCCTGGTCCATCTGGGTATCGACACCGTCCAGCTCAGAGGTGAGGGTTTCGAGGTGCTCGCGTCGGAGGGTGACAGGGTGGAGGCGGGTCAGCCCGTGGTCGCCTGGAACCCCGCTGAGGTCGAGGCGGGCGGACGCTGTCCGGTCTGCCCCGTCGTGGCGCTGGACGCCGTCACGGAGGCCGTCACCAGGATCGCCGACGGTCCGGTGCGCACAGGAGACGAGCTCTTCGTGTGGACGTGAGCCCTTCCCCGGGGTGTGAGCCCTTCGCGCGGCAGTGGGGCCCGCGAAGACCACGACGATCTCTAGCGGGGACGACCATGGATGCTGCGTTGTTCGACCTGGACGGCACGCTCATCAACTCCGAGCGGCGGAGCCAGGCCATGTGGGCCATGTTGTTCGACAGGCACGGGGTCGGCCACGACCGCGACGTGTTACGCGGATTCATCGGGCGGCGGGGGCGTGACGTCCTAGCCGAGCGGACCGATCTCTTCCCCGGCGTCGCGATCGACGACCTGCTCGCCGAGGTCCGCTCCTTCCACGACCACCCGGGACTGCCCGAGGTCACCCAGGTTCCCGGCGCCGCCGACCTGATGCGCAGGGCCGCCGAGTACGGCGCGCGGATCGCCGTCGTCACCTCGGCCCACCCGGACTGGGCGGACAAGAGGCTCGCCGAGGCCGGGGTGAGCGACCTCGTGCTGACCGTCGTCTCCTCCCGGGACGTGACCGTCGGCAAACCCGACCCCGAGGGGTTCCTGCTGGCCGCGGAGCGGCTGGCCGTCGAACCCGCGCGGTGCGTCGTCTTCGAGGATTCGATCGCGGGGATTGCGGCGGCCAAGGCGGCGGGTATGACATGCGTGGGGATAGCGACGACCCACGAGGGCTCCGAGCTGGCCGAGGCGGACCTTGTGGTCACCGACCTGACGACGGTCGACTGGCCTCCATCCACCATTCGATGATCCGGGCGGTCTAGACCGCCCGGTCGACCCTGCAGGAGGAGCACGTGGCCCAGCGCCAAGTCACCGTTGAGTCCGAGGTCGGCCTGCACGCCCGCCCCGCCGCGACGTTCGTGCAGACCGCGGCCAAGGCGTCCCTTGAGGTGACCGTCGCCAAGAAGGGCGGGGAGCCGGTGAACGCCAAGAGCATTCTCGCGGTCCTCTCCCTCGACGTCCGGCAGGGGGACACCGTGGTGATCGAGGCGGAGGGCGAGGGGGCCGACGAGCTGCTGGACGAGCTCGCACTCATCGCATCGGCTCCATGAACGCGCTCACGGGGGTCGGCGTGAGCCCGGGTGTCGGATCCGGGCCCGGATACGTCCTTTCACGCGAGGTCCCCGTGCCGGACGCCGACGCCCGTCACGACGGTGACGCCGAGGCCGAGCGCGCCAGGGCCGCCCGCGCCCTCGAACGGGTCGCCGCCGACCTGGAGGAGCGGGGGGCCAGGGCGGGGGGCCAGGCCCAGGAGATCCTCAAGGCCCAGGCGCTGATGGCGCGCGACCCGGGGCTGGCCGTCGGGGTCGCCGGGCTGATCGACGCCGGGATGAACGCGTCGAGGGCCGTCTACGAGGGGTTCGGCGGATACCGCGAGATGATCGTCGGCGCCGGGGGATACCTCGGTGAGCGCGCGGCCGACCTGGACGACGTGCGGGACAGGGTCGTCGCCCTCCTTGAGGGACTGCCCGCCCCGGGGCTGCCCGCGCCCGGTGTCCGGCCGTACGTGCTGCTGGCCCGTGACCTGGCGCCCGCGGACACGGCGGCGCTGTCCAGGGAGGTGGTCGCGGCGTTCGTCACCGAGCAGGGCGGGCCGACCAGCCACACCGCGATCCTCGCCAGGGCCATGGGCGTGCCGGCCGTGGTCGCCTGCCCGGGGGCGGCCTCCGTCGCCGCGGGGACCGAGGTGCTCGTCGACGGCTTCTCCGGCCTCGTA
This sequence comes from Streptosporangium sp. NPDC020072, assembly GCF_040631445.1. Taxonomy (NCBI): domain Bacteria; kingdom Bacillati; phylum Actinomycetota; class Actinomycetes; order Streptosporangiales; family Streptosporangiaceae; genus Streptosporangium; species Streptosporangium sp. NPDC020072. Next base: position 432,571 of record NZ_JBEYAB010000002.1, on the reverse strand, counting down.
CGGCTCGACCCCTCCCCGGAGGAGGTGGAGACCGTGGCGAGGGCCGCGGCGGCGAGGCAGGCCGTGCTCGCGGCGGCCACCGGCCCCGGGGCCACCGCGGACGGTCATCCGGTGCCGCTGCTGGCCAACGTCGGCGGGCCGCGTGACGTGGAGGGGGCGTTGCGGCACGGCGCCGAGGGGGTCGGGCTCTACCGCACCGAGTTCCTCTTCCTCGACAGGACGGCGCCGCCCTCGGAGGAGGAGCAGGTCGCCGCCTATCTCGGGGTGCTCGACGCCTTCCCCGGCGGGCGGGTCGTGGTGCGCACACTCGACGCGGGGGCGGACAAGCCGCTGGCCTTCCTGCCGCCGCCCGGCAAGGAGCCCAACCCGGCGCTGGGCCAGCGCGGTCTGCGGCTCTTCCAGCGGTACCCGGAGATCATGGAGACCCAGCTCAGGGCGCTGGCCAGGGCGGCCGCGCGGTCTTCGGCCAAGCTCCAGGTGATGGCCCCGATGGTGGCGACCAGGCAGGAGGCCGCCTGGTACGTGGCGGCGTGCAAGGAGGCCGGGATCGCCTCGGCCGGGGTGATGATCGAGATCCCCTCGGCGGCCCTGCGCTCCGGTGACCTGGCGGCCGAGGCGGACTTCTTCTCCATCGGCACCAACGACCTGGCCCAGTACACCCTGGCCGCGGACCGGGAGGTCGGGGGACTCGGCATGCTGCACGACCCCTGGCAGCCCGCGCTGCTCGACCTGGTCCTCGCGGCGGTCAACGGCGCCGCCGAGCGAGGCAGGTCCTGCGGGGTCTGCGGGGAGGCCGCCGGGGACCCGGCCCTGGCCTGTGTGCTGGTCGGGATGGGCGTCACCTCACTGTCGATGGCGCCGACCGCGCTGCCCGCCGTACGGGCGGCTCTGTCGCTGCACACGCGGGAGCGGTGCGTGCTGGCCGCGCAGGCCGCGCTGGCGGCCTCCAGTCCGTCGGACGCCAGGGCCGCGGCCCGCGCCCACCTGCCGGAACTTGCCGGACTCGCCCTCTGAGGTCTTTTCCGTAACGGGGAGGCGCGGCGTGTCGGAGTCCGTGACGCGGATAGCGTGGAACCCATGGTTCGGTGTATTCGCACGACTGGTCTCGCAGTGATCGCGACGATGGTGGCCGGATGTGCCGCGACGGGGGCCTCGGCGCCTGTCAGGGCGGAGAGCCAGGCCGGGAGCGCCTCGGCCCAGGCGGCCTCGCCCTCGGTGGCATCTCCCTCCGCGTCCTCGCCTGAGCCGTCCACGGCCCCTCCTGCGGGCTCTCCCGCCCAGGTCGAGGCCGTGCTGCGGAAGATGAGCCTGGAGGAGAAGGTCGGCCAGCTCTTCATGCCGGTTCTGTACGGCCCGGCCGCCGACACCTCCTCGCCGGAGAACCGCGCCCGCTACGGGGTGGACACCCCGGCGAAGGTGATAGAGAAGTACCGTCCCGGCGGGGTGATCCTGTTCCCCTGGGCGAACAACGTCAAGGGCGTCCGGCAGGTCGTCGCGCTCACCAACGGGCTGCAGAAGGCCTCCCCGAGGATTCCGCTGCTCGTCGGCGCCGACCAGGAGAACGGCCGGGTGTCCCGCCTGGCGCCGCTGGTCACCGACATGCCGGGGGCCTCGGTCATCGGCTCGACCGGCGACCCGTCGCTGGCGCGCAGGGCCGCCAAGGTGACCGGCGCCGAGCTGAAGGCGCTGGGCATCAACCTCGACTTCGCCCCGGTCGCCGACGTGAACATCAACCCGCGCAACCCGGTGATCGGTCCCCGCGCCTACGGCTCGGACCCGAAGAAGGTCTCGCCCATGGTCGCCGCCGCGGTCCAGGGCTTCCACGACGCGGGCGTCGCCTCGACGGCCAAGCACTTCCCCGGGCACGGCGACACCAACGTGGACAGCCACACCGGGCTGCCGGTCATCCAGCACTCCCGGGCCCAGTGGGAGAAGCTGGACGCCCCTCCGTTCGCCGCCGCGATCGGTGCGGACGTCGACGCGATCATGAGCGCCCACGTGGTCATGCCCAAGCTCGACCCGTCGGGCGACCCGGCCACCCTGTCCAAGCCGATCCTGACCGGCCTGCTGCGTGACAAGCTCGGCTTCGACGGCGTCGTCTCGACCGACGCGCTGGACATGGCCGGGGTGCGCAAGAAGTACGGCGACGCCCAGGTGGCGGTGCGGGCCGTACAGGCGGGGGCGGACCTGCTTCTGATGCCGCCCAACTACTCGGCGGCCTACGACGGGGTGCTGACCGCGGTGAAGTCGGGGAAGATCTCCAGGGCGCGGCTCGACCAGTCGGTACGGCGGCTGCTGAAGCTGAAGTTCAACCGGGGCCTGCTGGTGAAGGCGCCGGTCGCCGACCCGGACGAGGCCGAGCGGGTGCTGCGTTCACCCGAGCACCGCAAGGTCGCCCGGCTCATCAACAGCCGGGCCCGCTGAGGGTCCCCTGAGGGGCCCGCCGGCGGGTCCGTGAAGATCGGGGTCAGGCGGGCAGGAGGCCGCCGCGACGGATCATGGCGAGGGTGAGCGACTGCACGATGCGCATGATGAGGGCTTCGAGCAGAAGAGCCACGGCCTTGGCGACGACCGAGCTCAAGAATCCGGACATGTCTACCTCAAATCGCTGAAACGCTACTTCGGGGATAATTGCCGACATAGCGTCACAAATCAATACTTTGAGGTTTCCTTTTAATGAACAGACGGTGAAGGATCGCGGGTCCACCGCTCGAACGCCGTTCCGGCCAGCGTGGCCGCCAGGGAGCTGCCCAGGGCGATGCCCCATCCCACGGGCCCCAGCGGCCGGCAGCCGAAGAACAGGCAGATCACGGGGACGGAGACGCTGGCCGCCAGGACGCCCATCGAGGCGATCACGGCCAGCAGGACCACCCGGTCCCGGCCGCCGCTGGCCAGGGTCTGGAACAGCTGCGTGGAGATCAGGGCGACCAGCGCGATCGTGTTCGCCCGTCCCCGCGTGCCCGTCGCCCGCCCGACCAGCCAGGCCATCGACGCCGCCCCGGCCGTCGTCGTGGCGCGCAGGTAGATGTCCCGGGTCAGCGAGGCGCCCAGGGACGCCTCAGGACCCTCGGCCAGCAGCCGCTCCGGGCTGGTCGCCGCCGGAGGCCTGACCGCGACCGCCATCGCGGGCAGCATGTCGGTCAGCAGGTTGACCAGCAGCAACTGGCGGGCGTTCAGCACGCTGCCGCCGGTGAGCAGGTTCGAGCCGACCGCGAAGACGATCTCCCCGACGTTGCCGCCGAGCAGGATGCTCAGGGCGTCGCGGACCGAGCTCCACATGGCCCTGCCCTCGATGAACGCGTCCACGATCGTCTCGATGCGGTCGTCGGTCACCACGACGTCGGCCGCGGTCCTGGCCGCCGGGGTGGCGCGGGAGCCCAGGGCGATCCCGACGTCGGCGGCGCGGATGGCCGGGGCGTCGTTGGCCCCGTCTCCGGTCACCGCGACGACCTTCCCCGCCCGGCGCAGGCAGCTGACGATCCTGACCTTGTGCGCGGGGGTCGTCCTGGCGAAGACCGCAACCCCGGGAAGCCGCTCGACCAGGGTCGCGTCGTCCATCTCGTCCAGCTCGGGGCCGGTCATCACCCGCCCGCCGTCCAGCAGGTCGAGCTCGGCGGCGATCGCCGCCGCGGTGCTCGGATGGTCACCGGTGATCATGACGATCCTGACGCCCGCCCTCGTCAGGCGGCCGACGCTCTCGGCCGCCGTAGGCCTGACCGGGTCGGCCAGGCACAGGAACCCCAGGAAGGTCAGTTCGTCGACCCGGGAGTCGTCCAGGTCACGGCGGTCGGAGGCGGGCCGTTCGGCCACCGCGAGCACCCGGTAACCCTGCAGGGCGAGCCGGTCGACCTCCTCCTCAAGTCCCTTCCTCGCCGCGGCGGTCATGCGGACCGTACGGCCGTCGCGCAGCAGGTGCGCGCAGCCGGTGAGCACGATCTCGGGGGCGCCCTTGACGCTCAGCACGTGCCCGGAGGGGCCGAGGCCGAGCACCGCGTGGTAGCCGCGTCCCGGCTCGAAGGGCAGCTCCTCGACCCGGCTCCAGACGCCCAGCCCCTCCTGCGGCGTCACGTCGAGCCGCCGCGCCCCCTCGACCACCGCGCGGTCCGTCGGGTGGGCGATGGGCTTGCCGTCCTCGTAGCGGGGGCTCGCGCGCAACCCGGCGGCCACGATCCGCCGTAGCTCCTCGTTCAGCCGCTCCGTCGAGTGCTCGGAACGCCCGTCGGAGACCACCCGCAGGCTGATGCGCCCCTCGGTCAGGGTCCCCGTCTTGTCGAAGCAGAGCACGTTCACCCGGCCGAGGGCCTCGATCGTCGAGGGGTTGGGCACCAGGGTCTCGCGGCTCGACAATCGCCTGGCCGCGGCCAGTTCGGCGGCCGAGGCGATGAAGGGCAGCCCCTCGGGCACCGAGGCGACCGCGAGGCTCACCGCCAGGGCGAGCGCCTGCGGCATCGACCGCCCCCGCAGCAGGTCCGCGACCAGCACGACGACACCGGAGCCGATCGCGACCGGCAGGATCCTGCGGCTCAGCGTCCGCAGCCGCAGGTGGACCCCGCTCTGCGGGCGCTCGTCGGCCGAGAGCCGCGCGGTGCGCGCCGCCTCCGTCTCCTCACCCGACGCCACGACCACGGCCAGCCCGTGCCCCGCGGCGACCGTCGTGCCCTGGTAGACCATCGAGCTGCGGTCGGCGACCGCGGAGGCGTCCACCGGGGCGGGCGCCTTCGGGACCAGCAGGGACTCACCGGTCAGTCCCGCCTCGTCGATCTCCAGGCCGATCGACGACAGGATCCGGCAGTCGGCCGGTACGGCGTCGCCCGCCCGCAGTTCGATGACGTCTCCCGGCACGAGCGTGTCCGCCGTCGCCACCTCGGTCGTGTGCGCCGAGCCTCTCTCAGGTTCTTTGGCCTTCTTGCCCTTCTTGGGCTCTTTGAGGTCCTTGACGTCTTTGGAGAAGGGACGGCGCAGCCGTACGTGGTCGGCGACGGACTCGGTCAGGCGGTGCACGGCCCGGTTGGCCGACGTTCGCTGCCCGCCGCCGATGAGCGCGTCCACGATCATGACGCCGCCGATCAGCACGCCGTCCAGGACGGAGCCCACCATCGCGGACAGGCCCGCCCCGGCCGCCAGCACCGGGGTCAGCGGGTTGGCCAGTTCCTCAAGGGAGGCGCGCAGCAGCGAGTCGGTGCCGTCCGGCTCTCCCGGCGGCGGCGGAGGCCTGCGCCGTACGGCCTCGGACTTGGGCAGGCCGTCGAGGGAGGAACCGAGCCTGGACAGCACGGCGTCGACCGGCAGGGCGTGCCAGGGGGTCGGGTCGGCGCGCTCGGCGGGCGCCGCGTTGCCCAGTTCACGGGCCGTCCACTCGCCCACGACGATCGCGGCCAGCGCCGTACCGTCACTGACCAGGCGGGCCCTGCTCACAGAGGCGGTCCTGGGGCCGGTGCCCGCGAGCGCCGCGCCCGCCGCCGCCGTCGCCAGGCTGAGCCGTACGCACCGCTCACCGGCCCGTCTGGCCGGGGCCAGGCAGCTCAGCAGCAGGTGGGCCGTCTCCAGGTCGCCCAGCACGTCCGCCTCCCACGGCACGCCGTCGGGACCACCGAGCACGCCGACGCTCAGATCGGCCTGGGCCATCGCGGACGTCGACCGCCTGGAGACCACCGCGACCCCGTGGCCCTCCGCCTGGAGCGCGCGGATCCGCGTCGTCAGCCGGTGGCCTCCCGGGAGGGTCTTCGGCGGCGTGCCGTCCCCGCCTCCGCCTCCCACGGCGAGCCGCCTGACCACCTCGCGGGCACCCTCACCCGCCAGCAGCACCGAGCAGCCCTGGGGGGCGGTGACCAGCGCGTCCGCGATGGACACGAGTTCGGGCGCCAGACCGGCCAGGGCGACCGGCACGCCCCGCCTGGTCACCCGGACCGGCCGCAGCCCCAGGGAACGCCACTCGCGTCCCTCGGCGGCGGGAAGCCTGGCGGGTTCGGCCGCCCAGTGGCCGCGCTCACGGCGCGCGCCGGGATCGGTCGCGTCGAGCAGGCCGGGCAGCAGGGCGTTCAGCTCGGCGGGGTCGATGCCCTCGGCCAGGGGCACGACGCGCTCGACCGTCCACGAGCCGGTCAGGAACAGGGCGGCGTCGAGCACGACCGTGTCGAGGCCGTCCATCCGGCGCAGCGCGTGACTGTCGAGGACGACCGCGCCGCGTTTGGCCAGGGTGCGCCCGACCGCGCTGGAGAACGCCTCCCGCCCGGCCTTCGCGGCACTGGGCGTCGCGGCGATCATCATGGCGAGACCGCGGTCACGGCTGCCGCTGACGACGTGGGTCAGCACCGAGACACCGAGCGCCGCCGGGCTCGCCAGTCGTTCGAACCGCTCGACGGGACTGTGCTCAAGCGGCGTGGTCCTGGTCCTCCTGCGCCTGCGGACGTGCCGGTAGGCGCCCTCGTCGGAGGCCAGTTCCCGCGCGCGCGAGTCCCAGGCCCGCCGTGCCTCACGGGCCTCCACGTAACGCTCGGCGGCGGAGACCGCCTGCACCAGCAGCCCGACGGGCTGGAGCGCGAGCGTGCCCGTGACCACGTTCGCCGTCGTGAACAGAGCGGAGGTGGCCTGGTGGCCGAGATGGCAGGTCAGTCTCGTCCGAATCGCCGGGGTGGACTCGGCCAGGTGCAGCAGGGCGGGGACGACCGGGGACAGCGGCGGAAGGTGCGCAAGCCGCCCGGCGACCGCGAGTCCCGTTCCGAGGGCGCTCGCGCCCAGCCTGATGCCCGCCCGGGTGCGCTGCTCGACCACTCTGGCCAGGGCCGGTCCGGGGCCCCGCCCCGCCGTGCCCTCCGCTGCGCCCCGCGCCTCCTCGTCCTCCTCCTGCTCCCACTCGTCCTCGTCGTCGAGTTCCGCGACGATCGACAGCAGCCTCTTCAGGTCGACGACTCCGTCGTCGCCGCCGACGAAGACGGTGCCCAGCACCCCGTTGACCTCGGCCCGCTCGACCCCGTCGAGCGCGAGCAACAGCGTCTCAAGCCGCCGGGCGAGCCGTTCCGTGCCGGGGCCGCCGATCGCGCGCAGGTCCACATGGAAGCCGCCCGGGGCCGCCCGTACCGCGCGGGGACGAGGCAACGCCCTGCGCACGGCGTCGGGTACGGCCTCCCACAGCGTCTCGGCGGAAAGCGTGAGCACACGTGACAGCAACATTCGGCTCTCCAGACGGGTCACTCGGGCCTGACGGCCATGACGGAGCCGTACGGCCCGCGCGGGCGGGCCGGACGGCGGATGGTGCTTTCCTGGCGGTCAGGTCACGGGAACACGCCGGAGCAGCCGTGTCACCGCGCGGAGGCTCTGGCCCGCCCCGAACGGCTCATCCCACGGGCGCGCTGGGCGATCACCGTGCCGACCCCGATGGCCGCGGCGACCGGCCACTCGATCAGGCCCGCGACGGCCAGCGCGCCGAGCCCGCCGTAGTAGACCATGCGCTCGGGCGGCGGCAGGAACGACTTGGCGGCGTCCACGGCCTGGCCCGCCTCCTGGCGGTTGACGTGTGGCAGGCCGACGTGCGGCATGTGGAGGTGCGGGGCGTGGAACTTCACGGTCATCATGGGCAGGTTCACCGTGAGCCCGCGCTTGCCGCCGCTGCCGTTCGCCCGGTGCGTCGAGGTTCCCGCCGAGCCCTGCGTCGTGGCCTGCTGGGCGGTGTTCCTGCGCTGCGCGGTGGTCCCCGTTGTCGAGGCCCTGGCCGATGTCCTCGTTGAGGCCCTGGTCGAGGTCTTGGCCAGAGACCTGGCCCGGGGCTTGGCGGTCGAGGTCGTCGAGGTCGTCGAGGGCTTGGCCGCCGAAGACGTCGCCGGGGACTTGGTCGAGGCGCCGGTCGAGGTCTTCGCCGGAGTCTTGGCGCGGGACTTGGCGGGTGACTTGGCCGATGCCCTGGTCGCCGTGGTCCCGGTGGTCGGTGCCTTGGCGGTCGAAGCCCTGGTGGTCGAAGCCCTGGTGGTCGAGGCCTTCGTCGCCGGGGACTTGGCCGAGGTCCTGGCCGAGGTTCTGGTCGGCTTCTTGGCCGAGGTGCCCGCCGAGGACCGCTGCGTGGTGCTCGGCCGGGTGGTCGTCTTCGCCGCCGAGGATGTCGCGGTGCTCTTCCTCGCGGCCGGTTTCCGCGTGGCGGATGGGCTTGACTTCGAAGCCGTACGGCTCCGCGTCGTGCCACCTGTCTGACTTACGGTCATGGCCCCTCCCCAAAGGAGTCGAGGGATCGTTCCAACATCGTTCCAACATGGTGCCCGCGAGCGGCGGCGACACCTCTCACGTGCGGTTATTCGGCGCTGGGGCGTTCTTTTAGCCTTCCTCACCCCAGGTCTCCGAAACGCGGTCGCGTTCCAAGAATCGGACATTAAGGAGGGAAGGGTGGTGATGTCAGGAAAGGTGAGGCTTGAGCTCACGGCGGGCGACGGCCCGCAGATGTACCTCGTCGGGGCCGCCGAGAATGCGCATCGCGCGGGCGTGGACGTACATCGAGGCCAGCGGGACGTCGTCGGAGACCCCCAGGGCGCCGTGGACCTGGATGGCCCGGTCGATCACCTCACAGGCCACCCTGGGGGCGACGGCCTTGACGGCGGAGATCTCGGCGGAGGCGGCCTTCGCACCCACGGTGTCGATCATCCAGGCGGCCCGCAGCCCCAGCAGCCTGGCCTGGTCGACGGCCAGCCGCGACTCGGCGATCTGCTGCTGCACGACGCCCTGCTGGGCCAGAGTCACGCCGAAGGCCACCCGGTTCGCGGCGCGGGCGCACAGCAGCTCAAGGGCACGCTCGGCCATGCCGATCGCGCGCATGCAGTGGTGGACACGCCCGGGACCGAGACGGGTCCGCGCGATACGCAGGCCGTCGCCCTCCTCACCGAGGAGGTTCGCCACGGGCACCCGCACGTCGGACAGGACGAGCTCGGAGTAGCCGCGCTGCTCCTGGTAACCGAACACCGGCAGGTGGCGGACGACCTCGACGCCTGGGGTGTCCATCGGGATCAGCACCGTCGACTGCCTGCGGTGCGCGGGGGCCTCCGGGTCGGTGTTGCCGAGCACGATCACGACCCGGCAGCGCGGGTCGGCGGCACCGCTGACGAACCACTTGCGGCCGTTGACCACGTAGTCGTCGCCGTCGCGGACGATGGAGGTCGTGAGGTTCGTCGCGTCGCTCGACGCCACGGCGGGCTCGCTCATCGCGAACGCCGAGCGGATGCCGCCCGCGAGCAGCGGGGTGAGCCAGCGGGCCCGCTGCTCGGGCGAGCCGAAGGTGTGCAGCAACTCCATGTTGCCCGTGTCGGGGGCGGCGCAGTTCAGCGCCTCGGGGGCCAGGTCGGGGGAGCGGCCGGTGACCTCGGCGAGACTGGCGTGGTCGAGAACGGACATCCCCGACTCCGAGGGCAGGAACAGGTTCCACAGGCCACGCGAACGGGCCTCCGCCTTGAGGTCCTCGACGACCGGGGGCAGACGGTGGTCCCCGTGTCCGGCGGCCTGCCGCCAGGCGTGGTAGACCGGCTCGGCCGGGTAGACATACGACACCATGAAATCGGTCAGGTCGGCGAGGTACTCCTCCGCCTTCGTGCTGAGCGCGAAGTCCATGGCGGTCAGTTTGGCACCCCCCTTCGCCGGTGCTCCGCACAGGGCGGACCTAACCTGGAACGGGTTCCACGAAGGAGGCCGAATGCTCAGAGGCGTACTGATCGACTGGGGCGGCGTGCTCACCGTGAACATGACCGAGGCGATCACGGAGTGGATCACCGTGGACCGCATCGACGCGGACCACTACCACGAGGTGATGCGCGAGCTGGTCGCACGCGCCTACGACGGCGTCCGTGACGGCGAGGAGAACCTCGTCCACGCCCTGGAACGCGGCGAGATCTCCGGACCGGACTTCGAACGGCGCCTGGCCGCCCTGCTCGTCACACTCGACGGCGTTCCACCGGTCGCCGAGGGCCTGTTGACCAGGATGTTCGCCGGGTTCCGCCGGGTCGAGTCCATGTACGGCATGCTGCGTGAGGCCCGTGCCGCGGGAGTGCGCACCTGCCTGCTGTCCAACTCCTGGGCCAACGAGTACCCCCGTGAGGGCTGGGAGGAGGTCTTCGACGCGGTGGTGATCTCGGGGGAGGTCGGCATGCGGAAGCCGGAGCCCGGGATCTTCGAGCACGCCCTGGGCGCGCTGAACCTGACCGGTCCCGAGTGCGTGTTCGTCGACGACGCCGAGGTCAACGTCGCCGCCGCCCGGGCCCTCGGCATCGTCGGCCTCCACCACAGGGATCCGGAGCCGACCATCGCCGAGCTGGAAAGACTGCTCGGGACGCCACTGCGCTGACCGGTGGTGCGCCGTACCTCGCGGGCCGGGCGGCGGAGCTGTCACACTCGATGGGTGATCGGCGCCGGACGGCGCCACGTCGGAAGAACAGATCGAGGCATCGATGCGCGTCTACCTGCCGTGCACGCTCCCGGCGCTGGCCCGTGTGGCCACGGTCGGGGAGCTCGGCCCGGCCCCGCTGACCGGTTACGCGGTGACCCCCGCGCTGGTCGAATGGTACGCCTCGGGTGACACCGAGGAACTGGAGTACGTCGCCCTGACCGAGGCGGCCAGGGCCTCCCTGCGGATGATCGCCGAGGACAGGGCCGACGGCGTCAAGGCGCCCGCCCGCCGCGTGGTGATCGCCGCCGAGGTCCCCGACGACGAGGTGAACGGCGGGGCCGACCTGGAGGAACGCGCCCGGGTACGGCTGTCGACCGCGGTCCCCCTCAGCAGGATCGCCGCGGTCCACGTGGACGAGGAGGCCGCGACGCCCGACGTCGAGGCCGCCGTCTCCGCGCTGCCCGCCGCGGACCTCGGTGACGACGACGCCCGCTTCACCGTGGACGGCGCCGAGGCCAACGAACTGCTGTGGTACGCCACCCAGGAGATTCCCGACCTGATCGGCTGAGTTCTGGGCGGTTATCCTGGAGAACGATATGAGACACATCGTTTGGGACTGGAACGGCACACTTTTTCACGACATCGACGCCGTTGTCGGCGCCACGAACATCGTGTTCGAGCCGTACGGGATAGCCGCCTACGACGCGGACGGTTTCCGGGCGGTCTACATGCGCCCGATCTGGACGGCCTACGAGCGCATGCTGGGCCGCCCCCTCGACGACGGCGAGTGGGAACGCCTCGACGCGGGCTTCCACGACCACTACCACCGGCTGATGCTGGAGTGCGGCCTGACGGCCGACGCCGTGGGCGCGCTTGAGGCGTGGAGCGCCACGGGCAACCGTCAGTCGCTGTTGTCCATGTGGACGCACGACCGGCTGGGGCCGAAGGTCGCCGAGTTCGGCATCGACCACCACTTCAGCCGGATCGACGGGCTGCGCACCGACTCGGGAGCGCCCCCGGCCATGGGAGGGCACAAGGCCGCCTCGATGGCGGCCCACATCGAGGCGCTCGGCGTCGACCCGGCGAACGTGCTCGTCATCGGTGACAGCGTGGACGACGCCCACGCGGCCCAGCACGTCGGGGCGCGCGCCGTCCTCTACACCGGCGGCATGACCAGCCGGGCCGACCTGCACGCCCTCGGCGTCCCCGTCGTGGACACCCTCACCGACGCCCTCGACCACGCCTGAGCGTCGGTTTCGTGCGTGCGGGTGCCCGGCGGGGCGGTTCGGTGATCGTGAGGCGGGCGACGGCCGTACTCTGGGGCCCGACGGGTCCTCACCCCCACCCCGGAGGCCACGATTAGCCGTCTCGTTCTCTGGAACGTCGACCTCACCCTGGTCGACGTGTCCATCCTCACCCGTGAGGCGTACGCCGACGCCTTCCGCCAGGTCACCGGACGGCCCCTGGTCAAGCTCACCCAGCACAACGGCCGTCCCGACTCCGAGATCATCTTCGAGACGCTGGCCATCAACGACATCGTCGCCGAGGACGCCCACCTGCCCAGGTTCCTCGACGCCCTGGCCGAGGCGTTCGCGGCCCGGCGGGGGCGGCTGGCCAGGGAGGGGCGGATGATGCGGGGTGCGGCCGAGACGCTCAGGGCCGTGGGCGGACTCGGCGGCACGGTCCAGTCGGTGCTGACCGGCACCATCAGGAGCAACGCCGTACACAAGCTGAAGGCCTTCAAGCTGGACAGGTACGTCGACTTCGAGGTCGGCGGCTACGGCGAGGAGGTCTACCCCAAGGCCACCCTGCTCCAGGTCGCCCAGGGCAGGGCCAGGCAGAAGTACGGCGCGGCGTTCGACGGGACCAACACGGTGCTGATCGGCGACTCGGCCAGGGACGTCCAGGCCGCCAAGATCGCCGGAGCCTCCATGGTCGCCGTGGCCACCGGCCGCTCCCTCCCGGCCGAACTCCGGGAGGCGGGCGCCGACGTCGTTCTTCCCGACCTGTCCGACCCCTCAGCGGTGGTGGCCGCCGTCGAGAGCCTGACGACCCCGGTCCACAGCGCCTGACCGTCTTCGTTCCCATGAACGGTGTGTTCGACGGGAGAGCGGCGGTTCGGTCCGTCCGGGGACCGGTGGGTGCCGGGTGACGTGTCCGGGCCCTTGCGCCGGTTTCTCGGGGCTCGCCTGATGGTCACGGACCGCTTCCGTCTCTGACCTGGTGGGGGCCGGTGCCCCGGGAGCGTCGGACGGACCGGGGTTCCACGGCGGGGTCGTGGGCCATCCTCTGGGGATGTCTCAGAGTGACGGATGCGACGTATGGGGTTATTTGGATAAATGGTGTAGTGGGAACTGCGGTGTTGGAACGGGCGTTTCCCCTCCTGGAATGCAGCACGCATGATCGGGAGCGACGATGAGCCATCCCCCACCCGCTAACCGGCCTCCCGCGGGGGGACAGGGGTCGGGGCCGTACCCACCGCCGGGCACACCGTGGCCGGCGTACCCCCCGCAGGGGGAGCCCTACGGGCAGCCTCAGCAGCCCCCTCAGCAGCAGCCGTATCCGTACCAGGCGTATCCGCAGCAGGGGCGGGCACCCCAGATGTACCCGCCCCAGGGACAGCCGGGTACGCCGTACCGGGGCTCCCAGCCGTCGGCGCCGCCTCCGCAGAACGGGCAGGCGCCGTACCCGCCGGGACCCCAGGAGTCCCAGGCCGCGCCGAGGCGGGGGATCGGGCGGATCGTCGCGGGGACCCTCGTCGCCGGGATCGGGCTGGTGGTGGCGCTGGGCGGCGGCACGATCGTTGCCCGTGCGGTCGCCAACAGCGAGCAGGAGATCATCAGCAAGGAGTACATGCGCAACCTGTGGCGCAACGTGCCCGTCGAGACGGTCTTCCCCGCCTCCATCGGGGTGCGCGACCCCGACGCGACCGTCAGTGTGGAGAAGGGCTGGACCAGGGCCGCGATCTCGCAGGACACCTCCTGCAAGGCGGCGCTCTCCGGGCGGTTCGCGGCGGCGGCGACCAGACACGGCTGCGTGGCGGCGCTGCGGGCCACCTACCTCGACCCCGGTGGCGGGACCGCGGCCACGGCCGTCGTCCTGGCCCTTCCCAACGAGAACGACCGCAGTGATCTCACCGACGTGCTCACCCGGACCCAGGACGACGAGGGCGGGGCCGAGCAGGCGGTGCACGCCCTCGGCGTTCCGGGCGTGCGGTGGAAGGACGGCGCTCGGGCCGGAAGCGGAGGAATCAGCGTCTTCGCCCCCTACGCCACGTTGTTCGTGGTGGTCACCTCGGGCCCGGTCGACGGCCGGGTGGCCGGACACGTGCCGCAGCCCTGGGGGAAGGGGCAGTTCAAGCAACAGGAGGACCGCGAACCGTGGAAGATGACGGCGTACGGCCTCGCCCAGACGCTGTCCACGCGCCTGAAGACCGAGGCGGAGAAGGTGCGACCATGATCCGCCGGACGTTGACCGCGGCCCTGCTCGGCGCCGCCCTCCTCGCGGGTACGGCGGCGCCCGCGCTGGCCGAGGCGCCGCACGGCTGGGAACTCCAGGTCATGAAGGTACGGCAGGCGCAGACCCTGGCCCAGGGCAGGGGGGTCACGGTCGCCGTGCTGGACACCGGGGTGATGGCGAACCATCCGGCCTTCAGGGGGCGCGTGACCTCCGGTCCCGACTTCGTCGGCGGTGGCGCCAGGCCAGGCCGGTCGTACTGGGGCGCGCACGGCACCGCCATGGCGTCGAGCGTCCTCGCTGTCGCCCCGCAGGCGCGCGTGCTGTCCGTGCGGGTCATCTGGGACCGGGAGGACCCCGCGCGCAAGCGGGCGGAGGAGTCGGCGAAGAAGAGCAAGAAGGTCGGACAGGAGGAGAGCCGCAAGTGGGCCGGCGCCGTGGCCAAGGGCATCCGCTACGCGGTGGACCACGACGCCAAGGTCATCTCGATGTCCCTCGGCACCGACGAGTGGTCGTGGGCGGGATACGAGGAGGACACCGCCGCCGCCGTCGACTACGCCTCCAGTAAGGGCGTCGTGGTGGTGGCCAGTTCGGGCAACGGCGGATCGACCGACGCCATGGACCTCGACGCCAACAACAGGGTGTCCTACCCGGCGGCCTTTCCCAGTGTGATCGGGGTCGCCGCGGCGGGCCCCGACGGCGCGCGGGCGGAGTTCTCCCAGGTGCACACCTACACCACGATCGCCGCACCCGGTGTCGACATCTACGCCGCCCGCAACCTGGGCGGCTACGAGCCGGGCAGCGGCACCTCACCGGCGGCGGCGCTGACCTCGGGCACGGTCGCCCTGATGCTGTCGCGCAACCCCAGGCTGACCATCAGGCAGGTCCGCGAGATCCTGACCAGGACCGCGATGAAGCCCCCCGCGGGCTACACCCTGTATCTCGGCCACGGGATCGTCGACGCCGCCGCGGCGGTCCAGGCCGCGGACACGCCGCCCCCGGCGGCGAAGGCCGTCGCCTACACCGGCAAGAGGTATCTCGGCGGTGGCCCGGTCGGCTCGCCCGTCGATCACCCGCCCGTCGACTCCGACTACCTCGTCATCGGCGGAACGGGACTCGGTGTCGGGCTGCTCTGCCTGGTCGGCGCCTTCCTCCTGTTCCGCAGGCCCCGCCGTCACCGCGCCGCCCGCTGAGACCGTCTCCGGTACGGCGGGCACGTGGGGGCGGGCCACACCGTGTGCCGGGGGAGTGTGTGCCCGAGGGGGATGACATTCCGGTGGGCCGTCGGGAGGATGGGGGCATGGTTGAGGAAGGTACGCTCCTTTGGGAACCCACCCCCCAGACCGTGCGGGACGCCAAGGTCACCCGTTACATGGAGTGGCTCGGCAGATCCGGTGACTACCAGGATCTGTGGCAGTGGTCGGTCGACTCGCCGGCTGAGTTCTGGGCGTCGCTCTGGGACTACTTCGGCGTGGTCGGGGAGCGAGGCGCGGGGCCCGTCCTGTCCGGGACGATGCCCGGGGCCGAGTGGTTCGCCGGATCGACGCTGAACTACGCCGAGAACGCGCTGCGCGGGGCGGAGGCCGACCCTGGGCGGCTCGCGGTGGTCTTCCGCGACGAGTCGGGGTCACGCCGTACGCTCACGCTGGGCGAGCTGGCCGGGGAGGTCGCGCGGGTCCGCGCCGGGCTGGCCGCGCTGGGCGTCGGGCGGGGAGACCGGGTCGCCGCCTACGCGCCGAACGTGCCCGAGACGCTGGTCGCCTTCCTCGCCACCGCCTCCCTCGGGGCCGTGTGGTCCTCGTGCTCCCCGGACTTCGGCGCCTCAAGCGTGATCGACCGCTTCACCCAGATCGAGCCGAAGGTGCTGGTCGCGATCGACGGCTACGCCTACAACGGCAGGTGGTTCGACCGCTCCCAGGTGGTCGAGGACATCGCGGCCAAACTGCCGACCCTGGCCGCCCGGGTACGGATGCCCCTGTACGGCGCGCCGCCCCGGGAAGCCGGGGAGAGCGGGGAGGCCGGGCACCGTACGGTCGAGTGGTCCGAGCTGCGGGCCGTGGAGGGGCCGCTCGGCTTCGAGCCGGTGCCCTTCGCCCACCCGCTGTGGATCGTCTACTCCTCGGGCACCACGGGGCTGCCGAAGCCGATCGTGCACGGGCACGGCGGCGTGGTGCTCGAACACCTCAAGGCGCTCTCCTTCCACCAGGACCTGGGGGAGGGCGACGTCTTCTTCTGGTACACCACGACCGGCTGGATGATGTGGAACTACCTCGTCGGCGGCCTGCTGGCCGGTTCGACGATCGTGCTGTACGACGGCTCGGCCACCCACCCGGGGACGGACGCGCTGTGGCGGCTGGCAGCCGAGGAGGGTGTCACCTACTTCGGCACGGGAGCGCCGTACATCGTGGCGTCCATGAAGGCGAACCTGCGCCCCTCGGGGCTCGGGGCGCTGCGGGGGGTCGGTTCGACCGGCTCGCCGCTGCCGCCGGAGGGCTTCGCCTGGGTGCACGACACGATGCCCGAGGTGCAGCTCGGCTCGTTCTCCGGCGGCACCGACGTGTGCACCGGCTTCGTCGGGGCGGTCCCGCTGCTGCCGGTCAGGGCCGGGGTCATCCCGTGCCGGTGCCTGGGGGCCAGGGTCGAGTCCTTCGACCCGTCGGGTAGTCCGGTGATCGGCGAGGTGGGGGAGCTGGTGCTGACCGCGCCGATGCCGTCGATGCCCGTCATGTTCTGGAACGACCCCGACGGGACGAGATACCGGGAGAGTTACTTCGCCGACTATCCCGGGGTGTGGCGGCACGGCGACTGGATCAAGATCCTGCCTGACGGCGGATGCGTGATCTACGGCCGTTCCGACTCCACCCTCAACCGGGGTGGAGTGCGGATGGGGACCAGCGAGTTCTACCGGGTGGTCGAGCGCTTCGAGGAGATCGCCGACAGCCTGGTGATCGACACCGGGCAGCTCGGCCAGGAGGGGCGTCTGCTGCTCTATGTCACGGTGGCCGAGGGGGCGAGCCTGTCCGACTCGCTGATCATGCGGCTGCGCCGGGCGATCAAGGAGGAGCTGTCCCCCAGGCACGTGCCCAACGAGATCGTCGAGGTCCCCGGCATCCCCCGCACGCTCAGCGGCAAGAAGCTGGAGGTCCCGATCCGCAAGATCCTCCTCGGCGTCCCCCCGGAGAAGGCGGCCAACCTCGACGCCATGGCCAACCCGGAGATCCTGTCCTACTTCGTCCCGGTCACCGATCCGGGGAAGTAGGGGCCGCGCCGAACAGCGGCAGGCAGGGTTCGAGACCGTGGATCCCGACCCCGAGCCCGCCTGCCCAGTCCTCGCGGGCCAGGCGCAGGCGCAGGGTCGTCACGGGCTCGCCCTGCCTGTTGTGGATCTGTACGCCGTCGTCGGCGTAGCCGAACTTGCGGGAGACCGCCAGGGAGGCGTGGTTGTCGGCGAACGCGCCCGAGGTGGCGTAGCGGGCGCCGAGACCCTCGAAGGCCAGGTGCAGTACGGCCGCGCGCATCTCGGTGCCGATGCCCCTGCCGTGGAAGCGCCTGCCCAGCCAGGAGCCGCTCGTGACCTCGCGGGTGACGGCGAAGTCGGTGGCCGCTATCGCCTGGGTGCCGACGACCTCCCCCTCGAAGACCACGGCGAACGCGCAGGTCCACTCGGCGGGGGTCCAGGCGCCCCACAGGGAGAAGTGGTACTGGATGGTCCTGCGAGCCCGCTCCTGCGGCTCGGCGTCGCTCCAGGGCACGATGAAGGGCATCGTGCCCTGGTCGTGAACCCCCTCGGCGGCGCGGTCGGCGAGCCGGTCGAGGTCGTCGAGGGAGGGCAGGCGGAGTTCGAGACGTGGGGTGGTCACCCGTAGTCCGGTGAGGGGCCAGTTGCGCATCCCCCGATGCTGCCGTTCCGCCACACGCGGGTCCAGTCGTTTTAGAACCCGCAGCCCCTCCCGGCCTGAGGCCCGGGATTCCTCCCGGTCGCCCGGGACAGAGGGCTCATGTGCCCCGGGACACCCCCTGGATTCGATGGGCAAATGCTGAAAAATCCGGATTCGTTCCGTCGGGTGGTCGCCGGAACCGCCCTCCTCGCCTGGCCCGTCCTCGAATTCCTCGCCTTCCTGACCTCTCCCCCCTCCGCGACCCACGACCCCGCCGTCTTCCGGGAACATCCCGACCTGGTCCAGGTCAGCGGCCTGCTGTTCCTCTGGGCGACGCTGGCCCTCGTCCCGGTCGTCCTCGGCCTGGCCCACCTGCTCCGCCGCCGGGCTCCGATGGCCGGGAACATCGGCGCCGCGCTGGGACTGCTCGGCGCCGGGCACGCGCTCACGCTCTTCACCACCGACTTCTACGACCTGGCCCTGGCCCAGAGCCTGCCGGACGCGCAGGCCGAGGCGGTCACGGCCCGGGCAGGCGAGCTGTGGGGCTTCCTGTACGGCATGCTGCTGCCCGGCTTCCTGGCGCACATCGGGTTGTTCGTCCTGCTCGTCGGTCTGCTCACCGCCAGGATCGTCCCCTGGTGGGTGCCGGTCGCCGCGCTCGTCGGAACCCTCACGCCGTTCCTGACCCAGGATCGGGCACCCGCCGTACAGGCGCTCGGCGCGCTGTTCCACCTGCTCGCCTACGGCTGGGTCGCGCTGCGGGTGCTGCGGGCCTCGGACAGCGCGTGGCGGGCGGGCCTCACAGCCCCGCCCGCCTCGCCCGTGTGATCGCCTCGGCCCGGTCGTTCACCTGGAGCTTGGTGAAGACGGCGGAGACGTGGTTGCGAACCGTCTTGTGGCTCAGCCCGAGCCTGGCCGCGATCTGCGGGTTCGTCAGGCGTTCGGCCATCAGGCCGAGCACCTCCCGTTCCCGCCGGGTCAGCTCGGGCAGCGCGGGTCCCTGCCCGGCGGGCGCGCGTTCCCGTTCGGTGAAGTAGCCGACCAGCCTGGCCGCGATGGCGGGGCCGAAGATGGCCTCGCCGTCGGCCGCCGCCTGCACCGCCCTGACCAGTTCCGCCCTGCGCGCGCCCTTGAGCACGTAACCGCGGGCCCCGGCCCGCACGGCGGCGAACACCGAGTCGTCGTCGTCCGACATGCTGAGCACGACCACCCGGATGTGCGGGTGGTCACGGACGAGCCGCCCGGTCGCCGCGACCCCGCCCATGCCGGGCATCGTCAGGTCCATCAGCACCACGTCCGGCTGCAACCGCCCGACCACCGCCAGCGCCTGCTCCCCGCTGGACACCTCGTCGGCGACCTCGATGTCCTGCGCGGTGGACAGCAGTGTGCGCAGCCCGGCGCGGAACCCGGCGTGGTCGTCAACGAGCAGGACCCGGATCATCGTGATCCCCTCCCTCACGTGCGGGAAGCGTGACCCTGACCAGGGTCCCGCCTCCTGGACGGTCCTCGGCCGCGAACGTGCCGCCGAGTTCGAGCGCCCGCTCACGCATCGACGCCAGCCCCACCCCGTCCGTTCCGGAGGGCCCCGAAGGTCCGGAGGGTACAGCCCGCAGCCCGTCGCCGTCGTCGGACACCTCAAGCATGAGCGTGCCCTCGGACACCTCGACCCGCAGCCACGCCTGGGACGCCCCGGCGTGCCTGCGCACGTTGGCCAGCGCCTCGGCCGCGACGCGGTAGGCGGCCACCTCGGTCGCCGCGGGCAGCGGCCCGAGCCCGTCCGGGGCCCGTACGGTCACCCGCAGGCCGGGCGGCTGCCGTACGGCGTGGGCGCGCAGGGCGCCGAGCAGCCCGAGGGTGTCGAGCGCGGGCGGGCGCAGCCCGTCGACCAGGGTCCGCACGTCGGCGACCGCGGCCTCGGCGTCGGCGACGATCTCGGTGAGCAGCCGCCGGGCGGGCCCGTCCTCGACCAGGTCGCACGCGGCCTCGGCCCGCATGGTCAGCGCGGCCAGCGTGGGGCCGAGCCCGTCGTGCAGGTCGCGCCTGAGCCTGCGGCGCTCCTCCTCCCTGGCCATCACGAGCCTCTCCCGCGAGCGCCGCAGGTCGGCGGTCAGCCGGGCGGCGTGCGCCGCGATCGCGACCTGCCTGGCCAGGTCGGTCAGCACCCGCAGGTCACGGGGGCCGAAGCCGCTCTCCCCTGGCCTGGGCGACAGGACGAGGTCGCCCGCCCGCTCGCCGTTGTGGGTCAGCGGCAGCCGTACCAGGGTGCCGGAGGGGGTGCCGAAGGCGTGCCGGGCGCCCGCCGAGGTCTCCACCGCCGCGTAGGGCAGCCGCAGCGCCTCGGCCACCGAGCGCGCCACCCCGGGCAGCACGCCGTCCGGCTCCCCGCTGTTCTCCAGGCGTCTGCCCAGGCGGGTGAGGGCGGCGTAGGGGTCGTCCCGCTCGCCGTACATCAGCAGGTTCACCCAGCCCTGCAGCCGCCCGCGCAGCGGCGCGAAGGCGAGGGCGACGAGCCCGGCGGCCAGCACGGAGACGGACAGGTCCCCGCCGGGGAAGACCGCGCCCAGATAGGCCGCGACGGCCACGTATCCGGCGCTCACGCAGCCGGACAGCAGCGTGTACACCAGGGTCCTGTTGACCACCAGGTCGATGTCGAAGAGCCGGTGACGCAGGATCGCGACGCAGACGGCGGCCGGGAGCAGCGCCGTGGTTGCCGAGCCGAGCTCCCAGAGGGTGTCGGTCGCGGGCCAGATGCGCCCGGGGACCGCGTCGGTCAGCCCGGCGGCCAGGCGGGCGGCGACGACCAGCATCTCGACGCCGACCGCGTAGGCCAGCCACATGATCTGGCGGCGTTCCACCCCGGAGCTGCGCAGCGCCCTGCGGACCAGGTCGGCGCCGCCGACGACGAAGACCACCGCCATGAGGGCCGTCATCGCGGTCTCCGCCACCGGCGCGGGACCGGCCAGCGCCGCGACCCCGAGCGGGTTGACCACCCCGGTGCCGGCGCCGGTGCCGACCTGGTTGTTCTCACCGGGTCTGAGCGCGCTGAGCAGCATGACCGGTACGGCGGCGGCGAGCGTCAGACGGACCAGGCGCCGCAGGCCGGGGGAGGAGAGCGTCCCGCCCGGGAAGATCATCGGGATCAAGGTGATCGACAGGTTCGCCGGGACCCACAGCCAGGTCTGCGGCCAGGCGGCGGCCCGGGCGAGCGGCAGCGGGGGACCGGTGACCAGGCCGAGGATGGCGTACTGGCCGCAGGCCTCCATCAGGGCGAAGCACAGGCCGCCGAGCGCCAGCGCCCGGCCGACCGGGTGCTCGGGGCGCCGTGAGCCGATCAGGCCGCCGGCGAGCGCGCAGGCGGCCACGAAGACCAGGTGACCGAGCCCGAGCGGGCCGACCCCGTTACGCGTGGCCAGTACGGCGGCGGCCACGACCAGCAGCGACGTCAGGGCGCAGCAGGCCCACGCGAGGCGCACGGTCATCGTGTCTCCCGAAAGCCTTCCGAGCCGGTCGCCACACCGTACCGGTGTTCTGTCCTGGTTCAGGAGGGCCGGTGTCCCGGGACACCCGGGTCAGAACCCCTGGGGTATCCGGAAGAGACGGCCGGGGTCGTAGGCGGCCTTGACCCGGGCGAGCCTGGTGGCGTTCGCGCCGTAGTAGGCCGAGCGCCAGCCGGCCAGCCCGGGATCGACGTAGTTGACGTAGGCGTGGTCGCCGAAGTGGGGGCGCATGGCGTTTCTGGCGTTCGCGGTCCAGGAGGCCGCGCCCGCGCGGTGGGCGTAGTACTGGACGCTGTAGAGCGCCGCCCGGTGCGGGAAGGCCGTCGCGTCGGGCCGCACCCGCCCCACGGCTCCGCCGAGGGCGTCCAGCAGCACCGTGTGGCTGCCGGACCTGGCGACCTGGGCCACCAGGGTCCTGATCCCGGCCTCGGACAGCGGGGCGTAGGCCATGTGCGACCTGCCGCTGAAGGAGTCGCGCGGCAGCCTTCCGTCGCGGGTCTGCCCGGGAAGCGAGCCCTGCCGGTGGCACTGGGAGACCGTGAGCGTCGAGCAGCCCCCCATGATCATCATGGCGTGGCTGTAGGACGTCTGCTTGACGAAGGAGGAGGAGACCGGGCCGATCGCGCTCGTCAGCCGGTCGAGCAGCCGCTCGCACTCCGCCCTGCCGCCCAGGTGGAGGCCGCCGATCTGCACGTCCATCCCGCCGTCGCTGCTCAGGTGCATCGTGGACCACAGCTCGTCGGGTACGGCCCGCGACCACGACTGCCATGCCTTGAGCGCCTTGGCGGCCCTGGCCCACGGCCAGTGCAGGAAGAACACCGTGGCCTCGCGGGTCGGGTGGGTCCTGAAGCCGAAGGAGACCGCGACCCCGAGGTTGCCGCCGCCCCCGCCCCGGCAGGCCCAGTAGAGGTCGGGCTCGTGATGGGCGTCGCACGTCAGCAGCCGCCCGTCGGCCGTGACGACCTGGACGGACTCCATGACGTCGCACGTCAGGCCGTACTTCCTGGACACCACGCCGATCCCGCCGCCGAGCGTCAGACCGCTGACGCCGACCGTGGGGCAGCTGCCCGCCGGGATGCTCACCCCGTGTGCGGCGAGCCTGTCGTAGACGTCGACCAGCTTGGCGCCCGCCCCGACGACGGCCCGTCCGCCCGAGTAGGAGACCTTGCTCATCCGGGAGACGTCGAGGACCAGCCCGGGGCCGGTCGACCAGCCCGCGTAGGAGTGCCCGCCCGACCGTACGGCCAGCGGCACCCCCATCCTCCTGGCGAAGGTCACGCACTCGGCCACGTCGGAGGGGTTGGCGCAGTAGGCCACTCCCGCGGGCCGTACCGCGTCGAAGGCGGTGTTGAACAGGCGGCGGGCGGCGTCGTAGGAGGCGTCGCCGGGCCGTACGAGGGTGCCGTCGAGACCCCGGCCGAGGGCGGTCCACTCCGCCGGGGTCGGACGTGGCGAGGAGGAGGGGGAAGCGGCTCCGATGGTGAGCGCGGCCATACCACCGAGCCTAAGGAACGTCCGCCTGTCCGGAGCGGGCTGCATGGTTGTTCTCCCCGTTGGGTGCTGGTCGTCTGTCCGGTGAGACGGCCGCGCCTACGGTCTGGTTGGTTACATTCACATCACGTCGCGGCTAATGGGGCCTTTGTCGGTGTGTGTGGTGATCGTGATGGGGAGCCGCGGGGGATGTCGGCGTGGCGAGGGTGCCGTGGATCGCGGAAGCATAATCTTGGGGCGGAGGGCCGAGACGGGGACGCGGCGCGGCCGGCCGTGGGAGACTGGGGAACCAATCGGGTGCGGTCGGTCCGGGTTTGCGCCGCCGGTGAGGCGACGGAGATCCCGGGCTTCCGAGGGCTTCCCGAGCCTCGACCGACCCCGGATGGAGCGCTCCACTTCCCCTGATGTTGGCCGTCCGTCACATTGACGTTTCACGGCTTTTCGGGTGGTATCAGAGCGGCGGCATGCTCAGGTCAACGGAGACCGGGGCGGGTGGCCGCTGGAGGTGTTGTGCCACGGGCCGTGCCCGCTGGACGGGGAGTCGGAGGGGTGGGCGATGGGCGGTCAAGTCCTGTCGCGCACGTCCGGGAACCGGCGCGTCATGAGCCCGCCTCACGGCGGGCCGTCCACGCGGTGGCCGGGTGACAGATCCACGTAGGACCGGGCAGAGACGACCTAAAGCGACGTCTCTCTCGGTAGGCGGCATATGCCGCATTACTTCCCTCCTACTCGGGAACTACGACATTGATCGAAGATCCCTCTTCTAATACGAAAAATCCCTCACAAAGGAGTGAGAGCGACATGCCGCTCGACGAGGCGAAGGATGAGCTGCTGAGGAGTGCCGCCGAGATCTGCGGGCACACACCCGGCGGCGACCACGGGAGTGACGAGGAGGCACTCGACTTCCTCAGGCTCTACTACCGGCATGTCGCGCCAGAGGACCTGCTGGACCGCAACCCGGTCGACGTGTACGGCCCCGCGACGGCCCAGCGTCAGCTCGCCGACAAGCGTCCCCAGGGCCGGGCGCTGGTGCGCGCCTACACCCCCAGCCTGGAGGAGCACGGCTGGGACCCCGGCCGCTCGGTCATCGAGGTGGTGACCGACGACATGCCCTTCCTGGTCGACTCCGCGACCATGGAGCTCGACCGGCACGGCGTCACCACCCACCTGGTCGTCCACCCGCAGATGCGGGTGCGCAGGGACGTGACAGGCAAGCTGCTCGGCGGGGACCGCGACCAGGCCGCCGGGCAGGAGATCACCGAGTCCTGGATGCACTTCGAGATCGACCGGCAGAACGACCCGGCCGTGCTCAAGCAGCTGGAGACCGACCTGCAGCGGGTCCTTGAGGACGTCCGCTACGCCGTCGAGGACTTCGCCAAGATGCGGGCGCTGGCCCTGCAGACGGCCGAGGACGTCTCGGTCAACCCGCCCCCGCTCGACCTCGCGGGCGTCGAGGACAGCCTGGAGCTGATGCGCTGGCTGGCCGACGGCCACTTCACCTTCCTCGGCTACCGCGAGTACCGCCTTGAGGAGGGCGAGCAGGGCGACGCGCTGCGCCAGGTCCCGGGGACGGGCCTGGGCATCCTGCGCCACGACAAGGCGGGCTCGGAGAGCTTCGCCGCGCTCTCGCCCGAGCTGCGCGCCAAGGCCCGTGAAAAGCAGCAGATGCTGATCATCACCAAGGCCAACGCCAGGGCGACCGTGCACCGCCCCGCCTACCTCGACTACGTGGGCGTCAAGCTGTTCGACGACGCGGGGGAGGTCGTCGGCGAGCGCCGCTTCCTCGGCCTGTTCACCCACGTGGCCTACAGCGAGTCGATCTCCCGCATCCCGGTGCTGCGCCGCAAGCTGGCCGAGGTCCTCGACCTGGCCGGGCTCGCCGCCGACAGCCACGACGGCAAGGACCTCATCGAGATCCTGGAGACCTTCCCCAGGGACGAGCTGTTCCAGACCTCGGTCGAGCAGCTGCTGCCGATCGCGCTCGGCGTGCTCAGGCTGCGCGAGCGCAAGCAGGTCAAGGTCTTCCTGCGCCCCGACGACTACGGCCGCTACATCTCCTTCCTGATCTACCTCCCGCGTGACCGCTACACCACCCAGATCCGCATCAAGATGCAGGACCTCCTGCTCAAGGCGGTCGGCGGCACCTCCTGTGACTACAGCGCGATGATCGGCGAGTCCGCCCTCGCCCGGCTGCACGTGGTCGTGCGCGGCGAGCGCGGCAGGCCGCTGAACGCGCAGGAGCTGGACGTCGAGGAGCTTGAGGGCAGGCTGGCCGCGGCCACCCGCTCCTGGGACGACGACCTGGCCACCGCGATCACCGAGCTGAGCTCGGAGGAGGAGGCGCCCCGCCTCGTCCGGCGCTACGCCACGGCCTTCCCCGAGGGCTACAAGGCCGACTTCCCGCCCAGGCTGGCCGTCGCCGACCTGCGCCGCCTTGAGGCGCTCGCCGACTCGCCGCCCGACGAGATCGGGATGAACCTCTACGAGCCCTACGACGCCCCCGAGGGGGAGCGCCGCTTCAAGCTCTACCGGATCGGCGCGTCCATCTCCCTGTCGCACGTGCTGCCGCTGCTGCAGCGCCTGGGCGTCGAGGTCGTCGACGAGCGTCCCTACGAGATCGACCGCGACCGGGACCCGGCGACCAAGGACGCCTGGATCTACGACTTCGGGCTGCGCTACGACCTGTCGCCCGAGGTGGACAGGGACGAGTTCAAGCGGCTCTTCCAGGACGCCTTCGACGCCCTGTGGCGGGGCAGGGTCGAGAGCGACGGCTTCAACGCCCTGGTCCTGGCGGCCGGGCTGACCTGGGAGCAGGCCGAGATCCTGCGGGTCTACGCCAAGTACCTGCGCCAGGCGGGCACCACCTTCAGCCAGGACTACATCGAGCGGGTCCTGCTGGACAACGTACGGCTCGCCCGCCTGCTGGTGCGCCTGTTCGAGGCCAGGCACGACCCCAGGCGCGAGGAGGAGGTCCGCTCCGACCTGTCCGAGGCGCTGCACGAGGAGATCCTCGGCGCCCTCGACGACGTGGCCTCCCTGGACGAGGACCGCATCCTGCGGGCCTACCTGGAGATGATCGACGCCACGCTGCGGACGAACTACTTCCAGACCGTGGACGGGGCGCGCAAGCCGTACGTCAGCCTGAAGCTCGACTCGCCGTCGATCGGCGTGCTGCCGCTGCCGAGGCCGAAGTTCGAGATCTTCGTCTACTCGCCGCGGGTCGAGGGCGTGCACCTGCGCTTCGGCAAGGTCGCGCGAGGCGGCCTGCGCTGGTCGGACCGCAGGGAGGACTTCCGCACCGAGGTCCTCGGCCTGGTGAAGGCGCAGATGGTGAAGAACACCGTCATCGTCCCCACCGGCTCAAAGGGCGGCTTCGTGGTGAAGAACCCGCCGAAGTCCGGCACCCGTGAGGACCTGCTGGCCGAGGGCGTCGCCTGCTACCGGATGTTCATCTCCGGCCTGCTCGACGTCACCGACAACCTCGTCGACGGCGTGGTCGTCCCGCCCGCCGACGTGGTCAGGCACGACGGGGACGACACCTACCTCGTGGTCGCCGCGGACAAGGGCACCGCCACCTTCTCCGACATCGCCAACGCGGTGGCCAAGGAGTACGGCTTCTGGCTCGGGGACGCCTTCGCCTCCGGCGGCTCGATCGGCTACGACCACAAGGCCATGGGCATCACCGCCCGCGGCGCCTGGGAGTCCGTCAAGTACCACTTCCGCACCACCGGCGTCGACATCCAGACCACCGACTTCACCGTGGTCGGAATCGGCGACATGTCCGGCGACGTCTTCGGCAACGGCATGCTGCTGTCCCAGCACATCAGGCTGGTCGCGGCCTTCGACCACCGGCACATCTTCATCGACCCCGACCCCGACGCCGCCAGGAGCTACGCCGAGCGGGCCAGGCTCTTCGCGCTGCCGCGCAGCTCCTGGGCCGACTACGACCCCGCCCTCATCGGGCAGGGCGGCGGCGTCTGGCCGCGCACGGCCAAGTCGATCCCGGTCTCCCCGCAGGCGCGCGCCGCGCTCGGCATCGCCGACGGGGTGACCTCGCTGGCACCGAACGACCTGATCAGCGCCATCCTGCGGGCCCCGGTCGACCTGCTGTGGAACGGCGGCATCGGCACCTACGCCAAGGCGTCGAGCGAGTCCAACGCCGACGTGGGCGACAAGGCCAACGACGGCCTGCGGGTCAACGGCTCCGAGCTGCGCTGCAAGGTGGTCGGTGAGGGCGGCAACCTGGGCTTCACCCAGCTCGCCAGGATCGAGTTCGCCCGTGAGGGCGGCCTCGTCAACACCGACTTCATCGACAACTCCGCCGGGGTCGACACCTCCGACCACGAGGTGAACATCAAGATCCTGCTGGACCGCGCGGTCCGGGACGGCGAGCTGACCGACAGGCAGCGCAACGAGCTCTTCCTCGACATGACCGGCGAGGTCGGCGAACTGGTCCTGCGGGACAACCACGACCAGAACGTGGTGCTGGCCGCCGCCCGCGCCCAGGCGTCGGACATGCTGCACATCCACGCCCGCCAGCTGCGCAGGCTCGAACGGGCCGGGCTGGTCAACCGGGAGCTGGAGTTCCTGCCCTCGGACAAGGCCCTCGCCGAACGGCGCCAGACCGGGCTCGGGCTGACCGCGCCGGAGTTCTCGGTGCTGCTGGCCTACACCAAGCTGGTCACCGACGCCGAGATCCTCGCCTCCGACCTGCCGGACGACCCCTACCTGGCCTCCTGGCTGGTGTCCTACTTCCCCTCGGCGCTGCGCGAGCGCATGCGGGAGCACATGGACACCCACCCGCTGCGCCGGGAGATCATCACGACCGGCGTGGTGAACGACCTGGTCAACTCGGGCGGCACCACCTTCATGTTCCGCCTGGGTGAGGAGAGCGGCGCCTCGGCGCCGGACATCGCCCGCGCCTACCTGGTCACCCGCGAGGTCTTCGACCTGCCGAGCTTCTGGCGTCAGGTCGAGGAGCTGGACAACAAGGTGGACACCTCCACCCAGATCGCCATGCTCCTGGAGTCCCGCAAGCTCGCCGAGCGCGGCACCCGCTGGCTGCTCGGCAACCGGCGCACGCCGCTCGACCTGGCCTCGACGGTGACCTTCTTCGCCAAGGGGATGAACGGCCTGCTGCCCCACCTGCCCAAGCTGCTCACCGGCTCCGACCTGGCGGGCTTCGAGGAGCGGCGCGACTCCTTCGTCGCCAGGGGGGTGCCGAACGAGCTGGCCGAGCGGGTCGCCTCGATGGTCCCGGCCTACTCCACCTTCGACCTGGTCGAGGTGGCCGTGCAGGCGAACCGTCCGGTCAACGAGGTCGCCGAGGTCTACTTCGACCTGGCCGACCGGCTCCAGCTGGCCAGGCTGCGCGAGCGGGTGATCGGGCTGCCGCGCGACAGCCGCTGGAACTCCATGGCGCGGGCCGCCCTCCGCGACGACCTCTACGCCGCCCACGCCTCGCTCACCCGGGACGTCCTGGCCCACAACACGCCCGGACTGACCCCGGAGGAGCGCCTGGCCCGCTGGACGGAGGCCAACTCGGCCGCCGTCTCCAGGGCCCGGCAGACCCTGTCGGAGATCTGGGAGAGCGACAACTTCGACCTGGCGACGCTGTCGGTCGCGCTGCGCGCCATCCGCACGCTGGTCGCCTCGACGAGCCTGCCGCTCGGCGAGTCCTGACGGCACCGCCGCCCCGTACGGCCACGCCCGGCCGTACGGGGCGGCGGAGCGGGCGTCAGTTGGCGGAGACCTTGGTGACCCCGCCCAGGTAGCCGATCACCCGGGCGAGGCCCTTGCCCGTCTTGGCGGGCACCGTGCTCACGTACTGGTGCGTCTCGACCGTGCGCAGCTCCTTGCGCGCGCCCGTCGCCGAGGCCAGCCGTTCGGCGTTCGGCGGAACCCTGATGTCGGCGCACGGCTCGATCTTGGCCGTCACGGTCGTGGTCCTGATCAGCGAGTACATGATCATGGAACCCCCGTCCGCGGTGCGCAGGGCGTGGACCGGGTAGTTGCTCGCGCCGAAGATCGAGTCGTAGCCGAGACAGTCGCTCTTGTACTTCGGCCGCTTGCCCTCGATCTCCTCGGCGTAGTCCGTGGTGTGCGGGCCCTTCTCGATCAGGCCCGCGGCGAAGCCCGCGCTGCCCTCCTCGGCCGAGGTCGCGTGCAGCGGCGCCATGAGACGGGGACTGATGGCCGTGGTCGGGTCGTCGTCGTCGAGCTCGGTCGCGTAGCCCCCGGCGTCCTTGGCGATCTCCGGGACCCGTTCCCCGGGGTCGAGCAGCGAGGTCGAGCTGAGATACCACTCGTGCCCGCCGTACTTGGTCAGGACCAGGACGGCGGGGCGCCGCTCGCCCGCGCTGTCCTCGCGCTCGACGACCGCGGCGAACCAGAAGGGGGCCCGCTGGACCCTGGGCACCAGCAGCTCCGGCCTGCCCCAGGTGTAGTGCGGCAGCGGGCCCGGCGTGCTGTTGAAGGCGGCCATGGTGAGCGCCTCCTGGGAGTCACGGGTCTGCTCCAGGAGGTTCCTGCGGTCGGCCTCCAGGTGCGGTGTCGCGCTTTCGAGCACCGCCTGCGCGCCGAGCACGCTCGACAGCGCCCTGCCCGCCTCGGCCAGCGTGACGGGAGGCTCCCGCAACGCGGCCGGGACCGGGCTTGAGGCGGGACCCGCGGTCTGTGCCCCCTGGGCCCCCTGAGCTCCCTGTGCGCCCTGCTCGCGTGCGCCGCCGCCCTGGTCCGCACAGGCCGCGGTCGCGGTCATCAGGGCCAGGGTGAACACGAGCAGCCCCCGTCCACCACGTCCCCGCACGTCCGCCTCCTCACGGTCTCCGGCGCCCCATGCTAGCCAGCGCGCGGGCCCGGCCGTACACAACGGGGTGCGTCGGTCGCGTACCCTTTACAGACGTGGCACTCATCGATCCGGTAGAAGAGATCAACGAGCTCATCGGCACGCTGAAGAACATCCAGGACGTGCTCGACCTCGGCGCGATACGCAAGCAGATCGAGGAGCTCGAAGAGCAGGCCGCGGCGCCCGACCTGTGGAACGACCAGGAGCGGGCCCAGAAGGTCACCAGCAAGCTCTCCTACCTGCAGGGTGAGGTCAACAGGATCGAGGGGCTCGAACGGCGCCTCGACGACCTGTCCGTCCTGTACGAGCTGGCCGCGGCCGAGGAGGACGAGGACACCCGTGAGGAGGCCGACCGCGAGCTGGCCGCCCTCAGGAGCGAGGTCGGCGCCCTTGAGGTACGCACCCTGCTGTCGGGCGAGTACGACGCCCGTGAGGCGGTCGTCACGATCAACTCCCAGGCCGGTGGCGTCGACGCGGCCGACTGGGCGCAGATGCTCCTGCGGATGTACCTGCGCTGGGCCGAGCGCAAGGGCTACCCGACGGAGGTCTACGAGACCTCCTACGCCGAGGAGGCGGGCATCAAGTCGGCCACCTTCACGGTCAAGGCGCCCTACGCGTACGGCACGCTGCGCGGCGAGCACGGCACCCACCGCCTGGTGCGGATCAGCCCGTTCGACAACCAGGGCCGCCGCCAGACCTCCTTCGCCGGTGTCGACGTGGTGCCGGTGGTCGAGACGACCGACCACATCGACATCAACGAGGACGACCTGCGGGTCGACGTGTACCGCTCCTCGGGCCCCGGTGGCCAGGGCGTCAACACCACCGACTCGGCGGTCCGCCTGACCCACCTGCCGACCGGCATCGTGGTCTCCTGCCAGAACGAGCGTTCGCAGCTGCAGAACAAGGCGACCGCGATGGCGGTCCTGCAGTCCAAGCTGCTGGAGCGCAAGCGGCAGGAGGAGGCGGCGGCGCTCAACGAGATCAGGGGCGAGTCGACCACCTCGTGGGGCACGCAGATCCGCAACTACGTGCTGCACCCGTACCAGATCGTCAAGGACCTGCGGACGGGCACGGAGGCGGGCAACCCGAGCTCGGTGCTCGACGGAGACCTCGACGAGTTCATCGAGGCGGAGATCCGCTGGACCCGCCGTCAGGAGTCCGGCGTCGAGGGGTAAGGCTCTTCGCGACGGCCCGCCCGGTGGCGGGCCGTCACAGGCCCGCCAGGTGCCGCAGGGCCACGGTGAGGAAGAACAGCACGATCAACAGCAGCGCGACCGTGGCGGGCGTCAGCCCGCCGAAGCCGTGGTGCATCCGGTCGCGGTAGGCGCGGCACTGGGCGCAGCGGCCCTCCGCCACAGGGTGGGCGCATCGGGCGCAGACGAGGTCTTCACAGCTCATGAGAGCCTCCGTCTCCTAGGTCAGAACTACTTTATGTGGTCGTTACCGGGCGCCGAATCGTTTTGTTTCCGTTATGGACGTTCCATGCCAGTCTTCCCCCTAGACTGGGCTCCGGCCAACCGGAACGTCGATCGTTAGCAAAGAGCGGCGCCCCCCGGCCGGCGAGAGGCGGAAGTGAACCTCTGCCACCACCGCGACTGTCCTAACCCCTAGACTGGCATGCCGTGATGCGCCCGTGATCCATTTTGATAATGTCACCAAGGTCTACGCGAACCAGAAGCGGCCCGCGTTGGACCACGTCAGCGTCGATGTCGACAAGGGCGAGTTCGTGTTCCTCGTCGGCCCCTCGGGGTCCGGGAAGTCGACCTTCCTCCGCCTGGTCCTGAAGGAGGAGCGTCCCGACTCCGGGGCGATCCACGTGGCCGGCAAGGACCTCGCCCGACTGTCCAACTTCAAGATCCCCCACCTGCGCCGCCGTATCGGCTGCGTCTTCCAGGACTTCCGGCTGCTGCCGAACAAGAACGTCTACGAGAACGTGGCGTTCGCCCTGGAGGTCATCGGCAAGCCACGCCGGTTCATCCGCAAGGTCGTGCCCGAGGTCGTCGAACTGGTCGGCCTTGAGGGCAAGGCCCACCGGATGCCCGACGAGCTGTCCGGTGGCGAGCAGCAGCGGGTCGCCATGGCCCGTGCCTTCGTCAACCGCCCTATGATCCTGCTGGCCGACGAGCCGACGGGAAACATCGACCCGGCGACCAGCATCGGCATCATGAAGGTGCTCGACCGGATCAACAGGACCGGTACCACCGTCGTCATGGCCACGCACGACGCCGCCATCGTCGACTCCATGCGCAAGCGCGTAGTGGAACTGGAGGACGGCAAGATCGTCCGTGACCAGTCGCGTGGCGTGTACGGCCAGGCGTACTGACCCAGGACCTCAAGGAAGCGAAGCGACAGGAAGAGCATGCGGGCAAACTTCATCTTCTCCGAGGTCTGGATCGGCCTCCGCCGCAACCTCACGATGACGATCGCGGTCATCGTGACCGTGGCGATCGGCATGGCGTTGCTGGGCGTCGGCTTGATGATCAACTCTCAGATCTCCACCATGCGTGACTTCTGGGTGGACAAGGTCGAGATCTCTGTCTTCCTGTGCAAGAAGAACGACGCCTTCCCGCAGTGCAAGGGCAGCGGTGGCGTCAACGCCCAGGAGCAGGCCGCCCTCAAGGCGCAGATCGAGTCCATGCCCCAGGTCGAACGGGTGGAGTTCGAGAACGCGGCCCAGGCCTACGCGAACTTCCGCGAGCAGTACAAGGACAACAACGTCCTGCTCTCGGTGCTGCAGGTGTCTGACATGCCCGAGTCGTTCAGGGTGAAGCTCAAGAACCCCGCCGACTACCCGGCCGTCATCGAGCAGGTCAAGGGCGCGGGCGGCGTCTCCTACGTGGTCAACCAGCAGGAGATCCTGGACAAGTTCTTCGGGCTGCTGGAGAGGCTGCGCTGGGCCGCCCTGGTCGTGGCCATCGTCCTGGTCTTCGCGGCCACCCTGCTGATCGGCAACACGGTGCGTCTGTCGGCGTACAACCGCAGACGTGAGACCGGCATCATGCGGCTCGTCGGCGCCTCGAACCTCTACATCCAGCTTCCCTTCGTCATGGAGGGGGTCATCGCGGGCCTGATCGGAGGTGTGGTCGCCGCGGTGATGCTGATCGTCAGCAAGGTGTTCCTCTTCGACGGCGTGCAGATCTACCTGGCCAACACCAGCCCGCTCACGTGGGAGACCGTCGCCTCGACGATCAGCCTCACGATGGTCATCGGCGTGCTCATCTGTGTGCTCGCCTCGTTCGTCACGCTCCGCCGCTACCTGCGGGTGTGAGCGCCCGGGAGCGCGCCCGCCGGGCGCGCTCCCGCCTCGGGACGCGGCCGGCCGTCCCGGTCCCCGGTAGGCTCGGGGGCATGCCACGTGAGACCGGGCGGAAGGTCATCGCCCAGAACAAGCGTGCCTGGCACGACTACCACATCGAGGAAACCTACGAGGCTGGTCTCGTGCTCCAGGGCACCGAGGTCAAGTCACTCCGCCTGGGCAGGGCCTCTCTGCTCGACGGATACGCCCTCCTCAAGGACGGCGAGGCTTGGCTGATCAACGTCCACATCCCCGAATACACCATGGGGACGTGGACCAACCACGCGGCGCGTCGCACCCGTAAGCTTCTGCTCCACCGCAAGGAGATCGACAAGCTGGTCGCGAAGACCAAGGAGAGCGGCCTGACGCTGATCCCGCTCGCGATCTACTTCAAGGACGGCAAGGCCAAGATCGAGATCGGCCTCGCCAAGGGTAAGAAGGACTGGGACAAGCGGCAGACCCTCGCGGAGAAGCAGGCCAAGCGTGAGATGGCTCGCGCTCTCAGGCACAGGAACAGGTAATTGTGACGGGGAAGGCTCGGCGGACCGTCGCCGCGGCACTGACGCTGGCGGTGACGGTCCCCATGCTGTCGGCCTGCTTCGAGGAGCCTTCGGCCCACGAGGCGGTGCGTGACTTCCTGGTCGGCTGGCAGACGGGCGACTACGTCGCGGCGGCCAGGCGTACCGACGGGGACGAGCGGACGGTCAGCAAGGCCCTGGAGAACGCCAAGGTCCAGCTTGACGCCGCGTCCTTCCGTTTCAAGGTCAAGGGCATGCGCCGTACGGGGGACGAGACGGAGGCCGACTTCGACGCGGAGGTCGACCTGGGGGAGAACAACCCCCTGTGGCAGTACACAGGAAAGCTCCCCCTGCACCTGGTGGACGGCCGCTGGAAGGTGCGCTGGTCGCCCAGCGTGCTCCATCCCGACCTGCACGAGGGGCAGCGCTTCGCGGTCGACGTCATCCCCGAGGGGCGTAAGCCGATCCTCGACCGCAACGGCGACCCGCTCCAGCAGGAGGCCACGCTGTACGTGGCGAACGTCGTCCCGGCGTCGCTGAAGGATCCGGTGGCGGTCTGCGAGCAGCTGTCGAAGATCACCGGCTTCCCCCAGGACCGGCTGCTGAGCCGGATCAGGTCGGCCAGGCCCAATGTCCAGGTGCCGCTGGTGACCTTCGGACGCGCCAAGTACGCCCAGCTCAGCGACAAGCTGGCGGCCGTTCCCGGCATCGTCGTCTCGCCGCAGAAGCAGCCGGTCGCCCCCGACTCGCCCGCCCAGATCGTCGGCACCGTCACCGCGGTGACCCCGGAGACCGAGCAGCAGCTCGGCGGTCCGCAGCGGGCGGGCGACACCGTCGGCAGGACCGGGCTGCAGAAGGCCTACCAGGAGCACCTGACCGGTTCGACGGAGACACGGGTCATCACGGTCGACCTGAAGACGAACCAGCAGGTGGCCGAGCTGCGCAAGTGGCGGCCCAGCCGCTCGACCTCGCCGGTGCGCACCACGCTCGACGGCCCGGCCCAGAAGGCGGCCGACGCCGCGCTCTTCGGCGGCACCCCCGGCATGCTGGTGGCGGTCCAGGCCTCGACCGGTGAGATCCGCGCGGTCGGCAGCACCAAGGAGTACAACCAGGAGAAGGACGCCCTGGCGGGCAGGTTCCCCGCGGGCACCACGTTCTCGATCATGACGGTCGAGGGGCTGCTCAAGGCGGGGATCAGCACCAAGCAGCGGCTCGCCTGCCCCGTGGAGCGCAGTGTCGGCGGTGCCCGTTTCCACCAGGCCGACCCGCCGGGCGGGACGGCGCCGAGCATCCAGGGTGACTTCGCCAGCGGGTGCGTGACCGCGCTGACCGCGCTGGCCCGCAGGATCGACGGCGCCGAGCTGACGGCCAGCGCCGCCAGGTTCGGCATCGAGTCGCCGTGGACACTGCCGCTGAAGTCCTTCAGCGGCTCGGTCGGCCCCCTGCGTACGGACGCGGCCACCGCCAGGGCCATCGCCGGGCAGAACGTGCTGGTCAGCCCGCTGTCCATGGCCCTGGTCGCCGGGGCGGTCGCCTCGGGCACCTGGCGTCCGCCGGTCCTGGTCACCGACCCGCACAGCCCGGACCCCGCGGCGGAGGCGGAGCCGCCGAAACCGCCGAGTCCGATCAAGATCGACGACAAGGCCATCGCCACGCTCCGCACCCTCATGCGGTCGGGAGTGGTCGCGGGCTCCGCCAGGTCCGCCGCGGCGCCGGGCGACCCGGTCCACGGTGTCACGGCCGCCGCCACGCAGAGCCGTAAGCCGCTGGCCTGGTTCGTCGGCTGGCAGGGCGACATCGCGGTGGCCGTGCTGATGGAGAGCGCCGACTCGACCGCGGGGGCGACCGTCGCGGGCCGTTTCTTCCAGAAGTTGCACACCGAGTCGTGACGGTCTGAGATTTTCTCCTCGCCCTGAGCAACCATCGGGTGCCCGGCCTGCGTCTTCCCAGATGACCGGGCACCGCTTGGGGGGTTGCGGACCCGGTCGCCTCGATGGGACCGGGGCCTCGTCTCGGGGGAGGCCTCGGTCCCGTCACGACCGCCAGGCCCCGCCGGTCGCCGGGGAACGAGCCGTTCACCGGGAATCGAGTTGGCGTTACCGGTGTTGTACCGGGTATCTTCGGATCCTCGGTCCCAGGACCGGGTTGACAATTCAACAGGGGGGTGACTGGTTTCGACTTTGGCTTTGCAAGCCAGGAGAAGCGGGTCGAGGACTGCGGACATAACCTCGTTAACACTGTGACCGCAACCAACAAGTGCCAATAAGACGCACTCCGAAGTCAGCCAGGCTCGCCTGGCGCTCGCCGCCTAAGCAGCGAGTGACTTCTGCCGGCCCGGGAGCGCCTCCGGCCCGGATCCGGCATCGCTAGGAGGCTCAACCGATCGACCCGGCCACGGGGAAGATCGGGAAACCAAACAGTGGCTGAGCCCGTCGGCGTCTTGCCTGTGTGATCGCCGGGGCTGAGAAAAGCAAAGCAGGCTGCACCCGGAGAAGCCCTGTCTTGGAGTTGAAGGACGCGGGTTCGATTCCCGCCACCTCCACCCCCGTTCCGTGCCCCGCGCACGGAGCAGATCGTCTGAGGGCGGTCGCACGGACCCGAGTCCGCGCGGCCGCCCTCGGCGTTTTTCCGAAGTCGCGACTCGAACGGGTTTTCCCCTCCTGGAAGGGGATCGAACTGGTTTACTGTTCGCCATGACGACCCTTCGTGAGAGAGCAGAGCTGTTCCACTCGTTGCACCGGGGCGGCACGCCGCTGGTGCTCGCCAACGTCTGGGACGTCGCCGGCGCGCGTCTCGTGGAGGAGGCCGGGGCCGGGGCGGTCGCGACGACCAGCGCCGGGGTCGCCTGGAGTCTCGGCGCCCCCGACGGTGACCGGCTCGACCGTGACCGTGCGATCGACCTGATCGCCAGGATCGCCGCCGCCGTCGACCTGCCCGTCACCGCCGACATCGAGAGCGGCTTCGCGGACACCCCGGAGGGGGTCGCCGAGACGGTCGGGCGGGTGATCGCGGCCGGTGCCGTCGGAGTCAACATCGAGGACGCCCTGTACGGCGGGGACACGCCGCTGCGTCCCGTCGAGGAGCAGTGCGAGCGGCTGGCCGCCGCCAGGCGGGCGGCCGAGGAGGCGGGGATCCCCCTCTACGTCAACGCGCGGACCGACGTCTACCTGCGTCAGGTCGGCGAGACGCCGAAGGAGCGGTTCGAGGCGGCGGTCGAGCGCGCCGAGGCCTATCTCGCGGCCGGGGCCAGCGGCGTCTTCGTGCCCGGGGTCGTCGATCCGGAGACCGTCGCCGCGCTCACAGGGGCCGTGGCAGCTCCGTTGAACATCCTGGTGGGGCCCGGGGCCCCCACGGTCGCCGAGCTGGCCGAGCTCGGTGTCGCCCGGGTCAGCCTGGGCTCCTCGATCGTGGGAGCCGCCTACGCCGTGATCTGGGAGGCCACCAGGGAGGTCCTCGCCTCGGGCACCTACACGCCTCTTGAGGGCGCCCTGGATTACGGCAGGCTCAACGCGATCCTGGGCGGCTGAGAGGGCCGGTCAGTCGCTCGGCAGCTGGCCCAGCGTCACGGTGACCGTCGCCCTCGACGCGTCGGCGCGCAGGAGCTGGACCTGGGCGCGGTCGCCGGGATTGAGGCCCGCCATGGCCTCGGCCAGGGCCTGGGTGTCCAGGGTGGGGGCGCCGTTGATCGACAGGATCACGTCGCCACGCCTGATGCCCGCCTTCGCGCCGCTGCCGCCGGGGGCGACCCGTACGACGCCGACACCCGCGGGCCTGCCGTCGGAGCCGATCACCGTCTGCACGGTGATCCCGAGGGCCGCCCGGTGGGTGTTGGTGACCTTGCCGTGCCTGATGATCTGGTTGGCGATGTCGGTCGCGGTGTTCGAGGGGATCGCGAACCCGATGCCGGGGGCCTGACCGCCGCCGAGCTCCGGGTTGACGGCCGTCAGGGTCGGGATGCCGATGACCTCGTTGGAGAGGTTCACCAGGGCGCCGCCGCTGTTGCCGGGGTTGATCGCGGCGGAGGTCTGGACGGCCCCGGTGATCGTCGCCCCGGGGCCGCCCTCCTCCTGCGGTTCGCTGACCGTACGGCCGAGCGCCGAGATGATGCCGTTGGTGACGCTGCCGGACAGGCCCAGGGGGTTGCCCATGGCGAGGACGAGCTGCCCGACCCGGAGCTTGCTCGAATCGCCGAACCTGGCGGGCTTCAGCCCCGTGGGGTCGTCAACCTTGATCACGGCCAGGTCGCCGAGCCCGTACGCCTTGACGAGCCGTGCGGCGCGGGGTTTGCCGCCGCTGGCCAGTGTCACCTCGAAGGTTGTG
The DNA here is from genome assembly GCF_040631445.1 of Streptosporangium sp. NPDC020072. Classification (NCBI taxonomy): domain Bacteria; kingdom Bacillati; phylum Actinomycetota; class Actinomycetes; order Streptosporangiales; family Streptosporangiaceae; genus Streptosporangium; species Streptosporangium sp. NPDC020072. The sequence goes on along the minus strand of NZ_JBEYAB010000002.1, from coordinate 394,915 downwards.
GAACGTCCGATGACGTGGGCGTTGGTGATGATGTGTCCCTGTGTGTCGTAGATGACACCGGAGCCGAGGCCGCTCTTCGTGGTGATCTGCACGATGGACGGCAGCACCGTGGCGATGACCTGCTCGTACTTGGTCTCCAGGGCCTCGGGTCCGACAGGGGAGCCGCCCGGCGGTGGGCCGATGGGGGCGCCGGGGGAGGCGCCGTCCGCCGAGGCCCGTGGTGGCGTGGCGACCGTCGTGCCCGGTTGTGAGGGCTCGGGGCCCGCCGCCGGTGGTCTCGCGCTCTGACCGCATCCCGCGAGCGTCATGACGACGGCGACGGACAGCGCGGCCCGTGAACTCCATCCCTGCATGCGGGAGTATCTTCCCAGCTCAGCGCGGAAGATGCTCTTGACGGGGAGCGGCGGACCGGCCCCTTCCCCGGTGTCTCGTGGCCGAAGCGTGATGGTATGCGTTTCGCCCATCAGGTGAGGTGGCATAGCCTGGCGCTCATGGCGGATGTTGGCGGCGACTCCTCCGGGGGCCCTCACGATGGATACATCCCGTCCTACGACGCGCCCACGGCGCCCATCCCCGCCATCCGCGCCGAGGACGGCACGCTGATCAACCCTCGGGTGCCGCGCCGGTTCCCCATCGGCGACGGCGAGGAGACCGTGCTGGTCCCCAGGCCCGAGCTGCCCGCTGAGCCGTCTCCCGAGCCGGAGCCTGAGGCGGCCGAGGAGCAGGAGTCCGTCTGGCTCTTCCCCATGGCGGGCTTCCCCGGGCTCGAAACGGATGAGAGGGAGCACGCCCCCGAGACGCCGGAGCCGGCCGAGTCGCCCTCCGGCGGCCTGTCCGGGGTCTGGGCCTGGGAGGCCGCGGCCAGGAACGCGGCCGGAGACTCCTCCTCGAAGCCCGTCTGGACGCCCGCTCCGGCCGAGGAACCCGCGGTCAGCCCGACGCCGTCCCTCGTGCCCGGCCCGCCGCCTGCGCTTTTCGCGCCCCCGGCGAAGCGGCGCAAGGAGGGCCTGCTGACCCGGATCGGGGACATCCCCGTCCGGTTCGTCTACAGCGTCGGCGCCGCGCTCGTCACGGCCCTGGCGGTCTTCCTGATCTTCGTGCTGTTCTCCGGCGACAGGCCCCACAGGATCGACCAGTCGGGCAGCGGGGCCGGATCGGGAGCCGCCGTCGTCTCGCCCGCACCGTCACCGTCCGCGGTCGCCCTGCCCGGCCTGCCCCCGACGACGAAGTTGCGGGCGCTGCCCGGCACGCCGAGCCCGGTGCTCGGCGCGGTCACCGACAGCAGGGCGGCGATCACCTACGCCAAGCTGGGCAAGCCGTGGCAGGTGGCCGACATCCCCTCCTTCTCCGCGGGCCAGCAGGTCGGTACGGCACGGCAGCCGGGCACGATGGTCGTCTCGGGCCTGCTCCCCGGCGCCTCTCCCCAGGCCGACCTGAAGACCGACGCCGAGTTCCGCAAGGCGGCGGCGGGCGCGGTGAGGTGGACGGTCGCCAACCACTATCCGGCGGGCGCCAAGGTGGCCTGGACGGCGTCGCAGAAACCGGCCACGGGCAAGGGATGGACGCTCGGCTACCGGGTGACCTACACGGTGAAGGGCAAGCGGCACACCTCGCAGGCGGCGCTCACGCTGCTGGACATCGGCCGCCGCAAACCGGCCATCCTCTTCGTCACCGTTCCGGACACCCGCAAGGAACTCTGGGCTGATATCGCGCCGTTGGTGGCAAGTGCCCGGGCGCTCTGACGGAAACACATTCTAGAATCTGCTTCTGTCACTGAACCCTGTCTGGAGGCTCTGTCATGGCGATCGGGTTGGGGGAGGAGCACCGGGAGCTTCGCGAGTCGGTGATCGGCTGGGCGGCGCGGAACATCCCGCCTGAGGTCCTGCGGGCCGCCGTACAGGCCCCGCAGGAGACCCGTCCGGCGTTCTGGACGAGCCTCGCCGCCCAGGGGCTCCTCGGCCTCCACCTTCCCGAGGAGTACGGCGGCAGCGGATACGGCCTGCTGGAGACGGCCGTGGCCGTCGAGGCGCTGGGGGAGCGGGTCGCCCCCGGCCCCCTCCTGCCGACCGTCCTGGCGAGCGCGGTGATCCTGGCCTCGGACGGCAAGGCCCGTGCCGAACTGCTCCCCGGGCTCGCCGACGGCACGCTGACCGGCGCGGTCGCGCTGACCCACCCTCCGGCCGGTTCCCTGACGGGCACCCGCGGCGAGGACGGCACGCTGACCGTCGGCGGCGTCGTCGAACCGGTCCTGGGTGGCACCCTCGCCGACGTCCTGGTGCTCCCCGTCGCCACGCGGCAGGAGCGGGTGTGGGTCGTGGTGGACGCCTCAACGGTGACCGTGACACCGATCCAGGCGCTGGATCTCACCCGGGGAGTGGCCAGGGTCGAGGCCGAGTCGGTCGAGGTGCCGCCGGGGAGGGTCCTCGACGGCCTGCGCTCGGAGCGCGTCCACGACCTGGCGGCGATCCTGCTCGGGGCCGAGGCCGCGGGCGTGGCCGCCTGGTGCGTGCGCGCCGCCTCCGAGTACGCCAGGGGCCGCGTGCAGTTCGGCCGTCCCATCGGGCAGTTCCAGGGGGTCAAGCACAAGGCGGCCCGGATGCTCGTCGCGCTCGAACAGGCCCGCGCGACCGTGTGGGACGCCGTCCGGGCCGCGCGGACCGCCGAGGAGGACGGCGTCGCACGGACGGCCGGGGGTGACGTCGCACAGGAGGCCGGGGAGGGCACGGCCGTACGGACCCTTGAAGAGGACGATGCCGCGCGGGCGACCGGGGAGGCCGTCAGGGAGGCGGCCTACGCCGCCGCGGTCGCCGGGGTGGTCGCGCCGGACGCCGCCGTCGGGTGCGCCAGGGACGCGATCCAGATCTTCGGCGGCATCGGCTACACCTACGAGCACGACGTCCACCTCTACTACCGCCGCGCGCTGAGCCTGCGCGCGCTGCTCGGTCCCTCCGCCGGGTGGGCCGACAAGGTCGCCGGGCTGGCGCTGGACGGCGTGCGCCCGCAGATGGAGATCGACCTGCCCGAGGAGGCCGCCGGGCTCCGTGAACGCGTCCGCGCCGAGGTCGCCGGGTTCGCCGGGCTCGAAGGCCGGCGGCAGCGGCGGGCGCTGGCCGAGGCCGGTTACGTCATGCCGCACCTGCCCAGGCCGTGGGGGCGCGAGGCCACCCCCCTCGAACAGGTGCTCATCCTCCAGGAGCTGCGGGCGGCCCGGGTCAGGCCACCCCAGATGATCATCGGCGCGTGGGTCGTGCCGTCGATCGTCGCCTACGGCACCGCCGAGCAGCAGGAACGCTTCCTGCCCCGCACCCTCAGCGGGGAGACGGTCTGGTGCCAGCTGTTCTCGGAGCCGGGCGCGGGCTCCGACCTGGCCTCCCTCCAGACGAGGGCGGAACGGGTTGAGGGAGGCTGGCGGCTCAACGGCCAGAAGGTCTGGACCTCGATCGCGCACATCGCCGAATGGGCCATCTGCCTCGCCCGCACCTCCTCGACCGGCTCCAAGCACGAGGGCATCACCTACTTCCTGGTGGACATGAAGACCCCGGGCGTCACGGTCAGGCCGCTGACCGAGATGACCGGGGAGAGCATGTTCAACCAGGTCTTCCTCGACGACGTGTTCGTCCCCGACGAGCTGGTCGTCGGCCAGGTCGGCGACGGCTGGCGGGTCGCCCGTAACACCCTGTCCAACGAGCGGGTCCTGCTCTCCTCGGGGACGGGCGGCACCGGTTCCTCGATCCGCGACCTGCTCGGGTTCGTGGGCAGGCTCGGCCGCGAGCTGACCGCCGTCGAACGTCAGGACCTGGCGGAGGTGCTCTGCGAGGGCCACTCGATCGACGCGCTCGGCCTGCGGGTGACGCTGCGGCAGCTGAGCGGCGCCGAACCCGGCGGCGACGCCTCGGTCCGCAAGCTGCTGTCCACCTCACACGCCCAGCACGTCGCCGAGTGCGCGGTCGGCCTGCTGGGCGCCGCGGCGGTGACCGCCGCCGACCGTACGCTCGGCGACGCGGGCCACTGGAACCGCGCCATCCTGGCCACCCGGGCCATGACGATCTACGGTGGTACCACCGAGGTCCAGCTGAACATCATCGGTGAACGGCTGCTCGGTCTGCCCCGCGACCCGGAACCTGGCAGGTGATTCGCGCCGCTACTGTACGGTTTCGGCCTGGATGACTTTTCCCATCGTCAATGACCTTGTGGACGACGCCACAGGAAGGCAAGAATCAGATCACCATGCCCAAGGTGACAATTCCCCCCACGCCTCCTTCGGGCCCCGTCCCAGTCGTGAAGCGATGAGCGGTTCCAGCCGTGAGGCGACGAGCGATGAGACGGTGCTCGGACCGCCGCAGGCCGAGCCTGAGCCACCCGTGGACGTCGAGCCGGCGCGGAGGTTCTCGCCGGTCGCCCTCCTGCGCGCCTGTCGGCCCCGCCAGTGGCTCAAGAACGGCCTGATCTTCGCGGCCCCCGCCGCGGCGGGCGTGCTGTTCACCGTGCAGGGAATGCTGGACGCGCTGATCGCCTTCGCCGCCTTCTGCGTCGCGGCCAGCGGGGCCTACCTGCTCAACGACGCCTCCGACGTCGAGGCGGACCGCCGCCACCCGCGCAAACGCCACCGCCCGATCGCCGCGGGCCTGGTCCCGATACGGCTCGCCTGGGCGGTCGGGATCGCGTTCGTGCTGCTGGCCCCCGCGATCGCCGCGCTGTCCGGTGGCTGGCGGCTGCCGCTCGTCGTGGCGGGCTACCTGTCGCTGACCTTCTCCTACACCTACTACCTCAAGCACCAGGAGGTGGTCGACCTCGTCGCGGTCGCGGGATGCCACGTCATCCGGGCCTTCGCCGGGGCGATCGCCGTACAGGTGCCGGTGACGAGCTGGTTCCTCGTGGTCATCTCGCTCGGCTCGCTGCAGCTCGTCGCGGGCAAGCGCGAGACCGAGCTGCGCGCCGCGATGGGCAACGAGACCGGCAACGCGACCCGGGCCATCCTGGCCGCCTACACGCCCGGCTATCTGGCCGGGGTCAGGATGATGGCCTCGGGAGCCATGATCGTGACCTACTGCCTGTGGGCGCTGAACGAGCACTCGGGGCCCTTCTACCCGATCAGCATCGTCCCCTTCGTGCTGATCGTCCTGCGGCACAACCTGCTGGTCGACCGGGGCGTCGGCGAGGAGCCCGAGGAACTCGCCCTGCGTGACCGGCCCACCCAGCTCTTCGTCGCCCTTCTCCTTCTTCCGCTCCTGATCGGGATCTACCTCACATGACCCTGCTGACCGGCTGGGGCCGTACCGCGCCGACCGTCGCGCGAGTGGCCAGGCCTCGTTCACCGCAGGAGGTCGCCGACCTCGTACGGCGGGCCTCGGACCGGGGCGTCGCCCCCAGAGGGCTCGGCCGGGCCTACGGCGACGCCGCGCAGAACGCCGGAGGACTCGTCCTCGACTGCACCTCGCTGACCTCGTGGTCCCTCGACGAGTCCACCGGGCTGGTCACCGCGGGCGCCGGGCTCAGCCTGCACGACCTGATGACGGCCCTGGTGCCCAAGGGCTGGTTCGTCCCCGTCACACCGGGCACCAGGCACGTGACGGTCGGCGGGGCCGTCGCGGCGGACGTGCACGGCAAGAACCACCACGTGGACTCCTCCTTCGGCGCCCACGTGCGCTCCCTGACGCTGGTCACCGCGGACGGCGGCAGCCGTACGGTGACACCGGCCGACGAGCTGTTCTGGGCGACGGTCGGCGGGATGGGGCTCACCGGGGTGATCGTCGAGGCGGTCTTCCAGTGTGTGCCGATCGAGACCTCGCGGGTCCGGGTGGACGTCGAACGCACCCGTGACCTGGAGCACACGCTTGAGACGATGACCGCGACCGACGACCGTTACCGCTACACGGTCGCCTGGATCGACCTGCTCGCCTCGGGGGCCAGGATGGGCCGCAGCGTGCTCACCCGGGGCGACCACGCGAGCCGCGCCGAGCTGCCCAGGGGGACCGAGCCGCTGGCCTTCGCGCCGAGGACGCGGCTGAAGGCACCGCCGTGGGCGCCGAACGGCATGCTCAACCCGCTGACCGTGCGGGCCTTCAACGAGGCCTGGTACCGGAAGTCGCGTCCGGCGACGGGGCTGATCCAGGAGATCGGGCCGTTCTTCCACCCGCTGGACTTCGTCGAGGGCTGGAACCGGGTCTACGGGTCGAACGGTTTCGTCCAGTACCAGTTCGTGGTGCCCTTCGGCGAGGAGGCGACGCTGCGGCGGATCGTCTCCAGGCTCTCGGCCGAGGGCGTGGTGTCCTTCCTGACCGTGCTCAAACGGTTCGGTCCCGGCACGCCGGGGATGCTGTCGTTCCCGATGCCCGGCTGGACCCTCGCCCTGGACATCCCGGCGGGCCGCGCGGGTCTCGCCCGGCTGCTGCGGGAGTTCGACGGGTGGGTCATGGAGGCGGGCGGACGGCTCTACCTGGCCAAGGACTCCCGCATGTCGGCGCGGTCCCTGGCCGCGATGTACCCCAGGCTCGACGAGTGGCGCAAGATCCGCGAGGAGGCCGACCCCGCCGGGGTCTTCCGCTCCGACCTGGCCAGGAGACTCGGGCTGTGAAGACGACAGGTTGTGGGAGGCTCGTCCGATGAAGAACGCCCTGGGCTCGGTGGACACCGTGCTGCTGCTCGGCGGGCGCAGCGAGATCGGTCTGGAGATCGTCCAACGGCTGGTCCGCGACGGTGCCCGCAAGGTCGTGCTGGCCTCGCGGGACCCCGGTGAGACGCCCCCGGCGATCGGCACCGCCGAGGTGCACCTGCTTGAGTTCGACGCCTCGGCGCCGGAGACGCACGGGGAGGTGATCGAGGCCGCGGTGAAGCTGGTCGGCGACCTCGACGTGATCATCCCCGCCTTCGGGGTGCTGGGCAGCCAGGAGGTCTACGACGCCGACCCGGTGGCCGCCGCGCGGGCGGTCGCCGTCAACTACGGCGGGCACGTCTCCGCAGGGCTCTTCGCGGCCCGGCGGCTGCGCGAGCAGGGCCACGGCACGCTGGTCGTCCTGTCGTCGGTCGCGGGAATCCGGGTGCGCAGGGCCAACTTCGTGTACGGCTCGGCCAAGGCGGGCCTGGACGGCTTCGCCCAGGGGCTGGGTGACGCGCTGCACGGCTCGGGCGCCCGGGTGATGGTCGTCCGGCCGGGCTTCGTGATCGGCAGGATGACCAAGGGCATGTCCCCGGCGCCGCTGTCCTCCACCCCCGGCCAGGTCGCCGACGCGGTGGTCGCCGGGCTGCGCTCCGGCGCCGAGGTGGTGTGGGTGCCCGGCGCGCTGCGCGCGATGTTCGCGGTGATGCGTGTCCTGCCCCGCGCCGTGTGGCGGAGGATGCCCCGTTAGTCCTCCTTCAGGAGGGCGCGCATGCCGTCGAGGATGATCCGCAGGCCGTACTCGAAGCTCGCGTCCCCGTCGTCGTCGAAGAGGTGGTGGAGGGCCCGCAGGGTGAGGGGGAAACGCCCGGGGTCGAGGGAGGCGGCCAGCAGTCCCTCCTGGTAGGGGTTGCCCGCCTCGCCGTACGCCTCGCCGGTGCGGGCCTGCTCCTCGATGGTGAAGCCGATCGTGTAGTGCAGGAGCGTGGGCAGGGAGCGGGCGGCCACGTCGAGGGGGAAGCCCGCGTCCCCCAGGGTCCGCAGGGCCAGTTCGGTGGTCCGGAAGATGGCCGGGTCGGTGACATGGGTGCCCGCCATCATCCGCGCTCCGTCGCGGTAGCACAGCATCGTACGGCGCAGCAGCCGGAACCTGTCGGCGAGCCACTCGTCCCACGGGGTGCCGCGTCCGGGCAGCTCAAGTCCCACGGTGCTCTCGGCGAACACGATCCCGGTCATGACGTCGAGCAGCTCCTGCTTGTTCTTGACGTGCCAGTAGAGGGCGGGGGCCTGCACGCCGAGCTCCCTGGCCACCAGACGCATGGTGAGCCCGTCGAGGCCGACCTCGTTGAGGAGTCGCAGTGAGGCCCGCGCGATCTCCTCGGCAGTGATCTTCATCCCGTTCTCCGTCCTGTGCCCTTGACAGCTTAACATCGTTCAATTAATCCTTAACGCAGTTAAATTTAACGGCGTTAAGGGGGGCGATCATGGAGAAGACGGACGTGGTGGTCGTGGGCGGCGGGCCGACCGGGCTGATGCTCGCGTGCGAGCTGAGGCTGGCGGGCGTCGAGGTCGTCGTGCTCGACCGGCTCGCCGAGCGCGGCCGGGAGTCACGGGCGGGGGGCATCCACGCGCGCACCATGGAGGTTCTCGACCAGCGGGGCCTTCTCGGCGGTTTCCTCGACGTCGGACGGCGACTGCAGGCGGGGCACTTCTCCGCGCTGCCACTGGACTTCAGCGGCCTCGCGACCAGGTATCCCTTCCTGCTCATGGTCCTGCAGACGACCGTCGAACGGCTGCTTGAGGAGCGCGCCGCCCAGCTCGGTGTGCGGGTGCGCTGGTCGTCCGGGGTGACGGACCTGCGCCAGGACGCGACCGGCGTCGAGGTCGAGACCGAAGGCGGCGGCAGGCTGCGCGCGTCCTACCTGGTCGGCTGCGACGGCGGGCGCAGCACGGTCCGCAAGCTCGCCGGGATCGGCTTCCCCGGAACCCCGGCGACGATGACCGCGCTGCTCGGCGACGTGTCGCTCGCCGACCCGCCCAAGGAGGTGATCTTCCAGGAGCGCAGGGAGCACGGCTCCTTCACGGTGCTGCCCTTCGACCAGGACTGGTACCGGGTGATGACCAACGAGTACGACCACGTGGCCGACCGGGACGCCCCGGTGACCTTCGAGACGCTGCGGGAGACGCTGGTCAGGATCGCCGGGACCGACTACGGCATGCACGATCCCCGCTGGGTCTCCCGATACGGCGACGCCGCCCGGCAGGCCGAGCGCTACCGCGAGGGCCGGGTGCTGCTCGCCGGGGACGCGGCGCACATCCACTTCCCCGCGGGCGGCCAGGGGCTGAACACGGGCGTGCAGGACGCGTTCAACCTTGGCTGGAAGCTCGCCCTGGTGGTCGACGGCACCGCGCCGGAGGAACTGCTGGACAGCTACCACGCCGAACGGCACCCGGTCGCCGAGGAGGTGCTGCGCAACACACGGGCGCAGACGGTGCTGGGGCGTCCCGGAGAGCAGATGACCGCGCTGCGCGAGACGTTCGGCCGCCTCATCGAGGTGGACGAGGTGAACCGGCTGCTCAGCGGCATGATCACCGCGCTGGACGTCCGGTACCCGCTGGGCGGGGACCACCCGCTGCTCGGCCGCCGGGTCCCCGACCTCGACCTGCTGACCCCGGACGGCCCGGTCAGGCTGTACGGCCTGCTGCACACGGCCAGGCCGGTGCTGCTCGATCTAGGGCCGGCAGGGGAGGCGGGGGAGGTCGTCAAGGGGTGGGACGGCCGGGTCGACCTGGTCGAGGCGGGCTGCGCGGAGCGGGTGTGGACCGTGCCGGGCGCCGGGGAGGTTCCCGCCCCCCGGGCGCTGCTCGTGCGCCCGGACGGCCATGTCGCCTGGGTCGCCGGGGCCTCCTCCGAAGGTGAGGAGGCCGCTCTGCGCGCCGCCCTCACCACCTGGTTCGGCCCGGCCCGCTGAGGCTCGGCCCTGAGGCTCAGCCCGCTGAGGCTCGCCCGCTGAGGTCGCCCGGGGGCGGGGCCGCTTGGCCCGAGGGTCAGCGGGTACCAGCACCACATGCCTGATCTCCTGCCGGAGGAGAGCCTCGGGGAGGTCGTCAACCTGCTCGTCCGTCTCGTCGAGGCGGCGGGCGCGATCGTCATCTTCGCCGGGGCGGTCACGGCCTTCGCGCGGTTCCTGCTGGCCGCCGTGCGCGGGGACGGTGATGGGTTCGTCACCGTCCGGCTGTTCCTGGGCAGATTCCTCGCGCTGGGGCTGGAGTTCCAGCTGGCCGGTGACGTGCTGCGGACGGCTGTTTCACCGAGCTTCGCCCAGATCGGGCAACTGGCGGCGATCGCGACGATCAGGACCGCGCTGAACTTCTTCCTGAGCAGGGAGATCGAGCGGGAGAGGAGCATGATCGGCGATGGCTGACCTCCTCGGGACAGCCGTCGTCCTGATCGTCACCATGGGACTGGCCGCCTCGTTCGCCGTGCTGGCGCGTGGCGGCGGACCCGGGGGCGCGATGGCGGTGCTGCTCGACTTCCTCGTCGCGGCGGGTCTGTTGCGCCTTTCTCGGGCCCAGACGTGGACGGCGATCGCCCTGGCGGCGCTCACGGTGGTCGTCCGCAAGGTCGTCGTGGCGGGCTTCCTGACCCGGCCGCGACCGCCTCGGCGGCGAACGCCCGCAGAGACCCGTTGAGAGACCCGCGCTCAGGCCCTGGCGGCCTGGGCGCTCTCGCCGGTGAACGCCGCGACGGCTCCCAGACCGAGATAGACGACGCCGCTGGTGACGTTCAGGCGGCGCCGGGCGCGGGCGGAGCCGCGCAGGCGCCCGGCCAGCGCGGAGGAGAGCAGGGCGAAGGCCCCGTCGCTCGTGAGGCCCAGCACGATCCAGATCAGGCCGAGCACCACGATCTGCGGCGCGATCGGGCCCCGCGCGGGGTCGGTGAAGTGCGGGAGGAAGGCCAGGAAGAAGATCGCGGTCTTCGGGTTCAGCACGTTGACCACGAAGCCCTCCCAGAACAGCCGCGACCTGGAGGCGGTCCCGAGCTCGGCGGGGGCGTCGCCCTCGGTGCGGGCCGCCATCAGCTTGCGGACGCCGAGCCAGGCCAGGTAGGCCGCGCCCAGGTACTTCACCACGGTGAACGCGGTCGCGGAGGCGGCCAGCAGCGCGCTGATGCCCAGGGCGGCGGCGGCCACGTGGACCACGGAGCCCAGGTGGATGCCCATCACCGACAACATGCCCGCGGTACGGCCCTGGGCGACGCTGCGGGTCACGATGTACAGGACCGCGGGGCCCGGCACGAGCAGCAGGGCGAGGGTCGCGGCGGCGAAGAGAGTGAGCGTCGTCAGGTCCGGCATATCCGGATCGTAGAAGGGTGACCTGGCCGTTCGCCTCAGGTTTTTCCACCGTACGGCCCCGCCCGGAGCCGCAGCCGGAACCGTACGGCCCGGCTCGGGATCGCGGCCTGGCCATACGGCCTCGTTCAGGGCCTCGTTCAGGGCCTCGTCCGGGGTCGCGGCCTGGCCGTACGGCTCCGGCTCAGGGGACGTCGGTCGCGCGGGCCGCGGCGGTCAGGGCGGTCAGCAGGGCGGCCGTCGCCGGGGGAGGAGGCGGCTCGCCGTACGTGGCGGCGTGGATGTGCCGGGTCGAGCCGGGCACCTCCACCGCGTTGACCCCCGGGTTGCGGTGCGCGCGCAGGGCCAGGCCCGGCAGGAGCGTCACCCCCATCCCGGCGGCCACGAGGGCCTGGGCGGCGACGACGTCGTCGGTGGTGAAGGAGATGTCCGGAGCGAAGCCCGCACGCGCGCACAACCGCAGCAGGGGGCCGCGGCACCGGTCGCAACCCCCGATCCACGGGGAGTCCCGGTGCGCGGACAGGTCGCCGGGCACACCCAAGGTGACCAGGTAGCCGGGGTCGTCCATCAGGTGGGTCAGCCGGACGCCCTCGACCTCGGGGCCGGTGCCGGAGTGGTGGAAGACGACCGCCACGTCCACGTGGCCGGCGCGGAGCATCCGCAGCGCCTCGTGCGGTTCGGTCTCGGTCAGGCGCAGTTCGAGTCCCGGATGCTCCCTGGCGAGCAGCGAGACCGCCCCGGGCACGAACGTGCCGAGCGCCGCGGGGAAGGCGGCCAGCCTGACCCGGCCCGCGCGCAGGCCGACGTGCGCGGAGAGTTCGGCGGCGGCGGAGTCGATGCGGCCGACGATCTCGGCGGCCCGTTCGGCCAGCAGACGCCCCGCCTCGGTGAGCCGGATGCCCCGGCCCGCCCGCTGGATCAGTTTGGCCCCGGTCTCGGCTTCGAGCCGGGCGAGATGGTGGCTGACGGAGGGCTGGGAGTAGTGCAGTTCCCTGGCGGCGGCGGTCACCGAGCCGTGCCGTGCGACGGCGGCCAGGACACGAAGCCGTACGACGTCGAGCATGTATCAAAGTTATCGATGAATCAGCGGAAAGACAGGCACTGGACGTTATGCATTGGTACGGCCATGCCGTGCCTATGACCTGCCGGTCGGCTGATCCCCCGGCCCCTCCTCCCGGCCGAGGCCGAGACCGCGCCTGATGTCCTCAAGGCGGGCGGCGCCCTCGACGTCGAGGGCGGCGCGCTCGACCTCCAGCATCCTGGCCTCGACGGAGCCCGTGGTCAGCTCCGCCTCACCGAGGGCACGGGCGTAACGTTTGTCGATCCTCTCCCTGACCTCCCCGAGGGTCGGGGTCTCCCCGGCGGGGCCGAGCCCGGACAACTCACCCATGGCCCTGTTGAGCTGTTCCTGCATCTCGGCCTGGTCGAGCTGCGACATCAGGCGCATCCGTTCGGCGAGCGTGCGCTGCAGGGCGGCGGCGTTGGTGTCGACGGCCGCGCGGGCCTGGTCGGAGGCCTGCCGCGCGCGCTCGTACATGAGCCGGGTGTCCCGCAGCGAGTCCTCAGCGGCGACGAGCCGGGAGGCGAAGGCGCGGGCCGACTCCTCGTAGGAACGGGCCTTGGCCTCCTCCCCCGCGGCCCTGGACCCCTCGGCCAGCAGGACCGCCTGGCGGGCGTTCTCCTGGAGACGGTCCGTCTCCTCCGTCGCGCGGGTGAGCCGCAGCTCAAGTTCGTGCTCGTTGCCGATGACCGAGGCCGCCCGCTGGGTCAGCACCCGGTGCCGTTCCCTGGCCTCCTGTACGGCCTGCTCGATCTGGACCCGGGGGTCGGACAGCTCGGAGAGCCTGCCGGACAGGGCGAAGACGAGATAGCGCCAGGCCCTGCGGACGAGTGCGAACATGGGGACTCCTTACCGATTACCGCTCCGGAGGGGGCTGCCGGTCCAGCGCGTCGCGAGTGATCTGTTCGGTTTCACGCAGGCCCACGCGGACCCCTTCGAGCCCGGCGGCCAGCTCGTCGAGCACCCGTGCCGGGTCCAGGACCCCGGTGGCCGACGTCGCCGCCAGCTCGACCACCCGCGCCAGGAGTCCCTCGATGCTGATCGTGCTCGACTCCATCCGGGCGAGCGCCCGGTCCCTGGTCTCCGCGAGCCGGTCGACCACCTCAAGCTGGGCGGCCAGCGAGGCGAGCGCGCGGTCGATGTCCTCGACGACCTCCTTCCTGGCCTGCTCCCTGGCGCCGGTCAGCCGGAGGCGCTCCCGCATGAGCTGGTCGAGGTCGAACCTGTCCAGCGCGGCACAGGCCAGCGACGCCTGCTGGGCCAGCCGCCGCAGGGCGGCCATCGCGTCGTCCACCTGGGGACGCATCAGCGCGACCCGCCCGGCCAGCGGGCCGTCCCCCATCGAGGCGCCCAGTTCGTCGAAGCTCCGCGTCGCCTCCTCCGCCCGCCGCAGCCACCGCTCCTCCTGGCTGCCCGAGGTGACGGTCGCCGTACGGCCGCCGCCCCGGCCCTGCAGGACGGCGCTGCCCACCTTGGTCAGCCAGACGGCGGCCCCGACGAAAACGGCGGCCGCCGGGGGCACGTTCACGGCCCAGGCGGCGCCCGCCGCGGTCACACCGAGCAGCAGCCCCCACGGGTCGCGTAGTTCCTCACCGAGCCGGGACATCAGAAGTTGGACACCACCGCGGTGAACACCTGGTCGATGCTCCCCGGCTCCCTGGAGTCGTAGGCGGCGGCGTTCGTCATCTGGGAGATCTGCCTGAGCACGCCGAGGTCGGCGTCCTGGCCGTAGGCGATGGTGAACATCCGCACCGACTCCCCGGACGGCTCGGTGCGCAGCCCGGCCAGCAGTTTGTCCAGGGAGAGACTGTTGTTGTCCTCGTTCCTGCCGTCGGTGAGGAAGACGACCGCGTTGATCGCGTCACCGCTGTGCCGCCCGCGCACGTGCTGGTAGGCGGCCATCGCCGTGTCGTACAGGCCGGTCCCGCCGTCCGGGGTCAGCCCGCCGAGCCTGGCCCGCAGCCGCTTGCGCTGGGCGTCGTCGACGGTCGCCATCGGGGCCAGCTCCAGATGGTCCTTGGCGCCGTCCCGCTCGGTCGAGAACATCCACAGGCCGACCTGGTCGTGCGGCCCGAACTGGGGCAGCGCGTTGACGGCCGCCTGCTTGGCGAGTTCGAGCTTGCTCCTGCCCGTGCCGGGCACCTGGGCGCCCATCGAGCCGGAGACGTCGATCACCATGAGCACGTTGGCGGGCTTGCGCAGCTCGGCCCAACTGGACAGCACCTTGTCGAGCACGTTGGGGGCGGGCGGGCTGAGCGTGTTCCCCGGTTCGGCGGGCAGCAGCCCGTTCGCCTGGGTGATGAGCCCGCCGGGCTTGCCGTCGTGCGACCTGAAGGCGTGGTCGGTGAACTGCTTCTGCTGCGGCGCCGCCTGGAGGTAGGCCAGGAAGTCGGCGGCCACGGCGCGCTTGGCGTCGTCCACCCACGGCGTGGTCAGCACCGCGTACGGGTTGTCCGAGTAGAGGGTGCCCTCCTTGGGGTAGATCGCGACCAGCGGCACCTTGGGTTTGCCGTGCTCGCCGAGCGTCGTGGGGTCGCCGGTCGGGTTGCCCTCGTTGTAGTCCCAGACGGACTTCTCCTCGACGGCCACGGCGGAGATGTAGCTCAGGCCGGTCCCGGCGTCGTCGGCCCGCTGCAGGTTCGACAGGAACGTCAGCGTCGTGTCGCCGTAGTGCACGATCGAGTGCTCGACCCCCCGCACGAACTCCCGCGCCGCGGGGTCGGCCACGTTGTGCTCGGACAGGTCGCCCGACAGGCCGGTGGCCGCGAAGTAGGTGCCGATGGTGGCGTTCAGGCCACTGGTCGAGAAGTTGGGGTTGGTCTTGCCCAGCCGGAAGGCGCCCCACTCGGGATGGCCGTACTTGGCCCACGAGCTCTTCGACAGTTCGAGCAGGTCGGACCAGCCGAGTTTCTTGCCCGGCCAGCCGAGCGCCTCGGCCATCGGCTTGGGCATCGCGATGACCAGCGGCGTCTTGGCGATCGACGGGTTGTCGTCGGCGACGGGGGAGGCGGTGTCCGCCGCGGCGGCGCGCTGCCTGAGCAGGGCGATCCAGCTGCTGCTCGCCGGGGACCAGACGTCGGGGCGCGGGCCGTCCCGTCCCTCGTCCCAGCCTCTGGCGAGCGCCTGGATCAGGCCGCCGCTCGACCTGGTCACGGCGATCTCGGCGCACCGGCCGCCGACCTTCCTGCCGCTGTAGCCGGCCGCCATCTTCCGCAGCAGCTCGGCCTTCTCAAGGGAGGCGGCCACGGTCAGCCGTATCCCCTCGCCGTCGCAGGCCGCCGCGGTTTCGGTGCCCTTCCCGGATTCGCCGCCTCCGCCGCCCTCGTCGTCCCGGGCTCCGATGAACAGCCGCAGGCCGACGATCAGGCTGCCGGCGACGAGGATCGCGATGACGAACGGGGCGACGTTCCTGCGTCGTCGCTGCGGCTGCTGCACCCGGCCTCCCGAGGATGGTGGTGTCTGTCCGACGCGGAGTTCGCCACCGCCCCGGCGGGAACCGTGATCCGCGATCAAGGGCGAAGAGCCGGTGCATCGTCAGACGATCGTAGGAAGAACCGTTTTACTCGGACAAGAGGTGATCGGCTACCCGTCCGTGGACGAGGTCGACGAGGGTGGCGTGCAACTGCTCGACCGGGCGGGTGGGATGCAGCGCCCTGCGCTCGATCGAGGTGGTCAGGACCATGCCGAACAGCGCGGTCGCCGCGGTCTCCACGTCCAGGTCAGCGCGGACCGTTCCCCGGATGACCGCCTCGCGCAGCGTGTCCGCGTAGACGCCCAGCACCTCCCGCCTGAGCGTGGCGATCGTCTCCTGCCAGGCCGTACGCCACATCTCGGTCAGCAGCACCCGGGCGAAGGCCGCGTACTCCTCGAAGAAGCGCAGCTGAGCCATGATCACCGCGTCCAGCGCCTCCAGCGGGCTCTCCTGGGCCTGGGCCGCCCGGGTCATCGTCTCCGCCAGTTGCCGGATGCCGTGTTCGAGCAGGGCGGTGAAGAGCCCGTCCTTGCTGCCGAAGTTGTAGAAGACCGTGCCCTTGGCCACCCCGGCCCGTTCGGCGATCGCCTCGACGGTCGCCGCCGCGTAGCCGTCCTCGGCGATCACCTCGACCGCCGCGCCGAACAGCCGAAGCCGTGTCGCGGCCCTGCGGCCGTCCTCCCCGCCCGCGGCCCGCTGTCTCGTCATGCGCCAACCGTAGTCACAGCGCCAGCTCCGGGTGCAGGCGGCGCATGGTCCAGGTACGGCCCCGGTGCACCGCGTAGACGCTCAGGGCCAGGCCCAGGACGGTGAACAGGGTCAGCACCCCGCAGGCCTGCCAGGCGACGGTCAGGTCACCGCCGCTGATCAGCCTGCGCAGCGCGCTGACCACCCAGCTCATCGGCAGCCACGGCGAGATCGCCCTGAAGAAACCCGGTGAGGTCTCGATGGGGTAGGTTCCCGCGGCCGAGGTGAGCTGGAGCATCAGCAGCGCCAGCACCGCGACCCGTCCCGGTGGCCCGAGCAGGGCGTTGACCGCCTGCACGATCGCCAGGAACGCCGCCGTGGTCAGCAGCAGGACGCCCACGACCCCGGCCCAGTGCGCGGCCTCCATGCCGAGCCCGAACCTGATCACGGCCAGCAGCACGCCGACCTGCGCCGCGCCCAGGGCGACCCCGGGAAGCCAGCCCGCGAGGGCGATCCGCCAGGCGGGAGCCGTACCGGCGAGCAGGCGCGGGTTGAGCGGGCGCAGCACCATGTAGCTCACCATCGCGCCGACCCACAGTGCCAGCGGGACGAAGAAGGGCGCGAAGCCGGTGCCGTAGTTCGGCACCCGGTTGAGGACCTGGCTGGCCAGCCTGACCGGTTCGCTCATCATGTCGGCGCGCCGCGCGCGCTCGTCCCCGTCGTAGTCGGGGATGCGGGCCGCGCCCTCGCCGAGTTTGTCGCTCAGCTCCTTCGACCCGTCGGCCAGCTTGCCGAGGCCGTCGCTCAGCTCTCCGGCGCCCCGGCTCAGCCTGCCGACGCCGCTGTCCACCCTGGTCGCGCCGTCGCTCAGCCTGACGATGCCGCCGTCGAGCCGGGACAGGCCCTGGCTGAGGCGGTCGGCTCCGGTGCCGAGCCTCGTCAGGCCGGAGGTGAGCCGGCCACCTGCCGTACCCGCCTTGCCGAGTCCGGCGCTGACCTTGGCCGAGCCCGCGGCCAGTTCGCTGAGGCCCGCCTCCAGCTGTTTCACGGCCTTCCTGGCCCGTTCGAGGTGGGCGCCCGCAGAGGGGGCGATCTCGGCGGCGCGGCCCGCGAGTTCGGAGACGCGCCGCGCGTCCCGCCGCAGCCTGGCCGCGGCCTGTCCGTCACGTGCGGGGCCCGAGGGCTCGCCCGCCTGGGTCGAGGCGGAGAGCCGGTCGGCGATGCCGCGCAGCGCGGAGTCGGCCTCCGGGTTGGCGGCGATCCAGTTCTGCAGCCGCCGTGCCTGCTGCGCGGCCTGGCCGGAGACCTGCCCGCCCGACCCGCCCGAGCCGTCCGCGAGCAGAGCCGCGTCCCGCTCGACGGCCTGGGCCAGGGACCGCAGCCGTGCGCCGTTGGCGTCGAGCAGCCTGGTCAGCTCGCCGGCCGCCCTGTCGAGCGCCGCGATCTGGGCGCGGACCTGCCGGTGGACCTTGGCGTTGCCCGCCGCGACCCGTTTCGCGCCGTCGCCGAGCCTGTCCAAGCCCCGGCCGAGCTCACGAGCGCCGTCTCGTGCCCTGCCCAGCCCGCCCGCAAGCTCGGCCGCCCCCGAGGAGAGCTTGCCGGTCGCCGCGTTCGCGCCGCTCAGGCCGGTGACGAGCCTGCCGGTGCCGTCCTTGGCCTTGTCGAGACCGGTGTCCAGGGCGGAGGCGCCCTCGCCCGCCTTGGCCGCGCCGTCGCGCAGCTCGCCCGCGCCGTCGGCGGCCTTGGCCGTCGCCTCGTGCAGCTCTCCGAAGGAGACGAAGACCCGGTCCCAGTAGTCCTTCAGCGCCGTACGGCCCGCGGACTCCCTGACCTCGGCGAACACCGCGTCGGAGATCGTGCGCATGACGTAGCTGCGGCCGGTGTCCACCCGCACGCCCAGCTCGGCCGGGGTGGGCGCGCCCTCCCCTGAGGGGGAGGCGAGCCTGGCGCTGAAGTCGGCGGGGATGGTCAGCGACAGGTAGAAACGGCCGTCGTTGACGCCGTCCAGAGCCTGCCGCGCGTCGGTCGTGTGCCAGTCGAAGACCTCGCGCTCACGCAGCCTGTCGGCCAGCTCCCGGCCCGCGTCGACCGTCTTCCCGTCCACGGTCGCGGGCCGGTCCTCGACGACCAGCGCGACCGGGATGTCACCGAGGTTGCCCTGCGGGTCCCAGAACGACCACAGGTACAGCCCGGCGTACAGCAGCGGCAGCATCACGACCCCCGCCAGTGCCGCCCTGGTCAGCCGTGACCGGGTGAAACGCCGTAGCTCCAGGTCGCCCAGCCGAAGTGATCTCATCGTTCCTCCTGGCCCGGCAGGCGCAGCGTCCCAACCGGGCGCGCCTTGGCGGCCCCGGGGGTCGTGGTGGTTTCGAGGGTTCCACCGGCCCGCGGGGGCTCGGGGGGTTCGGTGCACGCGGCGAAGACGGTCAGCCCCAGCGCGGCCAGTTCGGTGAGTGTCGCCCAGAGCGCCGCGCGCCGTACCGCGTCGAGCCCGGTGTCCACGTTGTCGAGGACGAGCAGTCCCGGTTCGTCGAGCAGGGCGAGGGCGAGGCCGAGCCGTACACGCTGTTCGCGGTCCAGGGCGCGCACCAGGGTCCTGTCACCGGGGGAGCGTTCGAGGCCGGCCAGTTCGAGCGCGACGCCTGCCCGTGTCTCCTGCCGGCCGCCCCGCCGTGACCCCAGAGGACCCCGTGCCCGCTCACGCAGGTGCTCGGCGACCGACAGCGCGGGATCCAGGTCGTTGACCCCGTCGACCAGGCCGAGCGCGGCCACCCGCCTGATGGTCCTGGGCGTGTGCCTTCCGGCGACCGTGAGTGCGCCCGCGGTGGGTTTCATCCGGCCGGCCAGGGTCAGCAGGAGGCTGGTACGCCCGCTGCCCGCCTGCCCGGCGACGGCCGTGAGCGCGCCGGGGGCGGCCTCGGCGGTGACCTCGCGGTAGACCCAGCCGTGCCCGCCCCTGAGGGAAAGGTCGTCGGCGCGCACCGCCACCCCGGTGAACATCTCGCCTCCACGTTTAAAACTGACCAGTCAGTACAAAAACTAACACAACGAAAAACCCCGCCCGTTCCCGGGCGGGGCCTTTCGCGTCACCGCAGGTCAGAAGGGTGCGGAGCCGTACTCCTGGAGGAAGAGTGCCTCCGTGGCGATCGTACGGCGCAGCTCCTCGATGACGACGCGCTCGTTGGGCGCGTGGATCGAGGCGTCGTCGTCCTCGGCGCCGAAGAGCAGGATCGAGGCGGCGGGGAACTGCCTGACGAGCGTGGAGACCAGCGGGATCGAACCGCCCGCCCCGACGTCGCGCGGCGGCCTGCCGTAGGCGCGCTCCATGGCCCGGTTCAGCGCGGAGCGGGCGACGCCGCCGGTGTCGGCGAGGAAGCCGGAGCCGAGCACGTGGTCGCTGAAACTCACCCTGACCCCCCAGGGGGCGACCTGCCGCAGGAAGTCGAGCACGGCCTCGGTCGTGGCCTTCGGGTCGCCCGCCGGGGGCACCCGTACGGTCACCCGCGCCCTGGCGACGGGCTGGACGGCGCTGATGGCGCCGGAGACGGTCGGCACGTCCAGGCCGGTGACCGTGATGGCGTAGGAGGCCCACAGCCGGTCGGCCAGCGAGCCCGAGCCGACCAGGGAGACGTCGTCGAGCACGCCCGCCGTCGCCCTGAAGTCCTCCTCGGAGGGGCCGGCGCCCAGGAAGGTGCCACGGGGCAGGCCGGGGACGCGGATGTCGCCGTGGTCGTCGTGCAGGGAGGCGAGCATCCGGATCAGCGCGGCCAGCGCGTCGGGGGCGGCACCGCCGAACGAGCCGCTGTGCAGCGACTCGCGCAGCGTGCGCACCTCGACGGTGAAGGCGGCCATGCCGCGCAGCGAGGTGGTCACCGCCGGGTCGCCGACGCGGGGGTTGCCGGTGTCGGCGACCACGATCGCGTCCGCGCGGACCAGTTCGGGGTTGTGCTCGATGAAGGACTCAAGGCGCTCCCCGGCGTACTCCTCCTGGCCCTCGACGATCACCTTGACGCCCACCGGGAAACGGCCCCTGAAGGCGCGCAGCGCGGCGACGTGCGTGATGACGCCGGACTTGTCGTCGGCGGCGCCGCGTCCGTGGATGGCGCCGTTGATCTCGGTCGGCTCGAAGGCCGGGGTGCGCCACAGCGCGGGGTCGCCCGCGGGCTGCACGTCGTAGTGCGCGTACAGCAGGACGGTCGGCGCGCCGGGCGGAGCGGGAGCCTCGGCGTAGACGGCGGGGAAGCTCCCTGGGACCGGTACCTGCTGGACGTGCGGCAATCCCGTACTGCGCAGCAGTTCCTCGGTCACCGCGGCGGCGGCGAACACCGGCTCCTCCGGGTGGCCGGGGAAGGCCACGGAGGGGATGGCGACGAGGCGCTTGAGGTCCTCGACCGCCTGGGGCAGTCCCGCGGCGACGGCGCCCTCGATCTCGTCAGGAGTCACAACGTTCCCTCGCATCTCAACATCTGGTCCGTCCTATTGGATCACAACGAGTGGACGACCCTTCGTCATTGGTGTCCGTTTCCATCGTCCAATGGTTTCGCGTCTCATTCCGTGGGACGGAACCCGGAGACCGGAGCGGTATGGGCCGCGCTCGCGGATTTCGTTGATGTCGTGGGATGTCATTGCGGATTCCGATGTCATTGCAGTCCGTTGCCACGTTTTCACTTGGCAAGGTGATGTTCGGCGTGCAGACTGTGGGGAGCCCAGCTCATCGAGGGAAGATCGCCATGAACCACCCCGAAAACACCGACGTCGCCTCGATCATGAAGGCCGCGCAGGACAACCTGTGGCTGCACTTCACCCGGCACGGCTCCTATCGGGACGCGGAGATGCCGATGATCGTGCGAGGCGAGGGCAGCTACGTCTACGACATCCACGGCAAGCGCTACCTCGACGGCCTGGCCGGGCTGTTCGTGGTTCAGGCGGGCCACGGCCGCAGCGAACTGGCCGAGGCCGCGGCCAAGCAGGCGCAGGAGATGGCCTTCTTCCCGCTGTGGTCCTACGCCCACCCCAAGGCCGCGGAACTGGCGCAGCGGCTGGCCGAGCAGACCCCGGGCGACCTCAACCGGGTCTTCTTCACCACCGGCGGCGGCGAGGCCGTCGAGACCGCCTGGAAACTCGCCAAGCAGTACTTCAAGATCACCGGAAGGCCGCTCAAGCACAAGGTCATCAGCCGCCAGATCGCCTACCACGGCACCCCCCAGGGCGCCCTGTCGATCACCGGCATCCCGGCCTTCAAGCAGATGTTCGAGCCCCTGGTCCCCGGCTCGATCCGGGTGCCGAACACCAACCACTACCGCGCCGACGAGATCACCGGCGTGCCCGGCATGACCCCCGAGCAGTACGGCCACTGGGCCGCGGAACGCGTCGCCAGGGCCATCGAGATGGAGGGCCCCGACACCGTGGCCGCCGTCTTCGTCGAGCCGGTGCAGAACGCGGGCGGCTGCTTCCCGCCCCCGCCCGGCTACTTCCAGCGCCTGCGCGAGATCTGCGACGAGTACGACGTCCTGCTCGTCTCCGACGAGGTCATCTGCGCCTTCGGCCGCCTCGGCACCATGTTCGGCGGGCAGAAGTTCGACTACGTCCCCGACATCATCACCTGCGCCAAGGGCATGACCAGCGGCTACTCGCCGATCGGCGCCATGATCGCCTCGGAGCGCCTCTTCGAGCCGTTCAAGGACGGCACCGAGATGTTCGCCCACGGCTACACCTTCGGCGGCCACCCGGTCTCCGCCGCCGTGGCCCTGGCCAACCTCGACCTGTTCGAGCGCGAGGACCTGCTCGGCCACGTGACCCGCAACGAGCCGGTCTTCCGCGCCACCCTGGAACGCCTGCGGGACCTGCCGATCGTCGGCGACGTGCGCGGGTCCGGCTACTTCTGGGGCATCGAACTGGTCAAGGACAGGACGACCAAGCAGACCTTCGACCTGGAGGAGTCGGAACGCCTCATCCGGGGCTATCTGTCCTCGGCCCTGTACGAGGCCGGGCTGTACTGCCGGGCCGACGACCGGGGCGACCCGGTCATCCAGCTCGCCCCGCCGCTCATCTGCGGCCCCAAGGAGTTCGACGAGATCGAGTCGATTCTGCGGTCGGTTCTGACAGAAGCGTGGAATCGGCTCTGACTTCACCCTGGCAGCAGCACAATGGATCTCACCCAATCGTCACGGCATTCGCTGAAACGTCACCACGTTCAGCGGGCCATGCGGTGACATCCTTTGGAAGCTGAAAGGACCGATTATGAAGATCGGCGTGCCTGCCGAGGTCAAGAACCACGAGTACCGCGTCGCCGCTACTCCGGCGGGCGTCCACGAGCTGGTACGACACGGCCACGACGTCTACGTCCAGCGCGGCGCGGGTCTCGGCTCGCACCTGACCGACGAGGAGTACCTGTTCGCCGGAGCCAAGATCCTCGACACCGCTGACGAGGTGTGGGGTGAGGCGGACATGATCCTCAAGGTCAAGGAGCCGATCGCCGAGGAGTATCACCGCATGCGTCAGGGGCAGGTGCTCTTCACCTACCTGCACCTGGCCGCGGGCCCCGAGTGCACCGAGGCCCTGTTAAGGCAGCAGGTCACCGGTATCGCCTACGAGACCGTGCAGGTCGGCGGCACCCTGCCGCTGCTCGCCCCGATGTCGGAGGTCGCGGGCCGCCTGGCCCCGCAGGTCGGCGCCTACAACCTGATGCGCTTCAACGGCGGCAGGGGCGTGCTGCCCGGCGGCGTGCCCGGTGTGGCCCCGGCCAAGGTCGTCGTCATCGGCGGCGGCGTCTCCGGTCTCAACGCCGCGCAGATCGCGGTCGGCATGGGGGCGGACGTCACCGTTCTCGACCTCAACGTCGACCGGCTGCGCTTCATCGACGCCGTCTACCAGGGGCGGCTGAAGACCCTCGTCTCGACCTCCTACGCCATCGAGAAGGAGGTCCTTGAGGCCGACCTGGTCATCGGCGCCGTGCTGATCCCCGGGGCCAAGGCGCCGACCCTCGTCTCCAACGAGCTGGTCTCCAGGATGAAGCCGGGTTCGGTCCTGGTGGACATCGCCATCGACCAGGGCGGTTGCTTCGAGGACTCCAGGCCGACCACCCACGCCGACCCGACCTACCAGGTCCACAACTCGGTCTTCTACTGCGTGGCCAACATGCCCGGTTCTGTGGCCAACACCTCCACCTACGCCCTGACCAACGCGACGCTGCCCTACGCGGTCAAGCTCGCGGGCCTCGGGTGGAAGTCGGCCCTGCAGCAGGACGCGGGCCTGGCGCTGGGCCTCAACACCCACGCGGGCCTGCTCACCAACGACCAGGTCGCCCAGTCCCTCGGCCTGCCGTACACCCCGGTCTCGCAGGTCATCGCCGACTGACCGTTCCACACCGTGACCGTGCCCCGCGCTCCCGGCGCGCGGGACACGGCCCCCCTCTCTCCGCGTACGGCCCCGCGCTTCGGTTCCGCGCGGGAAAGCCGTTTTCGGCCGCCAATTCTCCGCATATAGTGCCGAGTTCGAACGGCGGAATGTCACGGCCGGGTTGTCCCCAGGTGCCAGCGCTTCTCAGAGAGCGCCGCTTCTGAGCACCGACATCCGCTCGAAATACTCCTCGGCACCGAGCTCGCCCCTGGCATACCGCTCGGCGAGAATCCGCTCGGCCGCCGCCGTCGTGCCCTCCTGGGGCGTCTGGACCTCAGGACGCCGCCACGGCCCCAGACCCCGGCGCCGGGCCCGCACCACCAGCGTCGCGACCCCGGCCCACACCAGCACCCAGAACACCGGGAAGACCGGCCACCAGGGCATGTGCCACCCCCACGGCGGAGCCGCCGCGACGACCTCGTGACCCACGGCGAGAACGTTCATCTTCTACCTCCTTCGACGTCTCCCACCCTCCCGTGCGGGACGTGACGGGCAATCGCCCCCACGTCCCATCACGGCGTACGGCGCCGGGCGTATCCGGGGCCGGGGTGGATACGACCCGCTCAGGAGCGCACGAAGACCGAGGTGTCCAGCGTGAAGCCGACCGGTTCCGGCAGGTGCACGGGCGAGCCCATCGCGACCCGGGTCGAGGTCAGGTAGGCCCCCTCCTTGGGGTCGCTGAGGACCGTCACGGTCGCCGGGGTGGCCACGGGGTCGATGATGACCATCACCGGAATCTCGCCGAGGGCGTAGACGCCGGGCTTCCTGTCACGGTCGTCGGCGATACTGCCGGGCGAGACGATCTCGGCCACCATGATGAGACCGGACGACAGCAGCTCCCGCTCTCCCCAGCGGGGGCAGTCGGGCGGGGCGAGCACGAAGTCGGGCTCCACGGGGTCGCGAGGCCCGTCGATGCAGACGTCGACGTTTCCGCTGAAGCCGTCCCAACCCTTCTCCTCGATGAGAGGAAGAAGCGCGCCGTACAGGCGCATCGCGATCCTGGCGTGTTCGGGGGTGCCCACCGGGCTCACTATGAGTCTCCCGTCGATGATCTCGGTGCGAAGCCCGGGAAGCTGGGGGAGGGCCTCGAACAGTTCGCGTGGCGTCCCGGGCAGGGGGTGGGACGCGGTTTCGGGAGTGGGCCTCAGAGTGGCGGGGCGCCGTCGTGACATCATGAGCACGATTGTTTCCCTTCGTGTCCTTGGGAACACGCAGGGTATCGCCGACATGCCGTGCGGGCATGGGTTTTCCCTGAAAACGATCACAGCCAGCCGGGGCGGACCAGGCCGGACTCGTAGGCGATGACGACGAGCTGGGCGCGGTCGCGGGCGTGCAGTTTCATCATGGTCCGGCTCACGTGCGTCTTGGCGGTCGCGGGGCTCATGAAGAGCCGCTGGGCGATCTCGTCGTTGGTCATGCCGGTGCCGACCAGGGTGAGGACCTCCCGTTCACGCTCGGTGAGCAGGGAGAGGTCCTGGGAGGGGTGCGGCGCCTTGGCCCGGCTGGCGTACTCGGCGATCAGACGGCGGGTCACCCCGGGGGACAGCAGCGCGTCCCCGGCGGCGACGACGCGGACGGCCTGGATGAGCTCGGCCGGCTCGGTGTCCTTGACGAGGAACCCGCTGGCGCCGTTGCGCAGCGCCTCGAAGACGTACTCGTCGAGTTCGAAGGTGGTCAGGATGATGATCCGCGGCCCCGGGGGCATCTCCCTGGTCGCGGTCAGGCCGTCCATGCCGGGCATCCTGATGTCCATCAGCACCACGTCGGGCCGGTGCTCGGCGGCAAGGCGCAGCGCCTGGGCGCCGTCGGAGGCCTCGGCCACGACGGTCATCCCGGGCTGGGCGTCGAGCAGGGCGCGGAACCCGGCTCTGACCAGCGCCTGGTCGTCGGCGAGAACGATCTTGATCATGCGGGTTCCTCCGGGATCGGCAGCCGGGCCTCGACGCGGAAACCCCGTCCGTGCGGGCCCGAGGTCAGGGTGCCGCCGAGGGCCGTGGCGCGTTCGCGCATGCCGGGGATGCCGTTGCCGCCGCCCAGGGGCTCGGCCGCGCCGACGCCACCGGTGTCGGTGACCCGGATCAGCAGCTCACGCGGGCCGTACCGCAGGAGCACGGTGACGGTCGAGCCCGGGGCGTGCCGGGCGGCGTTGGTCAGGGCCTCCTGGACGATGCGGTACCCGGCCCGGTCGGTCCCCGGGGGCAGCGCCCTGACCCGGCCCTCGACCTGCCGTTCGATCGTCAGGCCGCCGTGCTCGGCACGTCCGGTGAGCTCGTCGAGGCGGTCGAGCCCGGCCGTGGGGGAGCGGGGGGCGCCCTCGCGGAGCACGTTGATCACCGAGCGCATCTCGGTCAGCACGTCCTTGGAGGCCTGTTTGATCGTGGTGAGCGCGGTGCGGGCCTGCTCGGGGTGGTCGTCGATGAGATGCAGGGCGGTCGAGGCCTGCACGTGGATGAGGGAGATGTTGTGCGCCAGCACGTCGTGCAGCTCCTGGGCCATGGTCAGGCGCTCCTCGCTGGCCTGCCGCCGGGACTCCTCGGCCTCGACCCGCCTCCGTTCGGCGATCCGCTCGCGCCTGGCCCTGGTGTACTCGCCGGCCGCCAGCACCACGCCGATGAAGGCCGCCACGGCCAGGTTGTGGTACCAGGAGGGGATCGGCAGGTTGGCGGCCCAGGTCGCGTAGGACAGGAGGAAGGCGTACATCAGCCCGCCGGTCAGCCAGGCGGCCCTGCGGTGCCCGGCGGAGACGGCGCAGTAGAGCGCGATGGCCGGGCTGGCGAAGACGGGGCCGTAGGAGTATCCGAGGACGACGTACGCCCAGGTCACGACCTGGGTCACGGCCAGGCTGACAACGGGGTTGCGGTGCCGTACGGCAAGGGCGAGGGGGCCGGTCAGCAGCAGCGCGTATCCCACGGCGTCCAGCGGGACCCGCATCAGTCCGGCGCTGTGCACCTGGTTCCACTGGGCCCCGGTGCTGCCCACGACCTGGACGACGGCCACCAGGAACGGCAGCAGCGGAAGGGGAAGGCGGGTGACGCGCACGGTGAGCACTTTACGTCCCGGCCCTGACCTGCGCGTCCGCCCCCGGCGGCAGACGGCACTACACCGCCGGGCGTAGGAGGGGGCTGACATGGGCGGTCAACTGAGTCAAGCTGGGCTGCGGGAGGCCAACATGATCAGTCGAGGCTCAACCGTGCTCGCCGCCGCGATTCTGGCGGGAAGCTCCGTCCTGCTCGTACGGCCCGCCACCGCGGCCCCGCAGCAGGAGAAACAACCCGTCGCCGAGGGGTACGGCGGCGCGGTCGCGACCGTGGACCTGGACGCCAGCAGAGCCGCGCTCGGCGTGCTGCGCAGGGGCGGAAACGCGATCGACGCCGCGGTCGCGGGCGCGGCCACGCTTGGCGTCACCGAGCCGTACTCGGCTGGACTCGCCGGGGGCGGCTACATCGTCTACTACGACGCCCGCCACGGCAGGGTGCACACCATCGACGGCAGGGAGACGGCGCCGAGGGCGATGCGGTCCTCCTCGCTGGAGGGCGTCCCGTTCGACGACGCGGTGACCAGCGGCCTGTCCGCCGGGGTCCCGGGCAGCGTCGCGCAGTGGGAGCTGGCCCTGAGGCGGTTCGGCACGCTCTCGCTCGGTCAGGCGCTCAGGCCCGCGATCGAGGTCGCCTCACGGGGGTTCACGGTCGACCAGACCTTCCACGACCAGACGGCGTCGAACGCCGCCCGGTTCAAGGACTTCACCTCGACCGCCAGGCTGTACCTCCCCGGGGGCGCGCCACCCGCGGTCGGCTCGACCTTCCGCAACCCGGAGCTGGCCGAGACCTACCGGCAGCTCGGCAGGCGCGGCGGCTCCTGGCTGTACGGCGGGCGTCTCGGCGCCGAGATCGTGGCCACGGTCAAACGGCCGCCGGTCACCCCCGGCTCGACCAGGACCGTACGGCCCGGCCTGATGGAACTGTCCGACCTGGCCGCCTACCGGGCGGTGGAACGCCGGCCGACCAAGGTCACCTACAAGGACATGGACGTCTACGGCATGGCGCCCTCCTCCTCGGGCGGCTCGACGGTCGGTGAGGCGCTCAACATCCTGCAGGCCCTGCCCGGGGTCGGGGCGCACGAGTATCTGGAGGCCTCCAAGCTGGCCTTCGCCGACCGGGGGAAGTACGTCGGCGACATCCCCGGGGTGCCGCTTGGGCAACTGCTGTCGGAGGGGTTCGCCAAGGAGCGCGCCTGCCTGATCGGGGAGCGGGCGATCCCCGCCCCGGCCGCGCCCGGTGACCCGGACGGCTCCTACGGGGCGTGCCGGGCCGTACCGCAGGAGAGCGCGAAGCCGATTCCCGCGGAGGGGCCGGAGACCACCCACCTGGTGGTGGCCGACCGGTGGGGGAACGTCGTGGCCTACAACATCACCATCGAGTCCACCGGCGGCAACGGCATCGTCGTCCCGGGGCGGGGGTTCCTGCTCAACAACGAGCTGACCGACTTCACCTTCGGCCCGGCCCCCGGCGACCCCAACCTGCCGGGTCCCGGCAAGCGGCCCCGCTCCTCGATGGCCCCGACGATCGTGCTGAAGAACGGTGAGCCGCTGCTGGCGGTCGGTTCGCCCGGCGGTTCGACGATCATCACCACCGTGCTGCAGATCCTGGTCAACCGCTGGGACTTCGGCATGACGCTGCCCCAGGCGCTGGCCGCGCCGCGCGCCACCCAGCGCAACACCGCGCAGACCCAGGCGGAGCAGGGCTTCATCGACCGCTACGGCCCCGAACTGACGGCCAGGGGTCACAGCCTCGTGCTGAACCCGGAGATCGGCGCGGCGACCGGCCTTGAGTTCCTCGGCGGCGGCAGGGTCCAGGCCGTCGCCGAGCCGGTCAGGCGAGGGGGCGGCAGCGCGCTGGTGGTGAGCGGGCGCCGCTGACGGCCTCCCGGCCCCGGAGAACGCGAAACGCGCCGATGGCGAATGCCGTCGGCGCTGCGTTCTGTCAGGGTGGCCCCGGGGGGAGCGGCCCTAGCGGAACAGGAGGAAGGCCAGGACCGCCACGATCAGGACTCCGACCACGATCAGGATCGGGGTGAGCAGCGACCGCCCGGCGGGCGCGGCCTCGGGCTCGTTACGCTGGGCGAACGCCTTGAACTGCTGGGTGTTGCCCGCAGGGTCCATCTGAGGTTCAGACATGGGGCTGACTCTAGCGACATCCATGACCGCGTCACTACCGGTTCATGTCACTTTCGTAGGCATCCATGGTGCTTGGGTATTCGGTGGGCGATGCTGAAGACAGGACCACCGGGTCGGGCGGATAGCGTGGTGTCATGCTCCGGACCCTGTTCTCTCCTCGCGCGCTGGTGCTTCACCTGCTCGCGATCGGAGCGCTCGTCGTGTGCGGGCTGCTCGGCCGCTGGCAGCTGGGGGTGTTCGAGGACTCGGGCAGGCCACAGGCGGCGCAGGACCCCGCACCGGTCGCCGTCGCGACCCTCACCCAGCCCGGCAGGCACATGACAAGCGAGGCGGTCAGCCGCAGGGTCACCGCCTCGGGGACCTACGACGCCTCCAGGCAGCTGCTGGTCGCCGGACGGGACGGCGGGGCGTGGCTGCTCACCCCCCTCGACCTCGGCGACGGCACCTCCGTCCCGGTCGTGCGCGGCTGGGTGCCCGGGGCCACGGACCCCGCCGCCGGGGCGGGAGCCGTACCGTCGGGGACGGTGACCGTGACCGGGCGCCTGAAGCCCTCGGAGGCGACCGACAGCGTGCGGCGCGGGGGTGAGAGGCTGCCCGAGGGGCAGGTGCTCACGGTCTCGTCGGCGGAGCTGGTCAACCTGTGGCGCGGGGTGAGACTGCGGGACGGGTTCGTGATCGCCACCGCCCACAGCCCGGCCCCGGCCGTGGCGGTCAAGCCGGTCGCCGTCGCCCCGCCGACCGAGCCCGGCGGCTTCTCCTGGCGCAACCTCGCCTACGCCGCCCAGTGGTGGATCTTCGGTCTCTTCGCGGTCTTCATGTGGTGGCACTTCCTGCGTGACATGGTGCGAAGCCGTACGGCGGAGCGGGAGCAGGAACCCGAGCCCGCCACGGCCTGAAGGCCCGCGGAAGCCGACATATCGTTTAGTGTCCCGAACTCCCAGACCGAGGTAGATGACGTGGAATCCGCCCTCAAGCCCTTTCGCATCCTGGCGTACGTCGTCGGCGTGATGCTGCTCGTCCTGGTCACGTGCATCGTGCTCAGGTACGGCTTCGACATCGCCGGGCCGTCGAGGGTCGTCTCCCCGATCCACGGGTTCCTCTACATGCTCTATCTCGTGGCCGCGATGAACCTGGGCATGAAGGCCCGCTGGTCGTGGCCGTACATCGTGGGCGTGATGCTCGCGGGCACCGTCCCGCTGCTGTCGTTCGTCTTCGAGCGCAAGGTCACCCGGCGGGTCGAGGCCGAGCTCGCGGCGGCCTGACCGGCCTCTCACGGCCGGCCCTGATGGACGGGCGGGGCCGCGGGGGTGCCGCGGCCCGTCCGCCGGCTATCGTCCGAGGCCGCGCTTGCGGGCGCGCTTGAGCCTGGCGCGCTGCGACGGGTCGAGCATCAGGTAGCCCACGATCGGGGCGGCGATGACGCCTAGGACCACGAGCGTGAACAGCAGACCGGGCAGGAACAGCCACGACAGGAACACCACCGCGCCTGCGCCGAGCAGGTACTTCTGGACCGGCGACATCGTCAACATCCTCCGAACGCGGAGCGCTCGCCCCGCCTGTCGTTCATTGTGCGTCTCCTGTCCAACGCGTGGGCGCCCTCCCGGGTTCCATCCGAGATATATCGTGTTGTCCCGGCCGGGATCAGTGGTCCCGGGTGAGTGACTCGACCCCCCACCTGGCCGCGGTGAGGGCGTTGCGCATGATCTCCTCATCGGCCGGACCGGCGGAGTTCTGGTACTGGACGAAGAGCAGCAGGTTGTTGACCCGGACGATCACGGTCACCGAGTAACCACCCCCGGAGACCTCGCCCACGACGGCCTCGTTGCCCAGCCCACCGACGGGCCTCAGAGGAGTCTGCGCGCTTCCGTAGTCGTTCGTCCGCTTCTTGGCGGCCGTGGCCACGCGGCGAGCGAGTGCCTCGGAGGCCTCGGCCGCCGACGGATACAGCTTCTCCTCGACGGCGAGCTGACGCTTGAGGTTCCCCGGGTCGTTGTCGTTCGCCGTACCCCAGATGAGGTGATCGTCGGGGCCGGTCGGATCGGTCCTCACACCGAGCTGCCCGAGCTGCTCGGCGGTGAAGAGCCCCTTCGCGGCGGGTTTTCCGGCGAAGGGCCCGGGGTCCACGTACGGCGCCACCTCGACCACGGGCGCGGAGGGGCGGGTCAGGCCCCAGACGACCCCTCCGGCGACCGCGAGCACCACGGCCGCGACGGCCGCGATGACGAGCGGGGACCGGAGAGGCGACCTCGCGGGCTTGGGGGAGACCTGTTCGAGCGCGAGACGGACCGAGGTCGCGTCGGGACGCTGGGAAGGGTCGGCCGCGAGCAGGCCCTCGACGATCGGCGCCAGCACGCCCGAGCCCGTGGTCACCCCGCCGGTGAGGTCGGAGGGGGCGGCGAGCGGCGAGCCGTCCGCCATCCTGGGGACGGTCACCGACCCGGTGCTCGGCGCCCTGCCCTCCATGGCGGTGAACAGGGTGGTGCCCAGATCCCGCATCTCGTCGGCGCCGGAGGGGTTCAGGATGCCGGTCAGCACGACCCGGCCGTCCGCGGCGAGCACCACCGTGTCGGGGGTCGCGGCCAGGTTGACGCCCCGCTCGTGGGCGGCGTTCAGCGCGTCCAGCACGCGCAGGCCCACCTCGGCCGCCCGCTCGGGGGGAAGCGGACCCTCGTGCCTGACGATCTGGACCAGTGAACGGCCCGTCACCGCCTCGGCGACCAGCCACATCCGGTCGGGGGCCGAGATCACGTCGTGCAGAGTGGTGACCCCGGGGTGCCTGAGGTCGGCCGCCGCGCGGACCTGGGCGAGGAGCCGGTCACGGACGGGGCCGGGAGGCGGCAGCCGTACCTCGGCGATCGTGACCTCCCTGCCGAGCAGCTCGTCGCGGGCCCGCCACGAGGTGCCGGTGTGGTCACGGCGTTCGAGCAGCCGGTAACGCCCGGCCAGCAGGCCGGGATCGGGGGACACGTCAGTCACGGCTGTTCAGCTCCTCGGCGGCGAATCTGGCGGCGCGCAGGCCCCGCGCGCGCAGTTCGGGGCTCACCCGCTTGGCCTTCTCCGACAGGCTGACCTCGACCAGCAGGTTGCTGATCCGGAAGCGGATCACGGCGTGCACCTGGTCGAGGACGCCCATGTCGTAGGCGAACGCCTCGGCGCCGACCCGGTTCACATCGCGCAGCGGGCCGACCCAGCCGGCGGGGGAGGTCCCCTCGTCGGCCTTGGACTTGACGCGTTCGGCGACGAAGAACGCGTGGGCGACCTCCGGCGCCGTTTTCCCGGAGACCGGGGTCTTACGGGCGAACCGCACCCTGAGCGCGGGGCCGTCCGAGGGGTCGGACCAGCTGCAGTACGCTTCCTCGTCCCCCTTGGCCTTGACGAAGAACGGGGCCGAGGTGGGGCCGAGGGCGCGGACCTGGGCGGGTTCGAGCATGGAGCACGGGTCGGGATCCGCCGAGAACCGCCCCGCGCCCGCCTCCGCCGTCGTCCCGGACGGGGACGGCGAGGGGGAGGGCGTCGCCGTGCCCCCGGTGGCCAGCAGCACGGCGGTCGTCACCCCGGCCGCCACGACCGCGGTCCCGCCTCCGACGAGCCACCCGGTCCTGATCCGCCCCGCCCGCCGCGAGGCTCCACCGGGTTCGGTGACCGGCTCGGCGGGGGTCAGCGGGCCCGCGGGCAGCCCCTGCGCCACCCGCTGCAACGCCGTACGGAGCATCGCCGCACCGGGCCGCAGCCGGGGATCCTTCTCCAGTACGGCCAGCAGCACCGGAGCCAGGTCCCCCGCGCGGGCGGGGAACGGGGTCGGCTCGGTCAGCACCGCGCCCAGGGTCGCCACCGGGACACCCCGCTGGAACGGCCCCCGCCCCTCGACGGCGGCGTAGAGCGCGGCGCCCAAGGACCACAGGTCGGCGGCGGGGCTGTCGTCGCCGCGCAGCCGTTCGGGGGCGATGTACCCGGGGGAGCCGACCAGCGAGTCCGCCGAGGTCAGCTGGGCGTCCCCCTCGACCGTCGCGATGCCGAAGTCGGTCAGCAGCACCCCGCCGTCGTCGGCGAGCATGATGTTGGCCGGTTTCACGTCGCGGTGCATGATGCCCCTGCCGTGCGCCATGGTCAGCGCGTCGAGCACCGCCACCCCGATCGCGGCCACCCGCCGGGGCGGCAGCGGACCCTCGGCGCGGATCACCCGGTCGAGGGAACGGCCTCGGACGAGGTCCATCACGATCCAGGGGCGCCCCTGCTGGGCGATGACGTCGTGCACCGCCACGATGGACGGGTGGCTCAGCCGGGCCGCCGCCCTGGCCTCGCGGAGGGTGCGTTCGTACGCCTCCACCCGCTCGGCCTCGGTCAGGTTCCGGTTGAGCAGCACCTCCTTGATCGCGACCTCGCGGTGCAGCAGCTCGTCCCTGGCCCGCCAGACCACCCCCATCCCGCCCGCGCCCAGCCGGTCGAGCGCACGGTAACGGCCCGCGAGCACGGGCGGCGCCTGGTCAGCCATTGGTCTTCAGAGAGGTGCTGAGCCAGCGGGCGACCTTCTCCGCACCCGCCGCGATCTGGCCGTCCGAGTCGTTCTTGACGCCGTACCGGCTGTAGTCGATCTCCGCGACCAGATTGCTGATCCGGAGGACCACGGTGACCCGGTACGCCCCGCCGTACAGGTTGTACTGGTTGAAGACCCCGGTGCTGAAGGCCTCCTCACCGACTCCCTGGAGGGCCTTCGGCGTCGTGGGCTTGGGGGTGAGCACCTTGATCTTCTCCAGGATGTCCTGCCGCTTTCCGGACAGGTACTGCTTGGCGCGCGCCACCCCGGAGGCGTCCTGCTTCTGGGCGACCAGCCGTACGCTGAGGTCGAACTTCTCGACGCCCGGTTTGTGCAGGTCGAGCGAGGCGAGCCAGTCGCAGGAGGAGGGCTCGACCTCGGAGCTACGGAAGCCGGGCACGACCTCGGCGGCCTGCTTGTCGTCCAGCAGGCTGCACGCCCTGGGCGCGGAGGCGAAAAGAGCGCCGCCGGGACCGGGGGCACGGGCCTCGGCCTCGACGGGGGCGCCGATCCGCTGGGAGAGCAGGACACCGATGGTGACCGCCATGGCCAGGAGCAACCCGCCGGTCAGCCCGACGATCGGGCGGGGCACGAGCACCCCGGAGGAACGCCGCGCCGATGTGGGCGGTCGCGTCGCGCTCTCCTGGATCGGCGACACCGGAACCGGCTCACGCGGGGCGGGGGCCTGCTGGACCTGGATCTGCTGGACCTGGGCCTGGACCTGCTGGGCCTGGGGCGCAGGGGGCCGCGGTGCCGGGGCCTGCGGCTGGGGATGCGGGTTCTGGGGCTGGTTCGGGAAGGGCGAGGTGGGGATGGCCCCTTCGAACTGCGGCGGTGACTCCGGCGGCGGCCCGGCCAGCAGTTCGGCCAGCGGTTTCGACGGTGCTCCGGGCACCGCTTCGCGTACCGCTCCG
Source organism: Streptosporangium sp. NPDC020072 (assembly GCF_040631445.1). Classification (NCBI taxonomy): domain Bacteria; kingdom Bacillati; phylum Actinomycetota; class Actinomycetes; order Streptosporangiales; family Streptosporangiaceae; genus Streptosporangium; species Streptosporangium sp. NPDC020072. The sequence continues at coordinate 360,730 of NZ_JBEYAB010000002.1, read as the reverse complement.
GTCGGTGGTTCGGGCAGCGGCTCAGACAGCGGCTCAGACAGGGGCTCAGGCTGGGGCCCGGGTCGTGTCTCGGCCTGACGGCTGTTCTCAGGGCCGTTCTGGGAGTGTTCTTGGGGACTGGACGGTCCTGATTGCCCTGTTGGTTCCAGTGTTCCCTGGGCTCCTGACGCCCCTGGAGAGCGCGGCGGTTCCGGCGGCATTGACGGCCCCGACGGTCCTGACGGTCCTGACGAGAACGGGTCCGAGCTGAACGGGCCCGAGGTGAAGGGGCCTGAGGTGAACGCCTCCGACGGTCCCGAGGTGAACGCCTCCGAGGGGCCTGAGGTGAAGGATTCCGAGGGCCCCGAGGTGAACGCCCCGGAGGAGAGAGGGCCGGAGGAGAACGGGTCCGAGGGGTAGGAGGAGGCCGGGGGGATCGTCGGGAGATCCGCGGGGAAGGGCGTGGAGGCCGCCCAGGGGGACGGCGGAGGCACCGCGTCCGCGCGGACCGGCGGCAACGGGGTGTGGCCGCCGTTGCGGGACAGGTCGAGCAGGGTGTTGCGCAGCACCCCGGGCTCGGGCCGCTGGGCGGGGTCGCCGGAGAGCAGCGCGAACAGCACCGAGCCCAGCATCCCCGCGTTGTCCAGAGACCCGCCGGGCGAGGGAGCGCGTCCCTCGACGGCGGTGTAGAGGGTCGCGCCGAGTGACCACAGGTCGGCCGCGGGCCCCGTCACCCCCTCGGGGGCGGTGAACGCCGGGGAACGCAGGGTGGGCGTCGCGAGGGTGACATGGTCACGGGGGCCGATCAGCACCGAACCCGGACGCACGTCACCGTGGAGCATCCCCCGGTTGTGCACGGCCACGAGCTGGTCCAGTACGGCCAGGCCGATGGTGGCGGCCTGCTGAGGGGTCAACGGTCCGGCCCGCTCGACCACCTGCTCCAGTGAGGACTGTTCGAGCACCGCGGAACCGGGCGCGTTCACCGCGTGCCTGCCCGAGCGCCTGCCCTGCGAGTCCGGGACGTCTGGACGGTTCATCCTCTCGCTTTCTGCTTGTTCAGTGCCTGCGCGACCCAGGTCGCTGCGGTGTGGGCGCCCGCCTGGATCGCGGGACCGTCCTTGGAACCGTTGACCACCGTGTAGGTGACGTCGAGGACCAGGTTGTCGACGCGGAGGACCACGTGGCTCTGTTCGAGCCTGCCGGTCTTCCTGTTGTCGTACAGGTCGTAGCCGAACGCCTCGTCCCCCACGGGTTTGACCGTGAGAGGCCCCGTGGTCCTGGCCGAGTGCATGGCCGCCCCGATCTCGGACCAGCCCCACCCGATCTGCCCGCTGGGCAGTGTGCCGTTGCGCTGGTTGACGAAGAGCTCGTGGGCCTGGCGTGGGCTCTTGCCCCACTGTTTGCCGGGGGGAGCGGGCTGGACGTCAAGGCCGATTCCGGGGCTCATCCACTCACAGCCTCCCTGGTTGGTCGGCTTGCCCGGGGCCTTCACGGCGGGCAGGAGCTTCTTGACGTCGGCCGCGGAGATCAGCTCGCACAGGTCCACCGGGACGGTGAAGGCACCCGGCTTCTCACTGAGCCTGGGCGGCCCCTGCTGGACCGTACGGCCGAAGGCGAAGTGGGCCACCCCCGTGGTCGCCGCGATGACCGCGACGACCGCCGTGACCTCGACGGCCGCCCACACGAGGGTGCGCCCGCGGTTGCCCGCGGGGACGGGCGCCGCCTCGGGTTCCGCCGGGGGGAGGGACTCGGGGGCGGGGGAGACGACGGCCACCTCGGCGCCGGGGCGGCCGAGGGCGATCTCCTGCAGGATGCGGGCGGCCTCCTCGAAGGAGGGCCGTTCCTCGGCCCTGGGGGCGAGCATCCGCATGAGCAGCGGGCCGAGATGCCCCGCCCGCTCGGGAGGTCTGGCGGGGTCGGTCAGCACCCGGCCGATCGCCGCCACGGGGCTCTCCGCCGGGTGCGGGGGTGTTCCCTCGACGGCGAAGTAGAGTGTCGCGCCCAGCGACCACAGGTCGGAGGCGGGACCGCCGCGTTCGCCGCGCAGGCGTTCCGGGGCGATGTAGTTGGGGGAGCCGATCAGCTGGCCGGTGCGTCCGGCCGTCTCCTCTCCCTCGACCGCCGCGAAGCCGAAGTCGGTCAGTACGGCCCGCCCGGTGCGGGTGAGGAAGACGTTGCCCGGCTTGACGTCCCGGTGCACGACCCCGGCGGCGTGCGCGGCGGCCAGCGCGCTGAGGATTCCCACGCCGACCCTGGCGACCTGGTGCACGGGCAGCGGCTGCCGTCTGCCGACGGTCTCCTCAAGGGAGGCTCCGGACAACAGCTCCATGACGAGCCAGGGACGCTCGTGCTCGATCACCACGTCGTGGACGGTCACGATCGAGGGGTGCTTGAGGCGGGCGGCCAGGTTGGCCTCCCTGAGAACGGAGGCGCACGCCTCCTGCCGCCGGACGGGGTCGAGGCCCGGCGGGAGCCGTACCTCCTTGACCGCCACGTCACGGCGGAGCATCTCGTCAGCGGCGAGCCAGACCGCCCCCGTGTCGCCCTCGGCGAGGGGATTGAGCAGCCGATAGCGGCCCGCTAGCACTTGAGTGTCGATCCCACCCACCCCGTTCGCCGTCCCATCGCGGACAGCAACATAGCCACTTAGCGCCATATGAACCAATGAATGAGGACTTGCTGAAACGAAAGGTGGCCGCGCACGGGGTGCGGAGTTATCCACAGAACGGGATTCGGTGCCGGCGGCCGTTCCCGGATCGGGCCATCCTGTCGGCGTGATGCCCACGGTGACGGTTCCGGGGAGGCGGCTGCGCCCCGCTCGGAGGCCGGTTTATCCGGTTGAGCGCGGGTCGCTCGGCCGGTTAACGTCTGCCCGCCGGTCCTCAGGAGACCGGCCCTGGAAAGAAAGGAGTGAGGAACAGATGCCCACCGATCTGATCACGCGTCCCCGTCTTGGGTGGCAGACCACCTGAGATCCGGGAGGCGCACATGCTTTCTGGAGTTTCACATGTCCGATCTGCTGTTCCGTCCGCTCCAGGCGGACGAGTTCCCCCTGTTCCACCGCTACGGTCCGGTGCCCGCATCGGGAGTCGGCCTGCGTCCCCGGCCCTTCGAGGAGCTCGGCTACCGGTCGGGGTGGGTCTGGGTCGCCTCGCGTGGCGACGAGGTGGTCGCGCGTGCGGCCTTCTGGGCCCCTGAGGGTTCCGACCGCCCGGCCTTTCTCGACTGGTTCGACCCCGGCCACGGTGACGACCGGGTCGAGACGGGTGCCGCCCTGCTGGAGGCCGCCCTTACGGCGTTGTTTCCCGAAGGGGACACCCGGCCCGAGTACCACCTGTTCCTGCCCGTCGGCTGGCAGGAGCAGCCGGACGCGCTGGCGGACGCGACCGACCGGATCGACGCCGCCGAGCGGTTGGGCTGGCGCAGGACCGTCGAACGGCTCAACCTGCGCTGGCTTCCCGAGTACGGTCTGCCACCCAGGTCGGTCCGTCTCACCTTCACCCCGGCAGACGACGACGAGACCGTGCTCGGCCTGCTCGCCAGGGTCGCCGGGGACAGTCTCGACTCCTGGGACCGGCGCACCAGTGCCGAGAAGGGGGCCGAGGCGACGGCGAGGGAGACCCTCACGGCGCTCGCGGGGTATCCCGGCGGGCGCTCCCGCTGGCGCCTGGCTCACGACGCGTCCGGAGTGCTGGTCGGCGTCGTGATGCCGACCCGCAACGACAGCTCGGCGACGGTCGGCTACGTCGGGGTCGATCCCGCGCACCGTGGCCACGGCTACTCCGGCGATCTGGTCACCGAGGCGCTGCACATCTTCGCCGCGGAGGGCGAGCCCCAGGTCTACGACAACACCGACCTGGGCAACGTCCCCATGGCCGCCTCGTTCGCCCGGCTGGGTTACCGCGTCACCGGCCACCGGATGGTGCTCATGTAGTTCCGGCCACGCCCGCGCCCTCTGGCCGTGATGTCGGAGATATCAGAGATGTCCGAGACGCTCGCGGCGCCGGAAGTCGGTCAGGGGGCCGGGCGGAGTGCGCGAAACCTTCACAATTCATCACAGGTGATCTGCACGCGACCCCCTTACGCTGCGAGGCATGACATCCCCCCAACAACGACGTGTCCTCGTGGTGGAGGACGACGAGACGATCGCGCGGGCCGTGGGGCACCGGCTGACGGCCGAGGGCTTCGACGTCCAGGTCGTGGGTGACGGGGAGGGGGCGCTCACGGCCTACGCCAGGGCCGGGGCCGACGTGGTCGTGCTCGACCGGCTGCTGCCCGGCCTCGACGGCCTGGAGGTCTGCCGCAGGATGCAGGCCGCCAGGCCGGTGCCCGTGCTCATGCTGACCGCGCTGGGTGAGGAGACCGACCTGCTCGTCGGTCTCGGGGTCGGCGCGGACGACTACATGGCCAAGCCGTTCAGCATGCGCGAACTGGTCGCGCGGGTGCACGCGCTGTTGCGCCGGGTGGAGCGGGCCTCCCAGCTCGCCGTCGAGGACACGGTCATCCGGGTCGGTGACGTCGAGATCGACACCGCGGAGCGGCGGGTCTACGTGCGGGGAGCGGAGGCGCAGCTCACCAGGACCGAGTTCGACCTGCTGTGCCGTCTCGCCGAGCGGCCGGGCCAGGTGTACGAACGAGAACGGCTGCTCGCCGACATCTGGGGGTTCTCCGAGGCGGCCGCCACCCGGACGGTCGACAGCCACGTGCGCGCGCTGCGCCGCAAACTCGGCCCCGGCGTGGTCAGGACCGTCCACGGAGTGGGCTACGCCCTCGTCCGTAACTGACCCGCTCCTCCTTTCAGTACCGGAAATCCTCCGAACCGCCACCACTCGACCAACGGACGGGCCCCATTGAGACCCCTCGACTTCCTCGGCAGGATCAAGGTCAAGATCGGCATGGTCATGCTGCTGGCCGTCGCCGCGGCGTTCGTCGCCAACGAGGTCGGCATCAACGCCGGATATCCGCGCAACGTCCGCGTCGCGGTCGCCGTCGCATTCGCCCTGGTCATGATGCAGTTGCTCGCCCGGGGGATGACCAAACCGCTGCGTGAGATGGCCGCCGCCGCGCAGACCATCGCCAAGGGCCGCTACGGTCTGCGCGTCGCCGCCACCTCACGTGACGAGGTCGGCGAACTCGCCCGTGCCTTCAACGCGATGGCGGCCGACCTCGGCGAGGTCGACCGGCAGCGGCGCGAGCTGGTCGCCAACGTCAGCCACGAGCTGCGCACACCGATCACCGCGCTCAGGGCGGTCCTGGAGAACGTGGTCGACGGCGTCTCAACGCCCGACCCCGTCACGCTGGGAACCGCCCTGTCCCAGACGGAGCGGCTCGGCAGACTGGTCGCCCAGCTTCTCGACCTGTCCCGTCTCGACTCCGGGGCCAGGCCGATCGAGCTTGAGGAGGTCGAGCTCCGGCCGCTGTGCGAACAGGCGCTGCGCGAAGCCGTACTCGCCAGGGAGGGCGTCACCGCCCGCTGTGAGGTGCCCGCGGGCCTGAGCGCCCACGCCGACCCCGACCTGCTGGCGCAGGTGCTGGCGAACCTGCTGGACAACGCGGTACGGCACAGCCCCGCGGGCGGGGTCGTGGTGCTCGGAGCCGCCCCACGGGAGAGCGGCGTACGGCTGCGCGTGACCGACCAGGGGCCGGGCATCCCGCAGGAGGACCGGGCTCGGGCGTTCGAGCGCTTCTCCCGGCTGGACGCCGGGCGGGCGGCGGACGTGGGCGGCGCAGGCCTCGGGCTGGCCATCGTCAAGGAGATCGTCGAGCTGCACGGCGGCTGCATCCACGTCGAGGACGGCGGGGGCTGCCGTGTCGTGGTCGACCTTCCGGAAGGTTCTTCAGCCTCGACCCTCACCCGGGCGTCGCGCGGACCGGCTGACGCCACCGGCCGTACCGGTGCCGCGGGGGGCGCCCGACTCTCCCAGGACGAGGCGCCCGTCGAGGGATCTGGTTTTCGGGAGATCGCGGGATCCGAAACGCCCGGCAACCCCGCCAAGGCGCGAGGGGAAGGCCCACGGCTCCCTGAGACGGCGGAATCCACCGGGGACTCGGGGGTTGAGGCGCTCCGGGAACACGGCGAGGTCGGGAAAGCCGTACCCTCCTCCGAGGGGACGGGGTCGCCGGAGATCACGGAATCCGGCAAGTCCGCCGGGCCCGCCCACCGGGCCGGGGGAACCGGTGAGAGCGCGAAGCCCTCCGATGCCGTCGAGGGTGGTCTGGCCGGACCCAGGGAAAGTGCCGGCGCAGCCGGATTCGCGCGGTACGCCGAGGGAGACGGTGAACCTCCCCGGAGGACCGAGCACGGGGCGGCGGAGCCGTCGGCCCCGGGTGAGCCGCACCCGCCCTCGGCGAACGGGCCGGTGGCGGTTGAGTCACGGCTGTCCTCTGAGCGGGGGCCGGTGGGCGGGCCGTACTCGTCCTCGGCGAACGGGCCGGTGGTGAGCGAGTCCTCAGCGCGTGAGCAGCCGAGGGCAGGCGAGTCGCATCTGTCCTCCGAGCGGAGACCCGCGGTGGGCGGGTCGTATCGGTCCGCCGCGTGGGGGCCGATACCGGAGGTCCCCCGTCGGTCCCGGCCGCCTCGCAACTGGGCGGGGGCGTTCGCCGGACTCTTCGGCGGCGGGATCGCCGGACTGGTCTGCGGGGTGATCACGGGGCTGATCATCGCCTCGATGAGCCCGCTGCTGGGGGCGCTGGCCGGTTTCCTGATCACGCTGGGCGGCGGGTTCGTCGGCACGGTGCTCGGGATCACCGACTCCTACGCCAGGGCCGCGGGAAGCCTCCCGGAGCGTCCCGTCATACCGAGGCCGGCGGGACACGGCAGCGGGCCGTGGGGCGCACGAGCGACCGGCTCCACGCGGGAAACCACCGGTGGCGAGCGGGGGACGGGCTCCTCGGGAGGCTCCCCGGACGGCACGCTGGAAGGCCTCCCGGCAGGGACGTCGGAAAGTTCTCCGGGAAGCCCCTTCGGGGGTCCTTCGGGAAAGGGCTCGGGAGGGCCGCCGGGGGGATATGTGGCCCCGCCGTTGTTCCCCAGGCCCGAGCTGCCCGCCACCCCCCGCTGGATGCTCGCCGCCGGCGCCTGTGTCGGCCTCGTCGCGGCGCTGGCCCTGCCGTACAGCCGGATCGGGCTGGGGTTCGTGCTCGTCGCCGTCGCCATGGGTGTGGCGGTTCTGCCGGTCGCCCGGCACCGGATCACACCGTGGTCGGCAGGGCTGGGGGTGGTCGCGTACGGACTCGTCACGGTCGCGGTGTTCAGGGACTCGGACTGGCTGGTCGTCTCGCTCCTGCTGGCCGGGTTCCTGCTGGCCGCCCTCGCCCTGTCGGGGGTGGGGCGCGGCTGGCTCGGGGTGGTCAGGGGCGCCGCCTCGGTCCTGATCGCGCTACCGCCCGTGCCGTGGTTCCTCGCGGAGTCGGTCAAGGGGGCGTCCCTGCGCAGACGAGTGGTGCCCGCGCTGGTCGGGGTCGGGCTGAGCCTGGTGCTCGTGCTGCTGTTCGGCGGGCTGTTCGTCTCGGCGGACGCGGTCTTCGCCGACGCCGTCGAACGGATTCTGCTGGCGCAGGACTGGGCGGCGTCGATGCCGGTGCGGATCGTGCTGTTCGCGGTCTTCGGAGTGCTGGTCGCCGCGGCGGTGCTGGTCGGTCTGCGTCCCGTGGCCGAACCGAGGGTTCCCACGCTGCGGCTCACGGTCGGCCGGAGCCTGTGGGTGCCTCCGCTGGTCGCTCTCAACCTGCTGTTCGCCGTGTTCGTGGGGATGCAGCTGACCGTGCTGTTCGGCAGCACCCGGTGGGTGGTCTCCGCCGTGGGGCTGACCTACGCCGAGTACGCCAGGTCAGGGTTCTTCCAGCTCGTCATCGTCAGCGTGTTCGTGCTGGCCATCGTGGCGGCGGCCTCGGTCCTGGTCGATCTCGGGGGGCGTGATAGGTGGCTGATGGCCGGGCTGCTCGGCCTGCTCTGCGCGCTGACCCTGGTGGTCCTGGCCTCCGCGCTGCACCGTCTCGACCTCTACGTCGACGCCTACGGCTTCTCCCGGCTGCGGGCCTCGGTCGAGGCGGCGATCTGGTGGCTGGGCGCCGTCTTCGTGCTGGTCCTGGCCGCGGGGGCGGTACGGCTCACCCGGCGTGGCCACGCGGGATGGCTGCCCAGGGCGATGGTGATGATGACCGGGGTCGCGCTGCTGGCGTTCGCCGTGTGGAACCCCGACCTGCGGGTCGCCGAGACCCAGGTCGCCATCCGGGGTGTCGAACGGCTCGACCAGGCCTACCTGGGCGACCTCGGGGCGGAGGCCGTACCCGCGCTCGACCGGTTGCCCGAGCCGATGCGCAGCTGTGTGCTGCGGGACGTGGTCGCCGCCAACGACCTCGCGGCCCCCGACCCGTGGAACGGATGGAACCTCGCCCGCCAGCGGGCCAGGGATCTGCTGGCCGAACGCCCGGTGCTCTCCGGCCCCGAGTGCGCGACCACCTCCTCCCGGGGGCCGTACGACTGACTCCGGCGGGGACTCGCCGACCGCCTCCGGCGTCACGGCGAGTCGCCCCCGGACGGCTGGAACGCTCGAAGATGCACGGAATCCCTCTTCAATGATTGAATCCGAGCATGTCCTTTGATGTGTTGATCAGAGACGGCTGGGTGTTGGACGGAACCGGCGCCCCGGCCTTTCTGGCGGACGTCGGGATCACCGGGAGCGAGATCACCGCGGTCGGCAGACTGACGGGGGCGGAGGCCGCGACGGTGATCGACGCCTCTGGGCGCCACGTCATGCCCGGTCTGATCGACTGCCACGTCCACGGCGACGCCCTCGTCTTCGACCCGGAGGTGCAGCTCGCCGCGCTGCGCCAGGGCGTGACGACCTTCGTCCTCGGTCAGGACGGCCTGTCCTTCGCCCCCACCTCGACCCCCGAGGCCTTCGCCTACGCCACCCGCTACTTCGCCGCGGTCAACGGCGCCCACCCCCACGCGGAGGGCCCGCTGAGCGTGGCGGAGCTGCTGGCGGGCTACGACGGGGCGAGCGCGCTCAACACCGTCTACCTGCTGCCGCACGGCACGATCCGCTACGACGTGATGGGCGCCGCGGAACGGGCGGCGTCGGCCGACGAGCTCGCCGCCATGCTCGCCCGGGTCGAGCGCGGCCTGTCCGAGGGGGCGGCCGGGTTCTCCACGGGCCTGGAGTACGCCCCGGGACGTTATGCGGACGCCGCCGAGCTGGCCGCGCTCTGCGCGCCCCTCGGCGCTCTGCCGTACGTCACGCACATGCGCGGCTACGGCGCCAATGCCACGACCGGGATGACCGAGGTGACCGACATCGCCAGGCGCTCGGGCGCCGCCGTGCACGTCTCGCACTACCACGGTCCGGCGGCGACCCTGCTGCCGATGGTCGACCGGGCGCGCGACGAAGGTCTCGACGTCACCTTCGACACCTATCCCTACCTGCGGGGCAGCACGATCCTGGCGATGGTCGCGCTGCCGTCGTGGATTCCGGCCGCCGACACGGACAGGGCGCTCAGTCTGCTGGAGTCCGAGCGGATCGAGTGGGACGAGACGATCTGGCCGAGGATCACCCTCTCGCACGTCCCGGGGGCCGAGTGGGCGGAGGGGCTGACGCTGCCCGAGGCGGCGGAGCGGGCCGGCGCGGAACCGGGGGAGTTCTGCCGCGCGATCCTGGTCGCGACCCGCCTTGAGGCCGGGTGCGTGATGGCCCGCCCCGACGAGGGACCGGAAGGGGAGGAGTCGGTCCGCGCGATCCTGCGGCATCCCGCCCACACCGGTGGTTCCGACGGCATCTACGTCGGAGGGCATCCGCACCCCAGGGGCTACGGGGCCTTCGCCCGCATGCTCGGCCACCACGTCCGCGACACCGGTGACCTGACCCTGGAGCAGGCCGCCGTCCATCTCGCCTCCCACCCCGCCCGGCGTTTCGGCCTGACCGGCAGGGGCCTGATCCGCGCAGGTCAGGTGGCCGACGTCGTCGTTCTCGACGCCGCCCGCGTCCAGGACCTGGCCACCTACGCCGACCCCCGCGTCCCCGCGGCCGGTGTCGACGACGTCCTCGTCTCCGGAGTCGCGGTGCTCGCCGGAGGAACGCTCACCGGGGCCACCCCCGGAAGGGCGATCAGACCCTGACGGATAGGGTCCAGCAAGGGAAGCGAAGGGGGTAACACGTGAAGGGGATCGTCGATCCCAGTCGGGCGGTCGGGTCCTCACTGTTCGGGGGAGCCTTCAGCTTCCCCGTGATGGTGGCCAACCGTGACGCGCTCGAACACAACATCGCCACACTCGCGGGATTCGCCGCCGACCACGGGTTGCTCCTCGCCCCGCACGCCAAGACGACCATGTCGCCGGAGCTGGTCAGAGCCCAGCTTGAGGCGGGCGCGTGGGGGCTGGCGGTCGCGACCCCGAGCCAGGCGCTGACCCTGCGCGAGTTCGGCGTGTCACGCGTCCTCATCGCCAACCAGGTCTTCGACCCCGCGGGCCTCGACGCGATCGCCGCCCAGCTGGACCAGGACCCGTCGTTCGAGTTCCTCTGCTTCGCGGACTCGGTCGCCGGTGTCGAGACACTCTCCCGGCACGCGGGCGGCAGGCCGTTCCAGGTGCTGGTCGAGCTGGGACACGAGGGCGGCAGGGCGGGCTGCCGTACGCTCTCCGACTTCCTTGAGGTCGCCACGGCGGCCCAGGAGGCGTCCGGCGTCGAACTGGTGGGCGTCGCGGGCTACGAGGGCGGGCTGGGGAACGCGCAGGAGGTGCGCGCCTACCTCGGCAGGCTGGTCGAGGCGCTGGAGCACCTGCGGGTGCGCGACCCGATCCTGTCGGTCGGCGGCAGCCAGTGGTTCGACGTGATCGGCAGGGAGCTGGCCACCTGCCAGGCCAGGGTCGTGCTGCGCAGCGGCGCCTACGTCTCCCACGACGACGGCTACTACCGCGAGCGCACGCCGTACAACCGGATCGAGGGGGAACTGCGGGCGGCGCTTGAGGTGTGGGCGTACGTGCTGAGTGTGCCCGAACCCGGTCTGGCCGTGGTGGGCTTCGGCAAGCGGGACGCCCCCTTCGACGAGGGGCTGCCGGTGCCCAAGGGAGCCGTCGAGGGCGCGACCGTGCTCAAGGTCCAGGACCAGCACGCGATCCTGCGGCTCACGCCGGGCTCGACGGTGAGGCCCGGAGACCTGGTCTCCTTCGGCATCTCCCACCCGTGCACCGCCTTCGACAAGTGGCGGGTCATCCCGGTCGTGGACGACGACCACACGGTCGTCGATCTGATCACGACCTATTTCTGACGTTCTGTCGTTGTCGTAGAGAGTCTCCTAAGGAGTTGTGACATGAGTGGCAAGCAGGAACTGCGGACGGACGAGGGCGCCGCGCCGGTCGGGGCGTACTCACAGGGCCTCGTGGTCGGTGACTTCGTCTACACCTCCGGCGCGGGCCCGCTCGACCCCAAGACCGGTGAGGTCGTCGGCACCGACGTGGCCGAGCAGACCCACCAGGTGATGCGCAACCTCGGCGCGATCCTGGCGGCCCACGGTCTAGGGTTCGACGACGTGGTCAAGTCGACCGTCCATCTTCAGCACCTGAAGCGGGACTTCGCCGCTTACAACGAGGTGTACAAGTCGTATTTCACCCAGCCGTACCCGGTCCGTACGACCGTCGGCTCCGACTTGATGGACATCCTCGTCGAGATCGACTTCGTCGCTTACAAGGCACGTTAGAGTCTGACCGACTGCGTGGGAAGGCGGCGGTTTGGACAGCTCGCTATACGTCTACGTCGAGGACGTGCGGGGTGAGGGCCTTGAGGCGGTCCTCGACCGGGTCACCGGGTACGGCGTGGCGGGCGTGACCGTCGCCGCCGCCTATCACCGCGCTCGCGACGTCACCCCGCACGGCCGCCCCCGGGTGACCGTGCGTGACGACGGCGTCCACTTCCTTCCGCCGGCCGACCTGTTCGACGGGCTCCGCCTCGTCCCGCCTGTGCAGGCGGGTGCCGAGGAGGAGCCCCTGACCGCGTTGCGTCTGGCCACCGCGGAGCGGGGCCTGAAGCTGCACGGCTGGACCGTCTTCCTGGAGAACACCACACTCGGCCTGGCCAACCCCGACGTCACCGTGCGCAACTGCTTCGGTGACCGGGGTTCGCCCGCCGAGCTGTGCCCCTCCAACCCCGACGTGCGCCGCTACGCGGTGGCGCTCGGCAGGGCCGTGGCCAGGCAGGGGGTGGACAGTGTGGTCGCCGAGGCGCTGCACTTCGGCACCTTCGGCTGTGGCTACCACAACGACCGCTGCTTCGTGCCGCTCGGGCCGATGGACGTCTTCCTTCTGGGCCTGTGCTTCTGCGACTTCTGCATCCGCCGCGCCGCGGACCTCGGTGTCAACGCGGAGGTCGCCAGGGAGGAGTGCGCCAGGATCGTGGGCGGTGTCCTCGACGGCGACCCGCCCGCGCAGGGCGAGGTGACCAGGGCGGCGCTGACCGCCTACGCGGGGCCCGAGGTCGTCTCCTACGCGCGGGCCCGCTCCGAGGTGGTGACCTCACTGGTCTCCGAGGTCTCCGCCGCGGTCACCGCGGAGGGCACCAGGTTCGTCTTCCTCGACGCGACCGGCGCGGCGAAGGGCTACATGGACGGTCTCCCCCCTTCCGGGCTGTCCGCGCACGACTCCTGGCAGCTCGGCGTCGACCTGGTCGCCCTGGGTGACCTGGTCCCCTCGCTCGGAGTGCTCGCCTACGCCCGCGACGCCGAGCGCGTCGCCGACGACCTGGTGGCCTACCGTCGTTCCACGGGCAAGGAGCTGCGGGCGGTGCTCCGGCCCGGAATGCCGGACACCGACTCGGCGGAACGGCTGGCCGCCAAGGTCAGGGCCGCCAAGGTCGCCGGGGCGGACGCGGTCGACTTCTACGCCTACGGGCTCATGCCGTACCCCATCCTCGACCGCATCCCCGGGGCCCTGTCCGGCTGACCGTTCACGGCACTGTCACGGTACTGTCACGCCGGTCGGTGGCGGGGGATCACCAGGGCGGGCACCAGGGCCACGGCGATGATCACCAGAGTCCAGGTGAAGCCACCGGTGAAGGCGGCGGTGCCGTACGAACGGGTCAGCGCCTGCAGGACGACCGCGGTCACGGCGGCGCCGAGCGCGCTGCCCACCCTGATCACGATCTGCGAGGCGGTCGCGGCACCCGGAACGGCCGCCCTGGGCAGGGTGCGGTAGGCCGAGGCCATGATCGACGGGGTGACGAGACCGTGCCCGAGGCCGATCACGAAGAGCGCGGCGACCGACGGGCCGATCACGGCGCAGGCGAGGGTCCCGGCGAGCACGGTCACGATGCCCGCCACCCCGGGCAGCCGGGCGCCGAGCCGGTCGGTGAGCCGTCCGGCCAGCGGCATGGTGACGATCGCGCCCACGCCCATCGGGGCGATCAGGAGGCCCGCGTCCAGCACGCCCGTTCCCGGGACGCTCTGCGAGTACAGCGGCACCAGCAGCAGCACACCGAAGACCCCGACGGAGTAGAAGAACAGGGACGCCGCGGAGGTGGTCAGCCCTCTGTCGCGGAAGAGACCCACGTCGATCAGGGCGCCGGTGCCCCGGCGCAGCGAGTGCGTGACGAAGACCGCGACGAGCGCGGCGCCGAGGCCGAGTCCCAGGACCGCCCGCGTACCGCCCCCCGCCTCGCCGAACTGTGACAGTCCGTAGACCAGCGCGGCCAGCCCGGGGGACAGCAGCACCAAGCCGAGCAGGTCCAGCCGCCCGGCGTCGCGCTCCCGGTCACCGGGCAGCAGCCGTACGGCCAGCAGCAACGCGACCACGCACACCGGGACGTTGACGTAGAACATCCACCGCCAGCTCAGGTGGTCGACGAGCACCCCGCCGAGCAGCGGCCCGAGTACCGGCGCGAGCATCGACGGGACCGAGATCACGGCCATCACCCGGCCCAGCCGTTCGGGGCCCGCGGCGCGGGCGAGCAGGGTCTGCGCGATCGGCATGAGCAGCCCGCCGCCGATCCCCTGGAGCACGCGGAAGGCGATCAGGGCGCCCACGGACCAGGCGGCCCCGCACAGGACCGATCCGGCTCCGAAGATCGCGAGCGAGGCGATCCAGGTCGTCTTGGCGCCGAAGCGCCCGATGGCCCATCCGGTCACCGGGATCGTCATGGACAGGGCGAGCACATAGCCGGTGACCGTCCACTGGACGGTGCTGAGCGGGACACGCAGGTCACGGCCGAGAACGTCGATCGCGACGTTGACGATGGTCGCGTCCAGCATGGTCATGATCGTGCCGAGCACCACGGTGATGGAGACGGCGCGCAGCGCGGGGTCGGATCGGGCTTGGGTGACGGTCATCCAGATCACCATTCCGTACAGTGTATCGGTTTTACGTACACTGTAGCACTCCTGCGCTACGCCGTACACTCTTCGGATGGGAACCGAACAGGCGCAGGGGCCGGTCTGGGCACGTGAGACGGCCGGGCGCCGTCCGAAACTGACCCGCGAGGCGATCGTGAGGACCGCGATCGAGGTCGCCGACGCCGAAGGGCTCGACGCCGTCTCCATCCGCAGGATCGCCACCGAGCTCGGGGCGCGGGCGATGAGCCTCTACACCCATATCGAGCGCAAGGAGGACCTGCTCGACCTCATGGCCGACGAGACGAACGCGGAGATCCTGGTCGAGGGGGAACTGCCCGACGACTGGCGCGAGGCGATCTCGGCCGTCGTACGGCGCACGCGGGAGACGATCCGGCGCCATCCCTGGCTGGTCGATCTTGTCGCCAGCCGTCCCCAGGTCGGCCCGAACGGCCTGCGGCACGGGGAACAGTCACTGGCCGCGCTCTCCGGACTGCCGATCCCGCCCGAGCAGAAGTGGCGGATCATCGCCGCGGTCGACGACTACGCGCTGGGGTTCGTGATCAGGGAGACGCTGCGGGGGGAGGGGCGCAGCGGATACACCTGGACACCGCAGGAGCGTGAGGCCCTCATGCGGCCATACCTACGTGAGCTTCTCGAAAGCGGCGAGTTCCCCAATCTCGCGCCACTGGTGAACGAGATCGCCTCCGGCCCCGCCGACCCCTCCGCGGCGGACGAGGACTTCGAGCAAGGCCTGCGCTGGATGCTGGACGGCATCGCCGGGGACCTCGGCCTCTAGCGCACTCCGTCAAGGACGACGGACACCGCCTGGGTGGCGAAGTCGTCGTCGAGAGGGAGGCCGCGGAAGATCGTCCGAATCCACACCGCGCCCCCGAGCAGATCCACGATCAGCAGCGGATCGGCCGTCTCCGGAAGCTCGCCACGCCGCCGGGCACGGTCGAAGACCGCCTCCTCCCTGGCGAACCGGTCGGTGAAGAACCGCCGGACCGCCGTGGCCAGCTCGGGATGGTTCACGGCCGCGCCCAGCGTCGCCACCGCCACGTCCGAGCTGGGGGAGGTGGTCAGGAGTGTGGCCATCCCTCGCACCAGCTCCTCCAGGTCTCCCCTGAGGGTGCCGGTGTCCGGAGGGTCGAACAGGAGCAGGTCGGCCTGGGTCAGCGCGGCGGCGAGCAGGGCAGCCTTGGAGGGCCACCAGCGGTAGATGGTGGTCTTGTTGACTCCGGACCGCTCGGCCACCCCCTCGATGGTCAGTCCCTCGTATCCCCTCACGGTGAGCAGTTCGAGCGTCGCCTGGAAGATCTGCTGCTCCTTGCGCGGTGCCATGCGCCAACCATAGCAACGCAACGGTGCGTTGTGTTTCAATGGGGTTGTTCGTCCGACATGTCTGGAGATCTCCCATGCGGCCAATCGTCTTCCTGCACGGCATCCGGGTCAGCGCGACCATGTGGGACCCCGTCATCGACCACCTCGACCGCCCCGCGAAGGCCGTCGACCTGCCGGGCCACGGCACCCGCGCGGGAGAGCCGTTCTCCATGGACGACGCGGTCTCCGCGGTGTCCGCCGCGATCGACGCACTCGGCGGCAGAGCCGTCGTGGCGGGCCTGTCCCTGGGCGGCTACGTCGGCATGGCGACCGCCGAGCGCTTCCCCGACAAGGTCGCGGGCCTGGTGGCCATGGGCTGCACGTCCCGCAGCCAGTCGATGCTCGGGGTCTACCGGTTCGCCGCCAGGCTCGCCGCGAGGAACCCCGCCCGGGCCAACCGGATCAGCGAGTACGGCTTCCGCCGCTTCCTGCCCGCCCCCTCAGCCGCCGCGATGGTCGCCGGGGGGCTGTCGTGCGAGGTGCTGCCCCAGGTGGTCGAGGCCGTCGCCGCGCACGATCAGCTCACCGCACTGGCCGCGTACCCCGGCCGTGTGTGGCTGGTGAACGGCTCCCGCGACCCGTTCAGAGCCGACGAGCGCGACTTCCTGCGTGCCTGCCGGAACGGCAGGCTTATTCTGATCCCCGGGCGTGGCCACCTGGGTGTGCTGGCGGCTCCAGGCTCCCTGGCCCGCCTCGTCGACGACCTGTGCTCCCAGGTCGAGCCGTGCTCCCCGGTGGGTCCGGGCGGCTGGTCCGAGCCGGGTTGTGCCTCCGGCCCGGATGGTTTCCCGGGCTGAGCCGATCCCTCAGGCCGTGCGTCCGCTTCCTGATCGGGCGTCTGGTCGTGTGTCGGGTTTCCCGGATCGAGGGCCTGGTTTCTCTGGTCGCGTGTTCGGTTTCTCAGATGGACGTCCGGCCTCTCAGGCTGTGTGTTTGGTTTCCCGGTTGAGGGTTCGGTTTCAGATGGACGTCCGGCCTCTCAGGCGGAGCCTGATCTCTCAGACCGAGCGTCCGGCGAGCGCCGTCGCGACCCCCAGGCCCAGGTAGACCACTCCGCTGAGGCGCCCGACCGTGTTCGAACGGCCACGCAGCCTGGAGCCGAGCATTCCCGCCCCCAGTGCGTAGACCATGTCCGAGACCATGCCGAGGAGCAGGAGGGTGACACCCAGGACCACAACCTGCAACGGGACCGACCCCGCCTCGGGGTGCACGAACTGTGGAAGGAAGGCCAGGAAGAACAGGATCACCTTGGGATTGAGCAGGTTGACCACCATGCCCTCCAGGAAGATCGCGCGAAGCGGCTGGGGCCGGGCCTCGTAGGAGGCCTCCTCGTGCCTGCGGACCAACGCCCTGAGCCCGAGATAGGCCAGGTAGGCCACCCCGGCCCACTTGATCACGTTGAAGAGCGTTGCGGACCTGGCGATCACATAGGACAGTCCCGCGGCCGCGGCGGCGATGTGCACCAGCGTGCCCGTCCCGACGCCGAACACGCTCGCGATCCCGCCGGACCTGCCCTGGGCGATGCTCCGGGCGGCGATGTACAGGTGGTTCGGCCCCGGAATCAGGACGAGCGCCGAGGATGCGACCACGAAGACCAGGAACGTGGACATCGAGACCATGCCCCAACCATAAGAGCGTTTCGGTCCTATGGAACGGGCCATCAACTTTGTCGACGCACGGTGGCATACTCACCAGGTGGGACAGAGAGCTTCGAACGGTGTTCTGGGCGCCACTTCGGGCACCGCTTCGAGCGGAGTCCTGATCGGACGGTCGTCCGAGCTGGGCAGGCTCGCCGCGCTGCTCCGCGCGGCCTCCGAGGGCCTCGCGGGTGTCGCCCTGGTCGGCGGTGACGCGGGCATCGGCAAGACACGTCTCGTCACGGAGCTCGCCGAGCAGGCCAGGCGGGACGGCTTCGCCGTACTGGTCGGTCAGTGCGCCGAACTGGGTGACGCGCTGCCGTACCTCCCGCTGGCCGACGCCCTGCGCGGGGCCCCAGCCGAGCTGCGCACGGAGATCGACGCCCGTCCCGTCCTGGGGAGGCTGCTGCCGGGAGGCACCGACCCGGGCACCGAGAGCGCCTCCGGCCTCACCCAGCAGCGGCTGTTCGGGTCGATGCTCGGCTTCCTGGCCGTACGGCCCATGCTGCTGGTGCTCGAAGACCTGCACTGGGCCGACCGTTCGACCCGTGACCTGCTGGTCTTCCTCAGCCGGATGCTGCAGACCGAACGTGTGCTGCTGGTCGGCACCTACCGGACCGACGACCTGCATCGACGCCACCCACTGCGCCGGGTCCTCGCCGAGCTCAGACTCCTGCCCTCGGTGACCTCCGTCGAACTGACCCCGCTCGACCGGGCCGAGATGGCCGACTATCTCGCGGTCCTCGGCGGTACCGACGCCCGGGTCATGGACGAGGTCGCCGAACGAGCCGAGGGCAACCCGTTCTACGGCGCCGAGCTGCTCGAAGCCGTGACCGAGGGCTCCTCGATGACCGACGACCTCGCGGGCCTGTTGCTGTCCAGGGCCGAAGTGCTCTCCGACGAGGCCCAGCGGGTGCTGCGCGGCGCCGCCGTCGCGGGAAGGCGGGTCGACCACGACCTCCTCCAGGAGGCCTCCGGCCTGCCTGACCTGGCCTTCGACGAGGCCATGCGGGAGATCGTCTCGCGTGGGCTGCTCCGCCCCGACGGCGAGTACGGCTACGCCTTCCGGCACGCCCTGCTCCAGGAGGCCGTCTACACCGACCTGCTGCCCGGCGAGCGGATCAGACTGCACTCCGAGTTCGCCCGCCTGCTCACGGCCCGTCAGGGAGCGGCGGCCGAACTCGCCTACCACTACCTCGCGGGCCACGACCTCGCCGAAGGCCTGTCTGCGTCGGTGGAGGCGGGACGCAGGGCCGAACGTCTGGGCGCCCCCGCGGAGGCCCACCGCCACTTCGAGCAGGCGCTCAGCCTGTGGGACCGCGTCCCGGACGCCGAACAGCGCGCCGGGACCGATCGCGTACGGCTCACACTGCGCACCGCCGCCGTCGCGGCCGACATGGGCGACAACCACCGGGCCATAGCCCAGTTGCGTTCTCTCACCCCCTCGGCGGAGATCTACGAGCGGCTCGCCTACTACCTCTACGACTCCGACGACGTCGAGGGCGCGGTCGCCGCCGCCAGGGCGGCCGTCGATGCGGCACCTCCGGACAGCCCTGACCTGGCCAGGGCACTGGCCACGCTCTCCCGCACACTCGCCTGGCCACCACGACCGGCCGAGGTCAAGGTGCTGGCCGAACGCGCGCTCGGGGTGGCCAGGGCCACCGGGACGAGCGACGCCGAGAAGGGAGCGATCCTCGTTCTCGCCCTCTGCGCCGAATACGAGGGGGACGTCGAAGAAGCCGAGAAGCTGCTCGACTCCGTCGTCCTGCGAGACTCCGGCGACCTGGCCATGGACCTGCGCGCCCTGTTCCACCACGCCCGGACGCGATACGAGCGCGGATTCATGGCGAGTGCGGCCGAGACAGCCGAGCGTGGTGTACGGCTGGCCGAACGCACCGGACTGTCGTGGAGCACCTACGGCACCGACCTGCGGTTCCTGTGGCTGCTGGTCCACTACTCGTCAGGAGAGTGGACCCGCGCCGCGGAGATGGCCGCCGGGTTCGGCGCCAGGGTCGGCAGGGTCGCCGAAGCCGTGCTGTCCTCCTTCGCGTTGTTCGTGGAGGTCGCCTCGGGGGCGCCTCAGGTTGAGCAGCGTCTCGCCTGGCTCAGGCCGTTCTGGTCCGACCCCCTTGTCGCTTACATGTCACGCGGCCTGGCCGCCGAGCACGCCCTCTGGCAGGGCGACCCCGAGCTCGCCCTGGAGCATGCCACCGCTGTACTGGACACGATCTACCCCGCTGACCTCGGGGTGATCCGTATCAGCGCCGTCGCGCTGTGGGCACTGGCCGACCTTGGCCGCACCGAAGGGGCCGACGAACTGCTCGCCCGCGCCCGTGGTGCGGTCAGGGCAGGGATGGGCACCGAGGGACACGGATGGATGGCACGCGCCGAGGCCGAGTGGCACCGCGCGAACGGCCGTTTCGACGTCCAGGCCTGGCGTCGGGTCGTCGAGATCTTCGACCCCGCCTTTGTCTACGAGACCGCACGCGCGCGGTGGCGGCTGGCCGAGGCGTTGCTTGCCTCAGGAGATCGCGCCGCCGCGCTTGAGGAGTGGCGACTCGCTGTCGAGACCGCAGACTCCCTGGGTGCCAAACCTCTGGCCAAGGCTCTGGCCGAACTGGGACAACGCGCCAGGTTCGTCACCGCCCAGCAGAGCCTGCTCACCAGCCGCGAACAGGAGGTGCTGGCCCTGGTCGCCGAGGGCCTGCCCAACCGCGAGATCGGCGAACGGCTGTTCATCGCCCAGAAGACCGTGAGTGTGCACGTCTCCAACATTCTTGGCAAACTCGGTGTCTCCTCTCGAACGCATGCCGCCGCTCTCGCGCGTAAGCGGGGCCTTCTCTGAGGTCTGTCCTTGGTTTTCCTGTAGTGATATCACCCGACGGGAACAGGGATTCGAGGGTTTTGATGGGCTTCGATAGGTGGGCCCGCCTTTGTTGTGAACCTGTCTTGTTGTAGACACGGCGCAGGATTCAGTGGCGACTCGCATTCAGCAGGGTAGGCGGGCCGTTTCACCACGTGGCAGGCGTAGGAGCCGGAGGTGATCGTGACCTGGGCCGATCCGCCGTCTCCCAGGCCTGTGCGGTCGCCGGCCAGGATGATCCAGCCCAGCGCCGGGGAGATCTCGTGTCGGGTCCCGTCGGAGCAGGTGTAGCCGCCGTCCGCGTGTGCGGCGGGAATCGTCGTCAGAGGTCCTGTGAGAACGGCGATCGCGGTGACAAGAAGAGCACGCCCGAACCGGATATCGCGGTGATTTCCGGAGCTCATGTGCGACTTCTTCATCTCATTGAAAGGGAACGTTCTCATCCGGGAGGCGTTCCGCCCGGAGAATACGCCATGGATGGAGTGGGTCAAGAGAGCCCGTGGCGTCTTCGAGTCTTTTCCTGAGGTGTTCGCTTACTTGGATTCGGCGCCGAGGTTCTGGAACGCGGAGTTTTCAAAGGAGCGGCATCGAGGTTTTCGAGTTCGACGCCGAAGATGATCTTCGGTCGGGAGACTGAGGCTTCTGAGTGAACGGCGGGTTCTTGGGGCGTTCCCGGGCAGGCGTCTGTCTGGAGTCCGGAGGCATGTGATCTTGCTCGGCGTGCTGGGCGGCCGTTATCGGTCGTGCCGCCCGGCTGGGACGGCCACGACAGGCAGGCTTGTGCCGTTCGGGGAGCGGGTTCAGCCGTTGTGGGCGGCCAGGGCCAGGTCGCGGACGACCTGAATGAGCTCGGACGGGTCGAACGGCTTGGTGAGATAGGCGTCGACACCGATCCCCAGCCCACGCCGCTTGTCGTCCTCCTGCGCCCGTGCGGTGATCAGCACCACCTTGATGTGGCTCGTCTCCTCGTCGCCGCGCAGCCTTGTCGCCGTCATCCAGCCGTCGAGCCTGGGCATCATGACGTCGAGCGTGATGACATCGGGCCGCACGTCCAGCACCCGATCGAGGCAGTCCTGCCCATCGGAGGCCGTCTCGACCTGGAACCCCTCCAAGGTGAGATTGACCGCGATGAGCTGTCGGATGACCTCGTCGTCATCCACCACCAACACTTTTCCCAGAGGCTCGCCCACGGCCGTGAGGCTAACTCCTCGAAGAGGTGTCCCGCGCGGTTTTCGATGGATGTGTACACAGAGCTGTTCATGGGCGACAGGTTCCCGCAGGCGGAGACCGGCCAGGAAGACGTTTTTCGTCAGGTTTCCCACCTCCAGGATGGCTGTCACCGTCGTGCGCTCCACGGATGGCGTCGATCATCGGGGTTCTCCCTCGGGTGGTCGTTCGGGGCGCTGCGTCGTACGGGGCGTCGGAGAACATCTTCAGCCCGGAGGTGCGCGGAAGCGGTTACCGAACGCGGTTCTGTGGATAACTTGAGTTATCCACAGAACCGCGTTCGGTCGCTTGGCGACCCCGCCGTTTCTTTGATCCTGGGCCTCGACCGTTCACCGACCCCAGGAGGCCACACATGATCACGACCCTTGTCACCGTCACCGTCCTTGTGGCTGCACTCGTGGTCACCCCCCGGATATCCGTGACCCGACCCTGTCGTGAGGCCGCCGACAGCTGGACGAGGCGGCTCATCATGGGCGGTCCGCCAGGCCTCCTTGAGGGCCTGTCCGGGGGCGAACAGGACGCCTGCCATGCGGAGACGGCCGGAGCCGTGCCTCCACCAGGAGCGGCCGCCTTGACACCGGAGCCCGCTACGAGCAGCGACACCCCGCAGGAGGCCTCCGCAGGGCCGGCCGGGTCCGATACGTCCATCCGCGGGCAGGCCGCTCACCCCATGGCCCCCATGAAAGCGAATCCTCCGTCCACGGATCCCGGACCTCATGCCCGGAGTCCGGTCGGCTCCCCGCCTGCCCCACCTTCCCTGAGGGCTTCGGACGGGCTCGCTGGCGCCGACGAGACGAGCGACGCCGCAGAAAAGGGCGGTCAGGTCGGCGACAGGACAGGTCACCATGCCGACGAGAACGGCATGGCCAGGGGAGGCGGTGAGATCGCCGAGATGGCGAGCCCGGAGCCAAGCGGTCTTGAACCGCGCGGATCCGGGACGACCACAGGTCGTAGCGAGGCGGCCGGCAGGATCGCCTTGCGATGGTCGAGCCGTTTATCCCCGGCGAGGACGGCTGTCGCGTTGTCCCCTGGCCGGATGGCCGTGACCGCGGCCTTACGCCAGATCGGCAGGCCCTACGTCTGGGGAGGTGGTTCGAGCACAGGGCCGACCCGCGGCGGCTTCGACTGCTCGGGGCTCACCTTGCACGCCTGGGCGAGGGCGGGGGTCCGGCTCACCCACTACACCGGCAGTCAGTTCAGGCAGGGCAGGAGGGTGCCGTTCTCCCGCCTTCGCCCCGGAGACCTGGTCTTCTTCGGGGGAGGCAGTGGAGATCCCGCCCATGTGGGGCTCTATGTCGGTGGTGGCCGCATGATTCACGCCCCACGACGTGGTGACGTCGTCAAGACAACGAGCTTCGCCACCTCGCCCTACTACCGTGCCCGTTACCGGGGCGCCGTTCGCCCCGCAGGCTGACCTCACCCCAGAGCGATCTTCTCCCCGGCCTGTTCGATCTCCACCCCGGTTCCAAGCCGCCCACCCAGGGCTTCCCGCCTGTCTGCCCTCTAGATCACCCGCTTCGGGTTTCGAGTGTCGGTTCCCTCCAGGATGCTGGTAGCCTATTCACTCGTTGGCCCCCTTAGCTCAGGGGATAGAGCACCGGCCTCCGGAGCCGGGAGCGCAAGTTCGAATCTTGCAGGGGGCACCAACTCCTCATCGGCGATCTGTTCGCTGAGAAGGGGAACGGCACAGCAACGGGCGGGTCTCCAGTCTTACGGAGCCTCGCCCGTTCTCATTGACGTCCACCAGTTGTGGACCCAGACCTCACCAGGTGAGTACGGGGTCACCCCTCCCGGAGGGCCTTCCTCAAGGACGCGGTGGCCGCGCGACCCGAACTCCCCATGGAGATGAGATGAGATCGCAGTATCCGGTGCGCGCCGTCCTGTTCGATCTGGAAGGGACGCTGTACGCCAACGGGAAGATGATTCCCGGTGCCGTCGCCGCCCTGACCGAGCTACGGGAACAGGGGCTCGCGCTCCGGTTCCTGACCAACACCGACTCCGAGCCCGCTGGGCGGACTCTCGCCCGGCTGGCCGGTTACGGTCTCCCGATCGGCCAGGAGGAGTTGTTCACCCCGGTGGTGGCCGCCGAGTCCCTGGTGGCGGCCACTCCAAACGCCCGGGTGTACGCGGTGGTCTCGCAGGCCCTGCGGGAGTCCTTCCCCTGCCTCGTCGACGAGCCGCCCTTCACCCACGTACTGGTGGGCGACTGCCGGGACACGTTGAGCTACCCCCTGCTAGACGGGGCCTTCCGTGCTCTGCGCTCCGGCGCGGCGCTACTGGCTCTGCAACGCGGACGCTATTTCAAGCGGGCGGACGGCGACCATCTGGACACCGGGGCGGTCGTGGCGGGGCTGGAGTACGCGGCGGGTGTCCAGGCCCGTGTGCTCGGTAAGCCGTCCACCGACTTCTTCGCCCTCGCCGCCGCGACGCTCGGCGTCGAGGTCACGGAGTGTCTGGTCGTCGGAGACGACGCGACCACCGACGTCGCCGGAGGGAACGCCGCAGGTGCGAGGACCGTCCAGGTGCGCACGGGCAAGTACGCCGACCAGCGGGCGGACGGCCTTGCCGGGGGAGCCGACCACACGATCGATTCGGTCACCGGGCTTCCCGGGCTCCTCCGGGAGTTCCCCGAGGGATGACCATGACCGTCTACCGGATGGCCTGGGACGCCACGGCCCAGTGACTCGTGGACCGGGAGGGCACACCCGCCGGGGCACGGCGGTTGCGTTCCCGCGGCCAGGCCGCTGACCGGAGACCTTGGGCGACGAGGAGGGTGACGAGGAACGCGCAGCGCGCTCGTATACGACGGGTGTGGGGGCCCTGAGGTGGAGGAGGACGGTACATGACCAGCGTGGGAGCCCCTGGACAGGCGGAGACGCGTAGCGCGCTGGACGCCCAGCGCTTTCGTCGGTCCGACGAGGAGACCGCCGTGGGGAGAGCCGTGGGGAGAGCCGTCCCGGACCCGAGGTTCGAGACGGCCCACATGGTCGGCGAGGTCGGCGGCGCGTCGAACGCGTGATCCGTACGCCTGGACCGTCCGCTCCGACTGGAGAGGTCACGAGCACGTTCGACGAGCGGGGCGCGACGGGCTCTCACCCGGAGGCGGGCAGGTGTTTCGCCAGGATGGGGGAGATCTCGGACAGGGCTTCGGGCTTGACGATGGAGGTGTGGTCGCAGGTCACGGTGTGGACGGTCAGGGCGGGCAGGAAGGGGCGCCAGGTGTCCGAGGCGTGGATGTCCTGGAGGGAGGCGTCGAAGCAGAGGGTGGGGCCGGTGAAGGGCACAGGGGAGTGCGCGGCCATCGCGTGGGTGTTCTCCCCGGTGATCGACACCAGGTCGTCGATCACGGCCTCGTCCAGGGCGGCGAGTGGGCTTCCCGCCTGTCGCAGCGCCTCCCGTCGCGAGTCCCTGGGTGCGGTGACACCGTCCAGGGCGGTACGGACGACCTCCTCCTCAAGGGTCTCTTCAACGACCTCGGCGGGGGCCTCATCAGAGGCCTTCGCGAGGGACTCCTTGTGAGAACCCTCAAAGGCCTGGTCCGGGGTTCTCGCCCCGAATCCGCGGGACGCGCGTCCTCTGACGTCACCGGGATAGGCGTCCAGCAGGACGAGCAGCGCGACCTGCTCACCCGTGGCGGTCAGGTCGACGGCGATCTGCTGGGCGACCGTACCCCCGAAGGACCAGCCCACCAGGACGTACGGCCCGGCAGGCTGGATCTCGCGCATCCGCTCGGCGTAGACGGCCGCCAGCTCGGGCACCGACATCGGGCGCACCGGGCCGACGGCGAGGCGGGGGTCCTGAAGGGCGTGCACCGGATGCCCCCGGGGGATGTGCCTGGGCAGCGCCGAATAGCACCACCCGAGTCCGTTCGCCGCGGGGATCAGGAAGATCGGGCACAGCTCACCACGGGGGCGGTAGGACAGGACGGCGGGTACGGCACCGCTCTCCTCGCCGAGGCGTTCCGCGAGTCCCGTGACGGTCGGGTCGGCGAACAGCGCGGAGACGCCGACCTCGGCGCCGAGCACGGAACGGACGCGGCTGACGAGGCGGACGGCGAGCAGGGAGTGTCCGCCCAGGTCGAAGAAGTTGTCGCGCACGCCGACCTCGGGCACCCCGAGCACCTCGGCGAACAGTTCACGCAGGACCGCCTCACGAGGGTTGCCCGCGGAACCGCCCGACGACGCCCGCCGTACGGGAGCCGGGAGGGCGTGCCGGTCCAGCTTCCCGTTCGCGGTCACCGGGAACGCCTCAAGCGCGACCACCGCGGACGGCACCATGTATTCCGGCAGCAACCCGGCCACGTGCTCACGACACCACTCGGCGTCCGCCACGCCCAGGCCTCCGGTGCCGGTCGTGGCCGCGTTCGGCCGGGGCGGTTGGCCTTCAGGTGCGATGCCCGGTTGTTCCGGGGCCAGGCCGGCGTCGATCAGGGTGGTGTCCGTCGGGCTGCGGTGCCCGGACAGGGGCCCGGCCGGCACGCCGTCCGGTGCGGTCTCCTGCGGTTCGTGGCCCGGGGGCGTGCCGGAGGGGGAATTCACGACGTAGCCGACCAGGTGTTTCTCGCCGGGGGTGTCCTCCCTGACGACCACCACGGCCTGTCTGACGCCGGGGACGCTCGCCAGCGCGGCCTCGACCTCGCCGGGTTCGACGCGGAAGCCACGGATCTTCACCTGGTCGTCGGCACGTCCGAGGAAGAACAGACGCCCCTGCTCGTCCCAGCGGACGACGTCGCCGGTGCGGTACATCCGTTCTCCGGCCTCGCCGAACGGGCAGGCGACGAACCGCGCCGAGGTCAGGCCGGGACGCCCGACGTATCCGCGGGCCAGCCCGACCCCGGCGAGGTACAGCTCACCCGGCACGTGGGGCGGCACCGGGCGCAGGGCGTCGTCCAGCACGTAGGCGCGGGTGTTGGCCATCGGACGTCCGATGGGGACGGTCGTCCCCGGCCCGTCCCCGGCCCGCCAGCGCGACCAGGTGGCGCACAGGGTGATCTCGGTGGGGCCGTACAGCGTCCGCACGGTCGTCTCGGGGCAGGCGTCGAGCACCGAGGCCACGGCCTGGGGAGAGACGACGTCTCCGCCGGTGAGAACCTCACGGACACCGGTGAGACAGTCGGCGAGGTCCTCGGCGACGACCCGGAACAGTCCTGCGGTGAGGTGCACGTGGGACACACCGTGCTCACGGATCAGCCGTTCGAGCACCGGGGCGTCGAGGTCGCCGGGCGGCGCGACGACCACGGTGCCCCCGGTGAGCAGCGGCACCCAGATCTCGTAGGTGGAGGCGTCGAAGGCGTGCGGGGCGTGGAACAGCACCCGGTCCTGCGGGCCGACCTCCCACATCGGGTCGAGGGCGAGGTCCACGACGCCCTGGTGGGTCACGCCGATGCCCTTCGGTTCACCGGTCGAGCCGGAGGTGTACATGACGTAGGCGAGGTCCTCAGGCCGTGCCTCGTCAAGGCCGCTCTCCGAGAGGCTCGCGGGGAAAGGAGAGAGGCCGCCGTCCGGGTGCACCGTCAGTGTCCGCAAGCCCGTGGTGAGTTCGTGCGCGCCGTACACCTGGTCGGTCAGCAGCACCGGGCTGCCGCTCTCCTCGACGACGGCCCGCATCCTGGCCACCGGATAGGCGGTGTGGACCGGCAGGTAGGCCGCCCCGGTCCGCAGTACGGCCAGTAGTGCGACGACCAGTCCCGCGGAACGCTCCATCAGCACCGGCACCGTCGTGCCGGTGCCGACCCCGGCCGTGACCAGCGCCGCGGCCAGGCGTCCCGCGCGTTCGTCCAGTTCGTCATAGGTGAGCTGGGTACGGCCGGCGACGACGGCTGGCGCGTCGGGGGTCGCGGTGGCGCGTTCGCCGAACACCTCGACGACCGAGGCGGTGCGGCGGGGCGCGGCGGTGTCGTCCCAGCCGGTCAGGATCAGTTCGCGTTCCCGGGAGGACAGCACCTCCAGGGCGCTCAGCCGGGTCTCGGGCTCCGTGACGATCTGACGCAGGACACGGACGAACCGTTCGGCCATCGTGGCGACCGTCGGCTCGTCGAACAGGGCACTCGCGTAGGTGATCGTGAGCTCGACGTCCCGGCCCCGCCGTTCGAAGGCGAAGTCCAGGTCGAACTTGGCCCCCTGGGCGACCGCGGTGCCCGGCAGGCAGCGCGCTCCCGGCAGGTCGAGGGTGAGGACGCCGCTGTCGGCCCAGGACAGCGCCACCTGGAACAGCGGGTGACGGGCGGGGGAGCGGTTCGGGTTGAGGGCCTCGACGACGTGGTCGAACGGGACGTCCTGGTCGGCGTAGGCGGCCAGGTCCGCCTCCCTGACCCGGTCGAGCAGTTCGGTGAACGCCGGGTCGCCCGAGGTGCCGACGCGGAGCACCAGGGTGTTGACGAAGAATCCGATCAGGTCGTCGAGCGCCTCGTCGCCGCGTCCGGCGACGACCGTGCCCAGCGGGATGTCGGTGCCCGCGCCGAGACGGGTCAGCAGACCCGCCAGCGCGGCGTGGACCACCATGAAGACCGTGGCGTGACGACGCCGGGCGAGTTCGTGCAGTCCTCGGACGAGTTCGGCGTCGATCGGGACGAGCACGCGTCCGCACCGGTGGTCGGCCCGGGGAGGGCGGGGCCGGTCGGTGGGCAGCGTCAGCTCCTCCGGCAGGCCGTGCAGTCTCTCCACCCAGTGGTGCGAGCCGCCTTCCGTCCGGTGGGAGACGGCTCGGTCATGCACTCCGCCCTCCGCCAGGTGCCGTGGGGCCTGCTCCACGAGGGAGGCGGCCTCGCCCTCCACCCTGCGACTCGGGCCTTGCCCGGCGAGCGCTTCGTGCTGCCAGAGGGCGTAGTCGGCGTACTGCACCGGTAGCGGTTCCCAGCCGGGTGCCTGCCCGGTCAGCCGCGCCGCGTACGCGTGTGACAGGTCGGCCCCCAGCCGGTCGATCGACCAGCCGTCGCCCGCGATGTGGTGCAGCACCAGCACGAGCACGCACTCGCCGGGCTCCGACCTGATCACCTCGGCGTACAGCGGCGAGTCCGTCGTGAGGTCGAACACGTGGGCACACGCCCTGGCCACCGCCGCCGCGCGTTCGGCGGGCGGGCACCCGGTGAGCACCACCTCGGTCCTGGGCTCGGGCAGGATCCGCTGTACGGGCTCGCCCCCCTCCTCGGCGAAGACCGTCCGCAGGCTCTCGTGCCTGAGCGCGACGTCCCGCAGCGCGGCGGCCAGCGTCGCCGGGTCGAGCGTGCCGTGGACCACGGTGGCGACCGGCATGTTGTAGGTGGGGCTCGGTCCCGCGAGCCGGTCGAGGAACCACAGACGCCGCTGCCCCGGTGAGGCGGGCACCGTCATGGGACGGGGGGAGACCGCCGTGACGGCGGGCCGTTCCCGTCCGCCGAGACGGCCGAGCAGCCCTCTCGGTGTCGGCGCCTGGAAGAGGGCGCGCACACCGACCGAGGCGCCGAGCGCCGTACGGACCCGTTTGACCAGCCGGGTGGCCAGCAGCGACTGCCCGCCCAGGCTGAAGAAGTTGTCCTCGGGACCGACGTCCGTCACCCCCAGCACCTCGGCGAACAGCCCGCACATGATCTCCTCCCGGGGACCACGGGGACCACGGGGACCACAAGGATCGCCTGAGCCACGCGGGCCGTGGAGAACATGCGAATCATGGAAGCCATGGGCGTCACGAGGCTCGTCGAGTTCGCGAGAGCCGTGAGAGTCCTGTGGGCCACGGGAGTCACGCGGAGCGCCGAGGTCGTGGGGCCGCGCCGTACCGGGGGTGTCGTGCATCGGTGCCCTTCTCGTCTCAGGTCGGTCAGCCGGGTACGGCGGCGCGCATCCGGTCGAGCATCTCGTCGAGTACCGCGGGTGAGGTGGCGAAGTTCAGCCGGGCGAACCCCCTGCCCTCCGGGCCGAAGTCCGGACCCCTGAAGAGCATGACCCTGGCCCGTTCGAGGAAGAACGCCGACGGGTCGTCGCCGAGGCCCAGGGCGCGGCAGTCGAGCCAGGCGAGGTAGGTGGCCTCGGGAAGCCGGTAGACCACTCCCTCGGGCAGCCGTTCCGCGACCCGCAGCCGGTTGCGCGCCAGCAGGTCCCGCACGGTCTTCAGCCAGGGGTCCCCTTCGGTCCACGCGGCCCTGAGCGCGTCCACCCCGAGGGCGCTCACCTGGCCGAACAGGATGCCGCGGTGCGCGTCCACGGCGTCGCGGACCTCCTTGGCGCCGATGTGCGCGACGGCGCAGCGGACCCCGGCCAGGTTGAAGGCCTTGCTGCCCGAGGTGATCGTCACCGTGCGCGCCGCGGCCTCCTCGGAGACCGCGGCGAACGGGATGTGCCGGTATCCGTCGTAGGCCAGCTCGGCGTGGGCCTCGTCGGAGATCACCAGCAGGTCGTGTTCGACGGCGAGCGCGGCCAGGGCCTCAAGCTCGTCGCGCCGGAAGACACGTCCGGTCGGGTTGTGCGGGTTCACCAGGAACAGCGCGCGGCACGGGGTCCCGTGACGGCCACTGACCTCCTCGGAGATCCGGTCGAGGTCGAGGTCCCAGTCACCGGCGCGCCAGCGGATCGGCACGGGCCTCGGCGGGCGGCCCAGCTTGGTCAGCATCTCGGTGAACGGGGGACAGACCGGGGAGTGCAGCGCGACCGGGTCACCGGGTGAGGTGCCGAAGTGCAGCGCGACCTGCATCGCCTGGTTGATGTCGGTGAACAGCCTGACGTGCGCGGGGTCGGCGGCGAAACCGAACCGGCCGAGCATGCGCCCGGCGAACGCCTCTCCCAGCGGCCCGCCGCGCGACTCGTCGTACCACGCGGGGTAGCCGAGGTCGGTGTCGATCCGCTCGACCAGGGCGCGCCGTACGGCGGGCGAGATGGGGAAGTCCATGTCCGCGACCCACGCGGGCAGCACCCCGGCCGGGGCGGACGCCCATTTCTCCCCGTCACGCAGGGAGAGAGTGGCGAGGTCGAGGGCGTCCAGGGTCATCGATGTGTCACCTAGCCTGTCGGGGGTCCTGTTCGAGCGGCACCGGCGCGCTGTCGTTACGGATGGCGCCCCAGCGTCTTTCCGTCTCGTTGTGGATGTACCAGAGGTCGTCCTCCGTCAGTGTGACGGACACGACGCCGGGAAAGGCCTCCTCGAAATAGATGTACGGCTTGCGGTTGTCGACCCACGGGGAGTGGTAGTCGAGCTTGTCGGTCATGCCGTGGATGCGGGTGATCGGGGTGGCCGGGTGGTAGGTCAGGATGTTCGGGCTGGCGAGGTCGATGATCCTTTCGTCGATCAGCTCGCTCACCCCCGTGATCGTCTCGTCGATGCTGGCGCGGGTCTCCCCGTCGAGGCCGAACAGGACGGACGTGCCGACCCGCAGGCCGTGTGACTTCACCAGTGACGTCGCCTCGCGCACCTTCTGCGCCCAGTCGCGTCCCTCGACGCGGCGGAGGTTCTTGTGGATGCGGTCCATCACCTGCGTGGACATGCTCTCGATGCCGATGTAGACGTAGGTGCATCCCGCCTCGCGCATCAGGTCGAGGATCGTCGCGCTCTCCTCGGGCCTGTGCAGGCCGACCAGCACGTCCACGGTCAGCTGCGCGCCCCACTGCAGGCGGCGCAGGCGGGCCAGGCCGTCCTCGCCGCCGAGCGAGCGCAGCAGGCCCTCGTCCAGCTCCCCGGCGGCGGCGCGGCGGACGCCGCCGAGCTCGGCGCAGAACTCGGCGATGTCCCGGAAGGTGCCGCTCCAGAAGACCGAGTCGTCGAAGAACAAGGCCTCGGCGCCGTATCCAACATATTCGCACACGCGTTCGACTCCGGCGTGTGTCTGGCCGAACTTCTTCAGGCCGCCCGCGAGTTTGGCCGTCTCCGAGCAGAAGTTGCACTGGTAGGGGCAGGCGTTGGACACCATCATGTGCGCGGTCCGCTGGATCTCTCCGGTCGCGCCGTCGGTGAAGATCGGGAACCGGGACCGGATCGCGAACGCCTCGTACGGCGAGGGCAGCGTGGTCAGGTCGAGCCTGGGCCCTTCCTGGGGGTAGGCGTGCACGGCGTCCTGGCCGGTCAGCGTGATCAGGGAGCGCCCCGGGGCAGGGCCGTCCCGTCGCAGCAGGTCCTCAAGGCGGGGGCGGACGGCCGAAGGGGCGACCCACCCGGTGTCCAGGTCGACGGAGAGCGCGACGGCGCGCATCAGCAGGTCGAGCGAGTGGTAGGCCTCGCCGGAGACGGTCGCGTCGACCACGTGCGGCACCCTGCCGTCGTCCATGACCGCGAGCGTGCTGCTCGGCGCGATCATGAGCGTGTCGGCGCCGGGGACGCAGGTGGTCGTCTCGTCGACGTGCCGCCCGCCCAGGATCACGTAGACACCGGGTATCTCGGCCTTGGCCAGCCCCGCGATGTCCAGGGCGTAGCGGTGGGCCGGTGAGACGCTGCTGATCAGCACGATCCTCGGCCGGGTCTCGCGCAGCAGGCCGATCCAGCGCTCCCGTGCCGCCCGGTCCCAGACACGCGGGTCGAAGACGGTCTCGTCGGTGTTCGGCGAGTCGGTGTACGGCCGGTAGCCGTCCTCGCCGACCGACATGCGGTAGGAGAGGTCGGGAAACCGGGTCCACCCCGGAGCCAGGTCGTTGTAGTGCCCGGCGTCCCGTACGGCGTTGCGCACCGCGACCGAGAGGGCCGCGTACAGGCACATCGGGTCGCCGGGGTAGGTGATCTCGCCCTCCGCCTGCGTCATGACGGGCGCGAGCACGGCCAGCACCGGGAAGTTCCGGTGCGGAAGACGCCCGAGCGCGAGGTCCTCGGAGAGGCGCTTTCTGCGCGCGGAAAGAAGTTCCTCGAACCCGGAGGAAACGGTTCCCCCGGGGAATCGGTGAACGTGAATGTCATTCAGCAATGCAGTTCCTTTTCCCTTTGTGTTCGCGGCCGGTATGCGTACGCCGAGGGATGGATAAATCACTCCCCGTGTGATCCTGCATAGCTTTTGTATGAGTTATCTGCCACGTTACTTTCGACCGATTGAACCAGATGGCCGGTGGACGTCAAGCGAGTGCCTCCGGTGAGGGCCGATGTCCCGCCGGCGGGACATCGCGGCGGCGCGCGGACCCGCCCCGGCGGCGCGTTGACATGAA
Organism: Streptosporangium sp. NPDC020072; assembly: GCF_040631445.1. Lineage (NCBI taxonomy): Bacteria > Bacillati > Actinomycetota > Actinomycetes > Streptosporangiales > Streptosporangiaceae > Streptosporangium > Streptosporangium sp. NPDC020072. The sequence continues at coordinate 328,241 of NZ_JBEYAB010000002.1, read as the reverse complement.
CGCGCGGCATCGTGTTTCAATGGCGGGCGTGTGAGAGAAGGGGGATTCTCCGGTGTCTGGCGAGTCGCGCACCATAGTCGGCGCTTTCGCCGAACAAGTCCAGGAGAACAGCGACAGGCCCGCTGTCAAGCAGGGTGGGACCGTTCTCTCGTACCGCAGATTGGATGAGATCTCCGACATTTTCGTTGATTTTCTGGAACGCTGTGATATTCGTTCCGAGCAGCGGATCGGCATCCTCATGGAACGCGGCCCCGACGTGGTCGCGGCGATCGTCGGGACGGTGAAGTCGGGCGCCGCCTACGTCCCGCTCGACACCCGCTCACCGGCCGCCCGGCTGCGGTTGATCCTCACCGAGTGCGGCATCCGCGTCGTGATCACCGACTCGGCGGAGCGCGCGGCCTTCGTCCGGGGCTTCTGCGAGCCGGGCACCCGGGTGGCCGTCGTCGGTGAGGATCTCGACCTGTCGGGACCCGGCCCGCGAACGGCTCGGAAACAGGTCGCCCCCGGGCAGCTCGCCTACGTCGTCTACACCTCGGGTTCGACGGGGACGCCGAAGGGCGTGGCGATCTGCCACCGCGACCTGGTCGCCTTCGCCGCCGACCCCTGCTGGACCGGCCTTGAGGGACGGGTCCTGCTGCACTCCCCGCTTGAGTTCGACGCCTCGGTGTTCCAGATGTGGGTCCCCCTGCTGCGCGGCGGCACGGTCGTGCTCGCCCCGCCCGGCCCCGTCGAGGCCCGCGCGCTGGCGCGGACGATCGCGGAGGAGGCCGTCACCTGCACCTTCATGACCACTTCCTTCTTCAACGTGCTCACCGAGCAACACCCGGACGCCTTCGCCGGCGGCTGCCAGGTGTGGATGGGCGGCGAGGCCGCCTCCCCGGTGGCGGTCGAGCGCACCCTGCGCGCCTCGGGGCCGGGCTCCGTCGTCAACGTCTACGGCCCGACCGAGGCCACGGTCTTCGCCACCTACCACCCGGTCGAGGAACCCGTGCCGAGCCCGGTGCCGATCGGCTCGCCCATGCGGGACGTCACCGTCCACGTCCTCGACGAACACCTGCGCCCGGTCCCCGACGGCGCCGAGGGTGAGCTGTGCCTCGGCGGACGGGGCGTCGCCCGGGGCTACTGGGCGAGACCGGGCCTCACCGCCCAGAAGTTCGTCGCCGACCCCTTCGCGGGTGACGGCGCCCGGATGTACCGGACCGGCGACATCGTACGGCGCCGCCCCGACGGCCTGCTGGAGTTCGTCGGCAGGCACGACGGCCAGGTCAAGGTCCGTGGCTTCAGGATCGAGCTCGGCGAGATCGAGAACCAGCTCTCCCGCAGGGAGGACGTGGCCCGGGCCGCCGTCGTCGCCACCGCCGACCGGCACGGCGACACGACCCTGACCGCCTACGTCGTCCCCGCAGGGGACGCCGGAGACGCCGGGGAGACCGGAGACGCCGGGGAGACCGGGGACGCCTGGGCGGACGTCCTGCTGGACCACCTGCGCGAACGGCTGCCGCCGTACATGGTGCCCTCGGCGCTGGTCGTGCTCGGGGAGCTGCCGCTGAACAACAACGGCAAGCTCGACATACGGGCGCTGCCCGCCCCGGCGCGCGCGGCGGGTGGCGCGGAGCCCGCGTCGGAGACGGAGAAGGTGCTGTGCCACCTGTTCGCCGACGTGCTCGGCGTCGAACGGGTCGGGGTGAACGACGGCTTCTTCGACCTGGGCGGCCACTCGCTGGCGGCGACCCGGCTGGCGGCCAGGGCCGAGGCCGCCCTCGGCCTCCGGGTCGAGGCGGGGGAGGTCTTCGAGGCGCCGACGGTCGCCGAGCTGGCCGTACGCCTCCTCACCTCACCGGCCCGCGCCGCGGGTCTCTGCCTTCCGCCCGTTCCTAAACCGCGCCCGGAGCGGATCGCGCTGTCCCACGCCCAGCGCAGGCTGTGGTTCGTCGACCAGCTCCAGGAGGAGGGCGACCCCGGCTACCACATCCCGCTGGTCTTCCGCCTGCCGTACGAGGTGGACGCCGACGCGCTGCGCCTGGCCATGGCCGACGTCGTCACCAGGCACGAGAGCCTGCGCACGGTCTTCCCCGACGACTATGACGACGAGGGGCCCTGGCAGCGCGTCCTGGGCCCCGGGGAGCGCGACCCCGAGCTGACGGTCACCGTCTGCGCCGAGGCGGAGATGGAGGAGCTGCTCGCGGCCGAGGTCCGCAGGCCGTTCGACATCACCGAGGACCTGCCGCTGCGCGGCGCGCTGCTGCGCCCGTCCCAGGGGCGGGGGACGACACTGCTGCTGGTGCTGCACCACATCGCGGCAGACGGCTGGTCGCTGACGTCGCTCTGCCGCGACCTGTCCCTGGCCTACCGGGCCAGGCTGGCGGGTACGGCCCCGGAGTTCGTCCCGCTGCCGCTGCAGTACGCCGACTACGCCGCCTGGCACCGTGAGCTGCTCGGCGACGCCGGAGACCCGGGCAGCAGGCTGTCGTCCCAGCTCCGCTACTGGGAACGGCGGCTCGCGGGCCTGCCCGACGAGGTCTCGCCGCCGCCGGACCGGCCCCGGCCGCCGATCTCGGGCAACCGGGGGGACGCCGTCGCCTTCACCGTCCCCGCCGAGCTGCGCCGGGGGCTTGAGGACCTCGCGCGCTCCTGCCGGGCCACGCTGTTCATGACGCTGCACGCCGCACTGGCGGACCTGCTCACCGACCTGGGCTGCGGGCACGACATCGTGGTGGGCAGCCCGACCGCGGGCCGTACGGCCGAGGCGCTCGACGAGCTGGTCGGCTTCTTCGTCAACATGGTCGCGCTGCGGACCGACACCTCGGGCGAACCGACCTTCCGTGAGCTGCTCGGCCGGGTGCGCGACGGCTGGCTGCCCGCCTCGGCCAACCAGGACGTCCCCTTCGAGCTGGTGGTCGAACGGGTCAACCCGGCACGCGGGCTGTCCCGCCATCCGGTCTTCCAGGTCACGCTCGGCCTGCTCGACGCCCCGGACCTCGTCCTCGACCTCACGCCGGAGCCCCCCGGAACCCCGGAGACCCCCGGAACGAATCCGCAGGCCCCCGGAACGCCGGAGCGCGGTGAGTGGACGCTGGCCAGGACCGGGGCGGCCAGGTTCGACCTGACCTTCGACCTGATCGCCCGGCGGGAGGCGGACGGCACGCCCGGCGCGCTCGACGGCTACGCGGAGTTCGCCACCGACCTGTTCGACCGGGAGAGCGCGCTGCGGCTGGTCGAGGGGTTCGTCACGAGGCTGCGCCAGGCCGTCGCCGACCCGGACCACCGGAGCGGCCCTCAACGCGGGAACACAGACGCGGGCACGGACGGGAACACCGAAGGAGGCACGGACGGAGGCACGGACGGAAGCACGGACGGGCTCCGCGCGCTCGGTGGCTCCGCGCGATGACCGCGACCACCACCTCGCTCACCCGGCGGATCATGGGCCTGCCCAGGGAGGCCTGGGTCATCTGCGCGGGCATGTTCGTCAACAAGTTCGGCGCCTTCCTCAACGTCTTCCTGGTCCTGTACCTCACCCATCGGGGGTACTCCGCCTTCCTGGCCGGGCTCGCGCTCGGCGCGGTCGGCTTCGGCGGCTTCCTCGGCAACGCGGTCGGCGGAAGCATCGCGGACCTGATCGGCAGACGGTGGACGATCGTCGCCTCGATGTTCGGCACCGCGGTCTTCACCCTGCTCGTCCCGCTGGCCGACACCATCGGCGTCATCGTCGCGCTGTCGCTGGCCGTCGGATTCCTCGCGCAGCTCTACCGCCCGGCGGCGGGCGCGATCCTCGTCGACACCGTGCCCGCCCGCGACCTGATCGCCGCGGTCTCCCTGCTGCGCCTGGCCATGAACCTCGGGATGGCCATCGGCGGCGTGGTCGGCGGCCTGCTCAGCGTGCTGTCCTACACCTACCTGTTCGTCGGCAACGCGGTGACGTGCCTGTTGTTCGGGCTGCTGGTGCTGACGCTGCTGCCGGAGACCAGGCCCGCCCCGCCCGAGCACGAGGACGCCGGGGCACGCGGCGGCTACCGGACCGTGTTCCGCGACCGGGCGATGGTGCTGTACCTGCTGTCGATGACCGCCGCCACCTACGTCTACACGCAGACGATCGCGACCCTCCCGCTGCACGTCAGGAACCAGGGGCTCGGCACCGAGTTCTACGGCCTGCTGCTCGGGGTGAACGCGCTGCTGATCGTGCTGTTCGAGCTGCCGCTCGTCCGGTTCACCGAGCGCCGCCAGCCCCGGTACGTGATCGCGGCCGGGGTGGTCCTGCTGGGCGCCGGGGTCGCGCTGACCGGGGTCGCGGACGAGCGGGCCGCGCTCGTGGCGACCGTGGCGCTGTGGACGCTCGGCGAGATGGTCTACACGCCGGTGGCCACGGCCTATCCGGGCCTGCTGGCGCCCGGCCACCTCAGGGGGCGCTACCAGGGCGCGGAGGGCGTCGCGGTGACCGTCGCCCAGACGGCGGGCCCCGCCGCGGGCGGCTTCCTGTACGGGCACACCACCGTCGGCCACTGGGCGCTGTGCGGGGTGGTCGCCGTGCTCGGCGCGGGGTTCATGCTCGCCGCGCGACCCACCGGTACGGCCACATGACGACGGACTCTCCGCGAGGGGCGGGGAGAGAAAGCGGAGGCTGAGATGCCCGGACCGTTCGACGAGGAGACGGGGCTGTTCAAGGTCCTGGTCAACGACGAGGGCCAGTACTCACTGTGGCCCGCGGGCACCGCCGTACCCGGCGGGTGGCTGGTGCGGCTCGACGACGCGCGCCGGGACGACTGCGTCGCCTACGTGGAGGAGCACTGGACCGACATGCGGCCCCGCGGTCTGGCGGGCTCCCATGACGCGTGACACCGGCCTCGCCGACACGGTCGTCCTGGACCTCCTCGGCCTGCACGGCTCGCTCGGCTCTCCCGTCATCGAGTCGATGAACTTCCTCAACGAGGTCTCCAGCCGCTTCCCCGACGCGGTCTCCTTCGCCGCGGGACGGCCCTACGAGGGCTTCTTCGACATCGAGGAGGTCCACCGCTACCTGCGCGTCTACCGTGACCACCTGATGGAACGGCTGGGGGACGAGGTCCTGGTCAGGCGCACCATGCTCCAGTACGGCCGCACCAAGGGCGTCATCCACGACCTCGTGGCCAGGAACCTCCTGCTGGACGAGGGCATCGACGTCGACCCCGAGTCGATCGTCGTCACGGTTGGCTGCCAGGAGGCCCTCTACCTCACGGTGCGGGCGCTGCGCCGCGACGGGCGGGACGCCCTGCTGAGCGTCTTCCCGTGCTACGTCGGGGTGGCGGGCGCCGCGGCGCTGGCCGACATGCCGTTGCTGCCCGTCGCCGGCTCCCCGGAGGGGATCGACCTGGACGACCTCGTCGCGGCCGTCCATCGGGCCAGGGCCGACGGGATGCGGCCACGCGCGCTGTACGTGGTCGCCGACTTCGCCAACCCCTCCGGCGTCAGCCTCGGCCGCGCCACCCGTGAGCGCCTGCTCGCCCTGGCAGGGGAGCTCGACCTGCTGATCCTTGAGGACAATCCGTACGGCCTCTTCCACGGCGAGGAGGAGCGGGCGCCGACGCTCAAGGCCCTCGACCCCGGCGGGCGGGTGGTCTACCTCGGTTCGTTCGCCAAGACCGGCATCCCCGGTGCCAGGGTCGGCTACGTCGTGGCCGACCAGCGCGCCGGGAACGGGCTGCTCGCCGACCAGCTGGCGAAGATCAAGAGCATGCTGACGGTCAACACCTCACCCATCGCCCAGGCCGTCATCGGCGGCAAACTGCTCGCCAACGGGTGCAGCCTGCGCGCGGCGAACGCCAGGGAGACCCGGGTCTACCAGGGCAACCTCCGGCACATGCTCGACGGGCTGCGCGAACGCTTCCCACCGGAGAGCCGCGTCAGCTGGAACACCCCGGAGGGCGGCTTCTTCGTCGTCCTCGACGTCCCGTTCCCCGCCGACGACGAGCTGCTCGAACACTCGGCCCGCGAGCACCGCGTCCTGTGGACGCCCATGCACCACTTCTACGGCGACGGCCTGCCACGACCGCAGATCCGGCTGTCGTTCAGCCATCTGACGCCCGGCGAGATCACCATCGGCCTCGACCGGCTGGCGCGCTTCGTCGCCCGGCGTTGTGAGGCCCCATAGGGAGGCAAGAGATGACAGTTTTCGAGGAGCTGTCCGTCGACCACGTCGGATTCTCCGTCGCCGATCTGGCGGAGACGACCAGACTCTTCGTCGACCGCTACGGCTTCACCGTCTACGCCCGATCCGAGGAACCCCCCGAGACCGGGGGCGCCCTCACCGTCGCCCTCGGCTGCCAGGACATCAGGCTGGTGCTGACCCAGGCGGGCGACGCCGACCACCCGGCCGCCGCCTACGTGGAACGGCACGGCGACGGGGTCTCCGACATCGCCCTGCGCACCTGCGACGCCGAGGCGGCCTACACCGAGGCCGTACGGCGCGGCGCCCGGCCCGTGACACCACCGGCCGTACGGGACGGGGTGGTCACCGCCTCGATCGTCGGCTTCGCGGACGTCCTGCACACCTTCGTCCAGCGCCCGCCCACGACCGACCCGCGTGTCCTGCCCGGACTGTTCCCGGCCACCGGGGAACGGCACCCGGCGGGACACGCCGGGCTCGGCACGGTCGACCACTTCGCCGTCTGCCTGGAGGCCGGGCAGCTCGACCCCACGGTCGAGTTCTACGAGACGGCCCTCGACTTCGAGATGGTGTTCACCCAGCGCATCGTCGTCGGACGCCAGGCCATGGACTCGAAGGTGGTGCAGAGCCGTTCCGGCGCGGTGACGCTCACCCTGATCGAACCCGACGTGTCACGCGACCCCGGCCAGATCGACCAGTTCGTCAAGGACCACGGTGGGGCGGGCATCCAGCACGTCGCCTTCACCACCGGCGACATCGTCAGGGCGGTGGGCACGCTGCGGGAGAACGGCATCGAGTTCCTGGGCACCCCCGGCGCCTACTACGACCTGGTGCCGGAGCGGCTGCGGCTGGCCAGGCACTCCCTCGGCGAGCTGCGCGCGCTGAGCATCCTCGTCGACCAGGACCAGGACGGCCAGCTGCTGCAGATCTTCTCCAGGAGCGTCCACCCGCGCGGCACCCTCTTCTTCGAGGTGATCGAACGGGCCGGGGCGCGCACCTTCGGCAGCGGCAACATCAACGCCCTCTACACCGCGGTGGAGATCCAGCGCAACAGGCAGGCCCGGTGAACGCCGGGGACGCGGCGGTGTGCGTCGCGGACGTCGAACGGCTCGCCGGGGACCTCCTGCCGCCGGACATCCGGGACTTCGTCGCCGGGGGAGGCGGCGACGAGTCCGCCCAGGCGGCCAACCGCGCCTGCCTCGACCGGGTGCGCCTGGTGCCCAGGGTGCTGACCTCGGCGGACGGGGCCGACACGGCGGGACGGCTGCTGCACGGCACGGCGGCGATGCCGGTCGCCGTCGCCCCCATGGCCTACCAGCGGCTGTGCCATCCTGACGGCGAGCTCGCCATGGCCCGCGCCGCCGGGAAGGCGGGCGTCCCGTTCACGGCCGCCACGCTGAGCAGCGTCCCGATCGAGGAGATCGCGGCGGTCGCCGGGACACTGTGGTTCCAGCTCTACTGGCTGCGTGACCGGGGGCTCGTGCTCGACCTGCTGGCCAGGGCGGAACGGGCGGGCTGCACGGCGCTGGTGCTGACCGTGGACGTGCCGGTGCCCGCGCGGCGACCGCGCGACATGCGCAACGGGTTCACGCTGCCCGCCTCGGTCGTCGCCGCCAACCTCCCCGAGGGGACGGGGTCGGCCGCGCACGTCCCCATGCCGCACGAGTCGGCCGTCGCCTCCCACACCGGGATCATGTTCGAGAACACGCTCGGCTGGGACGACCTGGCCTGGCTGCGCGGGCACACCGGCCTGCCCGTCGTGCTCAAGGGCGTCCTCGACCCGGGCGACGCCGTACGGGCCGTGGAGGCCGGGGTGAGCGCCGTGGTCGTCTCCAACCACGGCGGTCGTCAGCTGGCCGGGGCCGTACCGTCCATCGTGGCGTTGCCGGGGGTCGTCGAGGCGGTCGCCGGGCGGTGCGAGGTGCTGTTCGACAGCGGGGTCAGGAGCGGCACCGACGTGCTGCGCGCGCTGGCGTACGGCGCGGCCGGCGTGCTGCTCGGCCGTCCCCTGCTGTGGGGGCTGGCGATGGACGGCGAGGCGGGGGCCGGGCTGGTGCTCGACCTGCTGCGCGCCGAGCTGCGTGAGGCCATGCTGCTGACGGGCTGCGCCGACCTCTCCGCCGCCCGGACCCTGGGCACCGTCCTGCTCTGACCGCTCACGCCCCGGGCGGATCCCCGGCGAACGGCGCCATGAACGCGGGCAGCCTCGCCCAGACGTCCGGGGTGTAGAAGTGGCCACCGGGCAGCCTGTCGTGCCGGAAGGCGCTCTCGGCCAGCTCCCGCCACCTTTCGGTCGCCTCGGGCTCGATGACGTCGTCGGCGGCGCCGGTGAGCACCTGCAGGGGAACCCGGGCGCGTGTCCCGGCCCGGTGACGGAAGGAGTCGCGGACCTTGATGTCGGCGCGCATCAGCTCGACCGCCATCTCGCTCAGGTCAGGGTCGTCGAGCACGTGCGCGGGCAGCAGGCCGTTGACGCTCATCCAGTGCAGCAACTGCTCGTCGGTCTCCTCCTGGGCGGGGAACATGTCCCTGGGGCGCAGGCCGCCGCTCGGCGCGTTCGTCGAGGAGATGACGAGCGCCTCGGGGGGCCTGCCGCCGTGCCGTTCGAGCCGGGAGGCGACGTCGAAGGCCATCCAGCCGCCCATGCTGTGCCCGAACAGGACGTACGGCCGGTCGGCGGCGGCGAGCACGGCGGCGGTCGCGTCCTCGGCCAGTTCGTCCCAGTCGGTGGCGAACGCCTCGGCGAAACGGCCCTCCCTGCCGGGGTAGCAGATCGCGGCCAGGGACACATCCTGCGGCACGACGTCGGCCCACCCCAGGTAGGGGCCCGCGCCGCCGCCGCAGAAACCCAGGCAGACGAGTGCCCGCGTCGCCTCGGGCCGGTGCCGGGGGCGCACCACGATGGTGTCCACGCTTTTTCCTCTCTCGTGGTCCTCAGCCGTTGCGGTGCAGCGACTCGACGTAGCCGGCCAGGTCGCGCAGGCGCGGATGCCGGTACACCTGCCGGGTCGGCACGACGACGCCGAGGTTCCTGCGCAGCCGCGCGACCACCCGGATGGCCATCAGCGAGTGGCCGCCGAGGGCGAAGAAGTCGTCGTCGGGGCCGATCCCGTCCCGGCCGAGGACCTCCGCCCACACGCCCGCGATCAGCTCCTCGAACTCGCCCCGCGGCGCTTCCCCGGGTTCCGCGGCCCACACGGGCTCGGGGAGGGCGGCCACGTCGAGCTTGCCGTTCGGGGTGAGCGGGAGGCGTTCGACGAGGGCGAAGGCGGAGGGCACCATGAACTCCGGCAGCCCGGTGGCCAGGTGTTCCCGCAGCCGTTCCGGGGAGGGTTCGCGGCCTTCCACGGGCACCACGTGGGCCACCAGCCGGTCGCCGCGGAGCGTGACGACGGCGCGTGCCACGTCGGGGTGGGCGCCGAGGGCGTGCTCGATCTCGCCGGGCTCGATCCGGAAGCCGCGGACCTTCACCTGGCCGTCGGCCCGCCCTGCGAACCGCAGCGTGCCGTCCTCCGCGCGGGAGGCCAGGTCGCCGGTGCGGTACATCCGGGCGCCGGGCGCGGAGAACGGGTCGGCGACGAACCGCTCCGCGGTGAGGGCGGGCCTGCCGACGTAACCGAGGGCCAGGCGGGGGCCCGCGACGTACACCTCCCCGGTCACGCCGGGCGGCACCGGGCGCAGGGCGTCGTCGAGCACGTGGACGTGGCAGCCGGACAGTGGCCGTCCGATGTGCGGCCCGGCGCCGGTGATCCAGGCGGTGGTGACGTTGACCGTGCACTCCGTTGGGCCGTACAGGTTCAGCCCCTCCACGTGCTCCGAGCCGGCGATCTCCCGCCAGGTCCGTTCGGGTACGGCCTCGCCGCCGAGGAACAGCCGCAGCACACGTCCGTCGGGGCGGGGGGTGAGCAGTTCCTCGCGCAGGGTCTCCCAGTGTGAGGGGGTCAGGTCGAGGTCGGTCACCGCGTGCTCGTCGAGCAGGGCGCGCAGCCGGGCCGGGTCGGTGCGGTCCTGCTCGCCGAGCACGACCAGGGTGTCTCCCCGGCACACCCTGACCCACTGCTGCACGGAGGCGTCGAAGGAGACGCTGGCGTTCCAGGCGACCACCCGGGGACGGTCGGCGTAGGCGCCGAAGCGTTCGAGCGCGGTGACCATGGAGGCCACGGAGCTCCGGGACACCTCGACCCCCTTCGGCCTGCCGGTCGAGCCCGAGGTGTGGATGACGTACGCCGGGGCCGAGGCGGACGGAAGGTCCAAGGCCCCGTCGTTGCCCGAGGTCGCATCCGGGGTGAGGCAACGCGCTCCACCCGCCCACGAGGGACGTTCACCGGTGTGGAGCAGAATCCGCGTCTCCGCGTCCTCGGCCATGAACGCGAGCCGGTCGGCGGGGTAGACGGGATCGAGCGGGACGTAGGCCGCGCCCGCCCGCCACACCGCCAGCAGCGCCACGACCAGGTCGGCGCCCCTGGGCAGGCTCACCCCGACCCGGTGGCCCGGCCCGGCGCCCAGGTCGCGCAGCGCCGCCGCGAGCCGGGCCGTACGGGCGTCGAGTTCGGCGAAGTCGAGCACGGTCTCCCCGTGGCGCACCGCGGGCCGGTCGGGCGCGTGCCGGACCGTGGCGGAGAAACGGCTCAGCAGGTCCCGCTCCTGCCCGCTCACAGCTGACCGGCCGCGGGCTGGACGGTCGGCGCGCAGTCGAGGAGGTCGACGGGCTCGCCCATCGCCACCACGATCCTGCGGTCGCCGCGGAAGGGGTCCCTGCCGTGCGCCGTCAGGACGTTGTCGACGATGAGCAGGTCACCGGGGCGCCACCGTTCGCGTACGGTCGCCGCCTCGTAGGCGGCCCGCAGGTCCTCCAGGTCGTCCCGCGTCAGGGGTTCGCCGTCGCCGAAGGCGGTGTTGAACGGCAGGCCGTCCCGCCCGAACTCCGTCACGAGGACCTCCCTGAGCTCCTCGTCCAGGGACCACTCGTTCCAGAAGGCCAGGTGGTTGAACCAGACCTCCTCCCCGCTGCGCGGGTGCCTGATGACGCCGGGGCGCAGCTGGCTGGTGCGCAGGTTCCCGTCGTCCTGCCACCGGTGGCCGATGAGGTTGTCGGCGCAGTAGCGCTCGACGTCGCCCCTGTCCTGTGCGGAGAAGGCGGTGCGCCAGTCGGTCGAGATGTGCTCGGAGTAGCCGCGTCTCAGCAGCCAGCCGGAGGCCCGGACCTTCTCGGCCAGGGGCGCGGGGACGTTCCGCAGAACCTTCCTGCAGTCGGCGACCGGCGTGGCCCCGCCCTCCTCCGGCGCGGTCAGGCAGGCGAACAGCAGCAGCCCGGGGAAGGTCAGGGTGTAGCTGTTCTCGTTGTGCATCATGATCGGCTGCGAGGGGGGAAGGTCGGTCGAGGAGAAGACCCCGCTGCCGAGGTCGCTGCGCGGCGTCGCCTTCTCCCGGTACGGCGTGTGCCTGGGGATGAGCACGTCCCGCACCCTCGCGAAGTCCTCGACGCCCTTCAGCGGCAGGCCCCGGAGGTGGACGGCGCCGTGTTCGGCCAGGGCCGCGCGCAACTCGGGCAGGAGGGCGCTCAGCCGGTCGCAGGTCCCGGCGATGTCGTCGGGGCCGGTGAGCCACGCGGACACCGGTTTCCCCTCGGAGACCTCCCAGTCGAGTTCGCCGGTCGTTCCTTCCGGCGTTGATCTCATTTCCGATGTCCTTTCGCGCTCGGTCGGGCCTGGAGAGACCGTGGACATGACGGGAGCGCCGGGCCGGAAAACGAGAGGGGAAGGCCGTTCGCCCCCTGTTGAGATTTACGGACGGCGTCGTCCGCCCGGATGGTCCGTTCAGCCGAGAAACGCGGCGGCCGCGGTGTCGAGTTGTTCGACGATCCAGGATTCGAGGCTGGTCTGCGACTGGCCCGCGACCTCCTGGTAACGGGCGATGCGGTCGGCGCCCAGCCTGAGTTCGAGTGAGACCCGCTTTCCTTCGGCCTCTGGTTTCTCCTGGCGGAGGGCGGCGAGGTTCCGCCTCAACCGGTTACGTGTCCATCCGTTCCGCTGCGCCTGGTCGAGCCAGTGGTCCTGCTCCTCGGGAGGCAGTGACGCCACCTCCGCGTGGTGCTGGAAGCTCAGCCCGTCGCGTCTGCGGGAGAGGTCGACCCTCCTGGAGACCCAGGCGTAGTTGCGAAGTGTCTGGTAGTCGAGGCCGATGGCCTCGATGGCTTTTCGGTATCTGTCGGTGTAGCGGGACCGGCCGTAGGCGAGCCAGTCGCCGAGACACCATGTGGAAGAGTTGGCGACCGCGGAAATCCGGAAACCGGCCTTCTCCCAGAGTTCGTAGGGCAACTCCGCTGGGATGCGAAGACCGACGGGGGTCACCTGGACGCCTCCGTAGGCGTCGTCGGAACCCCTGTGATGATTCTTTTCTCCGATGGAATTCCTTTTCGGTTGGATCCGGGTCGCGCCTTTCGTTGCACCTGGGCGCCCAGCCAACACGTCCTCCCTGATATGAACAGGCGGAACAATATTTTAACTAATACCAGATTGCCACTCATGTTGTAAAGCTCGGTCAATATCACCGTGAACCGTGTTTTTGAGTGCGCATGCAATGTGGGTTGTGGGACGGTCTTATTGGCTGCCGACCCAACAGGTAAGCAATATGGATAATGCTGGATAAGGGCGGAAAAACATTCCGCCCGGCCGTGTGGCCGGGCGGAACGTGTCAGCGAAGGTGCGGTTCCCGGATCACCGGGAGATCACCGGAGAGATCACCGCGGGTTGTCGGCGGCCATCCGGTAGGACTTCCCGCCGAAGGTCACGACGAAGTTGGACGGCGTCGCGATGGGCAGGTCGTATCTGAGCTGGACCTCCTTCGACTGCCCCGGGGCGATGCTCTCCCAGGTCGGAACGGTCAGCCGTATCCGATGGAAGTCGCCCTTGAGGCCGCCGACGTTCGGCCCGGTGTGCCCGGTCGAGACCACCGAGAGCGTCCAGCCCGTCTGCTGGGTCATGGTCGCCGGGGCGGAGGTGCCGTAGTCGAACTCGATCGTGGCGCCGCCGGGGATCGTGGTCGTCGAGTTGTTGGTGAACTTGAACTTGGGGGAGATCGGGTAGTTGGCGTCGCCGACCGCGAAGCCGTACAGCTCGGCCTGGACGTTGAGGGTCTCGGTCGGCATCGTCTTGGTGCCGGCCTTCAGGTTCCCGTACGGCGCGGCCGTCTTGAAGGTGTTGTAGATCTTGGTGGTGAGGGTGTCGCCGATGAAGTACTCGCCCTTGCCGCCGTCACGCTCGGGGTAGTACTTGTAGTCGCCGGCCAGCTCCCAGATCATGATGCCGCCCATGCCCTTGTTGGCCACGTAGTCGGCCTTGGCCTGGATGGACTGGTCGTCCTCGGTGGACAGGTAGACCTTCTTGTCGTTGTTCCACAGCCACGGGGCGACCATGGAGGAGGAGTACTTGCGGACGTAGGTGCCCGAGATGCGGTCGGTCGGGTCGGTGTCCGGGGTGAGGCCGTACTGGGTGATGTAGCTGCCCTGCTTGCCCTCCTGCAGGTTCTTGAAGTGCCAGACCGGGTTGACGCCGGCCGGGACTTCCTTGCCCGCCTTGTCCAGGTCGTGCCAGAGGTTGTCGATGCCGATGGCGCCGTCACCACACGGCACCTTGGAACCGATCTTGCCGCCGGTGCCCTCGGGGCAGTTGTTCTGGTCCGGCAGGTCGGAGGTGCCCCAGAGGCCGTCCGTGCCTCCGGTGACGCGCTGCCATCCCCGGCTGTAGTAGCCGACGCCCAGGTTGATCCGGCCCGCCTGCATCGCGCCTCGCAGGTGGTGGAAGGCCCAGTCGCCGTTCATGTAGCCGATGCCGCTGTAGGTGCCGTAGACGTTCCAGTACTTCATCTCGGCGTCGCTGCCGTCGTCGTAGAGGGCCTGCAGCGGGCCGACGAAGTGGTTCCACGCCCCGTGCAGGTCGTAGGTCATCATGTTGGCGTAGTCGAGGTACGGGGTGACCTGGTAGGTCTCGCTGCCGCGCAGGATCCAGCCGGAGGCGGTGGTCGCCGCGGTGAGCAGGTAGTACTTGCCGTCGGCCGCGGCGGCGGCGTCCAGCTTCTGCCGCAGGGTCTTCATCAGGTTGACGTAGCCCGCCATCAGCGTCGCCCGGCGCGGGTTGGAGAAGCTGAAGTCGTCGGGGTTACCGGCGTTGGGGGCGGAGGTCGCGTACTCGTAGTCGATGTCCACACCGTCGAAGCCGTAGTCCTTCATGAACTTCACGGCCGAGTCGGCGAAGGTGTTGATGCTCGACTGCGAGCTGGCCATCGTGTAGAAGCCGCCGGAGGCCTGCCGGACGCCGTTGTCGTCGATGTAGCCACCGGTCTCGGCCCAACCGCCGATCGACAGGATCGTCTTGACGTTGGGGTGCTGCTTCTTGAACTTGTTGAGCTGGTTGAAGTGGCCCTTGTAGGAGTAGGCCGGGTCCATCTCGGCCCCGGCGACGCCCGGCCACTCCATGCCGATGGAGGGGTTGTTCGCGCTGGGGGAGCCCACGGAGACCTTGCCCTGCCCGTCGATGTGGGCGAAGGCGTAGTTGATGTGGGTGATCTTGTCCCAGGGGATGTCCTTGGCGAGGTAGGACGGGGAACCGTCCTTGCCGGTGCGCCAGCTGGTGAAGTAGCCCACCACGCGGCGCGGGTGGTCGGCGCCCATCTTCTCGCGACCGTTGTTGTCGTAGACCGTGCAGTACGGCACGCCGGTCACGCCGGGAGACTGGTAGAGGCCGTCGGGACGGCAGGCCGACTGGTCGGTGGGCAGTTTGTCGGTGCGGCCGGTGACCGTTCCGGAGAAGTCGGACTGGTTGCCGACGGCGTCCTTGGCCCGGACCTTGAAGGTGTACTCGGTGTCCTCGGTCAGGCCGCTGACGGTCGCGGTCGTACCCGGCGGGGTTCCGGTCACGACGGTCGCGGAGGAGTTGCCGTTGTAGACCTCGTAGGAGACGACGCCCTTGTTGTCGGTCGAGGCGCCCCACTGCAGGGTGATGCTGGTGTTCGTCTTGCCGGTCACGGTCGGCGTGCCGGGGGTGGTCGGCGCCTCGGTGTCCGGCTTGTCGGTGCGGGCGGTGACGGTCCCGGAGAAGCCGGACTGGTTGCCCGCTCCGTCCTTGGCGCGGACCTTGAAGGTGTACTCGGTGTCGGCGCTCAGCCCGTTGATCGTGGTGGTCGTGTTCGGCGGCGTCCCCGTCACAGTGGAAGCCGACGAGTCACCGTTGTAGACCTCGTAGGCGGTGACGCCCCTGTTGTCGGTCGAGGCACCCCACTGCAGGGTGATGCTGGTGGTCGTCCTGCCGCTCACGGTCGGCGTGCCGGGGGTGGTCGGCGCCTCGGTGTCGGGGGTGTCGTCCTTGAGGGTGCGGACGGTGGTCGAGGGGGAGGAGGCCGACTCCTGGCCCGCGGTGTCCTTCGCCTTGACGGAGAAGGTGTACTCGGTGTCGGGCGTGAGGCCGTTCACCGTCGCGGAGGTGGTCGCCACCGAGGTGACCTTGGAGGTGCCCTGGTAGACGTCGTAGCCCGCGACGCCCTTGTCGTCGGTCGAGGCGGCCCAGGTCAGGGCGACGCTGTTGGTCGTCGGCGTCGCGACGGGCTTGCCCGGCGCGGTCGGCGGGGTGTCCGGTGGCGGGCCGCCCTCACACGGGTTGCCGTTGATCTTGCAGTTGGCCGGCGGGGTGGTCGGCCCCATGCCGACGAAGCCGAAGCTGTTGCCGCCCGTGCTTCCGCCCGCGGGAACGTTGGCGTTGCCGCTGCCGGGCTTGACGGTCACGTGGCTGCCGCTGATGGTCGGCGTGCCGTTCCACCAGTTGCCGAT
Organism: Streptosporangium sp. NPDC020072; assembly: GCF_040631445.1. Classification (NCBI taxonomy): domain Bacteria; kingdom Bacillati; phylum Actinomycetota; class Actinomycetes; order Streptosporangiales; family Streptosporangiaceae; genus Streptosporangium; species Streptosporangium sp. NPDC020072. The sequence continues at coordinate 312,285 of NZ_JBEYAB010000002.1, read as the reverse complement.
GGACTGGCCGGAGTTGAGGTCGAATTCGAGGGTCCAGGTGGTCGCCGCCGAGTCGCCGGCGTTCTTCACCTCGTACGTTCCTTGCCACCAGGTACCGCGGTCGGAGGCGGAGAACTTGGCGGTCAGCGATGCCGCGGCGTGCGCGGCGGGCGCACCGACCGCGGCCATTCCCGCCGTTGCGGCCGCGTACATGACCGCAACGGCGACTGCTCTCCATGAACGGAGACGGGACATCGTGCTTCCTCTCTGGCGAAGCAGCTAAAAAGGTGTCCCCCGAGATAGTTCGCGCGCGCGTGTGACCTTCCCGGCGGGCGGGTGAATCCGCTCGTCAGGGAAGCAACAAACAAGAAACCTTCTTATTTAATTCGGGAAGCTACTCGCGCTGACATACACCGTCAACCCTCGGTTTTTCTATATGTCCGGACATATCCATCCGGACACCGGGGATTACGGGCCACGAAGATCCCGTACGGCGCGCGACCGCGGAGGACGGTCCAGAGAGGGCGCGCCGGAGAAGGTCAGAGCAGGCCGTGCCGGGGCGGCAGGGTGCCGTTGAGCAGGTAACGCCCGATGTGCTGCACCTTCCACCTGGCCGGGTCGTGCAGGGTGTGGGTCCTGGCGTCCCGCCAGAAACGGTGCAGGTTGAGGCCGTCCAGCGCGGAGCGGGTTCCGGCCAGCTCGAACAGGGCGCCGCCGATGTCGACCGCGGCGCTCGCGGCGAAGGCCTTGGCGGCGGCCACCGCGATGGACGCCTCGGCCGCGCTTTCCTCGGTGAGCCCGGCCCCCGGCGTGCCCGCGGCGTCCACGGTCCTGGCGGCCGTCGCCAGCAGCGCCTCGGCCGCGCGCAGCTGAACGCCCAGCTCACCGAAGCGCTGGATGAGCAGCGGGTCGTCGGCCGCGCTCTCGTGACAGCTCTCGAACCAGGGCCTGCTCCTGGTGCGGACGAACTCGGCGGCCTCGGCCAGGGCCGCGGCGGCGATCCCCACGTCGATGGCGGTGTGCAGCAGCTGGGCGACCGCGCCGTGCAGCTGCGGCCCCTGGAAGGTCAGGTGGTGCGGCACCACCCGGTCCGCGGGCACCTCGACCCGGTCGAGCTTGACGGTCCCGCTCGCCGTGGTGCGCTGGCCCATGCCGTCCCAGTCGTCGACGACGGTCAGCCCCCGCGCCTCGCGTGGCACGTAGGCGACGTGGAGCGTGTCGTCCTCGGCACGGGCGAGCACCGGGATCCAGTGCGCGAACAGCGCCCCGGTCGAGTAGTGCTTGACGCCGCTGAGCAGGAACGAGCCGTCCGGTGCCGGGACGAGCCTGGTACGGATGTCCTGGACGTGCCTGGTGCCCGCCTCCGACTGGGCGTTGCCGAACCTGCGTCCCGCCAGCACCTCGGCGAAGAAGAACTCCCGCTGCGCCGGGGTGCCCTGGCGGCGCAGGACGTTGACGTAGACGAAGTGGCTCTGCGGGATCTGCGCCAGGCTCGGATCGCCGGAGGCCAGCAGCCGGAAGACCTCGGCCAGTGTCTCGTGGCGGATGTCGGCGCCACCGTGGTCGGCGGGAACGGTGACGCCGAGCAGCCCGCTCGCCGAGAGCCGCTCCACCTCGGCGTGCGGGAGCTTCCTCGCCGAGTCCCGCTCGGAGGCGCCCGCGCGGAACTCGGCGGCCAGCCTCCCGGCCGTCTCCAGCGCCTCGGCGTCGTCGGTGATCACATGAGCGGTCACATGAGCGGTCACGGCGGGATCTCCAGGGGGTCGGTACAGGGAGAACCGGGGCGTGCCCGGTCGTGGCCGTCCGTGTCGGCCACGACCGGGCCCGCGGTCACCGGCGCGGAGGGGTCAGGAGTACCAGGTCGGCTCGGGAATCTCGCCCGTCAGGACGAAACGCCCGACCTCCCGGCGCTTGTAGGCGACCGGGTCGTGCAGGGTGTGGGTGCGGACGTTGCGCCAGAACCGGTCCAGGCCCTCGGCGCTCGAGGTCGCCCGCGCGCCGGTGACCTCGAAGATCCGGCCGGTCACCTCAAGGGAGACCTCGGTCGCCACGGCCTTGGCCGCCGCGACCCGCACCTCGAACTCCCCGCGCGCCGCCTCGGTCACCGCGTCCGGGTCGCCGTGCAGCCTCTCGCCCTCCTCGGCGATCCGGTCGGCCAGCGCCTCGGCCGCCCAGAGCCTGGAGGTCAGCTCGCCGTAGGCGTCGATGACGTACGGCTCGTCCACCGCGTTGTCGTGTCCGCCGTGCAGCCAGGAACGGGACCTGGTCCTGGTGTAGGTCGCGGCCGTCTCCAGGGCGCCCGCCGCTATGCCGAGGTAGAGGTTGACGAAGACGAGCTGGATCGTCGGGACGTTGAGGGTGTTGTAGACGCGGGGCTGGAACACCCGGTCCACGAAACCGGCCGCCGAGGCCCATGGGGTCCGGACGCCGTCGAGGGTGACGCTGCCGCTCTCGGTGAGCCGCTGGCCGATGTTGTCCCAGTCGTCGTGGAAGGTCAGCCCCGGGCTGTCGGAGGGCACGATCGCGAAGATGTGCGTCTGCGTCCCGTCGAGCACCCCTTCCAGGACGGTCACGTCGGAGACCTTGCTGCCCGTCGAGAAGGACTTGCGCCCGGTGAAGACCAGGTCGTCGCCGTCCTCGGTGACGACGACGTCGTTGTCGCGTGGGTTGACCGCGCCGCCGAAGAACCACCGGTTGCGCGCGGCCTCCGCCTCGACGTGCTCCCACTGCTCACGGGTGCCGACCAGCCTGGCCGCCCAGTTCCACAGGTAGTGGTAGCCGAGCAGCTGGCCGACGGAGCCGTCCGCCTTGGAGATCTCACGGACGACGCGGTAGGCGGTCGGCCAGTTCTGGCCCCCGCCCCCGTGCTCGGCGGGCCCGAGCAGGGTGACGAGCCCGGAGTCCTTCAACAACCGGACCTCGGCGTACGGCGTCGCCGCGGCCTTGTCACGGGCGGCGGCGTCGGTCGAGAGCACGGCGGCCACCTCGGCGGCCCGGTCGATCCAGCCCTGCGGGCTGTCGGGGAAGGGCTCTGTCTGCCAGGCGGAAGGAGTGACGGCGGTCATGACGGACCTCTCGTTCGGGCTGACGGTCGTGGGTTCGCTGTTCCGGGGGGCTGGTGGTGCGGTCAGGAGCCGAGCGTGGCGGGCTCGCTCTCCTTCCCGGGCAGCCGGGACTCCAGCTCGCGCACGAGCGGCAGCACCCGCCTGCCGAAGTACTCGACCTCCTCGTGGTAGTGCAGGAAGCCGAGCAGCAGGAGGTCGACGCCGAGCCGCCGGTAGGCGACGATGCGCTCGGCGACCTGCTCGGGGGTGCCGATCAGGCCGGTGCGGAACCCGTCGTTGTACTGGACCAGGTCCTCGAAGGTCGAGTCCTGCCACATCCCCCTGCCGTCGGCGGTCGAACGGCCCGCCTGCCTGACGGCGTCGCCGAAGTCGCGCACGGCCTCGGTGTCGGCCTTGGCGACGATCTCCCTGAGGGTCTCGCGGGCCTCGGCCTCGGTGTCGCGGGCGATGAGGAAGCCGTTGAGACCGAAGCGGGGCGGGCGGCGCCCCACGCCCTCGGCGGCGGCGCGCACGTCCGCGAGCTGCTCGGCGACGCCGTCGAAGTCCCTGCCGTTGCTGAAGTACCAGTCGGAGACCCGGCCCGCCATGGCGCGGGCGGCGGTGGAGTTGCCGCCCTGGAAGATCTCCGGGTGCGGACGGCCCGCGGAACTCAGCGGCTTCGGCTTGAGGGAGAAGTCGCGGATCCGGTAGAAGTCCCCGGCCAGCTCGGCGTGGTCCTCGGTCCAGATGGCGCGCAGGGCGCGGATGAACTCCTCTGAGCGGCGGTAGCGCTCGTCGTGTTCGAGCCACGGCTCGCCGAGGGCGGTGAACTCGCCCTTGAACCAGCCGCTGACGACGTTCACCGCGAACCGGCCGCCGGAGAGGTGGTCGGCGGTCGCGCCGAACTTGGCCAGCACCCCCGGATGCCACAGGCCGGGGTGGACCGCGGCGATGACCTTCAGCCGCCGGGTGGCCAGCAGCAGGGCCAGGCTGAAGCCGGTCGACTCGTGCTGGTACTCGGCGCCGTAGCCGGCGATGTAGCGGACCTGGCTCAGGGCGTAGTCGAAGCCGTTCTCCTCGGCGAGGACGGCCAGGTCACGGTTGTACTCGTAGCTCCAGTCGGTGCGTTGTTCGATCCGGCTGGTGACCAGGCCGCCGCTGACGTTCGGCACCCAGTAGGCGAATCGCACGGGTTCTGTGGAGGGTGGTGCGGACATCGAAAGGCTCCCGGCACATGGAGGGAGGGCATGACGGAGAAAACCGGGTGGTCGTCGTTCACGGCATGGGGAAATACCGTTCACGACGGACGAGAAAAGGGGGTCGGGAAATTGGCATGGCGAATTCACATGCGATGCCGTACCGCTTGGAAGGGGAATTCCGAAGGCGGTTGGGAAGAGGGGCGACGCCGTGAACGCCAGGCGGAGAAAGGGGGAAATGCCTGGTGGGAGGGGGTGAGAGGGGGAAGGGCTCTCAGGACTGGGGACGACAGATGGCGCTGGAGACGCGGGCGAGATCGACGTGCCGCCGCCGCGTCAGGGCCTGTCGCTTCGTCATGCGAGTAAGAGTAGCCGAGTCGTCACCGGCAGTCGAGAAGCTGTTTGTTTTTTCTCTCCTGTGTTTTTTGTTAATTTCGGCGAAACACGTGTGACGACCCGGCTCGGGGCGGGGCCGTCACAAGAAGTTGGCGAGGCCGTGTTTGGTCGCACGGGCATCGGGTACCGGGGACGGCTGTGGCTGAAGTGGCCGATGTGACAGCCGAAGGAAAGTTTCGTAAACATTCAAGACATGCACGATTTGTGGTCTAGGCTCCAACGCCTGTGTGGGCAAGGAGCGGGCACGGAGCGGGCACAGACCTCCTCCGGCGGCTCCCGCCGGAGGCAGGACCGGCGCGTGCCCATGTCACAGATCGCGTCGCGGACCACGGGTCCGCGATGGATGGGAGCGATGTCGAGTTGATGGACCAGTACACGCCGCGCGGCGGCCTGGACGACGGGGACCACCTCCCCGGTTCGAGGGGGGAACACGTGCTCCAGCTCCTGTTCGCCACCCGCGACAGGGCGAAGAGGTTCTACGAACGCCAGGTCACCGACCGGCTGACGCCGCGGATGAGGGAGTTCGTGGCCCGCCAGGAGATGGTCTTCGTGGGTACGGCCGACGCCTCGGGAAACTGCGACACGACCTTCCGCGCCGGCCCTCCCGGATTCGTCAGGGTCCTCGACGAGACCACGCTCGCCTACCCGGAGTTCCGCGGCAACGGTGTGCTCGCCAGTCTCGGCAACATCATGGAGAACCCGCACCTCAGCCTGCTGTTCGTCGACTTCTTCGAGGAACTCGTCGGGCTGCACGTCAACGGTTCGGCGACCATCGTCACCGCCTACGACGCGGCCCGCCGCCACGGTCTGGCCGACGAGGACATGACGGCCCCGGGACGCAGGGCCGAGCGCTGGGTCAGGATCGAGGTCGAGGAGGCCTACATCCACTGCTCGAAGCACATCCCGCTGCTGGCCAGGCAGGAACGCGGAGGCCGGCACGGAGCGCGGCGCAGACCGGCGGGGGAGGACCACTTCGGTGTCGGCCGCCGTGGAGAGCGGCCCGCCGAAAGGGAGAGATCCATCGAAAGAGGGCTGCCCGCCGAGAGGGAGTGGCCCGCCGAGAGGGAAAGGGAAAAGGCGGGGAAGCCGGCCGGGTGACGACATGATGATCGACATCGGGCTGATCCGCCACAGCTGGCTGCTCGTCGCCCCCGTGGCCGAGAAGGTCACCATGCACTTCTACGGCAGGCTCTTCTCCGAGTATCCGCAGGTGAGAGAGATGTTCCCGCCCGCGATGGACGTGCAGCGCGACCGTCTGCTCAAGGCGCTGACCCAGGTGGTGCTCAGCCTGGAGAACGGTGAGCCGCTCGACGACTACCTCGGCCAGCTCGCCAGGGACCACCGCAAGTACGGCGTGCGCCCCGAGCACTACCCCGCGCTGGGCCACTGCCTGGTGGCCGCGATGCGGGCCAACGCCCACGGCGCCTGGCTGCCCGCCTACGACGAGGCGTGGATGAGCGCCTACCGCTACGTCGCCGAGGTGATGATCCAGGCCGCGGAACAGGACGCCGTCCACGCGCCGCCCTCCTGGATCGGCACGGTCGTCTCGCACGAGATGCGCACCCGGGACATCGCCGTGATCAACGTCGAGCCCGACCAGCCCTACCCCTTCAGGGCGGGTCAGTACGCCACCCTGCAGACCGGGCAGTGGCCCAAGGTGTGGCGGCCGTACTCGATCGCCAACGCGCCCAGGCACGACAACCGCCTGTCCTTCCACGTGCGGGCCGTGCCGGGCGGATGGGTCAGCACGGCGCTGGTCCGGCACACCCAGCCCGGCGACATCGTCCTGATCGGCCCGCCGAGGGGGACGTTCTCGCTGAACGACGCGCGCACCCCGCACCTGGTGTTCCTGGCGGGCGGCACCGGCCTCGCCCCGCTCAAGGCGCTCGTCGAGGAGTCGGCGTGGTCGCCGGAGCGCCCCTCCATCGACCTCTTCCACGGCGTACGGCACAGCTCCGAGGCCTACGACATGCACGACCTGCGGCGCCTGCGGGCACAGCACAAGCGTCTGCGGATCATCCAGGCCGTCTCCGACGAACCCGAGCACTGGCCGAGGCACACCGCGGTCGACGCCCTCGAATACCACCGGGTCATCCCCGACGGGGACGTCTACGTGTGCGGCTCGCCGGAGATGGTGCGCCACACGACCGCGCGGCTGCTGGCCATGGGGGTGCGCGGTGAACGCGTGCACAGCGAGTTCAGCGGGGAGGCCCCCAGCTTCGTGCCCTCATGACACACGGTCAAGGGCGGTGAGGGTCGTCTCGCGCGGATAGGGCGACAGCCGTACGGCGTGCTCCCGGTCCAGCTCGCCCGAGGCGACCCGGCGGCAGAGGTCGGCGACGGCGGCGATCTCCGCACGCTGGGCGACGACGAACCCGCGCCCGACCGGGTCGCCGTGGCCGGGAACGACCGTCGTCGCCGCCGTGGTCCCGGGCAGCCCGAGCAGCCCGTCGAGGGCGGCGGGCCACGCCAGGGGAGCGGCGTCCTCGTAGTCGGGCGGCGCGCCGTTCTCCACCAGGTCACCGGCGAAGACCACGTCCGCGTCAGGCACGTGGACCACGAGGTCGTTGCCGGAGTGGCCGGGACCGAAGTGGGCCAGCACGACCCTCCTGCCTCCGGCGACGAGTTCGGCCCCCGAGCTCACCAGGCGGTCGGGCAGCGCGATCTCCGTGCCCGCGATGTCGTCGGCGACGTCGTCCCGCCCCTGGTCGCGGTACCACCGCGCCCAGGTGTCCCTGGCCGCCGAACCGTTCGCCACCAGGTCGCCACGGCAGGCCTCGTGCGCCCAGACGGGGCAGTCGAGGAAGGCGCCCGTGCCGAAGCTGTGGTCGAAGTGCGAGTGGGTGATCACCACCGTCCACGGATCCGGGGTGATCCTCCGTACCTCGGCGGCCAGTTCGGCGCCCTGCCGGGCGTCGCCCCGCGTGTCGACCACCAGGCAGCCGCCGTCGCCGAGGACCAGCCCGACGGACAGGTCGAGCTCACTGTGCCGCCGCACCAGCACCCGGTCGGCGACCTCGATCCAACGTCCCTCCACGGACGGCATTCTCCCGTACGGCCCGCGCGGCCGGGCCGTACGGGAGGCTCATTTGTGCAGCATCACCCAGATGCCGAGGGCGACACCGCTCACGACGACCAGGAAACCGGCCACCGCGACGACCCAGCCGAGGGGACGTCCGCCGCCTCCGGCCGAGGTGGGCCGGGCGGCGGCCAGACCGGCCAGGGCGACGGAGAAGACCGCGACGAGCCCCGCGCCACCGGCCAGGGCGGCGACCAGGACCCGCCACAGGGCGTCGAGGTCGAGGTAGGCGTTCATCACACGGCCTCCTTGACCGGGGCGGGGGTGCGTCCGGTCCACTCGTCGTTGACGTTGGCGGCGTTCACCGTGCTGCGGCGGGAGGCGAGGTAGAGGCCGAGGCCGCCGAGCAGCGCGAGCAGGAAGACGACGGTCACCCCGCCCGCCCCGCCGATGAGGTCGGCGCCCTTCCACGCGACGGCGCCGACCAGGGCGGCGGCGGGCAGCGTCAGCAGCCACGCGGTGGCCATCTGACCGGCCACGTTCCAGCGCACCTCGGCCAGTCGCTTGCCGAGGCCGGAGCCGATCACCGACCCGGCGCACACGTGCGTCGTGGACAGCGGGAAGCCGAAGTGGGAGGAGGCGAAGATGACCGCCGCCGAGGACCCCTCCGCGGCGAAGCCCTGCGGCGTCTCGATCTCGGTGAGCCCCTTGCCGAGGGTACGGATGATCCGCCAGCCGCCGAGGTAGGTGCCCAGGGCGATGGCGCTCGCACTGCAGACGATCACCCACAGCGGCGGTCCCGCGTCCTTGCCGAGGGTGCCGTTGGCGATCAGGGCGAGGGTGATGATGCCCATGGTCTTCTGGGCGTCGTTGGTGCCGTGGGCGAGTGAGACGAGTGAGGCCGACCCGATCTGGCCGATCCTGAACCCTCTGCCGCGGATGTCCTCGGGAACGTTCCTGGTGATGACGTAGACCAGGAAGGTACCGATGGTCGCGACCAGGATGGCGGCCAGCGGCGCCAGGACGGCGGGGATCAGCACCTTGGAGACGATGCCGACCGCCTTCACGGCCGAGGGGCCCGCGGCGATCAGCGTCGCCCCGACGACTCCGCCGATCAGCGCGTGGGAGGAGCTGGAGGGGATGCCGAAGTACCAGGTGAGGAGGTTCCAGGCCAGACCGCCCACGAGTCCGGCGAAGACGACGGTGAGGGTGATGGCTCCGGCCTCGACGATGCCGGTCGCGATGGTCGCCGCGACGGCCAGGGAGAGGAAGGCGCCGAGGAAGTTGAGGATCGCCGAGAGCGCGACGGCGATCTTGGGGCGCAGGGCGCCGGTGGCGATGGAGGTCGCCATCGCGTTGGCCGTGTCGTGGAATCCGTTGGTGAAGTCGAAGGCCAGGGCGGTGGCCACCACGACTCCCAGCAGTACGGTGTTGGAGTCCATAACAGCTGTATTGACCTTTTAGGCGGCAATGACCCTTAAAGTCCGGCCTTAACTGGAAAATTCATTCTTTATATGCCTGCTTGTCCACGGGCCATGGAGGTCAGCCGCGCAGGTAGGTCACCACGGCCAGGACCCTGCGGTGGTCGTCCTCGGCGGGCGGCAGGTCGAGCTTGGTCAGGATGCTCCCGATGTGCTTGCCGACGGCGGCCTCGGAGATCACCAGCCCCCTGGCGATGGCCGCGTTGGAACGGCCCTCCGCCATCAGGGCCAGCACCTCCCGCTCACGCGGGGAGAGCCTGCCGAGCGGGTCACGGCGGCGGCGCAGCAACTGCCTGACCACCTCGGGGTCGACGACCGTGCCGCCGGAGGCGACGCCGTGCAGCGCGTCCACGAACTCCTCGACGTCGCCGACCCGGTCCTTGAGGAGATAGCCGACCCCGGTCCCGTCGCCGGAGTCGAGCAGCTCGCTGGCGTAGGTCTGCTCGACGTACTGGCTCAGCACCAGGACGGGCAGGCGGGGGTCGGCGGCGCGCAGCGCGACCGCGGCCCGCAGTCCCTCGTCGGTGAAGCCGGGCGGCATCCGCACGTCGGTGACCACGACGTCAGGGGTGTGTGCCCGTACCGCCTCGACGAGGCCGTCGGCGTCGCCGACCGAGGCGACCACCCGGTGCCCGAAGCGGGTCAGCAGCCCGGCGAGCCCCTCGCGCAGCAGGACGCCGTCCTCGGCGAGGACTATGTCGAGGGGTCGGTCGGTACGCAAGGGATCTCCACACGTAGCAGGGTAGGGCCCCCGGCGGGGCTGGAGAGCATGAGCCTGCCGTCGACGACGGAGACGCGGTCGGCCAGACCGGCCAGGCCGCTGCCCCTGGCGGGGTCGGCGCCGCCCGTGCCGTCGTCGCCGACCTCGACCACCAGGAGGCCGCCGTCGAGACGGCCCTCGACCCGGGCGTGGGCGGCGCCGCTGTGCCTGGCCACGTTGGCCAGCGCCTCGGAGACCACGAAGTAGGCGACCGACTCGACGGCCTCGGGCAGGCGCGGCAGCGTGACCGAGACGTCGACGGGTATCGGCGACCGGTCGGCCACGTCGGCGACGGCGGCGGGCAGGCCCCGGTCGGTGAGGATCTGCGGATGGATGCCCCTGATCAGGTCGCGGATCTCGGCCAGGGCCAGTTTCGCCTGGCCGTGGGCCCGCGCGACCAGCTCGGCGGTCTCCTCGCCCTCCGTCAGCCTGGCCATGCCGAGCGTCATGGTCAGCGCGACCAGCCGTTGCTGCGCGCCGTCGTGCAGGTCGCGTTCGATCCGGCGCCGCTCCGACTCGAAGGCCGCGACCAGCCGGGTCCTCGACCGGGTGATCTCGGCGAGCCGCCGTCCCGCGTCGATCTCCTTCGGCGACAGCATCGCCCTGGCCAGCGCGCCGTGGGCCAGGGCGAGCAGCGTCAGCGGGTACAGGGCCAGCAGGAGCCAGAGCGAGCCGATGGCGAGCGCGGCCATCGCCGACAGGTCGTTGTCGACCAGCCAGAACCTCAGCACCCTGACGTCTCCCGTCTGCGAGCGCAGGGCGGGGGTCAGGACCATCGTGGCGGGCATGCCCAGGCCGAAGGTCACCGCCAGCAGCTCGATCGGCCACAGCACCGTGACCATCAGGACCAGGTAGCCGAGCTCCCGCCAGGTGGCCTGTTCCCGCAGCCGCAACCGCAGCCACGCGACGACCCCCGAGGACTCCGCGGCGCGGTGCGGGGTCGGGGCCGGGTCCGGATCGATGATCCGCAGCCTGCGGCGTTCGAGCGCGGCCACGGGTATGCCGCCGAGGGCGAGCACGAGCAGCAGCGGCACGCCGATCAGCACCGCGGCCAGGACGGTCCCGGTGAACAGGCCCAGCAGGAAGACCACCAGGACGACCTCGCCGACGAGCACGCCGGTGACCAGGTAGGCGAGCGAGCGCCACGGCCAGGAGGTCAGCACCAGGTCCCACCGGGTGAGGGCCCGCCACGCCGCCGATGACTGCATCCGACGACACTACGTCCCCGGAGCGGAGGCCCCCAGGAGAGCAACCCCACTTATAGGGGTATAGCCAGATATACCCGGAAAACTAGGCTTTGGCGTCCTGTGTCCACGACCCCGGCGACGGTGTCATGGGGGCCATGAACCAGACAGCCGTACGCCCGGACCTGCGGGCCTTCATGTCGGCCGCGCTGCGCAGACAGCACGTCGTCGGCGCGATCGCGCCGAGTTCCCCCGTCCTGGGCAGGGCGCTCAGCGCGGTGGTCCCCACGGGGAACGCGTCGGTCGTGGTCGAGCTTGGCCCCGGCACCGGCCCGATCAGCGAGGTCATCCACGCACGGCTGGCCCCCGGCTCCCGCCACCTGGCCGTCGAGATCGACCCCGACCTCGCCGCGCACCTGCGCAGGACCAGGCCGTGGATGGAGACCCTGTACGGCGACGCCGCCGACCTGGGCACCCTGCTGGCCAAGGCGGGGGTCGAGCGGGTGGACGCGGTCGTCAGCACGCTGCCGTGGTCGTTCTTCCCCGGCGACGTGCAGGAGCGCATCCTCGGCCAGATCAGCGGGGCCCTCGCCCCGGGCGGGGCGTTCACGACCGTGACCTACCTGCACGCGCTGCCGCTGGCCGGGGCGAGGGCGCTGCGCCGGCGGCTGCGCGCGGTCTTCGACGAGGTGCTGATCACCGGGCCCGTCTGGCGGAACATCCCGCCGGGGATCGCGTACGTGTGCCGCAGGCCGGTCGACGCGGCCCCCTGAACGTCAGGCCAGCACGCGGCCGACCATCCGGGCGTACATCCGCCCCGGGCTGGGCACCGAGGGCGGGTTGAGGAAGCCGGGAAGCATCGGCGGGTTCACGGCGAAGGGCTGCAGCCGTTCGTAGAGGACGTCGGCCCCTGGGGGACGCCGTTCGGGGTCCTTCTCCAGCAGGTCCTGGATCAGCCGGTTCAGCTCGGCGGGGACGCCGCCGACGGGGGGCGGGCGCTCCTTCACCTGGCGCTCGAACACGGCGTACTCCGTCGGGCCGGTGAACAACTGCTCGCCCGTCAGCATCTCGTGGATCACACAGCCCAGGGCGTACAGGTCGCTGCGGGGCCCGACGATCCCGCTCTGGATCTGCTCAGGGGCCATGTAGGCGGGCGTCCCGAGGATCTGCCCAACCCGGGTGAACTGGGCCGAACCGGTCTCACGGAGCACGGCCAGCCCGAAGTCCAGCACCTTGACGCTGCCGTCGGGGCAGAGCATCAGATTGGTCGGCTTGAGGTCGCGGTGGTAGATGCTCAGCGCGTGGGCCGCGACCAGCACCGCGCAGGCCTGCGCGGCTATCGTGGCGGCCCAGGGAACCGGCAGCGGGCCGTGCTCGCTGAGCAGGTCGGCCACGGTGACGCCCGCAATGAACTGCATCACCTGGAACAGCCGGTGGTCGAAGGTGCCGAAGTCGTACAGGACGGGCGCGCCGGGATGCTCCAGCCTGGCCAGGATGCGCGCCTCACGCAGGAAGCGCCGCTTCATCTCCTCGTCAGGACCCGTGACGAGCCGCAGGAACTTCACGGCGACCCTGCGGTCGAGATGCCTGTCGTGCCCCGCGTAGACGGCGCTCATGCCGCCCTGGCCGAGCGGGAGGTCGTCGAGCACGTACCGGTCGCCGATGACCATCCGGTCCTCCAAGCCCGCGGAACATCACACTCCTTGGTCGCACGGCCGCAGATGACCGTCGACCAGTCCGTCAAAGCCTAACCGGATCAAGGTTTCCCCCAGCGCCGCCGTCTCGCGCAATCTGTCCTCAAGGGCGAACAGCTCACGGAAGGCGGCGCCGTAACGGCGCTGCTCAACCAGGGGAAGCATCGGCACCCTGGCCCGCCGTACGTCGAGGCGGCTTGAGCTGGGATGGATTCGCGCCGCGTCCGCCGAACGGAGGAAACCGGCGAGGAAGTCCGCGTCGAGCCGCTCGGGATCGACCCGGTAGAGCGTGAGCTGCGGGCCGAGCGCGGCCCCGCCGTGCGTGACCACCCGCACCGCGCCCATGACGGTCGTCACGACGTCTCCGGGCGTGACCATGACCGGCGCCGGGTCAGGGGTCGTCCTGCCGGAGGGGGCGGTGCCCAGGGCGGCGTCCTCCGCGGTCAGCACCGGCAGCGGGCCCTTCTCGACGGACATCTTCGGCGGGGCCTGCAGGATCGTGATCAGGCCCGCCTTGACCAGCTCGCCCACGGTGGTCGTCGGCAGGTCCTGCCGTTCGGTGAGCGGTTCGAGGGCGAAGGGCGCGCCGGAGAGCCTCGCCGAGGTGCCCCTGAAGCGGTCGAGCGCCCCGGTGAAGTCACGCAGGAAGTCGGGGCCGCCCTGCTGGGGGCGGACGCGCGCCAGGCTGAGGTCCACCTCGTCGTCCAGCAGGTCGATGATCCGCACCGTACGGCTCTCGCCGGTCATCTCGGCCTCTGGGTCGTCGCAGTAGGCCCGCCAGGCGGGTTCGACGACCGACAGGTTCTCACTGGCGTCGACCACCAGAAGCTGGGAGGGGGGCCTCTCCCCGTCGGGACGGCGCAGCAGCCACAGGTCGGGGCCGCCCGCGCCCAGCGTGACCACCGCACGCAGCGCCCCGGCGCGCAGCAGGTTGCCCCTGATCCGCTTGCCGGGACGGCGGCTCGCCGCGGCGGCGGGCATCAGGATCGCCACCAGGCCGCCGGGCCGTACGCGGGCGAGGCAGTGCTGCACCCAGGCCAGCTCGGACTCCCCGCGCGGCGGCAGGCCGTACTCCCAGCGGGGGTCGCCGGTGAGCTCCTCGTAACCCCAGGCGCGCTCGTTGAACGGCGGGTCGCAGACCACGGCGTCGGCGGGCTCGTCCGACAGGCCGTCCTCGCGGAGCGAGTCACCCGCGACGATCCGCGCCCTCGTCCCCCGCAGCAGCAGCCTGACCGCGGTGAGCAGCGCGTTCGTCTCGTTGATCTCCTGGCCGAGGGCGTTCTCCGCGTGCAGCAGAAGGGTCCCGACCCCGCAGGCCGGGTCCAGCACCGTTCCGCCGTCCTGCACGGCCAGCCGGTGCATGAGCGCGGCGACGTCGTCCCTGGTGACCGAGAGCCTGCGGGAGTGGGCCTCGACGTAGCGCTCGCAGAGGAACTCGAAGGCGGGCAGCGGCCCGAGCTCGGCGGCCAGTTCGGCGACCAGGCGCAGCAGCGCGGGGTCGTCGACGCGTGCCGGGACGCCGGGCAGGTCGGCGGTCACCTCGGCGATCCGGGACAGGGCGCGTCTGCCCTGCTCACGCCAGGCCCGGGGCTCACGGTGCAGGAACAGCAGGAAGGCCCCGGCGCCGCCGACCAGGTCGCCGAGGCGCAGGTCGTCGGCCGAGGTGCGCAGCCGCTGCCAGACCAGGTCACCGAGGGAGACCTCGAAGGTCTTGCCGTTACGGCGCAACCAAGCGGCGATCTCGGGCAGGGAGTAGAGCGGGCTGGAGGTGGTTCCGCCGACCGGCTGGGGGAAGTCGTCGTGGCGGCGGCGCCAGTTGCTGACCGCGGCACGGCCGACGGAGGCGAGCCGGGCGATGTCGCCCGCGTTCACCGTGATCTCCTGGCTCTCCTCCATACTGGGCCAGAGTAGTTCACTGTGCCGCAGCGGTCTACAACAGCTTTGCTTGTGAAGTGCTTCAACCAATGATTTACTGCCTTCATGGCACTGAACGAAGCACCGGCACTGCGCTATGCCGCCCGCTCGGATGTCGGCGTCCGCCGTGAGGCGAACGAGGACTCGGGCTACGCGAGCGCGCGCCTGCTGGCCATAGCGGACGGCATGGGCGGTCACGCCGGCGGGGAGGTCGCCAGCTCCCTGGCCGTCACGGCCCTGGCGGCACTGGACGACAGTCTCCCGCAAAGTGGCGTCGATCTGGTGACCACCATCAAGAACACCGCGCGGGACGTCAACCACGCGCTGAGGGAGAGGAGCGAGCAGGACCCCACCCTGCGGGGGATGGGAACCACATTCACCGCCATGCTCTGGGACGGCGCCTCCTTCGCGCTGGCCCACGTCGGCGACTCCCGCGCCTACATGCTGCGCGAGGGCGCCCTCTACCAGATCACCCACGACCACACCCTGGTCCAGTCGCTGGTCGACGACGGGCGGATCACTCCGGAGCAGGCGGCCGAGCACCCACGCCGCTCCATGGTGCTACGGGTCCTTGAGGGCACCGGAGACGGCGAGCTCGACCTGTCGTTGCGCGAGGCCAAGGTCGGCGACCGCTACCTGCTGTGCTCGGACGGCCTGACCGCCGTGGTCGGCCCGGAGACCCTGTTCAACACGCTGACCGACATCGGCGACCCCGACGAGGCGGCCAGATGGCTCATCGACCTGGCCAACCGGGGTGGCGGGCCCGACAACATCACCTGTGTCGTGGCCGACTTCGGCGCCCACCCCGCCTCCGCGAACCGGTTCGTCGTCGGCGCCGCGGCGGAGCGAAGACTGTCCCTGTGACCGGTACGGCGGGCGGATCGGAGGCCGGCCCGCCGTACCGGACCTGGCACTACCAGGTCCTGCCGGTGATGCGCTCGTAGGCCTCGATGTAGCGGGCCCTGGTGATCTCGACGACCTCCTCGGGCACCTCGGGGGCGGGCCCCTTCTTGTCCCAGCCGCTGTTCGCCGCCCAGTCGCGGACGAACTGCTTGTCGTAGGAGAACTGCGGGCGTCCCGGCTCCCACTGGTCGGCGGGCCAGAACCGCGAGGAGTCCGAGGTGAGCACCTCGTCGCCGAGCACCAGCGTGCCCTCGGCGTCCCGGCCGAGCTCGATCTTCGTGTCCGCGATGATCACACCGCGCTCGCGTGCCAGCTCCGCGCCGCGCCGGTAGACCTCAAGGGTGATCCGGCGCAGCTCCTGGGCGGTCTCCGCGCCCTCCCGGGCCACCACCTCGTCGAAGGTGATGAACTCGTCGTGCTGCCCGAGCGGCGCCTTCGTGGTCGGCGTGAAGATCGGCTCGGGGAGCCTGGAGCCCTCGACCAGGCCGGGCGGCAGCTCGACCCCGGAGACCGCGCCGGTCGCCTGGTACTCCTTCAGGCCCGAGCCGGTGAGGTAACCCCTGGCGATGCACTCGACCTGCACCATCTCCAGCCGCCTGCACCGTACGGCCCGGCCCTCGAACTCGTCGGGCACCTCGGTGGCGGAGATGACGTGGTTGGGCACGACGTCGGCGAGCTGCTCGAACCACCACAGCGAGAGCTGGGTGAGGATCCTTCCCTTGTCGGGGATGGGCGTGGGCAGGATCACGTCGTAGACCGAGACCCGGTCGGAGGCGACCAGGATGATGTCGCCCCGGTCCTCGTAGACGTCGCGGACCTTCCCTGAGTGGAGAAGCTTCACTGTTCCCTAATCCCCTGAGATCGCTCGGCACGATGGCCGCGATGGCGGCACCGCCCGCTGGTTGACACGTGTCCGCCCGGCCCGGTGGGAGGCTGATCGGCACCAACAGCGTAGTCGCAGGGGTGAGAACCGGGGCGGCGGGCCTTGCGCGCCCCGGCCTCGGGGCCTCAGGCGGGCCGCGTGATCATGATGGCCAGCCCGACGAGGATCACGACGGGGATGAGCCACACGATCGCCTCGATGGCGAACTCCTTGTACACGACGGACATCCCTTCGAGGGTGACGATCGTTGCGGGAACGCTGAGCACCGACGATAGCGCCTGCCCCGCGCCGCGACCAGAACCCTCGGAAGGCCGTCAGGAGGGGTCTCAGGAGGGAATCGCCGAGCCGACGACGACCGGTTCCTCGGAGCCGGGTCCCTCGACGACCTCGGCCACCACACAGGTGATGTTGTCCGGGCCGCCCGCCTCGCAGGCCAGCTCGATGAGCTGCCGCGTCACCTCGGAGAGGTCGTCGACCTCGGCCAGCACGTGGCGCAGCCGTTCGGCCTCGACGACCCCGGACAGGCCGTCCGAGCACAGCAGGTAGCGGTCGCCGACCTCGGCGTCCCGCAGCGACAGGTCGGGGTCGGCGTTGTCGCCGCCGTCGAGGACCTGCAGCAGGATCGACCGGTGCGGGTGCCTGGCGGCCTCCTCCGGGGTGATCCGGCCGTCGTCGAGCAGCGTCTGCACCAGGGTGTGGTCGTAGGTGATCTGGTAGAGGTCGCCGTTGCGCAGCAGGTAGGCGCGGGAGTCGCCGATGTGGGCCAGGGCCACCCGGGGGCCGTCCCAGAGCATCATCGTCAGCGTCGTGCCCATCCCGGTGAGGGACGGGTCCTGCTCGACGAGCTCGCGCAGGCGCTGGTTGGCCCTGCGTATCCCGGCCTCGGCCGCGGCCGCCAGGTCGGCGGAACACTCGTGGTCCAGGTAGGCGACCGCGGCGATCGCCGCCGAACTGGCGACCTCCCCGCCCACGTGGCCGCCCATGCCGTCGGCGACGGCGAGCAGCCGGGCGCCGGCGTACCCGGCGTCCTCGTTGCCCTGGCGGACACGGCCGACGTCGGAACCGGCTGCGTAGCGGAGCGTGATCATCTGCACACCACTGGAAGGTCGAGTTGCACGAGCGGGTCGCTTTCGGGCGGTGGAATCGGCACGGTCGAACCGAGATGTTCCACAATCCACTTAACACCATGGTGGCGCAAGCGGCCTGTGGAAGTGTCGTCACATCCTTTGGGGGTCACCGTGGCGCGTAAGCTGTTTCGGCTCCCCGCACACGTTGCCGGGAGCCCCACCACCCCGGACGGCGAGGAGCTGAGGAAATGACCGCGGTCACGCAGGAGGCGGGGCGGCGCCGTACGTTCGCGGTGATCAGCCACCCCGACGCGGGAAAGTCCACGATGACGGAGGCGCTCGCGCTGCACGCCTCGGCGATCAGTGAGGCCGGTGCCGTGCACGGCAAGGCCGGCAGGCGTGGCGTCACCTCCGACTGGATGGACATGGAGAAGGCCAGGGGCATCTCCATCACCTCGGCGGCCCTGCGGTTCGAGTACCGCGGCCACATGTTCAACCTGGTCGACACCCCGGGCCACGCCGACTTCTCCGAGGACACCTAC
Organism: Streptosporangium sp. NPDC020072; assembly: GCF_040631445.1. Taxonomy (NCBI): domain Bacteria; kingdom Bacillati; phylum Actinomycetota; class Actinomycetes; order Streptosporangiales; family Streptosporangiaceae; genus Streptosporangium; species Streptosporangium sp. NPDC020072. The sequence goes on along the minus strand of NZ_JBEYAB010000002.1, from coordinate 294,223 downwards.
CGGGTGCTGGCCGCCGTCGACTGCGCGGTCATGCTGCTCGACGCGGCCAAGGGCATGGAGCCGCAGACCCTGAAGCTGTTCGAGGTCTGCCGCCACCGGCGCATCCCGGTCATCACGTTCGTCAACAAGTGGGACCGTCCCGGCAGGGAGGCCCTTGAGCTGCTCGACGAGATCCAGGAGAAGACCGGCCTGCGGCCGACCCCGATCACCTGGCCGATCGGCACCGGTGGCTTCTTCCACGGGGTGATCGACCGCGTCGCCGAGCAGGCGGTCCGCTACACCCGGACCCCCGGTGGGGCGACCAAGGCCATCGAGACCCTGCTGACCCCCGAGCTGGCCACGGCCGAACTCGGCGAGGACTGGGAGCGGGCCAGGGACGAGGCCGACCTGCTGTCGGCGATCGGCTCCGACCACGACCAGAAGGCCTTCGAGGCCCACGAGTCGACCCCGGTGCTGTTCGGCGCCGCGCTGAACAACTTCGGCGTCGGCCGCCTGCTCGACGCCATGGTGGACATCGCCCCGGCCCCGGCGCCCCGCCCTGACGTCAAGGACGACCCCCGCCCGCTCGACAAGCCGTTCTCCGGCCTGGTCTTCAAGGTGCAGGCCAACATGGACCCCTCGCACCGCGACCGGATCGCCTTCGTCCGGGTCTGCTCGGGGCGCTTCGAGCGCGGCATGGTGCTGACCCACGCGGCGACGGGCCGTCCCTTCGCGACCAAGTACGCCCAGTCGGTCTTCGGCCAGGAGCGCGCCACCATCGACGAGGCCTTCCCCGGCGATGTGGTCGGCCTGGTGAACGCCACCGCCCTGCGCCCGGGGGACACGCTCTACGACGGCGTCCCCGTGGAGTTCCCCAAGATCCCCAGCTTCGCGCCCGAGCACTTCTGGACCGCCCGGTGCCGTGATTCGAGCAGGGCCAAGCAGTTCCGCAAGGGCATCGACCAGATGGAGGCCGAGGGCGTCGTCCAGGTCCTGCGCTCCGACATCAGAGGAGACCAGTCGCCGGTGCTCGCCGCCGTCGGCCCGATGCAGTTCGACGTGGTCAAGCACCGCCTGGCGGGGGAGTTCAACACCGAGATCGTCATGGACAGGCTCGACTACAGCCTGGCCAGGATCACCGACGCCGAGTCCGCGCCCATCCTGGCCCGTCAGCGGGGTGTCGAGGTCCTCACCCGGGCGATCGACGGAGAGCTGCTCGCGCTGTTCAGCGACGAGTGGCGCATGCGCGGCGTGCTGCGCGACCACCCGAACCTCGTGCTCAAGGCCCTGCTCGCCGACACCCGGGGCTGAGCCGTCCTACGAGCCGCCGAAACGGCCCCGGGTCTCGATGGATCACATCGGGCGCGCCGGGGCCGCTGAAGGCCGCTGGAGGCGGGCGTAGGGGCCCTCTGTCGCGCCGCCTATCGGAGAATGGGCGACACTGTCCGCGCCTAGTGCGATATATCCCCACAAGACGGCCAAATGGGGCATCCTTATCGCCGGAGCGCCTGTCCACCGGGGGGGTAGGGCGGTGGCTCGCGTGCCGTGCGACGGCGGCCGTGTGACAGAGGGAAGCAGATGTTCGGAATCGTCCGTCCGTGCCGCCACGGGATGTGCAACGGGTTGTTCAAGGAGTGGATGGCGCACCTGTGCGGGCTCTGCCTGGCGCTGCGTGACGAGCACGGCCACCTCTCCCGGCTGGTCACCAACTACGACGGCCTGCTCGTCTCGGTGCTCACCGAGGCCCAGGCCGTCTCCTCCTCCCCGCACCGCAGGGCCGCGGCGTGCGCGCTGCGCGGCTTCAAGGGCGCCGACGTCGTCGAGGCCCAGCAGGGGGTACGGCTCGCGGCGGCGGTCTCGCTGATCCTGGCCGCGGGCAAGATCGGGGACCACGTCGCGGACGGGGACGGCGCCTACGCGCGCAGGCCGGTCGCGGCCGTCGCGGGCCGGGTCGCCACCCGCTGGTCCGCGGCGGGCTCGGGTACGGCCGTCGCGGTCGGCTTCGACCCCGAGGTCCTGGTCAGGGCGGTGGCGGAGCAGACCAGGCTGGAGGGCGTGCCGGGGCTGCGGCTGCTCGAACTGACCGCCCCGACCGAGGAGGCCGTCGCCGCCGCCTTCGGGCACACCGCCCTGCTCACCGGCAAGCCGCACAACCAGGAGGCGCTGCGGGAGGCGGGGCGCCACTTCGGCCGCCTGGCCCACCTGCTCGACGCGGTCGAGGATCTGACCGAGGACCGTGCCCGGGGCGCCTACAACCCGCTGATCGCCTCGGGGACCGGCCTGACCGAGGCCCGGCGCCACTGCGACGACGCGCTGCTCGGGCTGCGCCTCGCGGTCGCCGAACTCGACCTGGAACGGCGGACCCTGGTCAGGGCGCTGCTGGTCAGGGAGACCGCCCGCTCCGTCGAACGGACCTTCGCCCTGGCCGGGCAGCGGGGGAGACCGGGTCACAAGGACCCCAAGACCCCGCACCACGACCGGCCCCGCGACCCGCGGCTCAAGCCCGACCCCGGCGGCCTGCTGTCGGTGATGTGCGCGGCGATGGCCTGCTGCACCTGTGGCCTGTACCGGCCCCCGTGGGATGAGGACCGGTACAAGTCATGCGGTGAGCGGTGCGACGCCAGCGGCTGCGACTGCTGCGGGAACTGCGGCGACTGCGGAAGCTGCTGTGACTGCTGTGGCGGCGACGGGTGCTGCGGCGACGGCTGCGGTTGCGACTGCGGCTGCTGACGGAGCGCTCAGGACTCCCCGGTCAGCCTGGCCGATCCCAGCGACGCGTTGGCGATGATCCTGGCCGCGGTCTGCGTCGAGGAACTCGTGGTCAGCTCGGTCAGGCTCGCCCTGTTGAGCGCGTAGACCACGAACTCGTAGGTGTTGACGGTCCTGGGCGAGCAGGGGCCCTGGTAGCCGTACAGGCTGGCGCTGCCGCGGTAGTAGACCTGCCTGGCCCCCGAGGGGACCGTGGGCCGGTAGGCGTGATCGACGTTCTGCGGGAGCGAGGTCACGCTCACCGGGATGTCGTAGATGACCCAGTGGATGAGGTTGTTGTTGTCGAGGTCGCGCATGACGAGTGCGTAGCTGCGCGCGGCGGTGGGCGCGCCCGCCCACGTCAGCGGCGGGGACTCGTTGTGCTGGCGCGGGTCGTTGCCGCCGCTGGTGCACTCGTGGACCTTCGGGATCGTCCCGCCCTCGGTGAAGGCGGCGCTGGTCAGGGCGAACGCGGCGTGGCCGGCCGTGTCCGCGCTCGACGGGGCGGCCGTGGCGACCGAGGAGGTGACGGTCAGTGCGGCGAGCAGGGCGTACGAGGCGGCTCGTTTGATGGTCACGGGGGGCTCCTGGAAGGTTGGGTCGTGGTGCTCCCGCCGGTGTCCTCTCGGATTCTCCGAGGTTTACCGATATTACTGACACAGCTTACAAATCACTGTTTTTCCCCGCCATCACCGCGTTGTCGCCTTTTTCCGCCTGGCGTCGTCTATGTCGTGAAAAGGCTGGTGAGGGTGGTGGACGATGAGCCCGCGGCCGGTTTTCCGGCGCCCCCCGCATCCCCGGGGCGGCCCGTGCACAGCCCCTCTCCCCGTACGGCCCCGCCCGACCGCTAGACCCGGCGCCAGTCGTGGCGCTCCAGGAAGGAACGGCCCCCCTCGGCGTACTCGACGAAGGCCTCCCGCACCGCGCCGATCTCCGGGACGTGGGTGCGGACCATCACGTCCCGCGCGCTGTCCTTGTACTCCAGCTCGTATCCGGTGATCTCCGGAGACGACTGGACGAAGTGCTCACCGAAGACGACCAGCGCCGTGAACGGGTTCTGCGGCGACATCGTGGCGACCGCGTCCCCGACGAGCCGCAGGTCGGGATCGACGACGATCATGCCGTCCCCGGTGCGCAGCTGCATGCCGGGATAGGCGCCCAGCGGGGCCAGGTTGTGCACCAGCCCGCGTTGCGGGTCGTAACAGACCAGCCCGCACTCACGGGCCAGGGCGAAGGCCTCGCCCGCGACCTCGTCGGAGCGTTCGAGGTCCACGGTGAGCAGGGCGTAAGCCGGGGAGTCGCCGAAGGACACGGCCTCGGGGAACGCGGCGGTGAACTCGGCCACCCCGGGATGAGGCCGTACGGCCCGGGTGTCGCCCTCGCGCAGCGCCCGCAGGACCTCGGCCGCGCGCTCGGCGGTGATCGGCTCGGGTTCGTGCCAGACGGCCAGTTCGAAACTCATGACCCCATCGTCTCGCGGACGACGGGGGAGGCCGCTCAGGAGGCGGCCGTGGCTCCGGAGTCCTCCAGCACCGCCGTGCAGAACGCGCAGCGCCTGGCCGCGACGGGAATGTCGCTGAGGCACTCGGGGCACTTCTTCTCCGTCGACTCCTTGTTCCTGTCGAAGTAGGCGACGACCCTGCTCATCGGCAGCACGACCAGCCAGTAGACGACCGAGGCGATGATCAGGAAGCTCAGCAGCTGGTTGACGAAGTCGCCGTACATGAACTTGGCGCCGTTGACCGTGAAGACGTAGTCGGAGAAGTCCGGCTCGTTGCCGCCGGTGACCGCCGCGATCAGCGGGGTGATGAGGTCCTTGACCAGGGCCTGGACCAGGCCGCTGAACGTCGCGCCGATGACCACGGCCACGGCGAGCTCGACGAGGTTGCCCCTCATCAGGAACTTCTTGAATCCGGTCATTCCGTGCGTCCTCCACTCGTGTGGACGCCGAGCCTACCGCGAAGCCCGCCCCGGAGAGTAACTGAGCGATGACGTTCGCACGACCACGACTTTACGGTCCGGGTCCGAGGTGGGTTACCATCTGCCGAATTCGTGAGCGAGGTGCCTGATGGACTTTCGTGTGCTGGGACCGGTCAGCGTGATCACCGGTGACGGGACGCCGCTGGACATCGGTCCCCACCAGCAGCGTGCGGTCCTGGCGCTGTGCATGCTGGCCGCGCCCAGGCCCGTCGGGGCGGCCACGATGATGGAGGAGCTCTGGGAGGGCGAGCCGCCGCCCAGGGCACTCAACACCCTCCAGGCCTACGTCTCCAAGCTCCGCCGGGCCCTCGAACCCGGCAGGAGCCGTGCCACGCGGCCCACGGTCCTGGTCAGCAAGCCGGGCGGCTACGCCCTCGACATCCCGGCACGGGACCTCGACCTGACCAGGGTGCGGGAGTACGCGGCCGAGGGCAGGCGCCTGGCCGCCGCGGGCGAGCACGAGGCCGCGGCGGGACGGCTGCGGCTGGCACTGGCCGAGTGGCGCGGGGAGCCGCTGGCCGACTTCGCCGAGGCCTCGTGGGCCACGCGGGAGGCCGCCCACCTGGGCGAACAGCGGCTGACCCTGCAGGAGGACCTCGCCGAGTGCGAACTCGCGCTCGGCCTGGGGGCGGAGCTGACGGGCACCCTGACGCGGCTGGTCGCCGCCAACCCGTTCAGGGAACGCCTGCACGTGCTCGGCGCGCACGCCCTCTACCAGGCGGGACGGCAGGCCGACGCGCTCGCCGTGCTGGCCAGGGGGCGCGACACACTGGCCGACGAGCTGGGCCTCGACCCCGACCCCCGCTCAAGGGAGATGGAACGGCGCATCCTCGCCCAGGACCCGTCCCTGACCCCCCGCGTCCAGGCCACACCGGCTCCGCCCCGGCCCGCGAAGGACCCTCGGGAGACCCGGCTCATCGGCAGGGACGCCGAGGCGGAGGTGCTCGACGCCGCGGTCACGGGCGGGCCGTACCGGGTGGTGCTGCTGGCCGGGGAGCCGGGCATCGGCAAGACGAGCCTGGCCGAACAGGCGGCGCGGACCGCGCGGGCTGAGGGTAACCGGGTGGTGTGGGGCCGTTGCTGGGACGGCACGGGAGCGCCGCCCTTCTGGCCCTGGACGCAGGCCGCGCAGGAGCTGACCGGCGGGCAGGGCGGCAAGGCCGGGCCCTCGGGAGGCGACCGCTTCGAGCTCTACGAGGCCTTCGCCGAGCTGTTCAACGAGCACGGCAGGGTCCTGGTCGTCCTCGACGACCTCCAGTGGGCCGACGCCTCCTCGCTGCGGCTGCTCGAATTCCTCGCCTCGACCCGGCTGTGCCCCCAGCTGACCGTGGTCGCCACCTACCGCGACACCGAGGTACGGCCCGGCGGCGCGCTCGAACACGCCCTGGCCGCCCTGGCGCGGCTGCCGTACGTGCGCAGGCTCCCGCTGCGGGGGCTCGGCGAGGCGGAGATCGGCGAGTACCTCGGGCGGGCCGGCGCCGACCCCGGGCTGGCCGGGGAGATGGGCAGGCTGACCGCGGGCAACCCGTTCTTCCTGGGGGAGGTCCTGCGGCTCGGGGAGACCCCGGCGGCGCTCTCCGACGTCGTGCGTGGCCGGATGACGGGCCTGCCTCCGGAGACGGAGGAGGTGCTGACCACCGCGGCGCTGCTCGGCGATCAGGTGGTCGCCGACGTCCTGACCCAGGTGACCGGGCTGTCCGTCGAGCGGGTGCTCGACATCGTGGACGCCGCCGTCGGCGCGGGGCTGCTGACCGAGGGGCGGGGACCCGCCTGCCGCTTCGTCCACGACATCGTCCGCGACGTGCTGCGCGAGGCGCTGCCCCCGCTGCGCCGCAGGCGCCTGCACGCCCGGATCGCCGAGGTGCTGGAGGCCCGTGGCGGGGCGCGCCTGACCGAGATCGCCCACCACTACCGGCAGAGTCTGCTCACCGCCGCCACGACCGGCAAGGCGATCGGCTACACCCGGCGCGCCGCGGCGCAGGCCACGGCGCAGTTCGCCCACGAGGACGCGGTGGAGAACCTGGAGCAGGCGATCGCGCTGGTCGGAGCCCTGCCCAGGTCCGACGACGCGCTCCGCTGCGACCTGCTGCTCGACCTGGCCGAGGCGCAGGGCGCCGCCGGGATGAGCGTGGCGGCCCACGCCTCCCTTGAGGCGGCGGCGGAGATCGCCGAGGGGCTCGGCGACGACAGCAGGCTGGCCAGGGCGGTGCTGGGGTTCACCGACCCGATCTCCCTGGCCATGTACGAGGAGACGACCGGCATCGACCGGCTCGCCGAGCGGATCGAGCGGGTCCTGGCCTCCGGGCTGGCCGCCGACTCGCCCTGGCGGGCCCAGCTCCTGGCCGCCGCCGCGCTGACCGGCGCGACGACCAGGCCCGTCGAGGAGAGCACGCGGACCGCGCTGCAGGCCGTACGGCTGGCCCGCAGGCTCGGTGACGACAGGACGCTGGCCAAGACGTTGATCGTCCAGGAGCTGCTGTCCCGGACCGAACACGACCACGACCGCAGGCAGGCGGTCATCGACGAGATCACCGAGATCGGCCACCGCATCGGCGACCTGGCCGTCGAGTGGGTCGGCAGGGAGACCGCCTACGTCGAGTTGCTCACCCAGGGCAGGACCGAACGGGCCCCCGAACTGCTGGCCTGGCTCACCGAGACGGCCGAACGCCTCAGGCTCCCCTCGATGGTGAGCCTGGCCGCCTGGCAGCGGGCCGTGCACGCCTGGCTGTGCGGGCACGCGGAGGCGGCCCTCACCGCGGCCGAGGAGTCCGCCGCCGCCTACCCGGAGGGGGCGCTGGGCAGGGACGACGCCGGGCTGCGGCGCGGGGTGTTCCGCTTCCTGACGCTGCGGGCGGCCGGGGACGCGGCCGGGGCGCTCGCCGTCGCCGACGAGATGCTCGTCCTGCGCTCGGGGCAGCGGCCCTGGCTCGCCCTGCGCTGCCTGGCCCTGATCGACCTGGGTGAGACCGAACGGGCACGCGCCGTCTTCACGGTCCTCGCCGCGGACGGCTTCGCGGCCGCCGGACCCGACCTGGCCTACCGGTTCGTCCCCGACGCCCTCAGCGAGGCCTGCGCCGTGCTGGGCGAGCGGGCGGCAGGACGTGTCCTGTACGGCCTGCTCGCCCCCAACGCGGGCAGGCTGCTCGGCTGGTCGGTGACGGACCTGTGCCTGGGGCGGCTGGCCCTGCTCGACGGCGACGTCCGGGGCGCCCACGACCACCTGGGGGCGGCGCGTGACCTGGTCACCCGCGCCCGGCTGACCCGCTACGAGCCCGCGCTGCGCGAGCTGGAGGCCAGGCTGGCCGAGCCGGTGGGGGAGGCGAGGACGGGCCGGTAGGCGGGCGGGCCCGGCGACGGGCCGCGAATCGCCGGGCGCGGTCCTGTCCTCCCGCCTGAGGGCCAGGAATACTCCCATGTCATGCCGGTTTCGCCGCGCCGAGGCTCACGCCGGGGCACCGCCACGCATGACAGGGGAAACATGGGGCATGTCTTCCCACCGCTGAAGGGCGGTGTGATGATCGAGATCTGGCCCGGTGACCCCTATCCCCTCGGGGCCACCTACGACGGCGCGGGGACAAACTTCGCGCTCTTCACCGAGGTCGCCGAGCGGGTCGAACTGTGCCTGTTCGACGAGGAGGACAACGAGACGCGGGTCCCCTTCACCGAGTGCGAGGGCTACGTCTGGCACGGCTACCTGCCGGGCGTCGGCCCGGGCCAGCGGTACGGCTACCGCGTGCACGGCCCCTACGACCCCGCCAGGGGCGTGCGCTGTAACCCCGCCAAGCTGCTGCTCGACCCCTACGCCAAGGCCATCGAGGGGGAGATGCGCTGGGACGAGGCCGTGTACGGCTACCGCTTCGGGGACCCCGACCTGCGCAACGACGCGGACTCGGCCCCGTTCGTCCCCCGGTCCATCGTGATCAACCCGTTCTTCGGGTGGGGACACGACCGGCCGCCCGCGACGCCGTACCACGACACGGTCATCTACGAGGCGCACGTCAAGGGCCTGACCGTGAACCACCCGAAGATCCCCGAGCGGATCCGGGGCACCTACGCGGCCATCGGTCACCCGGAGATCATCGACCATCTGACCTCCCTCGGCGTCACGGCGATCGAGCTGATGCCGGTCCACCAGTTCGTCACCGACCACGTCCTGGCCGAGCGTGGCCTGACGAACTACTGGGGTTACAACAGCATCGGGTTCTTCGCCCCGCACAACGCCTATTCGAGCACCGGGCAGCGCGGCGGGCAGGTGCTGGAGTTCAAGGCCATGGTCAAGGCGCTGCACGAGGCGAACATCGAGGTCATCCTCGACGTGGTCTACAACCACACCGCCGAGGGCAACCACTTGGGGCCGACGCTGAGCATGCGGGGGATCGACAACCCCGGCTACTACCGGCTGGTGGACGACGACAGGCGCTACTACATGGACACGACGGGGACCGGCAACAGCCTGTTCATGCGCTCCCCGCACGTCCTCCAGATGATCATGGACTCGCTGCGGTACTGGGTCATCGAGATGCACGTGGACGGCTTCAGGTTCGACCTGGCGGCCACCCTGGCCAGGGAACTGCACGAGGTCGACCGGCTGAGCGCCTTCTTCGACCTCGTCCAGCAGGACCCGGTGCTCTCGCAGGTCAAGCTGATCGCCGAACCCTGGGACGTCGGCCCGGGCGGCTACCAGGTGGGCAACTTCCCCGCCAGGTGGACCGAGTGGAACGGCATGTACCGCGACACGATCCGCGACCTGTGGCGCGGCGAGCCCGCCTCCCTGCCGGAGTTCGCCTCCCGGCTGACCGGCTCCAGCGACCTCTACCAGGACGACAGCCGCAGGCCCGCCGCCTCGATCAACTTCGTCACCTGCCACGACGGCTTCACCATGCAGGACCTCGTCTCCTACGACCGCAAGCACAACGAGGCCAACGGCGAGGACAACCGGGACGGCACCGACGACAACCGTTCGTGGAACTGCGGCACGGAGGGGCCCGCTTCGCTGGCGATCGAGTCGCTGCGCGAGCAGCAGAAACGCAACTTCCTGACGACGCTGTTCCTGTCCCAGGGCGTGCCGATGATCTCCCACGGCGACGAGCTCGGCCGTACCCAGCTGGGCAACAACAACGTCTACTGCCAGGACAACGAGCTGAGCTGGGTCGACTGGTCCGACGTCAGGGAGAACTGGCTGCTGCTGGAGTTCACCCGGCGCCTGGCCAGGCTCCGCGCCGGGCACCCCGTCTTCCGCAGGCGCCGCTTCTTCTACGGCCGCCCGGTACGGGGCTCCGGCGACAACCTCAGCGACATCGCCTGGTTCACCCCGAGAGGGGAACGGATGACCGACGCCGACTGGAACGTGGGCTACGCCAAGTCGCTGGCGGTCTTCCTGAACGGCGACGCGATCACCGAGCCGGACCGCAGGGGACGGCGGATCGTCGACGACTCGTTCCTGCTGCTGTTCAACGCCCACCACGACGTCATCGAGTTCACGATCCCCAAGGACCACGGCGACATGTGGGTGACGGAGATCGACACGGCGATGCCCATCATCGTCGACACCAGGGTCTGCAGAGCGGGTGAGGAGGTGCCGGTGACCGGCAGGTCGGTACGGGTGTTGCGGCGTGTCTGACGGGCGAAGGGAGAACGCGGGGCGGGACTTCGGACCGCCGCTGTCCACCTACCGGCTCCAGCTCACCCCCGACTTCGGCTTCGCCGAGGTCGCCGAGCTGGCCCCCTACCTGCGCGACCTGGGGGTGAGCCACGTCTACCTCTCCCCGATCCTGCAGGCGACCTCGCGCTCCCGCCACGGCTACGACGTGACCGACCACTCCCGGATCAGGGAGGAGTTCGGCGGCCTTGAGGGGCTGCGGGCGCTGTCGGAGCGGCTGACCGCGCACGGCCTGGGCGTCGTGGTCGACATCGTGCCCAACCACATGACGGTCCCGGTCCCCGAGTCGGGCAACCGGCAGCTGTGGTCGGTGCTCAGGGACGGCCCGGCCTCGCCGTACGCGCGGTGGTTCGACATCGACTGGGCGGGCGGCGGCGGCCGGGTGGACATGCCGGTCCTCGGCGACGAGGTCGAGCCGCACGCCGACGGCCCCGTGCTGCGCTACCACGACCACGAGTTCCCGCTGCCCGACACCCACTACCGGCTGGTCGACTGGCGTCGCGGCCCCGGCTACCGGCGCTTCTTCGACGTCTCCTCGCTGATCGGGCTGCGGGTCGAGGACGAGAAGGTCTTCGACGCCACCCACGAGGTGATCGTCGGGCTGGTCCGCGACGGGATCGTCCACGGGCTGCGGGTCGACCACCCGGACGGCCTGGCCGACCCGCGCGGCTACCTCGCCAGGCTCCGCGAGGCCTGCGGGGTGTGGACGGTCGCCGAGAAGATCCTGGTGGGGGAGGAACGGCTGCCCGCCGACTGGGACTGCGACGGCACGACCGGTTACGAGGTGCTCAACCGGATCACCGGCCTGTTCGTCGACCCGGCGGGGCAGGAGCCGCTGACCGACCTGTTCGTCGAGCGCACCGGCATGCCCCGCGAGTACGCCGCCGTGGTCGGCCGTGCGAAACGGGAGGTCATCGACCTGTTCCTCGGCGCCGAACTCGACCGGCTGCACGCGGTCGTCGGCTCCGACCGTACGGCGCTGGCCGAACTGCTCGTCGCGATGCCGGTCTACCGGGCCTACGCCGTGCCGGGTGAGCCGGTCCCCGAGCGGTCGGTGGCGATCGTCGAGGCGGCGGGGCGGGCCGCAGCCGCCAGACTGCCCGAGGGCGCCCCGGTCGCCGAGGTCGTGGACAGGGTCCTGTACGGCCCCGCCGACGCCGTGGTCCGCTTCCAGCAGACCTGCGGTCCCGTGATGGCCAAGGGCGTCGAGGACACCGCGCTCTACCGGTGGTACCCGCTGGCCTGCCTGAACGAGGTCGGCGGCGAGCCCGACCGGTTCGGCGGAGACGTCGGGGACTTCCACGCCTTCTGCGGGGAGATGTCCCCGGGGACCATGACGACGTTGTCCACCCACGACACCAAACGCTCCGAGGACGTGCGGGCGCGGCTGGCCGTACTCTCCGAGATGCCGCAGGAGTGGGCGCGGGCGGTGGGGGAGTGGTCGGCGAAGGTCTCCTTCGACCCGGCGCTCGACTATCTCGCCTGGCAGAACCTGATGGCCGCCTGGCCGATCGAGCCGGGCAGGTTCTTCGACTACCTGCTCAAGGCGGCCCGCGAGGCCAAGACGGCGATCTCGTGGGCGGCCCCGGACCCCGCCTACGAGCGGGGCGTCCGTGACTTCGTCATGCGGGCCGTCGACGAGTGCGGCCCCTCGGTCGCCGAGTTCACCGCCATGATCGAGCCGTACGCCAGGTCCAACTCCCTCGGCCAGAAGCTCGTGCAGCTCATGCTGCCCGGCGTTCCCGACCTCTACTGGGGCAACGAGATCACCGACTTCTCGCTGGTCGATCCGGACAACCGCCGCCCGGTCGACTTCGCCCGCCGTCGCGCGCTGCTGGCCGTGACCGGGAGCGGGCCCGGGAGCGGCTCGTGGGACGAGGACAAGCTGCTGGTCACCACCCAGGCGCTGCGGCTGCGCAAACGCCTCGACCCGGCGCTGCCGTACCTGCCGGTCGAGACGGGGGAGCACGCCGTCGCCTTCGCCCGGGGGGACAGGGCGGTGGCGGTCGCGACCCGGCTGCCGGTCGGCCTGGCCGCGCGCGGCGGCTGGGGCGGTGAGACGATCACCCTGCCGCACGGCAGATGGCTCGACCTGCTGTCCGGCGCCCGCCACACCGGGCGTGTCCCGCTGGCCCACCTGCTTTCCGTCTTCCCGGTCGCGCTTCTTGAGAGGGAGTAGCCCGTGTTCGAGGTCTGGGCGCCGCAGGCGTCCTCGGTGGACGTGGAGATCGACGGAGTGCGCCACCCGATGGCCCTGGGCGCGGGCGGCTGGTGGTCGGCCCGGGTGCCGGGAGCGGGCCACGGCACCGACTACCGCTTCAGCCTCGACGGCGGTCCCGGGCTGCCCGACCCGAGGTCACGCAGGCAGCCGGAGGGCATCTTCGGGCCGAGCCGGGTCTACGAGCACGACAGGTTCGCGTGGAACGACGACCTGTGGCGCGGGCGCGCCCTGCCCGGTTCGGTGATCTACGAGCTGCACGTCGGGGCCTTCACCCCCGAGGGGACCTTCGACGCGGCGATCGACAGGCTCCCGCACCTGGCCGAACTCGGCGTCGACTTCGTCGAGGTCATGCCGGTCCCCCCGGTGCCCGGCACGCGCAACTGGGGCTACGACGGGGTCGACCTGTGGGCCGTGACCGAGAACTACGGCGGCCCCGACGGGTTCAAGCGCTTCGTCGACGCCTGCCACCGGCGGGGACTCGGGGTGATCCTGGACGTCGTTCACAACCACCTGGGGCCCTCGGGCAACTTCCTGGCCCCCTTCGGCCCCTACTTCAACCCCTCGGCCGCCTCCTTCTGGGGGCAGGCGGTCAACCTGGACGGCCCCGGCTCCGACGAGGTGCGCCGCTACTTCGTGGGCAACGCCCTGCAGTGGCTGCGCGACTACCACGTGGACGGCCTACGCCTGGACGCCGTGCACGCCCTGCACGACTCCCGGGCCGTGCACCTGCTTGAGGAGATGGCCGTCGAGGTCGAGGCCCTCTCCACGGCCGTCGGCAGGCCGCTGACGCTGATCGCCGAGTCCGACCTCAACGACCCCCGGCTGATGACCCCCCGCGAGGCGGGAGGGTACGGCCTGGCCGCGGCCTGGAACGACGACGTCCACCACGCGCTGCACGTGGCGGTGACCGGGGAACGGCACGGCTACTACGCCGACTTCGCCGGGGCCGGAGCCGGGGTCGTGGTTGGGGCCGGAGCCGGGGTCACAATGGGGGTCACGGCCGGAAGCACAGGCGGAGACGTCGCCGGGGTCGCAGCCGGAGGTGTCGCCGGCGGCACAGGCACAGGTCCGGCCGGGACCCTGGCCAAGGTGCTGACCTCGGGGTACTACCACGACGGCACCTACTCCTCCTTCAGGGGCCGCTGCCACGGCCGCCCGGCCGGGCACCTGCCCGCCCACCGCTTCGTGTGCTCGGCGCAGAACCACGACCAGATCGGCAACCGCGCTACGGGCGACCGGATGCCGCCGGAGGCGCTACGGCTGGCCGCCGGGCTGCTGCTGACCTCCCCGTTCACCCCGATGCTGTTCATGGGCGAGGAGTGGGGGGCCCGCACCCCGTTCCTGTTCTTCACCGACCACGTCGAGCCTCAGCTGCGCGAGGGGGAGGGGGAGCGGAGGCGCCGGGAGTTCGTCGGCCACGGCTACGACGACTGGGCGGACAAGGCGCCCGACCCCGGCGAGGAGCTGACGTTCCTGCGCTCCAAACTCGACTGGAGCGAACTCGACGACGACGCCCACCGGGCCCACCTCGACTGGTACCGGGCCCTGATCGCGCTGCGCCGGGCCCACCCCGAACTGACCGACCCCCGGCTCGACCGGACCGCCGTCTCGCACGGCGACGACTGGCTCCTCGTACGGCGGGGCGCCCTGCGGATCGCGGCCAACCTCGGCCCCACCCCCCTCACCCTGCCGACCGGCCCCGGCCACATCCTCCTGGCCCTCGACCCGACCACCACCCTGACCGGCCCCGACCTCCTCCTGCCCGCCAGATCGCTGGCCGTACTCAGAACAGGGTGACCGGCCGGTTCCCACGCGGCCGCGGACCCTCAGCCCGTACGGTGGCCACGGGAGGCAGAGTGGGGCCATGACCGGGTACGAGACGATGGCGTTTCATCTGGAGACCGAGCGGCTGACGTTGCGGCCGTGGGCCGAGTCGGACGCCGATGAGCTTCGGGACCTGCATGCCGAACGTGGCAAGGGGACACCCACGATCGAGCACGTCCGGGCGATCATCGCGAAGCAGCTCACCGCGACGGCGACGACGGGGATCGCGCTGCTGCCGATCCGGCGCCGGGCGGAGGGCGACTTCATCGGTTACTGCGGGCTGATCGTCGGCCGCTGCACCGTCGAGGAGCCCGAGATCGCGTATGAGCTGTTCCAGCGCGTGCACGGGCGTGGATACGCCACCGAGGCGGCCCGCGCGGTGCTCGACGCGGCGGTGGCGACCGGGCGGAGACGGCTCTGGTCGACCGTCGGCTCGTGGAACACGCCCTCACTCCGCGTCCTGGAGAAACTCGGCTTCGAGCGGGACCACCTTTCCACGGAGGACAGCGGTGAGGTGGTGTGGCTCACCCGCTCACTGCCGTGACGTCGGGTGCGCTCAGGCGTCGACTCCGTGAGCCGGAAGGAACCGTTCTCCATGCTCTTGACGAAGGATTCCGGCCGGTGGTGGCGAACTCCGTGCTTTCCCCAAGGCCGTCGCCCCGAACACCGCTGACAGGCTCCGCACCTCGTCGAGGTGCGTTGACCCCGGGACCGTCAACCGCCGGGCGTTGACCGGCCGCGTCCCCTCGGCGCGAACCCCCAGCGGGCGGCGCCGTTACCGCGAGAGCGACATCGGGGTCCTCCTCGACGGCGACCGAACTCGGATCGCCAGTAAAAGTGCTCATTCGGTGAGCACTTTGGCTGACAGGATCGATCTCACAAGCCACCGAGCGGAAGGCAGCAGGACATGCTTCGCGGACTCACCACCATCAGCTTCTACGCCCACGACGTCGCCGCCGCCCGTGACTGGTACGCCGAGTTCCTCGGGATGGAGGCCTACTTCCAGCGGCCCGAGCAGGGCGAGCCGGTCTATGTGGAGTTCCGGGTGGGTGACTACCAGCACGAGCTGGGAATCATCGACGCGCGTTTCGCCCCGCAGGGCTGGAGCGCCGAGAACGGCGGGGCGATCGTCTACTGGGCGGTGGACGACCTGGAGGCGGCCTGGGAGCGGCTGCTGGAGATGGGGGCCGTCCCGTTCGACAAGCCGACCGAGCGCGGCCCCGGGTTCGTCACCGCCTCGGTGCGCGACCCGTTCGGCAACATCCTCGGCATCATGATCAACAACCACTACATGAACGTCCTCGCGAGCCGGAAGGGCTGACCACGATGACCGAGAACGCCCTGATCCTGGACGACGCCGCCGCCTGGAAGGCCTGGCTGGCCGAGCACCACGACAGCGCCCGCGACGTCTGGCTGATGATCGCCAAGAAGAACGGCAACGCCACCACCGTCACCCTGGACGAGGCCCTCGACGAGGCGCTGTGCCACGGATGGATCGACAGCCACCGCAGGGCGTTCGACGGCGACTACTACCTGCAGCGTTACTCACCGCGCGCCCGCCGCAGCCCCTGGTCGGAGATCAACGTCGCCAAGGCCGAGGCGCTGACGGCCGAGGGCCGGATGCGCCCGGCGGGCCACGCCGCGATCGAGGCCGCCAAGGCCACCGGCCGCTGGCCCGAGACCCGCTGACGGTCACGCCGCCATGGGGGTGAGCAGGGCCGAAAGGCGGCGCAGGCCGCGGGCCGTGCGGGCCTTGACGGTGCCGAGCGGAACGCTCAGCCGTTCGGCGATCTCCCGCTGGGTGAGGTCGCCGTAGTAGGCCAGTTCGATGGCCTGGCGCTGCGGGGCGGGCAGTTCGGCCAGCGCCCGCCGTACCTCGTCGCGTTCGGCCAGGGCCTCCCCGTGGGCCCTGCCGTCCTGACCCGCGGGGTCGGCGACCGCGTCGAGCGGGACCGTCCGCAACGTGCGCATCCGCAGGTGGTCGACCGCCCGGTTGTGCGCGATGCCGAGCAGCCAGGCGGGAAGGCTGCGGGCCGGGTCGAAGCGGTGCCGTGATCGCCAGACCTCGGTGAACACGACCTGCTGGAGGTCCTCGACGTCCTGGAAGGCGACGAAGCGCCGCAGGTAGGAGCGCACGAGCGAGCCGTGCGTGTGGAGGCACTCGGCCAGGGCCGCGTCGTCACCCTCGGCGAACCGGACGTTCAGGGTGTCTGTCATGGTGCCCCCCTTGCCGAAAAAGCTACTCAAAACTTATTCATACTCTCCGGCGTGCATGAAGGCAAGCGACTCGCGCAGGTCAGCGCAGTGCGGCGTGGACGCCGGTGAGCGCCTCGGTGAAGGAGGAGACCCGCAGAACCGAGGCGGGCAACCCCTCCCGCCAGCCCTCGCCGCCCACGATGAGGCGGCTCGGCGGGCGCAGCGGAGGCAGCGAGGCGAGCGGCGCGGGATCCCCGGTCTCGGGGATCTGGGACCAGACGAAGACCACCGCCGGACCGAGACGACGCATCGCGTCACCCAGCGCCGGGTACGGCGTCCGCGCGCCGAGCACCCGCGTCTGGACGCCCTCCAGGGACAGCGCGGCGGCCAGCGCGTGGACCGGCATGCTGTGCAGCTCGTTCTCCGCGCAGGCCAGCAGCACGGGACGGTCGTTGACCGGCAGGGCGGGGGGACGGCCTATCCGGGTCAGCGCGCCGAGCAGCCGTTCGGAGAACAGGTGCTCGATCTCGATGCCCGCGCCGGTCTCCGCCTGTCGCCTGCAGATGGCCTCGAAGACCGGCAGCACCAGGGTGTGCCAGGTCCACTCGACGCCGTGCCTGGCCAGCGCCGCGTCGATCCAGTCGGAGACACCCCGGCTGTCCAGCGCGGTCGCGGCCCGCGTCAGCATCGCCACCGTCGGGATCGCGGCCTCCCCTTCCGAGCCCGAGCCCGAGCCCGAACCTGAGCCAGGGACCGAGCCCGAACCCGAGGCAGGGACAGGGACCGGCGCGGGCTCCGGCGTCTGGAGGGGCAGGGCGCCGGGCCGCAGGACCCGCCTGGCGGCGTCGGCCGCCGGAAC
The DNA here is from genome assembly GCF_040631445.1 of Streptosporangium sp. NPDC020072. Lineage (NCBI taxonomy): Bacteria > Bacillati > Actinomycetota > Actinomycetes > Streptosporangiales > Streptosporangiaceae > Streptosporangium > Streptosporangium sp. NPDC020072. The sequence continues at coordinate 276,757 of NZ_JBEYAB010000002.1, read as the reverse complement.
CCCCTGCCTGATCAGCCGGTTCATCTCCTCAAGGCGGCGCAGATCGGCGGAGTCGTAGCGGCGGTGCCCACCGGGGCTGCGGCGGCTCGGGCCGACGCCGTAGCGCAGGTTCCAGGTGCGCAGGGTCGGGGCGGGCACACCGAGTCTGCGGGCGACGGCCCCGATGCCGTATCCCGGCTCCTGCTCGTCCGTCACCGTCTCACCCCATCCACGGGCCCCTCCCGTACGGTCTACAGCCTGCCAGTCTCGTCCCCCTGACGATCCCTTCGGACACCCGGCCCCGGCCGGATGCAACCACGCGGAGCGCGGGCACGAAGGTCCCCGTGTGACCGAGACCGTCGTCGTCCTCTTCACCCGTGACCTGCGGGTCCATGACCATCCGGCGCTGACCGAGGCGTGCGCGGGGGCGCGCCGGGTGGTGCCGCTGTTCGTGCTCGACCCCGCCGTCCGGCCGTACGGCAGGGCGGCCTTCCTCGCCGAGAGCCTGGCCGACCTGCGCCGGTCCCTGCGCGAACGAGGGGGCGACCTGGTGGTCCGCCGGGGCGACACCGTCACCGAGACGATGCGTCTGGCCCGTCAGGTCGGTGCCCGGGCCGTGCATGTCAGCGAGGACGTCAGCGCCCTGGCCTCGCGCAGGCAGCGGAGGCTCGCCGAGGAGTGCGAGCGCGCGCGGACGGCCTTCCTGACCTTCCCCGGTGTCACGATCGTGCCTCCCGGCACCCTGCGGCCCTCCGGCGGCGGTGACCACTATCGGGTGTTCACTCCCTACTGGAGGGCCTGGGCGGAGCACGGCCGCAGGCGGCTGCTGGACGCCCCGCGCGAGGTCGTCCTGCCCGAGGGGCTCGACGCCGGCACCCTGCCCGAGCCCGGCCGCGGAGGGCCTTTCCCCGGCGGTGAGCGGGCCGCCAGGGAGCGGATGAACACCTGGCTCAGGTACGACGCGGAGAACTACGCCGACAGGCGCGACGACCTCGCGGGCGACCGTACCTCACGGCTCAGCCCCTACCTGCGTTTCGGCTGCCTGTCGCCCCTTGAGCTCGAATCACGGCGGCCCGGCGACGACCTCGTCAGACAGCTCTGCTGGCGAGACTTCTTCCACCAGGTCACGCGGGCCTTCCCGGGCATCACGCGGGACGACTACCGGCCGCGTGGGCACCGTTGGCGCCACGACGAGGAGGCGGCGCGGGCCTGGCGGGAGGGCAGGACCGGTGTGCCGATCGTGGACGCGGGCATGCGGCAGCTGCTCGCCGAGGGCTGGATGCACGGCCGCGCCCGGATGGTCACCGCGTCGTTCCTGGTCAGGAGGCTGGGCGTGGACTGGAGGGTGGGCGCGGAACACTTCTTCTCGCTGCTGCTCGACGGGGACGTGCCCGACAACTACGGCAACTGGCAGTGGGTCGCGGGGACGGGCAACGACACCAGGCCCAACCGGGTCGTCAACCCGCTGAGGCAGGCGAGACGGTTCGACCCGGCGGGGGAGTACGTCCGTCGTCACGTGCCCGAGCTGCGGGCCGTACCGGACGGGGCGGTTCACCGGCCCTGGCGCCTGCCCGGCGGGGTCGAGGGCTACCCGCCACCCCTGGTGACCATGGAGTGAGGTCGCGGGCCGTGTTTCGGCCCTGACCGCAAGTGTTGATATGTCGGGAGCGGAACAATTCGCCTGTGCCGTACGTCGCACTGATGTGATGATCTTCGACGGCATCGACGACGACCTGCGCGCGGCCCGTGAGCGGGTACGGCGTCTTGAGCGGCTGACGGCCCAGCGTCAGGGACTGGCCCTGCAACTCGACGAGGTCGGGCGGCTGCTCGCGGAACTTGAGGAACGGCTCGCCGAGGAGGAGAAGGACGTCTCCCGGCTGGAGGCGGGCGGCTTCACGGCGTTCCTGGCGGGGCTCGCCGGTTCGAAGGAGGAGCGGCTCGCCAAGGAGCGGGCCGAGGCGCAGGCCGTACGGCAGCGCCTTGACGGGCAGCGCGGCCGCCTGGGGTGGCTGGAGACGGACATGGCGGCCGTGGAGAGCGGCCTCGCCGAGGTGGGTACGGCGCGCGAGGAGTACGCGGCGCTGCTCGAACGCAAGGAGCGCATGCTGGTCGAGTCGGGCGACCCGAAGGGCAGGGAGCTCACCGACATCTCCCGGCGGCTCGCCGACACCGACGCCGGGCTGCGCGAGCACGAGGAGGCGCGCCAGGCGGGGGTCGGCGCGGTCCAGGCCGTTGGCCAGGTCCTGCACAGTCTCGGCAGCGCCCGGGGCGCCTCCCGCTGGGACATGCTGAGTGGCGGCGGGGGCTTCGCCGACATGGTGGAGAACGGCCACCTGCGCAACGCCGACGAGGCGGCCTGGCACGCGCAGCGGGCGCTGGACGTCTTCTCCAGGGAGCTGGCCGACGTCGGGGTGCACGTCAACCCCCAGATGCCCGAGGTGGACACCCGCTGGTTCGCCGACATGTTCTTCGACAACATCATCGTGGACGCGATCAAGCACCAGAAGATCTCCCGCACCGGCGAGGCGGTCGCCGAGATCGCCCAATGGGTGCAGGAGACCGTCGCGACCCTGACCACCAACCACGCCGAGCTGGCGCGTCAGCGTGAGCTGCTCATCGCCCGCAGGGAGGAGCTCCTCGCGGGCTGAGAGAGGACGGACCGGACGGCCGGAACGGAAGGTGTGGCGGACATGCTGACGTGATCGGCCAACGGTGACAAGCTCTGGGCTTAAGACATCGCATCGTCTCGGTGGAGGGCCGCATGTCGAACCCCAGTGTGGTTCCGTTCCTTCGTTACCAGGACGCCCCGGGCGCCATCGAATGGCTGGGCAAGGTCTTCGGCTTCCGGCCGTCGGTCACGGTGCCCGGCTCTCACGGGGGAGTGGGGTACGCCCGGCTCACTCTGGGGGACGCGGTGATCGTGCTCGCCTCGGTACGGCCCGGCGAGCCCTACCTGCGCAGCGCCCTCGACCTGCCCGCGGTCAGCCAGGGCGTGTTCGTCGTTGTCGAGGACCTTGAGGCCCACTACGAGCAGGCCGTGGCGCGGGGCGCCGAGATCGTGGTCGAGCCCGAGACCACCCCCGAGGGCACCAGGATCTACATGGCCTTCGATCTGGAGGGCCAGCTCTGGGCCTTCGGGGACGGCTTCGAGGCCGACGACTGATCTCAGTGGTCGTGGCCGTGGTGGTCGTGGTCGTCTTCCTCGTCCGAGGGGCCGTCTGAGGGTTCGACCCCCAGCACGGCCTCGCGGGGCTCGACCTGCTCCACGTGCTCGATCAGGCCCAGAACGTGGTCCGGCTCGATGAGCCACTGCAGGGCCGTGGCCCCCGTCTCGTCGGCGGAGACCATCTCCGCCTGTTCCCTGCGCTCGTCGTCGTCCAGGTCGGCGTCGGGGTGGTTGATCTCCTTCAGCGCGGCTTCCTGGAGCCCGGCGAGGTCCTGCACCTCAACGGTCAGCTCGATCGTCAGACGCAGATAGCGTTCGGTGCCCGATTCATCACTCATGGTGGAATCCTAGTGCCCCGACAAGGGACGATCAGACTACGGCAGCTTCCATTCGACCGGTGCCGCGCCCTGCTGCTGCAGCAGGTCGTTGGCGCGGCTGAAGGGGCGGGAGCCGAAGAAGCCGCTGCGGGCCGACAGCGGGCTCGGGTGGGCCGACTCGATGGCCGGGGTCGAGCCGAGCATCGGGCGCAGGGAGCGGGCGTCGCGGCCCCACAGGATCGAGACCAGGGGCTGGTCGCGGGCGACGAGGGCCTTGATGGCCTGCTCGGTGACCTCCTCCCAGCCCTTGCCGCGGTGCGAGGCGGGCTTGCCGGGCATGACGGTGAGGACCCTGTTGAGCAGCAGGACGCCCTGGTCGGTCCAGGGGGTCAGGTCGCCGTTGCTCGGCATCGGCAGGCCGAGGTCCTCGGTCAGCTCCTTGTAGATGTTGCGGAGGCTGCCGGGGATCGGGCGCACGTCGGCGGCGACCGAGAAGCTCAGGCCGATCGGGTGTCCCGGGGTCGGGTAGGGGTCCTGCCCGACGATAAGCACCTTCACCTGGTCGAAGGGCTGCTGGAAGGCGCGGAGCACGTTGGCTCCCGCGGGGAGGTACTGCCTGCCTTCCGCGACCTCCTGACGGAGGAAGTCACCCAGCTCGGCGATCTTGTCAGCGACGGGTTCCAGGGCCTGCGCCCACCCGGCTTCCACGACTTCGTTCAAAGGACGTGCGGCCATGCCGAAAACCCTATCGAGTTTTGCGACCAGGTACGGCTCGCGTGACGAATCACGCGAGCCGTACCTGACCTGCCCCTGTCGTTATTTCACGGAGCCCGCCATCATGCCCTGCACGAAATACCGCTGGAATGCGAAGAACAGGATTAACGGGATTATCAGCGACAAAAAGGCGCCGGGGGCAAGGATGTCGATATTGGTGCCGAACTGCCGCATCTGAGACTGCAGGGCCTTGGTCATCGGCTGGTTGCCGGTGTCGGCGAAGACCAGGGCGACGAGCAGGTCGTTCCACACCCAGAGGAACTGGAAGATCCCCAGCGAGGCCACCGCGGGCTTGGCCAGCGGGAACACCACGGTCGAGAAGATCTTCCACTCGCCCGCGCCGTCCATCCGCGCCGCCTCTAGCAGCGAGCGCGGGATGCCCGCGAAGAAGTTGCGCAGCAGGAAGATCGCGAACGGCAGGCCGAAGGCCGTGTGGAAGAGCACGACCCCGGCGATGGAGCCGAAGATCCCGAGCGTGCCGTACAGCTTCGCGATCGGGATCAGCGCGATCTGGACCGGTACGACCAGCAGGCCGACCACCACCAGGAACAGGGTGTCCCTGCCCCGGAACTCCATCCAGGCGAAGGCGTAGGCCGCCATGGCGGCGATGCCGATCACCAGGACGGTCGTCGGGACGGTGATGAGGACGGTGTTCCAGAACGAGGAGGTGAAGCCGGTCGCCAGCAGGTCCGAGTAGTTCCTGAGGGTCAGCTCGGCCGGCCTGGTCAGGGCCGTCCACCAGCCGGTGGAGTTGTTGGCGGTCTCGTTCCTGATCGAGACCACGAACAGGCCGAGTGTGGGAACCAGCCAGAACAGGCCGATCACCACCATCAGGGCCTGGAGCAGGCCGCCGCCGATCCGGTCGACGGCCCTGCCGAGGGGGCCGCGACTCGGCGCGCCCAGCGCGGGGGTCGTCACTGGTTGTCCCTTCTGAACCGGCGGATATTGATGATCATGAACGGCAGGACCAGGATCAGCAGGAAGATGGCCAGCGCGCTGCCCAGCCCCTGGTTGCCTCCGCCGCCGAAGGAGACCCGCCACATCTCAAGCGCGATCACGTTCGCCTGCGGCTGCACGGAGCCCGGGGCGATCACGAAGACCAGGTCGAAGACCTTGAGCGTATTGATGATCATGGTGACGAACACGACCAGCAGCACGGGGGAGAGCAACGGGACGGTGATCTTGCGGAACACCTGCCACTCGGTCGCCCCGTCGATGCGGGCCGCCTCAAGCGCGTCACGCGGAATGGACGCGAGCCCGGCCGCGATCAGCACCATGGCGAACCCGGCCCACACCCAGATGAACGCCCCGATGATGGCCGGGGTGATCAGGGTCGGCCCGAGCCAGGAGACGCCGTTGAAGGGCTCCTGGAAGTTCGACGGCGGCAGCCGCAGGAGATAGTCGCCCTGGGGCAGACCGGCGAAGCGGAAGGTTCCGTCGGCCTCGGTGGTCGCCGTCGCCGCGACCGCGTCGCCGCGCACCGCCTCGACCGTCACCCCGGCCAGCGCCTTCTCCGTGCCGTCGACCTGGTTGAGCGTGCCGCCGCCGCCCTGGGTGAAGTCGACCCACACGGTGCCGGTCAGCTCGCCGGGTACCGGCTGCGCCGCCTTGGCCGCGGAGGCGGAGGCGAGCGTCGCGGGCTTGACGCCCACCAGCGGCACCTGTACGGCCTGGCCCGGCTTGACGGTCTGCCTGGTCACGACCGCGCCGTCGCGTGGGACGACCGGCGCCGCGTCGTTCTCCCTCGGCCTGGCGTCGGGATAGCCGTGGGAGGGGCCGAAGATCCCCTGGACCGAGGTGATCACGGCGTTGGCCACGCCCCGGTCGGGGTCCTGCTCGTAGACGAGCCTGAAGATGACGCCGGAGGCCATCAGGGAGACGGCCATCGGCATGAAGACGACCAGCTTGAACGCGGTGGCCCAGCGGATCCGCTCGGTCAGCACCGCGAAGATCAGGCCGATCGCGGTGACCATGGCGGGGGCGAACACGACCCAGATCAGGTTGTTCCTGATCGTGGTCAGCGTCGAGGAGTCACTGAAGATCGCGGCGTAGTTCCCGGCGCCGACGAAGGTGTCCCCGGTGGCGTCGAAGAGGCTGCGGAAGATCGAGTAGACGATCGGGTAGATCACCAGCGCGCCGAGGACGACCGCGGCGGGCAGCAGGAAAACCAGCGCCAGCGTCGGGGAGGGGCCGAGCCTTCCCCGGCGGCCCGAGGGATTCGAGGGATTCGAGGAATTCGGGGGAGGAGCGGGAGCCGCAGACCCCCGGGCCGCGGCTCCCGCCGTCGTGGCCCCCACTGTGGTCTCCGCTGTCGCCCCGGCCGTCTCCGGCGCGGTGGCGGACGGCGGGGGATCGTCCGCTTGGCCCTGCGGGGTCGCGGGGCCGGGCCCGGGCCCGGGGGAGGCGCCCTCGCCCTCCCTCGGGCCCTGCGGGCCGTCCAACCGGTTGGTCACGGCCGGTCCCCCTACTTCCAGGCCTTCTTGGCCTCGTCCTCAAGCTTGGTCTGGGTCCCCTTGACGTCGGAGGGGTCGCGGACGAAGTCCTGCAGGAGCTTCCACTCGCCCTTGCCCTCGGTGCCGCCGAACGCGCTCGGCGCGAGGTCGGACATGTCGTAGCGGACCGCCTCACCGGCGGAGATGATCGTCTGGGCGAGCTTCTTGGTCAGCTCGGCCGGGTAGTTGTCCGGCGAGACGTTGCGGTTGGGCGAAAGGTAGCCGGGCAGCTTGGCCCAGATCTCGCCGCCCTCCTTCGAGGCGAGGAACTCAAGCAGGGCCATGCCCCCCTTGGAGTCCTTCAGCGCCACGGCGATGTCGCCGCCGAGCACGACCGGCTCGGTGTCACCGGCCTTGGGGAAGGGGAAGTACTTGGCCTCCTCGCCCAGCTTGGCGCCCGACTGCTCGGCGGAGGTGGCCACGAAGTCGGCCTCGATGACCATCGCCGCCTTGTCCTGGCCGTACACCTGGGTCGCGCAGGTCGGGAAGTCGGTCTGCAGGGCGCCGGAGGGGCCGCCGAGCAGGAACTCCTTCTTGCCGACGATCTGCGCGATCTTCTCAAGCGCGGTGGTCACGGTCGCGTCGGTCCACGGGATCTCGTGCTTGGAGAGCTTGGTGTAGTTGTCCGGCCCGGCGGTCGAGAGGTAGACGTTCTCGAACAGGTCGGTCAGCGTCCAGCCGGAGGCGCCGCAGAGGGCGAACGGGGCGGTGCCGGAGTCGGCGACGGTCTGGGCCGTCTTGATGAGGTCGTCCCAGGTGGCGGGGGGCTGGGCGCCCGCGTCCTGGAACGCCTGGTCGCGGTACCAGACGAGCGACTTGTGCGCGGCCTTGACCAGCACGCCGTAGACCTGGCCGTCGGCGGAGCCGAGCTCCTTCCAGTACGGGGTGTAGTTGTCGTCGATCTGCTTCTGGACCTCGGCGGTGAGCGGCTTGAGGGCCTTCTCCTTGGCGTACTGCTGGACGAGGCCGGGCTGGGGCAGGATCGCGATGTCCGGCGGGCTGCCGCCCTGGATGCGCGGGCCGAGGTAGGCGCCGGTGTCCTCACCGGTCGAGGCGTAGGTGACCTTGGCGCCGGTCTTGGCCTCGAACGCCTTGAGCACCTGCTGGAAGTTCTCCTGCTCCTGGCCCGTCCACTTGGCGGCGACCTCGATGGTCACGCCGTCCAGGGTCTTGGCTCCCGCGGCGGCCGAGGAGGCCGGGGCGCTGTCGCCCGGGGCGGGCGTCGAGGACGCGTTGTCCTGGCTGCCGCACGCGGCGAGCGCGAGCGCCAGGCCCGTCAACGTCACCGTGGCGATGGTCTTACGCATTCTGGCGAACCTCCTGTGCTGACGGAACGGAGATGGGGGGACAGGCGATCGGTGCGGGGGGACCGCCTGTCCCCGGTCCTGGGGTGGTGAGGTGAGGCGTGAGGTACGGCGGACGCCGCGCGGTGGGGATGCCCACGGGCGTCCGCCGAGAACGGAGAGAGACGGAAAGAGACAGAAACAAGGGGAAGGGAAGGGATGACGACTCGCGGAACGGAGGGGTGACCCCCGTCATCGAGCCCGGATGATCTCGTCGAGCTGACCCTTCATCGAGGTGACGACGTCGCCGCTGTCCTCGTCGAAGGGCGGGGTGAGCGCGTTGGAGACCGCACTGGCGATCACCAGGCTCAGCTGGTTGTAGTTGGCGCTCGTCGGCCTGGGTCGCGCGGACAGCAGGCTGTCCTTGAGCACCGGCAGGTAGGGGAAGCGCTTGATCAGAGCGGGGTCGTCGTAGAGCTCGGCCCAGACGGGGGGGAAGGACCCGTCGGCGAGCACCCGGCGTTCGTTCTCAAGCCCGGTGAAGTAGCGGATGAACTCCAGGGCGGACTTCTGCCGCTTGGAGTAGGCGCTGATGGCGAGGTTGATCCCGCCCAGCGAGCTGGAGCCGGGCCCGTTGAGGCCGGGCAGCCGGGTCACCCCGAACCTGCGGCCGATCGGCGAGGCCGTCGCCGGGCCGTAGGCGTGGGGCCAGTTGCGGGAGAAGGCCAGGCGGCCCTCCTGGAAGGCCAGCCGTGACTCCTCCTCCTTGTAGGAGAGGGACTCGCGGGGGATCCAGCCCTCACGAAGACCGTTGACCAGGAAGTCGAGCCCGGTCGTGGCCTTGGCGGTGTCCATCGTGACCTGGGTGCCGTCGCGGTTGAGGATCTGCCCGCCCGCCGACTGCACGGCCTCGGCGAAGTTGACGGTCAGTCCCTCGTAGGCGAGGAACTGCCCGGCGTAGCCGCCGATGCCGTACCTGTCGTGCAGCGCACGGGCCTGCCTGCGCAGCTCCGCCCAGGTCGTGGGCGGGGTGAAGCCCTCCTTGGCCAGCAGGTCCTTGCGGTAGTAGAGCAGCCCGGCGTTGCTGGTGTACGGCACGGCCCAGAGCTTGCCCCGGTGAACGGCGGTGTCCGTGACGGACGGCAGGAACCTGTCCAGCGGGAACATGCCGCGTTCGAGCGGCACGATCCAGCCGGCGTCGGCGAACTCCGCCGTCCAGACCACGTCCAGGCCGAGCACGTCGTAGCGGTCGCTCTTGGCCTGCAGGTTGGCGACCATCTGCGCGCGTTGCTCGTCGGCGGCCTCGGGAAGCTCAAGGAGCGTCGCCTGCTCCGCCGGGTGCGTCTGGTTCCACCGGTCGATCAGCGGTCGCAGATAACCGGTGGTGTCACGGCCCGTCACGAAGGTGAACGGACCGCTGCCGCCGGAGCGGTCGGCGTCCCGCGCGACCGCTCCCGAACACCCCGTCACCAGAACGACGACGAGAGTGACGAGAAGGAGGTGGCGCACGATTGCCTCCCTGTTTCCTGGCGGCTACATACATGTTAGGTAGATGCATGCATGTTATGCACAGCGTTAATGTGGACGTCAACGGATAGTCCCGTAACGCTCAGGTAACGAGCATGTCGAGGAGGTGGGGGGTGAGACAGTCGCTGCTGGCGCTCCTCGCGAAGGAACCTGCCCACGGATACGAGCTGAAACAGGCGCTTGAGCAGATCTTCGGCCGGGCTTACCCGTCACCGAACATCGGGCAGATCTACGTCACGCTCGGCCGCCTTGAGAAGGACGGCCTGATCCGCGCCGTGGACGTCGAGCAGTCGAACCGGCCGAACAAGAAGGTGTACTATCTGACCGCCGCGGGCCGGGACGCCCTGGACGCGTGGGTGGAGGAGCCGACCGAGGGCCCCAGGGTCCGCGACGAGTTCTTCATGAAGCTCGTCCTGGCCCCCATGACCGGCATCGCCGACCGGATGGCGCTGATCAACCGCCAGCGCCGCCACTATCTCGGGCTCATGCGCGACCTCAACGAACTCGCCGACCGGACAGACCGGGAGGACTACGTCGCACTCCTGCTGATCGAGGGGGCCATGCTGCATCTGCAGGCCGACCTCGACTGGCTCGAACGATGTCAGGAGGACCTTTCGTGAGTCACCCCCCGGTCGTCCGTACGGTCAATCTGGTCAAGATCTACCAGAACGGCGCCGTGCCGGTGCCCGCGGTGCGCGGGGTCGACCTGGTGGTCGAGCCGGGACAGTTCGTCGCGATCACCGGCCCCTCCGGCTCGGGCAAGTCGACCCTGGTGCACATGCTCGGCGGCCTCGACCCCCGCACCAGCGGGGAGATCTGGCTGGACGGCAAGCGGGCGGACACCATGAGCGAGAGCGCGTGGGCGCTGCTCAGACGCCGGAAGATCGGCTTCGTCTTCCAGTTCTTCAACCTGGTCGCCAACATGACCGTGGCCGACAACGTCGAGCTGCCCGCGCTGCTGGCCGGGGTCTCGGCCCGCGACGCCAGGGAGCGCAGGGAGCACCTGCTCGGCGAGCTCGGGCTGACCGGCCGCGCCGACGCCTCACCCGCCCAGCTCGCCGGCGGTGAGCAGCAGCGGGTCGCGCTGGCCCGCGCGCTGGCCAACAAGCCGAGCCTGCTGCTGGCCGACGAGCCGACCGGCAACCTCGACAGCCGCAACACCCGTGACGTCCTGCGTCTGCTCGGCCAGGTCCACCGCGACGGGCAGACCATCGTCCTGGTCACCCACGACGCCCGGGTCGCCAGCCTGGCCGACCGGGTGATCACCCTGCTCGACGGCGAGATCGTCGACGACGGAGCCCTGGGAACCGCCCGCCGCCGCCCGAGGGGCACGGCGGGCGACGTCGTCGAGCTGCGGGGATAGCCCGCGTTGTTCCCGAACACACCCCCGAGCGGAGCGGCCACGTGAGCACCCTGCGGGCCTCGGCCAGATGGGTCAGGGCCGACCTGAGGGCACGACGGGGGCAGGCGCTGCTGACCGTGCTCGCCGTCGCCGGGATCGTCACCGCCCTGATCACCGCGGCGACCCTCCTTGAGGACGGGACCAACCCCTGGCGGGGCCTGTTCACCGAGTCCAAGGGCGCCCACGTGTGGATCCACACCAGGGACGCCCCCCAGGTGGCGGCGCTGGCACGCCTCCAGGGGGTGGTCAGGGTCGCCGGGCCGTACCGGGCGGCGCCGGTGATGCTCACCATGAACGGCAGGCGGACGCCGGTCACGCTGCGCGGGATGGAGGCCAGGCCGCCGGACGTGGCCGTGCCGCTGGTCCGCGCCGGACGGTGGCTGCGCCAGGGGGACGACGACGGGGTGGTCGTCGAACGGTCCTTCGCCGAGGCGCTCGGCCTGCGGGTCGGCTCCTCGTTCACCGTGACGGCCCTCAACGGCGCGCTGCACCCGCTGAACGTGGTCGGCCTGGCGGACACGGCCGACCAGGGCTTCTACCCGGAGACGACGCCCGGCCTCGCCTGGACCCTCGGCACGACCCTCGTCAAGATCGAGCCCGCGCCCGGCCGCAGCGAGATGGTCACCGGGCTCAGGCTCGCCGACGGCGAGGACACCCTGCCGGTCGTGCACGGCGCGGTCACTTCGCTGGGCGGGCAGATCCAGCGCATGTCCACCTGGCGCGAGGTGCGCGCCTCGATGGAGCTGGACAACCGGCTGCTCGGCCTGCTGCTGGCGCTGTTCGGCGGCGTCGGCATGGTCGCCGCCGCCCTGGCCATCGCCAACGCCGCCGGCGGCCGGGTGCTCGGCCAGATCCGCGACCTGGCCACCCTCAAGTCCCTCGGCTACACCAGGGGCCAGATCTTCGGCCTTCTCATGGCCGAGCACGGCGCCCTCGGCATGATCGGCATCGCCGCCGGGCTCGTCTGCGGGCAGCTCGCCTCCTCCTTCGCGCTGCGGGGCGTGCCGATCCTGCCGCTCTCCCCGATGCCGCTGCTGGCCATCACCGCGGGCACCGCCGTGGTCGTCCTCGTCGCGGTGGCCCTGCCTGCCTGGCGCGGTGGCCGTACCGCGCCCATCCCCGCCGCCCCGGCCGCGCCGCTGCGGGGCCACCTGTCGCGCATGGCCAGACTCGCCCTCCTCGTACGGCTGCCGCCCGCCCTGGTGCTCGGCACCCGGGACGCCTTCAGCAGGCGGGCGCCCGCGTTCCTGAGCATCTTCGGCCTCGCGGTCCCGATGATGATGATCGTGGTCGGGCTCGGCTGCTGGGCCACCCTGGACGACTTCCTGAGCCACCCGGAGCGGGTCGGCCAGGCCGCGGCCCTCACCGTCCGTTCGGACCGGCTGCCGGCCGAGGACGTGGCCAGGCTGGCCAGGGCCGACCCGGACGTCGCGGCCGTCTATCCGGGCAGCGAGGTCGCCGCCCTCGAACCCGAGCAGACCAGGAGCGTGCTCGTGCGTGCCGTCGGCACCTCGGCGCAGCCGTACCCCTTCTCCGTGGTCGAGGGGCGGATGTTCACCGCCAGGGGCGAGGCCGTGGCCGGGCAGGGGCTGCTCGACCTGATGGGGGTGCGCATCGGCGACCGCGTCAGGATGACCGTCGGCGGCACCCCGCTGATCGTGCACATCGTCGGCCGGGTGATCGAGCCCGAGCAGGACGGCGAGGTGCTCTCCCTGGGGCTGGACAGCCTGGCGGCGAAGGACGCCGTGCCACCGCAGTTCCACAGCCTGGTGCTGAGGGAAGGGGCCGACCCGGCGACGGTCAGGGCACGGCTGCTCGCGGCCTCGGGCGAGGCGCTGGAGGCGCGGCGGGTGGTCAACCCCGCCGAGCGGCTCTCGGTCATCCGCGGGGTGATCGTGGCGCTGATCGCCGTGCTCGCGCTGCTCGGCCTGGCCAACCTGCTGACCGCCAGCGCCCTGGGCCTGCGCGACCACGCGTTCGACCTGGCGGTCCTCAAGGCGATGGGCCTGACCCCGAGGCAGGTCGCCGCGACCCTGGTCACCGGAACCGGCCTGCTCGTCGTGCTGGGCGTCGTCACGGGAACCGCCGCCGGGGTCTCGGTCGTCGGCGGCCTGATCGACCTTCAGGGGCACAGCAGCGGCGTCGGGGCGGGCATCGGCCGTACGCCCTCCGCGCTCACCCTGGTCCTGGCGGTGCTGGCCGCGATCGGGGCGGCGCTGCTCGTCGCGCTGATCCCCGCGAGAAGAGCGGCCCGCGCCCGGGTGCCCGTCACGGCCCGCTGACACGCCGACGCCCGCCGCCCGGGATCACCGGACGGCGGGCGTCGGTACGCGGGGTCACCCCTGCAGGGAGAACCAGTAGAACCCGTGGCCCGGCAGGGTCAGCAGGTAGGGGAGCTCCCCGACGACGGGGAACGGCACGCCGCCCCTGGCCTCGACCGGCGTCATGCCCTCGAAACGACGCAGATCAAGCTCGACCGGCTGGGGGTACTTCGACAGGTTGTTGACGCACAGCATGACGTCGTCGCCGTCCTCGCGAACGTAGGACAGCACCGCGGGGTTGCTGGACCACAGCTCGTTGTAGACGCCGGTGCCGAAGACCGGGTGGTTACGGCGGATCTCCAGCATCCGCTTGGTGAAGTGCAGCAGGGAGGCGGGGTTGTTCTGCTGCGCCTCGACGTTGACCGCCTGGTAGCCGTAGATCGGGTCCATGACGGCGGGCAGGTAGAGCCGTCCCGGGTCGGCGGTCGAGAAGCCCGCGTTGCGGTCGGGGCTCCACTGCATCGGGGTGCGGACCGCGTCACGGTCCTCAAGCCAGATGTTGTCGCCCATGCCGATCTCGTCGCCGTAGTACATGACGGGGGAGCCGGGCAGCGACAGCAGCAGCGCGGTGAACAGCTCGATCTGGTCCCTGTGGTTCTCCAGGAGCGGGGCCAGGCGGCGCCGGATGCCGAGGTAGGCCCGCATCCGCGGGTCCTTGGCGTACTCGGCGTGCATGTAGTCGCGCTCCTCCTCGGTGACCGTCTCCAGGGTGAGCTCGTCGTGGTTGCGCAGGAAGATGCCCCACTGCGCGGTGTCGGGGAGCTTCGGGGTCCTGGACATGATCTCGGAGATCGGCTCGCGGCTGCCGCGCCGTACGGCCATGAAGATGCGCGGCATGAGCGGGAAGTGGAAGGCCATGTGGCACTCGTCGCCGCCGACCGAGGGGTCGCCGAAGTACTCGACGACGTCCTCCGGCCAGCCGTTGGCCTCGGCCAGCAGCACCCGGTCGGGGAAGAGCCGGTCGACCTCGGCGCGGACCTTCTTCAGGTAGGCGTGGGTTTCCGGCAGCCCGGAACAGGTGGTGCCCTCACGCTCGAACAGGTACGGCACCGCGTCCAGCCGGAAGCCGTCGATGCCCAGGTCGAGCCAGAAGCGCAGCACCTCCAGCATGGCCTCCTGAACCGCGGGGTTGTCGTAGTTCAGGTCGGGCTGGTGGTGGAAGAACCGGTGCCAGTAGTACTGCTTGCGGACCGGGTCGTAGGTCCAGTTGGACTCCTCGGCGCCGATGAAGATGATCGGCGCGTCGGGGTAGCCGGTCGGCTCGTCGGCCCAGACGTAGAAGTCCCCGTAGGGCCCCTCCGGGTCGTGGCGTGAGGCCTGGAACCAGGGGTGCTTGTCACTGGTGTGGTTCATCACCAGGTCGGTGATGATGCGCAGCCCGCGCCGGTGCGCCTCCTCGATGAGCTGGATGAAGTCTCCGAGGTCTCCGAAGTCCGGAAGGATCTTCATGTAGTCGGAGATGTCATAGCCCCCGTCGCGCAGCGGCGACTCGTAGAGAGGCAGCAGCCACAAACAGTCCACGCCGAGCCACTGGAGGTAGTCCAGTTTCTCGATCAAGCCACGCAGGTCCCCGGTGCCGTCGCCGTTGGAGTCCTTGAACCCACGGACGAGCACCTCGTAGAAGACCGCTCGCTTGTACCACTGCGGATCGGCCGAGACGAAATCCTCGGGCACGGAATCCGGGCAGGGGGATGCATTCATCGTGTTCTCGCTCACAGTGAGAAAGGGCAGGACGAAGTCACCGGAGTGTCCGGCTCATGATGTTTGATGACTGCGCTGGGAGGAGCCGTCATCCCCACGTGCTCCATGCCCCCGGCGGACCGAATTCGTGGTTCGGTGCCATCCGTTGTGGCGCTTTCTGGGCCGAAGACTACCAGCCGTGTGAGTGCTGCGAAGCCCTCCCAAAGAGGTACCTCTCCCCGAGGGGACACGGAATCCCGTCAACTTAGCGTCGTCGGCGCGTAATCGTCCGCTCACCCAGTGTCCTTCGGTGTGAAGAACGCGATGATCAGGGCCCTGACCTCGGTGGACGACTCGCGCTCGGTACGGCCCCGCCGGAGGTGCCGCATGCCCTTGCACGCCGGGTTTCCGAGGGTGAAAACCGGCTTCCCTCCCCTCCCGCGCCCCGCTCCGGTGATGGATTCGGACGCTCACCGAGAGTCATGTAAAGGTCGGACGATCCCCTCGCTTTGATATGCCATCAAAAGGCATGAATTTTTACCTTAAAAACACAAGAAGCCGTAAAATCTACATAAAGGGGATCAAGACCAGGGCGGAGTGAGTTCGGTCAGCCGGTTCTCGTAGTCGCCCAGCCACGCTCCGAACAGCACCAGGCTCCGCACCCAGAACCGGTCGTTCCACCCGTTGAACCGGGCCAGGGCGTCCGGCCCCTCGGCGACCACGGCGTGCAACTGCTCCGACAGCAGCGTGGGCACCAGCTCCGCGACCCGGCCCAGCATGCGGTGGCCGTACTCCCTGGCGGGGGCGGCGGCCGAACGCAGCGGCACCCGGCGCAGCGGCTGCTTGACCACGTTGGTCGAGGGCAGGGCGGCGACCCGGGGGTTGGCCGCGTGCAGCAGCTCCCGGTAGAAGGCGCCCCGGGCCTTGCGGGCCACGCCGACCGAGAGCGCGGCGTCGAAGAAGGCCGGGTGCATGAACGGCGCCACGAAGGAGACCTCGGGACCGACCAGGTTGACCGGGGAACGGGCGATGCCCCGCGCCGTCCTGGTGTGCAGGACGGACAGCGGCAGCTCCGCCCGGTGGCCGTTCAGCATCGAGGTCGCCTGGGTGAACGCGGCCCCGACCGAGGAGGCGATCCAGTCCGCGGCCTCCTCGGCCAGGAACGGCACCGACGGGGTGCCCAGCGCCAGCGAACCGAGCAGCGCGGCCTTGCGTTCGGCCTGCGAGGAGGCCTCCAGGGCGGCCCCGCTGACCATGAAGTTCTTCAGCAGCGGGCCTCCGGCGAGTCCGTCGACCAGGGTGCGCCCCGCCCGGTGCACCTCCCTGGCGAAGGGGGAGTACCAGGCGTGGTGCGGGGTGAGGAACTCAAGGCGCCGCGCGACCGCCAGCGCGTCACCGGGGTAGGCGGCGGGGTCCTGCTCGATCACCCGGTGCGGCACGCCCAGCTCACGGGTGATCGCCTGGGCGAAGGGGATGTCGGTGTCGGTGCCGTCGTCCGGGCTGGTCGTCCACGACTCGACGTCGGCGCCCCTGGTCACCGCCACCGAGCACAGCAGCCGCGAGTCGTAGCCGCCGCTGACCGGCACCAGCAGGGGCCGCCCGTCGAACTCCTTGTAGACGTCGTGCAGGATCTCCAGGATCTCCCCGGCCGTGTGCCCGGCGTCCAGCGGCTCCTCCCGCAGCCACCTGGGCAGCTCCCTGCGGGTCGAGATCCGCCCCGTGGCCCGCTCGAAGACCAGCGCGCCGGCCCCGGCCAGCCGCCTGACCTCGGCGTAGGGGGTGTCGTCCCGCAGCGGGAAGGTCAGCTTGATGATCGAGGCCCAGGCGTCCCAGTTCACCTCGTACGGCGTGCGCGCCAGCGACAGCAGCGGTTCGAGCAGCGAGGAGAAGTAGACCGCGTCCCCGCGCATGACGTAGTAGACGTCGACCAGCCCGAGCCCGCCCGCGTGCAGGACGATCCGCTCGCCGTCGTCCATGAGCCCGGGCGTCTCGAACTCCTCGGCCACGGAGATCCACGACCCCGCCCCGACCGGTCTGCGCTCGCCCCAGGCGAAGGCCCACGTCCGCTCGTCCCGCCGGTACGGCGGCAGCGGCGCCGAGCTGAACAGCGCGGCCTCCGGCGTCCGCAGAGCGGGCCTGACCCGCGGTCCCGCGCTCCGCAGCGTCTCAAGGGCGGCCTCGTCGAGGTGACCGATGCCGCCGCAGACGTACGGCCTCACATTGAACGTCGGCCACTGCACCGTGCTGACTCCTCTGTGTCGCGATTGAGCAAAGGGTATCCTTTGCCCGGCTCAGAAAACGGAGGACGGCGTGGCGGACGAGCAATTGGAAAGCACCCGGCTGGCGTTGCGGGAGGCCATGGCCCAAGGAGAGCGGGCCGCTGAGCTGGCCAGGCTGCTCGCCGCGGCGGAGGCCAGGCTGGCCGAGGCACAGGACGCGACGGCCGAGCTGCGAGGTCTCCAGGAGCGGCTGGAGGAGGCCGAGGAACGGCTCCAGAAGGTCCAGGCGGCCGAGGAGAAGCTCCGCAAGGACCTTGCCGAGCAGCGCTACCAGGCCGAGGTGGCCAAGTGGAAGCTGTCCTCGGTGCAGGTGGCCCGCTGGTCCAGGCTCGGCGACGCGATCAGGACCGGCAAGAGCAACCCGGTGCGGCTGGCCCGCGGGCTGCGCGGAGCCGCGAAACCCGCCAAGCGCCCCGCGGCGCCCAAACGGCAGCCGATCCCGCAGCGGGCCACCGGCAAGCCGGTCCCCGGCGCCTCCTTCCAGGCGACCACCTCGACCAGGACGGTCGGCGGCGCCTCGGTCAAGCTCAAGCCCTTCCGTGTGCCGACGGGCCCGAACACCCGACCGCACCTGACCGTCGCCGTCGTGGCCGAGCCGCACGCCGAGGCGCTGCTGCGCTACGAGTGGCGCCAGAGCACCGGCTTCACCCCGCGCGACTTCGCCAGGGTGCTGGCCGCAGAGGTGCCGCACCTGCTGCTGGTCGAGTCGGTCACCACCGGCCCCTGGGCCGAGGAGCTCGCGGGGGCAGGTGAGGGGCTGCGCGCGCTGCTGGCCTGGTGCGCCGAACGGGGCATCCGCACCGTCTTCTGGCACACCGGAGGCGAGGTGGCCGCCTTCTCCGCCGCCGCCTCGCTGTTCGAGCACATCGTCACCGCGCTGCCCAGGAGCGTGGGCGAATGGGGGGCGGCCCTGGCCTCCTGCGAGCCGGAACCGGGCCGTCGTACCCCCTCACTCGGGCTGCTGCCCTTCGCCGTGCAGCCCCGCGTGCACAACCCGCTGCCGCTGGCCGGAGACCGCTTCGACCGGGTGCTGACCCTGGAGGAGCTGCTCCCGGCACACCTGTCCTATCCCGACGTGCTCACCTCCTACCGCTGGCCGAAGGCCGTCGACTGCCCGCCGGGCACCGACCCGTGGCGGATGGCCGAGCTGGCCGCCTGCGGCACGCCGATCGCCGCCTCGCCCTTGGCGGCGCCCGCGCAGCCCGCCGAGCCCCTCCCACTCGGCGCCACACCCGACACCGGCGCCGAGGCCCGCAGGGCGCACGCGGCGCTGCGCCAGGCCTACGCCTCGGGCACGATGAGCCAGAAGGTGGACGACCTGCTCGGCGTGGTCGGCCTGCCCAGCGCGCGCGCCACCCTGAACATCTCGGTGATCATGATCGACAGGGGCGACCTCGACCACACCCTCGCCCAGGTCGTGCCGCAGAAGGGCGTCATCCAGCTCGTCCTGCTCTCCGACGCCGAGGACGCCCTGAAGCGGGCCCGCGACGCCATGTCCACCGGGGTCGAGGTCGTGGTCCGTCCCGGCGACCCCGAGCTGACCACGGGCACCATGCTGAACCGGGCCCTCGACCTGTGCCAGGGCGACCTGGTCGCGGTCATGGACGCCCAGGACGTGTACGGCGAGCACTATCTGACCGATCTGGCCCGCGCCTTCCTGTTCACCACCGCCGACATCGTCGGCAAGGCCGCCTACTACGCCCACCTGCGTGACGTCGCCGCGACGGTGTTGCGCCAGCCGTCCGCCGAGTACTCCTACCTGCCCGAGGTCGCGGGAGCCACCCTGCTGGCCCGCCGGGCCGTACTGCGCGGGATCGGGTTCGCCGACGTCTCCGAGGGGTGGGACGAGGTGCTGATGCGGCAGTGCCGTACGGACGGGGTGAAGGTCTTCTCCGCCGACCGCTTCGGCTACGTCCGCATGCGTGACCGTGACCGCTGGCTCCTCGGCTCCGCCCAGCTCGTCGACTACGGCCCCCCGGAGCCCCACGCCCTGGCCTGAACCGTGCGGCCTGGCGTCGTCCCGAGAGGGGATCGTGGCTGTTCGAATACCCTGAGTCGTCGGGCGCGCTTGGGGTGACGTACAGCTCAAGATCGTTTCAGACTTCGGCGACCCGTCCATGGTGCTCGACATGCCCCGTGGCCGCCGTACAGGTTGACGGCGACGGGGCTTCGGTGGCGACACGTCGTTGAGCGCCCGACGGGTTCTCGCGGGGATGGAACCGGTGTGCTCGGGTATCGTGCCTTTCATGTCGAGCCCTGAGGCATCCAGGACGGGGGCTTTCGGTCACCCGTCAGCCCCCTGAACCACTCAAGACCCTGTCCCGCCGTACGGCGGCGGCGACAGGAGCGGCCGGGCCGCTGACCGCGGTGACGAGACGTCCCATCCGATCTCTCATCACCCCGGGATCTCTCGATGCCTCTGCCCGTCTACCTGCTCTCCATGGCGATCTTCGCCATGGGCACGTCCGAATTCATGCTCGCCGGTCTGCTGCCGGACATCGCCGCCGACCTCGGTGTCCCGGTCGCGACGGCGGGGCTGCTCACCCCGGCCTTCGCCGCCGGGATGGTGGTGGGCGCCCCGCTCACGGCGGGACTCGCACGCCGGTGGCCACGGCGGGCCGGCCTGCTGGGCCTCCTCGGCCTGTTCCTGGTCACGCACGTCGCCGGTGCCCTCACCGGCGATTTCACGGTCCTGTTCGTCACCCGGTTCCTCGCGGCGCTCGCCAACGCGGGCTTCCTGGCGGTCGCGCTCACCACGGCCACCGGGATGGTGCCCGCCGACCGGAGGGGCCGGGCACTGGCCGTCCTGCTGGGCGGCGTCACGATCGCGACCGTTGCCGGGGTTCCGGGAGGCGCCCTGCTGGGGACGCTGCTCGGCTGGCGCGCCACCTTCTGGGTGGTCGCGGCGCTGTGCGTGCCCTCGGCGCTCGGTGTGGTGCTCGGCGTCCCCCCGGGTACGGCGCGACTCGACGGACCGGTTCCCGACCTGCGCCGAGAGCTCGCCGAGCTGCGGCGCCCCAGGCTGGTGCTGGTCCTGTCGCTGGGCGCGCTGGTCAACGCCGCGACCTTCGGCACCTTCACCTTCCTGGCCCCGATCGTCACCGGTGTCGCCGGGCTCGACCCGCTGTGGGTCCCCGTCGTGCTGGTGCTGTTCGGTGTTGGTTCCTTCGTCGGAGTCACCGTCGCCGGGAGGCTGTCCGATCGGAGGCCCGGCCTGGTCGTCGCGGTCGCCGGGCCGTCGCTGCTCTGCGGCTGGGTCGTCCTCGGACTCACCGCCGTCCATCCGGCCGCCCTGCTGGTCCTGGCCCTCGTCCAGGGGGCGCTCTCCTTCGGCCTCGGGAGCACGCTGATCGCACGTGTGCTCCACGAGGCTCCGGGGGCACCCACCATGGCGGGGTCCTACGCCACCGCCGCCCTCAACGTCGGAGCCGTCGCCGGTCCGGCCCTCGCCGCGGCCACCCTGGCAACCGGCTCCGCAGGAACGGGCCCCGTCTGGGTCAGCGGCGCCCTGGTCGCGACCGCGCTCCTGCTGGTCCTGCCGTTCCTCCGGGTGGTCGTCCGGCCGTGAGCCGTTCGGGGCCTTAGGCTGCCGGGCGTGACGGTTGGTCAGCTCGGGGCGCCGCCCGTGCCCGGGGGCATGGGAGCGGGCGGCGCTCTGCGTTTCGGTCACCGTGCGAATTTCAACCAGGACGCCGGTCCTCTTTTCCGTCGTCCGGCAAAGAAACGGAGAAGAGATCTTTGTAACGTGAGATATCGCTGAAGCCTCTTGTGTAAAGACTTGTCTCCGAGGACAGATCGTCATACAGGGCGGCCCGAACGTCCGCGGTTCCGAGGAATTTCCATTCCACGGTCTCTCCGTACTGGTTCCTGTACGACGTCTCCTCCTCGCGGCCCATCGCCTCGGCGGCCGCGTGGGCCTTCTCGTCCGACTCCTCGTACAGGACGACGAAGTCCTCGGTGTACTCAGAAGGAGTGCGGCCGTCCTTCACGATGACCTCGAAAACCAGGATCGCCATATAAGGAAGCCGGCTCATCTGGACTCCTGTCGCATTTCCTGTGTGTCTCGCGGGGCGTCCTGCTCCAGGGTGCGGACGACGATGAGCTTTTTCAACCTGGTTTCGCGGGCCGTGGACGCGACGCGGTGTACGGCATCTCATCGGAAAAGAGGAGATCCCCTGGTGATGTGAGCCGATGTCACAGGCGGCGCCGGTCACGCGAGGCCGTCACCGAATCCGCGGTGGTCGCGTTCCCCGGTGCCTTCGCGTCACGGCCTCAGGCCGGGAGACGGACGTCGGCACGGGAGTCCACACGCCACCGCGCGGCCCCCGCGCGTCACGGCCTTACTAGGCTGCCGTGCATGACGCCGGGTCAGCTGGAGGAGGTCCTCGGTACGCCGCCTGTCCCGCGTGGGACGTGGGAGAAGGAGGCGCTGTACGTCTCGGCGGCTGCGCTTCGAGGGCGGGAGGAGCCCGAGGCGCTGGCGGCGCGGGTGCGGGCCCTGCCGGGGGTCGCCGAGGTCCGGGTACGGCCCGGCGGCTTCCTGGAGATCGTGGTCACGGCCCCCGGGGAACTGCTGACCGAGATCGGGGCCGCCGGGACGGTGGCTCCCTCCCCGGGAACGGGGTCGCCGTGGCCCGACTTCCCCAGGACGTGGCGGAACCCGGGGTTCACGGTCAGATACGCCTGCGTCAGGGCGGCGGCCGTACAGCGCTGGGCGGGCGAGCTGGGGGTCGGGGGGCCGTTCCTGCCCGAGCTGCTGGACGGGCGGCAGGACAGGGCGGTGCTCAGGTTGCTCGCCGAGCTGTACGGCAGGCGCGGCAGCCGTGATCCCGGCTGGGCCGCCTACGCCGAGCAGCTCGCCCTGGCCTACCACGACGCCTTCGAGCACGCCCCGGCGTTGCCCGCCGGGGACGAGGAGCCCACGGCGCTGCACACGGCCCGGGTACGGCTGGCGCAGGCCGTACGAGAGGTGCTGACCGAGGCGTTGGCCGCAGTTGGTGAGACAGTTCCCGACAGATTGTGATAAATCCGGTAGTTCAGGAAGACCATAAGGGGGACGGGTGGGAACCGGATTACGGCGCCGGGGCATCGTCGGGTGGGTGCCGGTGGTCCTCATCGTCCTGGTGATCGTCGCCGGTGCCGTCTACATCATCAACAACCTGGAGAAACCGGCCGAGCCCGTACGGGCGGCGGCGGCCGTACCCATGGCGTCCACGGCGTCCCCAACGCCCACGCCGACCAAGCCCGCGTGGTTGCGGGTCTCCCACAAGTCCTACCGGGGACTCGGTCCAATGGACGCCCCGTGCGACCTGCCGGGGCCGCTGAGGGACTCCCTGATGCTCGGCACCGAGCCCGAACCGGCGCTGCGGGCCCTGGCGCTCTGCCTCGACCGCATGTGGGCGGACACGCTGGCGAAGGTGGGGGTCGACTACGTCAAACCCGAGGTGCGTCTGGTCCACACCCAGGAGGAGGCGGCCTGCGCGTCGCTCGCCTTCGAGTGGGGCGGGATCTACTGCCCGGGGAAGAACGTGATCAACGTGATGATCACGGACGGGGATTCGACCTCCTGGTTCACGCTCGCGCACGAGTACGCCCATCACGCGCAGTTCATCGGCGCGATCACCGACAGGTGGATGACGCGGCCTCGCGACGATGACATCGTGCGTCGCTCCGAACTGCAGGCCAGTTGCCTGGCCGCGGTGACGCTGCGCACCGCGCTGCCGGAGGAGCTGGAATTCATGCGGAAGGCGTACACGGCGGCCATCGGGTCGAAGGCGGAGCCCGGGAAGGCCGAGGAGACGGCGGCGATCCTGCGCACGCACGGCTCCTGGGCGCACAACGCCGCCTGGATAAAGCGGGGAGAACGCCAGGGAACGGTGGCCTCCTGTGACACCTGGGTCGCCCCCGCCAGACAGGTCTCCTGACGGCGGAACCGTCCACGAGCACAAAAATATCCTCCTATACCCCTAGAAACCGTGAAAAATACGCGGTTTTTAGGATGATCACGTCTCGATACGTGGGCACGCGTCCCATGGGGATCACCGGGTCCGATAGCCTCGATAGGGTGAGTCGATTCGCCCATCCCGCCGGTGACCGGCACGCCGAAGTGCTGCCCGAGGACCGCCCTCCCCACGTACCCGCCGACCTGAACACGCTCGACCCCACGATCTGGCCGCGAACGGCCGGCCGCGTCGACGGTTCGGTGACGATCGGCGGCGCGGACGTCAGGGATCTGGTGGCACGGCACGGCAGCCCGCTCTACGTGGTGGACGAGGAGGACTTCCGCTCCCGCTGCCGCGACTACCGGGAGGCGTTCGCCGGAGGCGAGGTCCACTACGCGGGCAAGGCGTTCCTGTGCCGCGAGGTCGCCCGCTGGATCATGCAGGAGGGCCTCGGCCTCGACGTGTGCAGCGCCGGTGAGCTGGCCGTCGCGCTGAGCGTCGGCTTCCCGCCCGAGCGGATCACGATGCACGGCAACAACAAGTCCCCGGCCGAGCTGGAGAAGGCCGTCGAGGTCGGCGTCGGGCACATCGTGGCCGACTCCTTCGAGGAGATCGCCCGCCTCGGCTTCCTCGCCGACAAGCACGGCAGGCGCCCCCAGGTCATGATCAGGGTGACCGTCGGCGTCGAGGCGCACACCCACGAGTTCATCGCCACCGCGCACGACGACCAGAAGTTCGGCTTCTCGCTGAGCAGCGGAGCCGCGGCCGAGGCGGCCAGGCGCATCCTCGCCCTGCCCCAGCTCGAACTGGTCGGCCTGCACTCCCACATCGGGTCCCAGATCACCGACACCGCCGGGTTCGAGGTGGCCGCGCGCCGCCTGGCCACACTCCTGGTGCAGATCAAGGAGGAGCACGGCGTCGTCCTGCCCGAGCTCGACCTCGGCGGCGGCTACGGCATTCCCTACGTCGAGGGCGACGTCGCCCCCGACGTCAAGGAGATCGCCGACGGCCTGCGGGAGATCGTGACCAAGGTCGCCCAGGCCGCTGGGCTGCCCGTCCCCAAGCTGACCGTCGAGCCGGGGCGCGCCATCGCGGGCCGGGCGGGCGTGACCCTCTACGAGGTCGGCACGATCAAGGACGTCGAGGGGCTGCGGACCTACGTCAGCGTCGACGGCGGCATGAGCGACAACATCCGCACCGCGCTCTACGGGGCGGAGTACACCGCGCGGCTCGCCTCGCGCGAGAGCACGGCCGAGCCGATGCTCTCCCGCCTGGTCGGCAAGCACTGCGAGAGCGGTGACATGGTCGTGCGTGACCTGTGGCTGCCGGGAGACCTGGCCACCGGAGACCTGATCGCCGTCGCGGGCACCGGCGCCTACTGCCGCTCGCTCGCCAACAACTACAACTACCTCCCCAAGCCCGCCGTCGCCGCGGTCAGGGACGGGGAGTCCCGCGTGATCGTCCGCCGCGAGACCGAGGACGACCTCCTGAGGGGACAAGCGTGAAACGATCCGGAAACGAGAAGAGGAGTGCGGCCGTATGGCTCTGAAAGTTGCCCTCCTCGGATGCGGCGTCGTCGGTTCCCAGGTGATCCGGCTGATGCACGAGCAGGCCGACGACCTGGCCGCACGTATCGGGGCGCCGCTTGAGGTGGCGGGCGTCGCCGTACGGCGTCTGGGCCGCAGGCGGGACACCGACGTGGACCCCGCGCTGTTCACCACCGACGCCGAGGCCCTGGTCACCCGGGACGACGTGGACATCGTGGTCGAGGTGATCGGCGGCATCGAACCGGCCAGATCGCTCATCCTGGCCGCGATGAACAGCGGCAAGTCGGTCGTCTCGGCGAACAAGGCCCTGCTGGCCGAGGACGGCGCGACCATCCACGCCGCGGCCAAGGCCAACAACGCCGACCTGTACTACGAGGCGGCCGTCGCGGGCGCGATCCCGCTGCTCAGGCCGCTGCGCGAGTCGCTCGCCGGTGACCACGTGCACCGGGTGCTGGGCATCGTCAACGGCACGACGAACTACATCCTCGACAAGATGGACTCCTCGGGCGCCTCCTTCTCCGACGCGCTTGAGGAGGCCCAGGCGCTCGGTTACGCCGAGGCCGACCCCACGGCCGACGTGGAGGGCTTCGACGCCGCGGCCAAGGCCGCCATCCTGGCCGGGATCGCCTTCCACAGCCGGGTGACGGCCGCCGACGTGCACCGTGAGGGCATCACCGAGATCACCGCGGCCGACGTGGCCAGCGCCAAGGCCATGGGCTACGTCATCAAGCTGCTGGCGATCTGCTCCCGTTCCGACGACGGGCGTTCCTTCGGCGTCCGGGTGCACCCGGCCATGATCCCCAGGACGCACCCGCTGGCCGGGGTGCGCGAAGCCTACAACGCGGTCTTCGTCGAGGCGCGCTCGGCGGGGCAGCTGATGTTCTACGGCGCGGGCGCCGGTGGGGCCCCCACCGCGAGCGCGGTGCTCGGCGACCTCGTGGCCGTCGGGCGCAACCGCCTGGCCGGGACCAGGGGCCCGGAGGAGTCCACCTACGCCGACCTGGGCGCGCACGCGATGGGCGAGACCGTCACGCGCTACCACGTCTCCCTGGACGTCGCCGACAAGCCGGGTGTCCTCGCCCGGGTCGCCGACATGTTCGCCAAGCAGGACGTCTCCATCCAGACCGTCCGGCAGGA
Organism: Streptosporangium sp. NPDC020072; assembly: GCF_040631445.1. Taxonomy (NCBI): domain Bacteria; kingdom Bacillati; phylum Actinomycetota; class Actinomycetes; order Streptosporangiales; family Streptosporangiaceae; genus Streptosporangium; species Streptosporangium sp. NPDC020072. The sequence goes on along the minus strand of NZ_JBEYAB010000002.1, from coordinate 250,911 downwards.
GGGGCACGGCGACGACGCCCAGCTCGTCCTGGTCACCCACCGGGCCAGCGACGCGGCCCTCTCGGCGACCATCGAGGGCCTGCGGGAGATGGACATCGTCCGTGACGTGGTGAGCGTCATGCGCGTCGAGGGTGAGGACGCCTCCTGACGAGGCCGAAGAGCGCCCTTCCCGGCGACGGGGAGGGCGCCTGCGTCGTAGGGGAGGGCGGGCCGTCGTGAGGATCGCATACCGGCTGGGCGCGCCGGCGGTCGCGCTGGCCGTACTGGCCGGGGCACTTCCCGCCAGAGCCGAGACCGCCGAGACCGCCGGGAAGGTCAGGACCGTCGTCTCGCTGACCTTCGACGACGGGGACGCCACCCACGTGGCGGCGGCGCGTCTGCTGGAGCGCAGAGGGATGCGGGGAACGTTCTACGTCAACTCCGCGACCGCCGGACGTGCGGGCAAGCTGACCCGCAAGCAGGTCGTCGCGCTGGCCCGGGCGGGGCACGAGGTCGGCGGCCACACCCTGACCCACGTCCGGCTGGACGAGCTGACCCGTGCCGAGCAGCGCGGGCAGATCTGTGACGACCGCAGGAGGCTGCTCGCCTGGGGGCTGCGTCCCGTCACCCTCGCCTACCCCTTCGGCGCGGTCGACGCCCAGGCCAAGAAGGTCGCGCGGGGATGCGGCTACGACGCCGCCCGCACGGTCGGCGGCCTGCGGCAGTGGAGCTGCTCCGGCTGCCCGGAGACCGAACCCCGGCGCCCCCGGGACCGGTACGGCATCCGCACCCCGGGCTCCGTCCGTGAGGACACCTCGCTGCGGCAGCTGAGACAGCTGGTCCTCAACGCGGAACGGGCCGGTGGCGGCGTCCTTCCGCTGGTGTTCCACCGGGTCTGCGACGACTGCGGCCTCTACTCGGTGCCGCCGAAGGTTCTGGACGGCTTCCTGGCGTGGCTGGCGGCCCGCGAACGCCGTGGCACGGTCGTCATGACGCTGCGGGACGCGGTCGGCGCCCGCGGCTGACCGTACTGTGGACCGTCACGGTGGGCCTGTCAGCCCGTCACGGGGCGGGCGGTGAGCGTGAGGAAGACGTCGTCGGGGTCGGGGGCGTGGACCGAGAGCCCGTCCACGGCGAGCAACTGGTGGTCGATCCTGTCGAGAAGGGCACGCAGGGAGCCGACGCTGCCGTCGTTCGGGACCCGCAGGGTGAACGCCTCGTCGTCGCCGGGCACGCCGCCCAGGACGCGCACGGCCCATTCGAGCTCCTCGGCGTCGGCGAAACGCAGGTGGGCGTGGCCGCAGGAGGCCAGGCGCCCCAGCTCCCGCGGGGTCCCCTCGGCGACGATCCTGCCCTGGGACAGGACCGCGACCCGGTCGGCCAGCTCGCCCGCGTCCCGTGGGTGCCGCGTCGTCAGGAAGACCGTGACGCCCTCCGCGGCGAGATCGCGCAGAACCCGCCGTACGGCACGGCGGCCACTGGGGTCGAGCCCGCCGGTCGGCTCGTCGAGGAGGACCACCTCGGGGGAGCCGACCAGGGCCGTCGCGATGCCGAGCCTGTGCCGCATACCGCCGGAGTAGGCGGCGACCGGCATCCCTGAGGCCGTCCCTGAGGCCTCTGTGAGACCGAGGCGGCCGAGCAGCCCGGCGGCGCACCGCGCGGCCTCGGCGTGGTCGAGCCCGCGCCGCCGTGCGACCGCGAGCAGGTTGTCCTCACCGGTGAGCGAGTCGTCCAGGGGGGAGCGGCGGCCCACGTGCTCCCCGGCGATCCGCACCAGGCCCCCGTCGGCCCCGGTCACCCCGGACAGGATGCGGATCATCGTGGTCTTGCCCGAGCCCTCGGCGCCGAGCAGCGCGAAGACCGTCCCCGAGGGGACCTCAAGGTCGACGCCGTCCAGGACGGTCCTGTCGCCGAACGACACGCGCAGCCCGGACGCCGAGATCGCGAAATTGTGCATTCTGTCCCTCGTTTCGCCTTTCAGGACTTCAGGAACGGTGGATCACGACGTCGCCGTAGTGGGTGCGGGCACGCACCTCGACGGTCTCGTCAGAGGGGGAGGGGCCGTCCACGGCCTCCAGGGTGTTGCGCACGCTGCCGTAGGGCGTGCTCAGGTCGAGCCAGGCGGCGGTTCCCTCCCGGATGCCGACCTTCAGCTTGCCGTAGGAGGTCTCCAGGACCACCGACCCGCGTACGGCCTCACCGATGCGGATGTCTCCGGAGACCGTCCTGGCGTCGACGCCGGCCAGCGCGCGGCCCACGGTGATGTCGCCGTAGGCCGTGTTCAGCCGCAGGTCGCCGGTGACCTCGCCGATGGTGATGCCGCCGTTGGCGGTCCTGACCATCGCGGGGCCGTCGATCTCGCCGATCCTGATCTCACCGTTGGAGGTGGTGACCTCGGTGCGCCCGACGGAGCGGATCACCGTGATGTCGCCGTCGGCGGTGTTCAGCCGCAGCTCGCCGGTCTGGCCGAGCCAGATGTCGCCGGAGACCGTGCGCAGCGTGGACTCGCCGAGCCGCCCCTCGCAGTGGAGGTCGGCCATGGCGCTGACGTCGACGCGGGAGCCCTCGGGCAGGTCGATGACGACCCTGACCGAGCCGTCCCACCCGAGCAGCGAGCCGATCCTGGTCTTGGGGGCCTTGACCAGGAGCCTGCCCTGGTCGTACTCGACCCGGGTCTGCTCGGCGGCCCTGATGTCGGCGCCGCCGTGCTCGTCGGCGGGCCGCACGTCGACGACCGTGTCCGCGCGTTCGGCGGCGTTGAGCCGGATGTGGCCCGCCCCGATGTCGATGACGACGAAGATCGGTTCCGGGGTGTCGAAGGTGGGCATGGCGCTCTCTTCCTGACGGTCGGCTACCGCACCCAGCCGGTGTAGCGCCGTTCGCCCCGCTGGGAGACCCGGGGAGGCGGCGAGGGGCGGGCCCCGGCCTCCAGGGCGGCGGAGACGGCGCGGACCAGCCAGGCGTTGACCGAAAGCCCCTCCTTGCCCGCCGCCTCCTCGATGCGCGGCTTGAGGTGCTCGGGGACCCGCAGGGACAGGCGTGTCGTGCCGCCGTCCTCCGCCTCGGGAGCGGTGGGGGCGGGGCCCTGGGCGGTGGGCGCCCCGGCCTCGAAGCCCTCCTCGAACGGCCTGGCCGCCGGAGGGGGCGTCACCACGAAGTCGGGGTCGCGTCTGCGCAGCCGTACCTCGACGGAGCCGGGGGCGAGGTCGCGGCTGATCTCGTCGGCGGCGGTGGACAGCGCCTCAAGCAGGACGAGCCTGGTGGTCGACTCAAGGGCGGAGGTGAGCTGCCTGGCGGCGGCACGCACCTCCTCGCCGCCTGTCTCCGCGACGACCGTGAGCTCGCGGCGCAGGTGATCGACGTAGGGCGTCAGGTCCATGACGCCACTATGACGCCACGATGGCGCCATGGCAAGTCCGCCGTGGTGTCACCATGGCGCCGTTCCGGGCATGCCAGGGGGAAAGCCAGGCGTGTCAAGGGGAAAGCAGGGGAAGGCGCGGGTCAGCGGCCGCCCTCGGCGAGACCCCGCAGCCTGCGGGCCGCACGGCGCAGCAGGGAACGGTCCCGTTCCCTGCGCAGGGCCACGGCTTCGAGGCGGCGCTGCTCGGCCTTCTCCTTCCACCGGGCGGCGGCACGGTCGCCCTTGGCCGCCTGGGCGCGCAGTTCACGCAGCTCCGCCTTGAGCGCGGCGACCCGCTGCCTGGCGCGCTCGGCCTCCCGCCCGTGTCTCTCCGCCTCCGCGCGCCAGCGCACGGCCTCCCTGTTGCGGGCCGAGGCCCAGGCCGGATAGGCGCGTGAGGCGGGCCGGAACCGCCAGGTCTCGGCGTCCAGCCAGGTGGCGCCGTACAGGTCGGCGATCACGTCGTCCAGGGACTCGCCCTCGGCCGCGACGCGCAGCGCCCTGGCGACGGCCGAGGTCCGTTCGAGACGCGCGGTGACGACGCCGGTCTCGTTCTCGTCGAGCGCGACGAGCAGCAGTCCCTCGTCGTCCCCGTCGGCCTGCTCGACCAACATGGCCAGGCTCTCGGCCCCCGGCACCCACCCCGGCGGGCAGGTGAGCCTGAAGGGAGCGGGAAAGGAGGTCGCGGGGACGCGCTCGGCCAGGCGCACCCGGCCGTCGCCCGCGTACTGCCCGCGCACCAGCCTCAGGTCGAGCAGCGGGTCGTCCAGCGGCGTCCGGCCCTCCTCACCGGGCGGACGCGCGTCGAGCAGGGCCCACGGGCCGGTCAGCACCACGCTCACGTCGGACAGGGTGCTCGCCAGCGCGCCGTCCACGCTCGCCCTGACGTCCTCGAAGGAGGCGTCCGCCGCGTCCACGACCACCTCGACGTACGGCACCAGCCACTGGCGGCCCGGGTCGGAGCGCAGATTGCGCCGGTACGGCACGCGGTCGGCGATGAACGGCCCGTTGTGCCGCCTGACCTCGGCGGGCCTGCGCATCGCCGTCGTAGTGCCCAGGTGCCAGCACACCGCCTCGGCGTCGGGGACGAAGACCGCGCCGGTCTGGGTGAGCCGGTAGCCCAGCTCGGTGTCCTCGCCGAGCACCAGGGAGGTGTCCAGGCCGCCGGCCTCCTTCAGCAGGGCGGCGGGTGAGGAGACCGTCGCCCCCACGTGGACGCGGTGCAGCAGGGGGCTTGGCGCGTCGCGCAGGCCGCGATGGGCCGCGACGAGCTCGTCGATCCAGTCGTGCCCGTGCTCGGGGTCCTCCGCGAAGAGGCCGTGGGCGCCGCCGTCCGCGACGACCCCGCTGACCTGGGCCGGGGCCGGGAGGGGGCCCGCCGCGGCGGTGAAGCGCAGCCTCCCGAGCACCACCAGGTAGTCGGCCAGGTGGTGCCAGCGCATGTGCGCCTCGACGTGGTCGCGGTAGGGGACGATGTCGGCGTCCATCCTGTGGATCACCTCGCCGTCGGCGGCGGCCGTACCGGTCTCCATGGCGCCCGCGATGCCCCGCCTGCCCTGGGGGGAGCGGACGATCCTGGTGCGTTCCGGGGCGATCCCGGGGACACGGAGCGGGGGAACGCTTCCGTCGTCCACGACGACCACCTCAAGCAGGTGGGCGGGGTAGGTCTGGGCGGCCAGGGCGGCCAGGGTGAGGTCGAGTCTTTCCTGCCCGCCCCTGGCGGGGATCACCACGCTCACCGCCATGCGGGGCCGCCACGTGCCGGGCGCGGGCGGCTCCAGCACCCCGTAGTCGTTGCCGGGGATCCGCGCGGTCATCCCGCCTCCACGGGCAGCTCCATCAGCGCGCTCGGCCGGAAGCCGCGCCACTGACGTTTGTTCCTGCGCAGGAACGTGCCGATGGGCTCCCGCCAGGTGTGCCCCGCGGCGTTGCCGCGCCGCAGCACGTATCCCAGCCCCTGGGTGCGGTAGATCCGCCCGCCCGCGCCCTGCACGGCGTGCTGGAACTGGGCGTCGATCGTGCCGGGAAGCGGGCGGAAACCTCCCACCGCGTGGAAGGCCGAACGCTCGGTGAGGATGGTCCCTCCCGCGATGAAGTTGGTGATCTGCTCGGTGACCTGTTCCCGGTGGACGGTCACCCCGATCGAGGCGAGGTAGACGAACTCGGGCACCATGCCGACCACCTCGGCCCCCGAGTAGGAGTGGGCCAGCAGCAGGTCGGAGACGAAGTCGGGGCCGTACCAGTCGTCGTCGTCCATCTTCAGCAGGAACGCCCCCGACGCCCTGGCCGCGGCCTCGTTGAGCACCGTGCCGAACACGCTCGCCCGGTCCGCCTCGAACACGGTGAGCGGCCGGTCGAAGGACGCCGTCGCCTCCGCCACGTCCGGATGTCCGGCGGGGATGCCGTGCAGGGCGAGGATCACCTCGAACTCGGCGCCGCGCTGCCTGGACAGCTGCTCGAACGCGAAGCGCACCATCTCGGGACGCCGGGTCGCCAGCAGCACCGAGACCAGGGGGACGGGGGCGGCGGGGGCGCCGAGCTGCTCCCAGCGGGCCCGTACGCCGTGGACGCGCAGCGCCCGCCTGCGCAGCCGTACGCTGTACTCCTCGCGTGTCAGGTCGTCGGCGAGCGCGGTCTCGTCGGCGGAGGTGACCAGCTCGGCGAGGTCCCGGCCGAGCGCGCCCGCCCACGGGGGCACGGTCTCGCAGACCAGCGGAACCCCGGCCGCGGCGAGCCCGGTGACGACCCGCAGCGCGGCGACCGGCCCGCTGTGGCCCCGCCGCCAGTCCACGCGCACCCCTCTGACCTGCCTGATCCTGGTGACGTCCACGTCGGTCACGCAGCCGGAGGCGCCGAGGACGGTGAGCGTGCGCCCCTCACAGGTGATCGCCCAGCGGCCCGACTCGACGGACAGGTCGGCCATGCCGAGCGACGGCACGGTGACGAAACCCGTCGGGTTGACCGAACGGTCGTCGACCGGCGGGATGGTCCTGGGCTCCGACAGGTCTCCCAGGCCGCTGCGCAGGATGCCCGCCCCTCCCGGACGGCCGAGCCGTTCCCAGCTCATCAGCGCGGCGGCGGGGCGGTCGATCGGGGTCCCCGCGCCCTCCCAGGAGGGCGGCTCCTCGTCGGTGACGCGCAGGACCAGGTCGGCTCCCGCGGCACCGAACCGCTCGGGGACCGGGCCCGTCACCTCGGCGGGGGCGGCGTTGGGGTCGCCGGGACGCCAGTGGGCGGCTCCGGGGCCAGCCAGCCCGGCCACCGGGGCCGCGACCGCGTCCATCCCGTGCCCGCCGAACGCCCTGGCGGTCGCGGCGAGCGTACGGCCCGCGGGCGTGGGCTTGGCGAACCTCGCCTCGACCGCCCAGGCGTCCTTCGCGGGACGGTGCACCCGCAGTTCGGTCAGGGACCGCCAGCGGTGCGCGGGGACGGGGGAGATCACCGGCGCGGTGTACCAGTACGGGGCCTCCTCGACGGCGACCGTGACCCGTGAGGCCGAGGGGAGCAGGGACTGCAGCGCCGCGGCCCTGCGGACGTCGGTCGGCGTCCTGGCGACGACGAGGACCTCCGTCACGCCGTCCTGGGCTCCGGGCAGCCCGCCGAGGTCGCCGTCGAGGTCCGTCACCCGGTACGGCTCCAGGTTTTCGAGGGTGTCGAACCCGGCGTGGCAGACCAGCAGGCCCCGCGCGTCCCGGCCGCCGAGCAGGTCGGTCAGGAACGACATCAGCCCGCCCTCCTGTGCCGGACGGTCGCGATGATCTCGCCGATCGGGCCGCGCCGCCGTTCGGCCCCGGCCTGTTCGGCCCGCTCGCGCGCTTCCTGTGCCTCCCGGCGCAGGCTCCGCACCTCGTCCTCAAGGCGTTCGGCCTCGCGCCGCCACCTGGCCGCCTCCGCCCGCCACCTGGCGGTGTCCCCGGCGACGGGCTGGGGCCGGTCCGCGGGGGTGAAGCCGAACTCCTCCCCGCCCACCCACAGGGAGCCGAACATCTCGTGCACCAGGTCGTCCCGGTCGTCCCCGGAGACGAGCGCCGCCCTGGCGAAGGCCGAGGTGCGTTCGAGCCTGGCCGCGGTGACCCCGTTCTCCCGCTCGTCGAGCACCACGCTCAGCAGGCCGTACTCCTCGCTCTCCGCGTGTTCGACCAGCCTGGCGAGGGTGTCGGGACCGAGGGCCCATCCGGCGGGGCAGGTGAGGCGAAAGGGGGCGGGGGCCGCGTCGGGGACGGTCTCGGCGAAGGAGACGCGCGGCTCGCCGCCGTACAGGTTGCGCACCAGGCGAAGGTCGAGCAGCGGCTCGTCGAGGGAGGAACGACGTCCCCGGGGCAGGGCCGACCACGGTCCGGTCACGGTGACGGCGACGTCGGCGAGGGTGCCCGCGAGCGCGGCGTCCACACTCGTCCTGACCTCCTCGTAGGTGGCCCCGGCCGCGTCCACGACGACGCGCACGTACGGCACCAGCCAGGTCCTGCGCGGGTGGGCGCGCAGCCAGCGCAGGTCGGGGATGAGGTCGGGCAGCACCGACCAGTTGTGCCGGTGCACCTCCTTCTCCCTGGTCATGACCGTCGAGGGGCCGAGGTGCCAGGCCGTGGCGCGCGGGTCGGGGACGAAGACCGCCCCCGCCTGTGCCAGCCGGAAGCCCAGGTCGGTGTCCTCACCCATGTTCAGCGCGGTGTTCACCCCTCCCGCGGCGCGCAGCAGCGCCAGCGGGACCGAGGTCGCCGCCCCCGAGTGGAGCAGGTGGGCCCGGGAACCGGCCTCCCGCAGCCGCCGGGTCTCGGCGAACCGTTCGGCCCGCCAGGCGTGCGGGGCGGAGACGGGGAAGAGGTCCTCGGCACGCCCCCGCCGTACGGCCGCGAGGACCTTTTCGGGTCCCGGCGCGTCCCCGGACGGCTCGGGGGTGAAACGGATGTCGCCGAGCACGACCGTGTACGGGGCCAGGTGGTGCCAGCGCATGTGCGCCTCCACGTGCTCCCGGTCGAGGACCACGTCGGCGTCCACCCAGAGCAGGACGTCGCCGGTCGCCGAGGCGGCACCGGTCTGGCGCGCCCAGCCGCGTCCCCAGCGGCCCTCGGGCACCCGGACGATCCGGGTTCCGGCCGGGGCGGGGCCGTCGATCCGCAACGGCGGTTCGCTGCCGTCGTCGGCGACGACCACCTCCGTGAGATGGGCCGGGTAGGTCTGGACGGCCAGGGAGGCGAGCGTGCGGTCGAGGGACTCCTGGCAGTCGTAGGCGGCGATCACCACGCTCACCCCGAGCCGGGGCTCCCAGTGGCCGGGTTCCGGCGGGGTCAGCGAGCCGTAGTCGTTGTGCCTGACCCTCGCAACCCCTCCGGTGTTCCGGGCGGGGGGAACGGCGACCTGTCCCGTGCCGTCCTCCCCGCCCGTCCTGAGCGCGCCGTCCTCTCCGTCCAGGGACGGGCCGGCCGTACCGGAACCCGCCTCCCGGCGCTCTCGGGCCTCATTCACGCCGCGCCCTCCGGCCTGGCCCGCCAGGGCCTGGCCTCGGCCGCGGCGAGCTTGGGGAGCAGCTCGCTGACCAACTCCTCCATCTCCCTGCGCCGGGGAACGGCCGTCAGCCGGTCCTCGCCCAGGGAGACCAGGATCGCCCGCAGGTCCTCCTCGTGCCTGCCGCTCTCCTGCCTGAGCAGGGAGACGATCTCGTCGAGCCGTCCGTCCAGCCGTTCGACGGCCGTCCTGACCTTGGCCAGCTCCGCCTCCTGCCGCTTGACCCGGTTGTCGACACGCTGGGCCTTCCCGTCGGTCCTGCGCAGGGTGACGAGGGTCAGCGCCTGGGCGGCCAGCACGGCCACGGCCGCGGCGAGCCCGAGGGCGCCCACGACCGGGACGGCGCCGAGGACCGCGAGCAGGGTCAGCGCGATCACGACCAGCGGGACCGCGATCGTCGTCAGTAGCGTCAATTTTCGGGGCGTGGACATCCGCGCTTACCTTCCGTGCCGCTCTGTCGTTCGTTGCCTGTTCTGTCGGGGGGAGTGTTCGAGGCTATCCACTCCACATGAGTGGATATAGCGATAAACGGTAAACCTCAAGGTTTTTGTGACCTGGGTGAATGCTGTGAGTGACTGTCGGTGAGCGCCCGTGTCAACCCTGGAACGCGCTGGGAAGTGATCTCCCGGCCTCGATATCCTGCGTCGGTGCCCTCCCCCGCCCTTTCCGCGTCACCGCCCACGTCCCCGCCCCCATCAGGGCCCGTTCCGGCCCCTTCCGCGACCCCGGCGGGCTTCCTGCGGACGGCGAAGGAGGGGATGGCCGAGCTGACGTGGTCCGGCTCCGGATGGCTCGCGGCGGGTGAGCCCGTCGGGGAGCGCCCGGAGGCCGCCGGGATCGACAGGCTCAGGCCGCTGCTCGGCCTGAACGTCGGCTGGCCGGCTCAGGAGGTCCCCACGGGCGCGCTCACCGCGCTCGCCGCCGCCGGAGTCCCGCTGCGCGCCGCCGTCTCGCCCGGCTGGGCCGAGCCCGGCCTGGCCCGCCTGCTGGCGGCCTGGACCCCCGGAGAGCCGGAGGAGAATCCGCCGCCGCACTCGGTGACCGCCCTGCGCAGGGAGGAGCACAGCGTACGGCTGCGCCGCCACGGCCTTTCCCTGCTGGGCGTCCCTCCCCGGGGCACCCCGTCCGTCAGCGTCGTGATGTCCACCATGCGCCCGCACCTGCTCGGCGGGGCGCTCGCCCAGATCGCCGCCCAGCGCCGGGTCGAGACCGAGGTCCTGCTCGGCCTGCACGGCGTCCCGGCCGACCACCCCGAGGTACGGCGCGCGGTCGAGGACAGCGGCCTGCCGGTCAGGGTGACCGAGGCGCCCGCGGCCGTGCCCTTCGGCGAGGTGCTCAACCTGGCGGCGGCCGGAGCGTCGGGAGAGTACGTCGCCAAGTGGGACGACGACGACTGGTACGGTCCCGAGCACCTGGCCGACCTCCTGCTGGCCAGGGCGTACTCGGGCGCCGACATCGTGGGCACCGCCGCCGAGTTCTTCCACCTGGAGCCCCTGGGCGTCACGGTCCGCCGCACCGACTACACCAGCGAGATCTGGTCCGACCACGTCGCGGGCGGCACGATCCTGAGCGGCAGAGACCTGTTCACGCGGACCGGGGGCTTCCCCGCCCTGCCGCGCGGGGTCGACGCGGCCTTCCTGAAGGCCGCACACGCCGAGGGGGCACGGATCTACCGCACCCACGGCCTCGGCTACGTGCTGCGACGCTCGGTGAGCGCCGAGCACACCTGGCGGCTGCCGCTGGCCCACTTCCTGCGTGTCGCGTCGTACCAGTGGTACGGCTTCGCGCCGAGCCTGATCCTGGAGGCCTCGTGATCGCGCGGGTCGTGGGCAACGACTACCGCAGCCTCACCCCGCCGGAGCCGGGGGCCTGGACCCCGTCGCTGCGGGTCAGCGTGGTCGTGCCGGCCTACGGCGGCCAGGACAAGCTCGACCTGGTGCTCGCCGGGCTCGCGGGCCAGACCTACCCCGAGGACCTGACCGAGGTCATCGTGGTCGACAACGGCAGCGACCCGCCGCTGCGCCTGCCCGAGCTGAGGCCCGCGGGCACCCGGCTGGTCGCCTGCCCGGTCCCGGGCAGGGCGCACGCGCGAAACGCCGGGCTGCGGGTCGCGACCGGCGACGTGGTCCACTGGCTCGACTCGGACGTGGTCCTGGACCGGCAGGCCGTCGAGGCGCACATGCGCTGGCACCACGCGGCGCCGTACCTCGTGGTGACGGGGCGGCTGCGTTTCACGCCCGCGCCGCTGCCCACGGCGCGGGAGGTGGCCGAGGCGCCGGACCTGGCCGAGCTGTTCGAGCCCGCCGAGCCGCACGCCTGGCTGGTCGACCTCATCGAACGCACCTCGGGCCTGACCGACGGCCGCAGCCGGGCCTTCAGCCTGCACGTCGGCGGCGCGACCTCGGTCAACGCCGCGTTGCTGGCCGAGGCGGGCCCCATGGACACCGATCTCGTCCTCGGCCAGGACACCGAGATGGGCTACCGGCTCGCCCAGGCGGGCGCGGTCTTCGTGCCCGAGCCGCTGGCCCGCGCCTTCCACCTGGGGCCGACCATGCGGATGCGTGACAAGGCGCCGATCGACCGGGTCAGTCACGCCTTCGTCGCCGACCGGATCCCGGCCTACCGCTGGCTGCGTTCCCACCCGGCGCGGCAGTGGAAGGTGCCCTACCTGGAGGTGGTCGTCGAGAGCGACGGCGACCCCGGCTACGACGAGGTCAGGGCGAGTGTGGACGCCGTGCTCGCGGGCACCGTGCCCGACGTCGCGGTCACCGTCCCCGGCCCCTGGGAGCACGCGGGCGTCGAGGGACGTGCCCCGCTGCGCGACCCCCACCTCGACCTGACGCTGATCCTCGGCCACTACGCGCACGAGGGCCGGGTGCGGTTCACCTCGTCGTCCCCGGGACAGGCGGGACGGCTGGGGGAGTCGTCGTGGGGGGCGGTGCCGTACCGGCTTCGGCTGCCCGCCGGATGGACGCCGGGGGAGGACACCCTCGCCAGACTGCTCGACCTGGCGACGGACGGAGGATACGGCCTGGTCAGTGTGCTCCTGGCGGAAGACGCGGAGCGGGGACTCACCGTCGCCAGGCTGGAGCGGACCGCGGCCTTCGCCCGCGCGGCCATCGTGGCCGCCGACGGCGAGCCGCTCGACGACGCGGTCCAGGACACCTTCGGCGTCTTCTGGGCGGACGGGGAGACCTACGGCTTCCTGCGGGAGGCCAGGACCCCGGCCGGGCGCAGGGGGGCCTACCGGGCCAGGGCGGAGGCACAGGCCGAGATCGCCCGCCTCACCAAGGAGGCCGAGCGGTTGCGCGGCCAGGTGACCCGGTGGCGCGAGGAGGCGGGCCGCTGGCGCAGGAGCGCCGTCGAGCTGCGGCGCGAGGTCGGTACCCTCCGCAAGGAACTGGCCGCGGCCAGGAAGGTCGTCCAGTACGGTCTGCTGTCCTCGGTGAAGCGGGCGATCACCCGTCGCCGTTGACCACTCCGACCCCGCCCAGGAAGTAGGACCCGATCCCCTTGTACGGCACGGTGTCCCCGGGGGCGGGGCGCCACTCGGGCAGGTTGACGATGCCGGGCTCGACCACGTCGAAGCCCTCGAACAGCCGGACGATCTCCTTGCTGGTCCTGGCCACGAAGGGTGAGGAGGCCCGGTCGTAGACCTTGGTGACCCCGTCGGCCGCCGCGGGCCTGGCGTCGATGGCGACGTGTGACATGACCAGGTGGCTGCCGGGGGCCATGGCCTCACGGAACGTCGCGAGGATCCCGCAGGGGTCGTCCTCGTCGGGCACGAAGTGCATGATCGCCAGGAGCAGGACACCGACCGGCCTGTCGAAGTCGATCGCCGCGCGGACGTCCGGGTGCTCCAGGATCTCGCGGGGGCGGCGCATGTCCCCCTCGACGATGGTCACGTTCTCGTTCTTGCCGAGGATCGCCCTGCCGTGGACCAGCACGGTCGGGTCGTTGTCGACGTAGACGACCTTGGCGCCGGGGGCGACCTGGTGGACGTTGTTCTGGGTGGGCAGCCCGGCTCCGAGGTCGAGGAACTGGTCGATGCCCGTCCTGGCGACGAAGTCGACCGTGCGGCGCAGGAAGGCGCGGTTCGACCTGGCGCTGTGCCTGATCTCGGGGACGACCGTCAGGGCCCGTTCCGCCGCCTCCCGGTCAGCGGGAAAGTTGTCCTTGCCGCCCAGATAGTAGTCGTACATGCGTGCAACGTTAGGTATCTGGGTGTTGATGCCTTTTAGTGCCTGATCGGTCACGTGCTGCTCCCCGGTAGAAATATTTCCGGAATTGTCGTGATCATATCGAGCGGTAACGCTGGAGAAGTGATCAGGCGGCTGGCAAGATCGCCGCATGGCCGCCCTTCCCCCGCGCCGTTTCGCCGGGCTTCACCTGTCCGACGGCATCAGCCCAGGCAACCTGGTGGCGTCCATGATCATGGCGTTCGCGGCGACCATGATCATCACATTCCTGCCCGCCGCCCAGCCGCTCCTGCTGCTCGGCGTGCTCGACGGCCAGGGAGCCGACCAGGGCAGGGTGGTCGCCCTGCTGGCCGCCGCCGCCGAGATCGCGATGATCCTCAGCCTCCCCTGGTACGGCGCGCTCGCCGACCGCTTCGGCAGGCGGCCCGTCGTGGTGACCGGGTTCGCGTTGTGCGGCCTGTCCACCCTGCTGTTCCCCTACGCGGGCAACGTGACCGTGCTCGTCGCGCTCAGGGTCGTCTTCGCCCTGGGTGTGGCGGCCCTCAACGGGATGCTCGCCACGGTCGCCATCGACTACGTCCGTGACCGCTCACGCGGCAAGTCATACGGACTGATCGGCCTGTTCAGCGGGCTGGGCGCCATGGTGGCCGTCCTCGGCCTGGTCCGCCTGCCCGCGATCATCGAGAGGAACCTCGGCGGGGACGGAGGCAGGGCGGCCACGGTCGACGCGGCCCGCTACTCGTTCCTGATCGTCGCCGTGATCATCCTGGCCGTCGCCGCGCTGATGTGGGTCACCATCTCCAGGATCAGGGTGGACGCCGCCTCGGCGCGCATCCCGCTGGTCCGCCTGGTCAGGGAGGGGTTCGCGCTCGCCCGCGACCCCGGGGTCGCGCTGTCGTACGCGGCCTCCTTCGTAGCCCGCGCCGACCTGTCCATCGTCGCGGCGTTCCTGCCGCTGTGGGTCGTCGTCCACGGCGTCAGGGAGGGCGGCCTGTCCCCCGTCGAGGCCGTGGCCAGAGGCGGAGCCGTGGTCGGCGTCGCGCAGACGGTCGCCACCCTCGGGGCCCCGCTGTTCGGCTGGCTCGGCGACCGGCTGCGCCGCCAGGACGCCGTCCTGGTCGCCCAGGCCCTGGCCGCCGTCGCCTACCTGTCCACGCTGCTGGTCGACGACCCGCTCGGCTCGGGCATGATGGCCGTGGCCGCGCTCATCGGCCTCGGCGAGATCGCCGCCATCGTCAGCGCGGGTCCGCTGCTGGCCCAGCAGGTCCCCCCGGCGGTGCGCGCCTCCGCCTACGGCGTGCAGACGCTCTGCGGCGCCGTGGGCATCCTCGTCATCTCCACGGTCGGCGGGACGCTCTTCAGCTCCTGGCGGCCCGCGGCGCCGTTCGCTGTCGCGGGCGTCGCGGGCCTGCTCGTCGTCGCCTTCGGCCTGGTCGTACGGCGGCGCGTCGTTCCCCGCCCGCAGCAGGAGCAGGGCGAGACCTCCGCCGTCAGGCCCGCAGTTCCCTGAAGGCCGCCCCCAGCCTGGAACGCAGGGACCGGGTCGCCCTGGAGGCGGAGGACTGGTTCGCGCAGGGCTTGGCGGCCTTGGCCGGGGCCGGCCTGGGTGCCTGACGCCGGGGAGTCGGCCAGAACTCCGCCTTCGTGCCGTGCCGTACCCCGTGGGTGGCCTTGATCGAGGTGACGACGTCGTCCGCGCCGAGCAGCCTGGCCCTGCCCAGCGCCTCCGCCCGTTCCAGCGTCGCCGACCCGTCCTCACCGAGATCGACGACGAGCATGCCCGACCGGTCCTCCTGGACCGCGGCGATCATCCGCTCCAGCGTCTCCCTGCCGAGCGGGACCGAGACCGGTCCCGTGTAGCGGAACGGCGTCGGCCCCGGCGTCGGGACGACCTCGTCGGCCAGCCTGATCCGCTCGTCGTGGGCGAAGTGCTCCCGCATCACGCGCAGCTCGAACGACGGGTCGCCGAGCACCGAGTGCCGTCCGGGCGACAGACGCGACCAGGGCGCGACCAGGGTGACCCGGACGTCGGAGACCGAACCCTCAAGCGCGGCGCTCACCGCGGCCCGCACCTGCCTCTCGTCCCCGTCGACATGGAGGACCACCTCCACGTACGGCACCAGCCACCGTCTGCCCCCGTCCTTGCGCAGGTCGCGGCGGAGCGGAACCCGGTGGGCCAGGTAGGGGGCGACGGCCCTGACCGTCCGGTCCCGGTCGACCCGCTGCGCGGGAAGCCCCAGGTGCGCGGCCCTGGCCGCCATGTCCGGGACGAAGACCACCCCGTGGGTGGCCAGCCGGTAGGCGAACTCGGTGTCCTCACCCCTGAGTACGCCGGGATCGACCCCGCCCACGGCGTGGAAGGTCTCCCGCCGCATCGAGACCGTCGGCCCCGTGCACACGTGGTAGGGGTTGCGGCTGCTGCGCAGGCCGTCGGTCCGGGAGATCGTCTGCTCCGTCGAACTGGCCAGCGCGTTCGACAGGTCGAGGACCTCGCCGAGGGAGCCGGCGCGCGCGTGCTCGTAGAGCTCCTCGGGGGAGAGGTCCGGGGGCGGCTCCTCGACGAACCTCTTGGCGCCGATGGTGACCAGGTAGTCGCTCAGGTGGTGCCAGCGGGCCAGCGCCTCGATGTGCTCGGGCCAGACGACCATGTCGGCGTCGAGCCGCTGGATGATCCGCCCCTCGGCCACGGCGGCACCGGTGTTGAGCGCGTGCGCGATGCCCCAGCCGTCCGAGGCGGAGGGAACGATCCTGGCGCCCTCGGGGGCGATGTCCGGCAGGCGCAGCGGTGGATCGCTGCCGTCGTCGACCACGATCACCTCCATGAGGTGACCGGGATAGGTCTGCGCGGCCAGGGAGGCGAGGGTGAGGTCGAGCGCGTGCTGCCCGCCGTACGCGGGGACGACCACGCTGACCGACAGGGAGGGAGCCCAGTCGCCCAGCGGCGGCGGATCGAGAGGGGAGTAGTCGTTGTGCCGGATCGGGGGCCGTCTGGTCGCCACTCCGCCCGCCATGTTCCGCCGCTCCTTGTCTGCGTTCCCGCTTCTCAGGACCCGATGACACTACCCACGCTTCCTGAGCGTTTCCTGGGGAGACGCTTGAGGTGTCCAGTTGGTGGACGGCAGATCCCGGTTCAGATCCCATTACCCGTAGACTTGCTGCCTAACACCGCAGGTAGAACGCGCGTGCTGGGAACGCGCGGGAGGAGCAATGATGAGCAGGGCGTGGCGTGGCCTCATCGAGGAGTACCGTGACCGACTTCCGGTGACCACGGCGACGCCCGTCGTCACGCTGCTGGAGGGCGGCACACCGCTCGTTCCGGCACACCGGGTCTCGGCGCTGACCGGCTGCGACGTCTACCTCAAGGTCGAGGGGGCCAACCCGACCGGCAGCTTCAAGGACCGTGGCATGACCATGGCCATCAGCAAGGCCGTCGAGGAGGGCGCGAAGGCCGTCATCTGCGCCTCGACGGGCAACACCAGCGCCTCGGCCGCCGCCTACGCCGTCCGCGCGGGCCTGACCTGCGCCGTGCTCGTGCCCCGCGGCAAGATCGCGATGGGCAAGCTGGCGCAGGCGCTCGTCCACGGGGCCAAGCTGATCCAGGTCGAGGGCTCCTTCGACGACTGTCTCGACATGACCAGGAAGCTCTCCGAGAGCTACCCGATCGCGCTGGTCAACTCGGTCAACCCGTTCCGGCTCCAGGGCCAGAAGACCGCCGCCTTCGAGATCGTGGACGCCCTCGGCGACGCCCCGGACATCCACTGCATCCCCGTGGGCAACGCGGGCAACATCTCGGCCTACTGGATGGGCTACACCGAGTACGCCAAGGACGGCGTCGCGACCAGGAGCCCGCGCATGTTCGGCTTCCAGGCCAGCGGCTCCGCGCCGATCGTCAACGGCGCCCCGGTGCCCCACCCGCACACGATCGCCACCGCAATCCGCATCGGCAACCCCGCCTCCTGGCAGCTGGCCGAGGCGGCCCGTGACGACTCGGGCGGCGTCATCCAGGCCGTGACCGACCGTCAGATCGCCGCCGCCTACAAGCTGCTGGCCCAGGAGGAGGGCGTCTTCGTCGAGCTGGCCTCCGCCGCCAGCGTCGCGGGCCTGCTGCAGGCCCACTCCCAGGGCCTGGTCGACCCCGGCCAGCGGATCGTCTGCACGGTCACCGGCAACGGCCTCAAGGACCCCGACTGGGCGATCTCCGGGGCGCCGACCCCGCTGACGATCTCGGTCGACGCCCACGCCGCGGCCCAGGCGCTGGAACTCGCCTGAACCGTCCGTCCGCAGGGCACCTCCCCGACCCGCGTGCCGCGGCGGCCCCGCCGCCGCGGCTCTTCGCGCGCACTCCCGAAGCATCAGGCAGACCGTCCCGCGTCAGGCGGACAGCAGGCAGATAGGAGGAGGGGCCTTCCACGCCCATGGCCACGCCAGGGGCTCGCGCCCCAGATTCTCGATGACCGAACGCACCAAGGTCACCGTCCGGGTCCCGGCGACATCGGCCAACCTCGGGCCCGGGTTCGACACCCTGGGACTCGCCCTCGGCCTCTACGACGAGGTCGAGGCGAGCCTGTTCACCCCGGACGGTTCCCATACCGGGACGGTGGAGATCGCCGTCTCGGGAGAGGGCGCCGGCGAGCTGGACCAGGGTGAGGGGCACCTCATCGTCAGGACGATGCGCACGACCTTCGAGCGGATGGGCCTGCCGCAGCCACACGGCATCCGGCTGAACTGTCTCAACCGCATTCCGCACGCCCGGGGCCTGGGCTCCTCCTCCGCGGCGATCTGCGCGGGCGTCCTGGCCGCCAGGGCGCTCGCGGGCACGTCCTCGCTCGGCGACGACGACGTCTTCGCCCTGGCCACCGAGATCGAGGGACACCCCGACAACGTGGCCCCCTGCCTGGCGGGCGGCCTGACCGTCGCCTGGACGGACCGGTCGAACACGCCGCATATGCTGAAACTGGTTCCGCACGCCGACATCCGGCCCGTGGCCATCGTTCCCCGACAACGCCTCTCGACGGAGGTCGCGCGAGGACTCCTCCCCGAGAGCGTGCCGCACGCGGACGCGTCCGCGAACGCGGGGCGGGCCGCGCTTCTCGTGGCGGCGCTGACCGTCAGGCCCGAGCGGGAGCTGCTGCTCGCCGCGACCGAGGACCGGCTGCACCAGGACTACCGCGCGCCTGCGATGCCACGTACGGCGGATCTGGTACAACGTCTGCGCGGCATCGGGGTCCCCGCCGTGGTCTCGGGAGCGGGTCCCACAATTCTTGCGTTTTCCACAGTGGATACGCAGGATTTGATCGCACCGGAAGTGGGTACGGATTGGCTCATCCAGCCACTGGATGTCGAAACCCGCGGTGCCCGTGTTGTCTCTCCCGAGACACGCTGATACCTCTTCGACCTTCAGGGAATAGCTGTGTGCGCTGGTGATGTTAGGCTGGTAGCCGCACCAGGTGCCCCCTTGTTGGGTGCGTGCTTGTCAGCCACACATCGCTGTCTCATTTCCCACACCGTGGGGCATGAGGGCCGCAGTGGCCTCCCCGAATCCGTCGCCTCCGAATGCTCCACATTCGGTTGGGGCAACGAGAGGCGGCGTTTGAGGGGACATGCGCGTTCGAACTACCTCGACATCTGGTTGCCGGTAGCAATCCGGGGGGTGTCCTCCAAGCCCCACCGTCGGCGAATCTCGATGGTGACGGCATGGATGTGCCCTTCCCCGACAGTGGCGGCGGTCCCCAAGGGCCGTCGAGGATCGCGACGTGCAACCCGACCCGGTCTGTCCCACCGGGTCGATCGCACCACCGGGACGATTGGCTGATCATGGCCACGCCCGACCCCTGGGAAGGACCCATTAGTGAGCGACACCACCGAACTCCTCTCCGACGCCGCCGGCGCATCGCCGACGGCCGGCGACACCCCCACCCGCGCCGCGGCCAAGCCGCGCCGTCGCTCCGGCACCGGCCTGTCCGCCATGGTGCTGCCTGAGCTGCAGGCCATCGCGTCCGGCCTCGGCATCAGCGGGACCGGGCGGATGCGCAAGAGCCAACTCATCGCGGCGATCCAGGAGAAGCAGGGCGTAGCCACAGAGAGCGCCCCGGCTCCCGTCGCGGCCAAGGAGGCCTCTGCGGCTCCCGCTCCCGCCGCCGCTGCGGCCCCCGTGGCCGAGCCGGTCGCCGAGCGTCCGGCCCGCAGCCGGAGGGAACGTTCCCGCGCCGCCGCCCCGGTGGCCGCGGAGCCGGTCGCCGAGCAGGCGCAGCCCGCTCCCGTCGTCCAGCAGGCCCCCGCTCCCGTCGCCGCCGAGCCCGTCGCGGCTCCCGTCGTTGAGCAGCAGGCCGAGCCGGTTCAGGCGGAGACGCGTCCCGAGCGCGGCGAGAGCCGCCGTGAGCGCGGCGACCGCCGCCGCAACGGCGACCGCGGTGAGCGCGGCGAGCGCGGCAACGACAGGCGTGAGCGCGGCGAGGGCCGTCCCGACCAGCGCGCCGCCGACGCGGGCCAGAGCCGCGGGGAGCGGTCGAACGACCGCAACGACCGCGGTAACGACCGGGGCGAGCGGTCGAACGACCGCGGTGACCGCAACGACAGGAACCAGCAGAACCGCGGCCCGCAGGACCGCAACGACCAGCACGGTGTGGGCGACGACGACGACCGTCGCGGGCGTCGCGGCCGGTTCAGGGAGCGCAACCGCCGTGGGCGCGACCGCTTCGACGGCAACGAGCCCGTGGTCGGTGACGACGACGTCCTGATCCCGATCGCCGGCATCCTGGACATCCTCGACAACTACGCCTTCGTGCGGACCAGCGGCTACCTGCCGGGCGCCAACGACGTCTACGTCTCACTCGCCCAGATCCGCCGCAACGGTCTGCGCAAGGGTGACGTCATCACCGGCGCGGTGCGTCAGCCCCGCGACGGCGAGCGCCGCGAGAAGTTCAACGCCCTCGTCCGCCTCGACACCGTCAACGGCATGGACCCGGAGCAGGCGCGGCAGCGGCCCGACTTCAACAAGCTCATCCCGCTCTACCCGCAGGAGCGGCTGCGCCTGGAGACCGAGCCGAACATCCTGACCACCAGGATCATCGACCTGGTCGCCCCGATCGGCAAGGGCCAGCGCGGTCTCATCGTCTCCCCGCCCAAGGCGGGTAAGACCATGGTCCTGCAGGCCATCGCCAACGCGATCACCAGGAACAACCCCGAGTGCCACCTGATGGTCGTCCTGGTCGACGAGCGTCCCGAAGAGGTCACCGACATGCAGCGGTCGGTGAAGGGCGAGGTCATCCACTCGACCTTCGACCGTCCCGCTGAGGACCACACCACGGTCGCCGAACTCGCCATCGAGCGGGCCAAGCGCCTGGTCGAGCTGGGTCACGACGTCGTCGTGCTCCTCGACTCCATCACCCGCCTCGGCCGTGCCTACAACCTGGCGGCCCCGGCCTCGGGACGCATCCTGTCCGGTGGTGTCGACTCGACCGCGCTCTACCCGCCGAAGCGCTTCTTCGGTGCCGCCCGCAACATCGAGAACGGCGGCTCGCTGACGATCCTCGCCACGGCGCTGGTCGAGACCGGCTCCAAGATGGACGAGGTCATCTTCGAGGAGTTCAAGGGCACAGGAAACCTGGAGCTCAAGCTCAACCGTCAGCTCGCGGACAAGCGCATCTTCCCCGCGGTTGACGTCGACGCGTCCGGCACCCGCAAGGAGGAGATCCTCCTGGGCAAGGACGAGCTCCAGATCATCTGGAAGCTGCGGCGTGTGCTGCACGCGCTGGACATGCAGCAGGCTCTGGAGCTTCTCCTGGAGAAGATGAAGGAGACCAAGTCCAACGCGGAGTTCCTCCTCCAGGTCAGGACGACGACCGTCAGCTCCGATCGCGACTGACCCACCCGTCCCGTACGGTGAACGCCCCGGCCCTCACGGCCGGGGCGTTCACCGTTGTCCGGCCCTTGTGAGATCCGCCTCCCCGGGATATCCATACCTCGGGAAGACCCGTCGAGGGCACTTACAGGGCACAGCGGACAGGGCGTGGGGAGGCGCGCATGACGGCCGGGACGGCGCCCGTGGCGCGGACACCGCTGAGACTGCGCGTCCCGCTGGGTCCCAACGGTCCACTGGGCATGTTCGTCGACCCGATGACCTGGCGGGCGTTGCCGTACCTCCTGGGGAGCGTGTTCCACGGCCTGGTCTGTTTCGCCGTGCTGGTCTCGGTGATCCCGTTCTCGCTGACCCTGGCGGTCGCCTGGGTGGGGGCGCCGCTGCTCGCGCTGACCATGGTGGCCTGGCGTGGCGCGGCGATGCTCGAACGCCGTCTCGTCGGGCTGGCCTTCGGCGTCAGGATCCCCGACCCCTACCGGCCGGGTGGGGGCGGCAACCCGCTGCTGCGCTGCGGAGGGGCGCTCGCCGACCCCGCGACCTGGAAGGACCTGCTGTACCTGCTGCTGTTACCGCTGGTCGGCCTGGTGGAGTTCGTCGTCTCGGCCGCCCTGTGGGCCGTCGCGCTCGCCCTGCTCGTCACGCCGCCGCTGGTGCTGTCCGGGGTGACGGAGGTGCGGATCGTCGGCGAGCTGACGGTCGACGGCCCGGCCGGGGCGCTGGCGTGTGTTCCGGCGGGGCTCGGGGTGCTCGTCGCGGCGCTGTACGCGACGCGGGGGATGGCACGGCTGCACGGGCAGCTGGCCATGGCGCTGCTCGGCCCGGGGGAGAAGATCGCCGGATCGGCCCGGCTGCGCGCCAGCAGGGCGCGCGGGGCGGACGCGGCCGAGGCCGAACGGCGCAGGATCGAGCGTGACCTGCACGACGGCGCCCAGCAGCGGCTGCTGTCGGTGGCCATGGATCTGGGGCGCGCCCAGGTCAAACTGGACAGTGACCCGGAGACCGCCAGGCGGCTGCTCGCCCAGGCCCACGAGGGGGCCAAGGCCGCAATCGCCGAACTGCGCGATCTGGCGCGGGGCATCCACCCGGCGATCCTCACCGACCGGGGCCTCGACGCCGCCCTGTCCGCGCTGGCGGCCAGGGCACCCGTGCGGGTCGCCGTTTCGGTGGAACTGGCCGAACGGCCCCCGGCGGCCGTGGAGAGCGTCGCCTACTTCGTGGTGGCCGAGGCGCTGACCAACATGGCCAAGCATTCGGGGGCGACCGAGGCCTCGGTCCGGGTCGGCCTGCGCGACCGGCGGGTGTCCGTCGAGGTCCGCGACAACGGTTCCGGCGGCGCGCTCGCCCGTCCGGGAGGAGGGCTGGCGGGCCTGGCGGACCGGGCGGCGACCGTTGACGGCGTCCTCGGGGTGGACAGCCCACCGGGCGGCCCGACCGTGATCCGCGCCGAACTCCCCTGTGACTGGTGAACACTTGGACCATGCGCGTGGTGATCGCCGAGGACTCCGTGTTGCTCCGGGAGGGCCTGGCCAGGCTCCTCGATGACGGCGGGATCGAGACCGTCGCGGCGGTCGGCGACGGCCTGTCGCTGGTGGCCGCGGTCGCCGAGCACGATCCCGACCTGGTGATCGTGGACGTGCGGATGCCGCCGACCCATCGGGACGAGGGACTGCGCGCGGCCCTCCAAGCCCGTGCGCTGAAGCCGGCCCTGCCGGTCCTGGTGCTGTCGCAGTACGTCGAGGAGCGTTACGCGGCCGAACTGGCCGGTGGGAGAGCCGCACCGTTCGGCTACCTGCTCAAGGAGCGGGTAGCGGATGTGACCGACTTCCTCGACGCCGTGCGCCGGGTCGCGGCAGGAGGGACGGTCCTCGACCCCGAGGTGATCGACCGGCTCCTCGACCGCCACCACACGGGCGGTCCGCTGGGCTCCCTGAGCGGGCGGGAGCGCGAGGTGCTGGCCCTGATGGCGCAGGGCCGCTCGAACTCGGCGATAGCCGTCCGGCTGGCGGTCACGGCGGGGGCCGTCGAGAAGCACGTCTCCGGCATCTTCGCCAAGCTCGGCCTCGACCCCGCCCCCGGCGACCACCGCAGGGTGCTGGCCGTACTGGCGTATCTGGGGTTGTGAGGTGCTCCCGGCCGGGAACGGCGAAGCGCCCGGCGGTCCGTGCCGCCGGGCGCTCCCGGTCCTCGTCGGCCGGTCAGTCCTCTGTACGGCTTGCGCCCGGGGTTGGGGACGCGAGCGGTACAGGTGACGTGGGGCTCGTGGTCAGCGGACGTCCACGAACTCGTAACCGGAGGTCGACCCGGAGGTGGTGCTGTTGCCGGTGACCACGGCGCGCCAGTAGGCGTCGGCCTTGGGCTTGACGACCTTGCTGTACTTACCGCTGCGGTTGGCCTTGGCGATGGCGAAGAACACCCACTTGGTGGAGCCCTTCTTGCGGTAGTAGAGCTCGACGCCCTTGCCGGAGTAGGCCGAGCTGCCCCGGTAGGCGGCGCCGTAGAAGCGGACCGTCTTGCCCTTGCGGACCTTGTTCGCGTTGACGTCGAAGGAGACCTTGGTCTTGGCCTTCTTCTTCTTGGCCTTCTTGAGCTGGACGGTGAAGACGTCGGCCCGCTCGTACTTGATGCTCTCGTTGCCGCGCGTGACGGTCACGTCGAGGGTCCAGGAGCCGGTGTTGAAGTCGCTGTCGAACCAGGTGTCCTGGTACCACGAGTTGGCGGAGTTGCCCTTGTCGAGGTTGAGGTCGACGGAGTCGTTGCCGTCGTTGCTGTAGAGGTGGGCCGAGACCGAGGTGGCGCCGCCGAGGACGGTGGCCTTGACGGCGACCTTGGTGTCGTCGTTCGTGGTGACGACGACCGGGTCGGTCACCGAGGCACCCGCGAGCTTGAGCTGCGGGCCGACCGCGATCTCCTCGACACACGGCTGCGCGCTACCGCGGACGGGGTTGAGCTTGAGCAGCCACTTGCCGTCCTTGTCGTCCTTGGTGACGGTGAACTTACCGGTCACCTTGGCCTCGCCGAGGGTGGCCGACTGCTCGTTGTCCGCGGTGATGGTGGGAGTGGCGGGAAGGTCGAGCTCAACCTTCGCGCCGGTGGTCGCCCCGGCCTTGACGATCTCCCCGCCGAGGGCGGTGATGTCCCGTACAGCCTTGTTGTCCGGGTCCTTCGCCCACTTCCCGTCGGCGCCCTTCTTGAAGGGGTTCTTGAGGGTGGCCGTGACGGTGACGTCGTTGTTGTCCTTGAGGGGGACGAACGCCTCGGTCCACTCCACCTTGGAGAACTCGGCGGAGCCGGAGCAGCGGGTGTCCGCGCGGGCGCTGGACTGGGAGGCGAGGGCTGTGACCGTACCGTTGGCGAAGACGGCTGCCCCCATCGCGGTGGCCAGAAGCAACCGCATTCCGTTCCTCATCTTTGGGCCCCCAACTTGGGTGAAGATAGTGATAAAAGTTACGGTTTGGGCACCGGAGCCTAGTGGTACGAATGGGACCCGTCCATACGAACCCGATCATGGTCTCCGGGAATGTCCCGTGGCCTGGGATGGTTGGAGCATCTGGCACACTGGTAGCCGAACCGCAGCGGTTCCGGTTCCCGCCCGCGCGCACCTCGGTGTGCTACAGCGCGTAAGCCTCGAACAGGCGAAAGACAGTGGCGACCCGGCGACCGCGCATTGGAGAGGAACCGAAGGACATGAAGCCCGACATTCACCCGGAGTACGTCACCACCGAGGTGACCTGCACCTGTGGTAACACCTTCACCACCCGCAGCACCGCGAAGTCCGGCGTGATCCACGCCGACGTGTGCTCCGCCTGCCACCCGTTCTACACGGGCAAGCAGAAGATCCTGGACACCGGCGGCCGGGTGGCGCGCTTCGAGAAGCGCTTCGGCAAGAAGACCACGGGCCAGTAGCTCTCATCCCGACGCCGGCCCGGAACGCTCCTCGCCCGCGAGGAGTACCCCGGGTCGGCGTTCGTGGTGATGAGGCAGGTTTCGTCAGGACTTCGAGGAGGACGCACGGTGAATCTCGACGAGCTGCTCAGTGAGTACGCCGAGCTGGAACTCAAGCTCGCCGATCCCACCGTGCACGCCAACCCCACGCAGGCGCGTACGTTCGGCAGGCGCTACGCCGAGCTGACTCCCATCATCAACACCTACCGTGAGCTCCAGGGGGTCCACAACGACCTGGAGACCGCCAGGGAGCTGGCCTCGGAGGACGAGGCGTTCGCCGAGGAGGCCAAGGAGCTTGAGGCCCGTGTCCCCGAGCTTGAGGAGAAGCTCAGGCACCTGCTGATCCCGCGTGATCCCAACGATGACAAGGACATCATCATGGAGATCAAGGCGGGCGAGGGCGGTGAGGAGTCGGCGCTGTTCGCCGGAGACCTCCTGCGGATGTACCTCAGGTACGCGGAGCGGGTCGGCTGGAAGACCGAGCTGATCGACGCCACCCATTCCGACCTGGGCGGATACAAGGACGTCACCGTGGCGGTCAAGGCCAGGGGCGACGACGGCGTGTGGTCGAAGCTGAAGTTCGAGGGCGGTGTGCACCGGGTCCAGCGGGTGCCGGTGACCGAGTCGCAGGGGCGCATCCACACCAGCGCCGCGGGCGTCCTCGTCTACCCGGAGGCCGAGGAGGTCGACGTGCAGGTCGACCCGAACGACCTCAGGATCGACGTCTACCGTTCCAGCGGTCCCGGCGGTCAGAGCGTCAACACCACCGACTCCGCCGTACGGATCACGCACATCCCGACCGGCGTGGTCGCCTCCTGCCAGAACGAGAAGAGCCAGCTGCAGAACAAGGAGTCGGCCATGCGCATCCTGCGTGCCCGTCTCCAGGCCATCGCGGAGGAGGAGGCCAACGCCGCCGCCATGGCCGAGCGCAAGTCCCAGATCCGCACCGTCGACCGCTCCGAGCGCATCCGCACCTACAACTTCCCCGAGAACCGCATCTCCGATCACCGCGTCGGGTTCAAGGCTTACAACCTCGACCAGGTGCTGGACGGCGACCTCACGGCTGTGATTCAGTCCCTGCTCGACGCCGAGATGGCGGAGAAGCTCGCAGACCACTCATAGAACGCGCCCATGACCTTTCTGCTGGACGAGATCGCCCTCGCCACCGCCCGGCTCGCCGAGGCAGGTGTGCCGTCGCCACGCACGGACGCCGAGGAGATCGCCGCCTTTGTCCACGGAGTACGGCGCAGCGAGCTGCACAACGTGACCGACGCGGATTTCGACGCGCTGTTCTGGGAGGGCATCGCCCGGCGTGAGGCCCGCGAGCCACTCCAGCACATCACCGGCCGCGCCTACTTCCGCTACCTGTCCCTTGAAGTGGGGCCCGGGGTGTTCGTCCCGCGTCCGGAGACCGAGGTCGTCGCGGGATGGGCGATCGAGCGCCTGCGGGAGATGGACGTCGCCTCGCCGGTGGTCGTCGACCTCGGCACGGGCTCCGGCGCCATCGCGCTGTCCATCGCGCAGGAGATCGCGCTGGCCATCGTGCACGCCGTCGAGGTCGATCCCGACGCCTACCGCTGGGCCAAGCGCAACATCCTCGAACACGGCCAGGGCCGGGTCCACCTGCACCCCGAAGACCTGGCCGACGCGCTGCCCGAACTCAACGGGCAGGTCGACCTGGTCATCTCCAACCCGCCGTACATTCCGCCGGGTGCGATCCCCAGGGATCCCGAGGTGCGTGACTACGACCCGCGCCGCGCGCTGTACGGCTCGGGCAGCGACGGCCTCGACGAGGTCAGGGCCGTCGAGCGGACCGCGAGGCGGCTGCTGCGTCCCGGCGGGTTCGTCGCCGTCGAGCACGCCGACGAGCAGGGAACCGCGGTATATCTGCTCTTCCCCGAGGACAACGGCTGGCGTGATGTGCGTAGCCGCCAAGACCTGACCCGCAGGGACCGCTTCGTTACCGCCCGTTTCGGCCAAGAATAGGCAAGAATAGGATGGTTTGCCGTGAGTCGACGTTATGACTGCTCAGACCCTGATCAGCGGGCTATGGGGCTGGCCGACGCGGTAATAGCCATCCCGAAGTACGAGCTCATAGTCTTCCCGACCGACACCGTCTACGGGGTCGGGGTTGACGCCTTCATCCCGCCGGCCGTCACGAAGCTGCTGGAGGCGAAGGGGCGCGGGCGCGACATGCCCCCGCCGGTGCTGGTCGGAACCGTGCGCGCGGCCACGGCCCTGGTGGACAGCCTCGGCCCGTACGGCCAGGACCTCATCGACGCCTTCTGGCCCGGCCCGCTCACGCTGATCTGCCGCGCCAACCGGTCCCTTTCCTGGGACCTGGGCGACACCAAGGGCACCGTGGCCATCAGGATGCCGCAGCACCCCCTGGCCCTCGAACTCCTCAAGCAGACCGGTCCGCTCGCGGTCTCCAGCGCCAACCGCTCCGGAGCCCCCGCGGCGACCACGGCCGCCGAGGCCGAGGCGCAGCTGGGCGACTCCGTCGGGGTCTACCTCGACGGCGGCCCGACCGAGGACAACATCCCCTCCACGATCCTCGACCTGACCACGGCGGTGCCCAGGCTGCTGCGCAGGGGCGCCATCCCGGTGGGACGGCTGCGCGGCGTGGTCGGCTACGTGGCCACGGACGGGGACCCTGAGCCGGACTCCGAGCCGGACGCGGCACCGAAGCCGGAGGTCAAGCCAGACCCGGCGCCGGAGGCGAAGCCCGAAGCCGGGGCCGAGGCGAAGCCGGAGGCCGGTGTGAAGCCGGATTCCCGCGACTGAACGGTGGATCCGCGCTCCATATCGTGATCCATACAGTCTGATTATGATCGTGACGCCGGGCTGCCCCGCCGGTACCTTGAGGTGGCCGACACTTCCGGGAGACGTCCATGGGCAAGTTAGACGGAATGGACCCCAAGCTGGTCCGTGATCTGCTGTCCGAGGTCCGACAGGCGGCGGAGCGCATGCGGACGACGGAGGGCCGGGTCGCTCGCATGATGAGCGCCGCGGGGCTGTCCGCGCAGTCCACGCACCGCCCCGTCCAGGTCGCGGAGTCATGCGACATCATGGTCCGCGACGTCTCCTCCCGGGTCGAACTCCTGGAGAAGAGGGTCAAGCAGGAGGGCGGCTCCCCGGCGGGACAACCGGTGTCGAGCGGCGAGAAGGCCGAAGACCACAAGGAGAAGACGTCCGGGGTCGCGGACGCCAGGGGCGAGGCCTCCAAGGAGACGGACGCCAAGGGCGCCGACGCGAAGGATCACGCGAAGCCGGCCGCCCCCAAGGCGGAGGATCTCAAGCCCGCCGTACGGCCGGACGACGACCAGAAGCACAAGCCGGACGCGGGACCGAAGGACGGGCACTCGGGTTCCGACACCAAACCCGACCCCAAGCCCGACGCGGGTTCCAAGGGCGACGAGCGTTCCCCCAGAGAGGGGCATTCGTCCTCCTCCGGTGGTCGTACGGACTCCGACGCCAAGCCCGACGCGGGTTCCAAGGGCGATGAGCGGTCTCCGAGGGACGGGCATCCGGACCCCGACACCAAACCTGACGCCAAACCTGACGCGAAACCGGATGCCAAGCACGACACGGGTTCCAAGGGTGACGAGCGGTCTCCCAGAGATGGGCATCCGGGTCCCGACGCCAAGCACGACGCGGGTTCCAAGGGTGACGAGCGTTCCGACACGAAGCCGGACAACGCCTCCAAGGGTGACGAGCGTTCGCCGAAGGGCGGCCATTCGGGTCCCGACGCCAAGCCCGATGCCGGTTCCAAGGGTGACGAGCGGTCTCCGAGGGGCGGGGATTCCCCCTACGGGTCCTACGAGGACGCCGGTTCGGAGAGCGACGAGCGGTCTTCGGGAGAGAGCGGCTCTTCCTATGATTCCTCGTCGGACGCCAAGCCTGACGCCGGTTCGAAGGGCGACGAGCGGTCTCCCAGGGACGGGGACTCTCCCTACGGGTCCTACGAGGACGCCGGGGACGACTCCTCGGACGCCAAGCCCGACGCCGGTTCCAAGGGGGACGAGCGTTCGCCCAGAAGCGACGGGAAGGTCGACATCCTCGACACCCCGCAGAAGGACCATCCCGACGACGTCGACCAGGCCGGCGGAAGCAAGGCGAAGGTCGTGGAGGTGGACGGGGCGAAGGTGCTGCAGATCCCCCTCGACTCGCCCACCGCGGAGCAGGTCAACACGCTGCTCGACCACATAGAGGACGTCCCGCTTCTCGACGCGGCGGACGGCGACCCGGACCCGGGCGGTACGGCCCCGCAGGCCTCCGGCCTCCAGACAGGAGACGCGGGCTCCCTTCCGCAGGGAGACGACGGCAACCCCGGTCTCCACAGTGGCCCCAGCGGTGCCGACTCCCACCAGGCGGGCAAGGCGGATCCGTACGAAGCGTTGCCGTCGGCCAAACCGGCCCTGCCCATCCCCGACACCGTCGAGCAGGCCCTCGATCCCGCCCCCCAGAACACGGGCACCCAGGCCGTCGGCGCCTTCTACGACGGCGGTACGACGGAGCAGGCGGGCACCCCCACGACCACCGCGAACACCCACGCGGCCGGAAGCCATGGGACGAGCACCCATGCCACGGGCACGCACGCGGTGAACACCCACGCGACGGGTACCCATCCGGCCTCCGACGGCGCTCACAAGACGATCATCAACACCGGGTCCGTTCACCCGGTGGCCCACTCCGCGGACCCGAAGGACGGGGTGCTCGCGCAGTGGGCCAAGGAAGCCGATGAGACCGGAGGCAAGGGAGGGGCCGGCGGGTTCTACGGCGACGACTGGGAGGAGGAAGGGACGTGGAAGTCCACGAGCGACGGACAGGGTGACTCGCGGGGGGCCGTCCTGCGGGAGGACCCGTCACGGCCGTCCACGCCGTCCGGTCCCGGTGCGGTGAAGTGAACGTGAGGAGTCTGTGATGTTCGTCGATCCGCCCGCTCCACAGCCGTTGCAGCCGGGGGAGACCCCGCCCGTCTCCGGGAGCCCGGGGCTGCCCACACCGGACATGGCCGTCTCCTGGGAGTTCAATCCCGACTACCAGCGGCTGGTCATGATGTGGCGGCAGGTGCTGCCAGAGCTTGACGCGCTGACCTCAAGCCTGGACAAGGCCTATCAGATGGCCAGGAGCAAGGACGTCTGGGACGCCCCTGTCTCCGGGCGCTATGTGGAGGAGATGGCCGAGTGGCGCACCCGGCTCGGCCTCTACCGGCAGGCGATCCTGACCTCCATCAGTGATCAGGCGGCCGACACGCCCAGGTGGATACCCGTCAACGCGGGGGCACCGCACGCCTTCTCGTGAGGCGCCCACGGGCCTGCGCCCACAGGGAAACGCTCCCCTGGCGTGGGGCGTAGACGGCGGACAGGCATACAGTGGGGTGAGACGTCATCCCCGGGATGTGAACCATGGGTGCTGAGCCGTACTACGGGCCCGACTTCGGCCTCCTGCAGAGACAAGATCCCGAGATAGCGCAGGTCCTCGTCGACGAGCTCGAACGGGTCCGGGACGGTGTGCAGCTCATCGCCAGCGAGAACTTCGCCTCGCCCGCCGTGCTCGCCGCGCTCGGGTCGACGCTGACCAACAAGTACGCCGAGGGCTATCCCGGCAGGCGCTACTACGCGGGGTGCGAGGTCGTCGACCGCGCCGAGCGCCTCGCGGTCGAGCGGGCCAGACGCCTGTTCGGCGCGGACCACGTCAACGTGCAACCCCACTCCGGCACCTCTGCCAACCTGGCGGCCTACGCGGCGCTGCTCCAGCCGGGCGACACCGTGCTGGCCATGGCGCTGCCGCACGGCGGCCACCTCACCCACGGCTCCCGGGTCAACTTCTCCGGCCGCTGGTTCGGTGTCGTGGCGTACGGCGTGCGCAGGGACACCGAGCTGATCGACTACGACGAGGTCAGGGAACTGGCGCTGCGGCACCAGCCCAAGATGATCATCTGCGGTGCCACGGCCTACCCGCGGCGGATCGACTTCGCGGCCTTCAGGGGCATCGCGGACGAGGTCGGGGCCTGGCTGCTGGCCGACATCGCGCACACCGTGGGGCTGATGGCCGGAGGGGCCATGCCGTCCGCCGTGCCGTACGCGGACGTGGTGACCTTCACCACCCACAAGGCGCTGCGCGGGCCGAGGGGCGGCGGGATCATGTGCACCGAGGAACTGGCGGGCAGGATCGACCGCGCGGTCTTCCCGTTCACCCAGGGCGGCCCGCTCATGCACGCGATCGCGGCCAAGGCCGTCGCCTTCGGGGAGGCGCTCAGTCCCGAGTTCGCCGAGTACGCCCGTCAGGTGGTCGCCAACGCCCAGACGTTGGCCGACGGACTGGCCGCCGAGGGCATGCGGCCCGTCTCCGGGGGCACCGACAGCCATCTCGCCCTGGTCGACCTGCGGGACACAGGGATCTCCGGAGCCCTCGCCGAACAGCGGTGCGCCTCCGCGGGCATCACGCTCAACCGCAACGCGATCCCCTACGATCCGGAACCACCCACGGTGACCTCGGGAATCCGGGTCGGCACCCCCTGCGTCACCACCCAGGGGATGGGAGCCGAGGAGATGAAGGAGATCGCCTCGATGGTGGCGCGGGTCGTCAAGGACCCGGCCGCCGTGGCGGAGACCAGAGAGCGGGCGAGGGAGCTGGCACACGCCCACCAGACATATGCCAGGGAACTATGAGGCGTTCTGTCACGGTTTTCGGTCACAGATGGCCCGACTATCAGAGAAACTAGGTCCGTGCGCGAATACCTACTCATGGCACTGGTCGCGGCGGCGGCCACGTACCTGCTGGTCCCACTGGTCCGCGTGTTCGCCATCCGCATCGGCGCGATGCCGGAGGTCCGTGACCGTGACGTGCACACCGTCCCGACCCCCAGACTCGGCGGCCTGGCCATGTACGGCGGACTCGTCGCCGGCCTGCTGATCGCGAGCAGCCTGCCGTACGCGGGAGGCAAGCTGGGGGAGGAGACCTTCGCCGGCGGCAACACCGCGATCGCGCTGATCGCGGCGGGCGGCCTGATCACGCTCACCGGCTTCCTCGACGACTGGTGGGGGATGAGCGCGCTGGTCAAGCTGGCCGGGCAGATCGGCGCCGCGGGCGTCCTGGTGGCCTTCGACGTCACCCTGCCGTGGCTTCCGCTGCCCAACGCCATGGGCGGGCCGTTCGGCCTCGATTCGACGCTCCGCCCGTTGATCACCATCCTGGTCGTGGTCGTCGCGATCAACGCGGTGAACTTCGTCGACGGGCTCGACGGGCTCGCCGCCGGGATCGTCGGCATCGCCGCGATGGCCACCTGGGTCTACTCCGTCGTCCTGTCCAGTTACTACGGCAACACCAGCATCAACGTCACGGCGGTCATCGCCTCGGTGCTGATCGGTGTCTGCCTGGGCTTCCTGCCGCACAACTTCCATCCGGCGAAGATCTTCATGGGTGACACCGGGGCGATGTTGCTCGGGCTGGTCCTGTCCTCCACGATGATCACCATCACGCCGCTCGACTCGACCACCATCAACCGCTTCCCGGTCATCCTGCCGCTGCTGGTGCCCGTAGCCATCCTGGTGCTTCCGCTGCTCGACCTGATCATGGCGGTGATCCGGCGCACCTCGAACGGTCTGTCGCCTTTCGCGCCCGACCGGGGCCACCTGCACCACCGGCTGCTGGACATCGGCCACTCGCACCGGCGCACGGTGCTGATCATGTATGCCTGGACGATCCTGTTCGCCTTCACCGTTGTGGCGATGGCTGTTGAGGGCCTTCCGCTTGTGCTGTTCCTGCTGACCTTCCTGCTGGCGGTCGTGGTGCTGGTGGTGATGGCGCTGCCCAGCTGGCGCGCGCGCAGGAACGCGGGGGGTGGCCGCCACGTGCGTTCGGACGCGGAGCCGTCCTCCGTCCAGCCGGCACCGCCGTTCCCCGCTCAGCCTCCGTATCCCCCCGGCCCTCCCGGCGCCCCCATGGCCGCCCTGGGAGCACCGGTGGCCTATCCGCCCGCCCCTCAGGTGCCCGGTGTGGGAGAGGACACGGCTGTGCTGTCGGCGCTTCCCGGACCCGGTTTCTCCAACCCGGAGACGCTGCCCTGAGGTCGTTCGGTGTGTGATCCGTCACTGTACGGCTGGGGCCGGTGTCTCCCCGTGCCCCTTCCCGGGCGTGTGATGCCCCTGTGAGGACGCCGGGCGTGAGCCTCGGCCGTCCCGGCGACGGGAACTGCGGTGACCTCCCGCACACGTCCGGTGGCGGGATATCGGACACGGATTCCCGGTAGGGGAAAAACAGAGCGAACCCCGAGAAGTGATCTCTTTCTTATGAATGCCGGTCGGTTCATCGTGCTTCGGTGGGCGGGGATGGGAGATCGCCCCGCAGGGTGATGCATGGGATTGTCGTCCTATGAGATGTGAAGTCTGAATTGTTGCTGGAGTGATCTCCGCGGGGGGTCGATGAGAGGTATGAAAGCCGCAATTCGGATGCGTTCTTCGGTGTCGTCGTCCGGTCCGGGCAGGACGGCCCTCTCCGGGAGCGCGAGTCGCTCCTCGCGGCGGGGGGTGGGGGCTCCGTGGCGAGATCGCTGATCAGAGGTGGGCGGTGCCGTACGTCGTGGGGGCGTGGAGGGGCCGACGCCGACGTCCACGATGGAATCCGGGGTAAGGTCATGACTCCGTATAACGAATCCCTGATTCGGGTGCCGCTTTACTCCGGGCTCGGAAGGCCTTGTTCGATCCCGGTCAGGCAGAGTTCGTATTCGTTTGATTTGGCGCATGAGAGGCATTAAGGGAAAACAGTTCTTTTTCCCTGGTGAATGGTGCGGCGAAATCGATTGCGAACCGCGGGGAGCGGAAAAGGGTATGCTCGTTCGCCGGGGTCGGTGGCCTGTATCCACCGGTCCGCAGGGGTCGGGTGAGCCGTCAGGGGTGCCGACGGCCCGGTGCGGCCGAATGCCGCTTTCCTGTGGAAGGCGCGCCGGTCGTTCCGGAGGGCGCCGGGTCGTGCCGGGTCCGGCCGCCGGACACTTCTTGATCGTTTACTTGAAACGGCAGGTAAAGGCGGCCTTCGAGAGCTTGTGATAGCTTTCACTAGCAGGCAGGCGTCATGAACGCATCCTGCGCCGTAGCAATTGCTCGCTTGATAACCGTACCTGGAGCACCGATGCAGGCCAACGATCTCCAAGTTCTCAAAGCCGCCGCGATCCCCACGGCGCTACTGGGGCTGGTCGCCGTTGTCGTCTCCGCGGTCCTCTCGGGCGGCAAGGGGGCACTGGGAGCGGGCATAGGCGTCCTCGTGGTCGGCGCCTTCTTCACGATCGGCCTGCTGGCCGTCGTCTACGCGGCCCGGATCTCGCCCACGATGATGATGGCCGCCGCGATGGGCGTCTTCTTCACCAAGATCCTCGCGCTGGTGGTGCTGCTGACCGCCTTCGAGGACACCACCGTGTGGAGCCCGATGGCCTTCGCTCTGACGGTCATCGCGTGCACGATCTGCTGGACGGCCGGTGAGGCACGCGGCTTCCTGAAACTCCGGATCCTCTACGTCGACCCCGACGCCACGGTGCCCGGCCAGTTCGGGAGCAAGCGATGACAAGTCGCGATCTTCACAGCCCGTCCCCTAAGCTCGTCATGGCAGACGAGGCGGGACCGGTCACGGTCGGCCCTCCCGGGAGAGAGAACCCTGGAGGCTGGCCCGGTATGACTAGTCAGAGCCCCGCCTGCTATTGTCGCGTGCGCGATAAACATCGCGATAGACGAAGGTAGAGGAACGTCCTTCGGAGCCATCGAGCCCTGGTCTCCTCACCATCTTCACCCTCCTCGTCCGGCCGGCCTGCATACGGCGCGGCAGCCGGATGACACCCTCTTGACCAATCATCACGACGAAGGGAACGCCGAGTGAGCGCCGCGCTGACGCCTCTCGCCTCCGAGGAGTTCCATGCTCCGGGGCTCGGCATATTCGACTGGCCGCCGCTCGTCGAAGGTCAGGCCTGGTTCAACAAGCCCGCTCTCCTCGCCTTCATCGGCGGATTGCTGGTCATAGCCTTCGCCTTCGCCGCCTTCTCCCGGCCCAAGCTGGTGCCCAGGGGCGTGCAGAACGTCGGCGAACTCGCCTACGAGTTCGTCCGCGAGCAGATCGCCAGGCCGAACCTCGGCAGGGACAGCGACCGGTGGATGCCGCTGCTGTTCACCATGTTCCTCTTCGTGTGGATCATGAACCTGTTCGGCTCCATCATCTTCATCCAGTTCCCGGTGATGTCACGCATCGGTTACCCCGCGGTCCTCGCGATCGGGGTGTGGGTGCTGGTGATGTACCTGGGCATCAAGAACCAGGGCCCCATCAAGTTCTTCACGAACGTGATGTTCCCTCCCGGCCTGCCGACCTGGATCTACTTCCTGGTCGCGCCGATCGAGCTCGTCTCCACGTTCTTCCTGCGCCACATCACGCACGCGATCCGGTTGTTCGCCACCATGATGGCCGGTCACCTGATCATCGGCCTGTTCTCCGAGGTCGGCTGGCACTTCCTGTTCGTCCAGCTGACCCCGCTTGGGGCTCCGGTCGGCGTGCTCGGCGTCGTCATGACGCTCCTGCTGACGGCCTTCGAGCTGTTCATCCAGGCGCTGCAGGCCTACGTGTTCGCGTTGCTGACCGCCATGTTCATCAACGACGCCCTGCACGCCGCGCACTAAGACTTTTCCCTCTCACCGCCAGAGAACCCCGGTGGACACTCCACTGGTCGATAGAAAAGGAAACCAACCAATGAGTGGTCTGCTCGCCGAAGTGACCGGCAACCTCGGTTCCATCGGCTACGGCCTCGCAGCGATCGGCCCCGGTGTCGGCATCGGCATCATCTTCGGTCAGGGTGTGCAGGCCATCGCCCGCCAGCCCGAGGCCTACGGCCTGATCCGCCAGAACATGATCCTGGGCTTCGTGTTCGCCGAGGCGCTCGCGCTGATCGGTATCGCGCTCGCGTTCGTCTTCCGGACCTGAGAAACACCACCCCGCTCTGACGGAAGGCAGCACCCATGTATCTCCTAGCGGCAGAGGAAGCAAGCAATCCGCTTGTGCCCAACGTGGCCGAGATGGTCGTCGGCGGGTTCGCGTTCCTGGTCGTCCTCTTCATCGTCGGGCGTCTCCTGGTTCCCCGTATCCAGAAGACCCTGGCCGAGCGCGTCGACGCGATCGAGGGCGGCCTGAAGCGAGCCGCCGACGCTCAGGAAGAGGCGCAGCGGGCCCTCAAGCAGTACCGCGACCAGCTGGCCGAGGCTCGTCACGAGGCGTCCCGCCTGCGTGAAGAGGCCCGGGAGCAGGGCGCGCAGATCAAGGCCGAGCTCCGCGAGGAGGCACAGGCCGAGGCCCGTCGTCTCATCGAGGCCGCGCACGCCCAGATCGAGGCCGACCGCCAGCAGGCGTTCGCCCAGCTTCGCACGGAGATCGGCCGCCTGTCGGTCGACCTCGCCGGTCGTATCGTCGGTGAGTCCCTCCAGGACGAGGCGCGCCAGCGCCGTACCGTCGACCGGTTCCTTGAGGAGCTTGAGGCCGGCAGCAGCGCGGCGGTTCGCTGATGCGAGGTCTGAGCAGGGCTTCGCTGGCCGAGGTCGAAGAGCGCTTCAACGCCGTCGCGGGAAGCGCCGACCTCGGCTCGCTGGCCGACGAGCTTTTCGCGGTCGCCGACCTGTTCGACCGTGAGCACGGGCTCCGGCGCTATATGTCCGACCCGGCCCGCCCGGCGTCCCAGAAGGCCCAGGCCGTACGGGTTCTGCTGGAGGGCAAGGTCAGCGGTGCCGCCCTGGAGACGGTCATCCAGGCCGTCTCCGTCAGGTGGTCCGGCTCCGGAGACCTGGCCGACGCCCTTGAGCGGCTCGGCGTCGTCGCCGCCTCGGCCGAGGCCGAGGCACAGAGCAAGCTCGACGATGTCGAGGACGAACTGTTCAGGTTCGGGCGCATCGTCGCCTCGAACCTGGACCTGCAGCGCGTCCTGGCCGACCCCGCCGTCACCGAACAGGCCAAGCAGGAGCTGCTCGGCTCCCTGCTCGACGGCAAGGTCGCCCCCACCACGCTCCGTCTGGTCACGCAGCTTGTGCTGCATCCGCGAGGACGTAGCCTGGACAGAGGGCTGGACGAGTTCGGCAGCCTGGTCGCCGCCCAGAGGCAGCGCCTCGTCGCGGTGGTGCGCAGCGCGGTCGAGCTTTCCGAGGAGCAGAAGCGGCGTCTCGCCACGTGGCTCCGCACCTCGTACGGCCGCGACGTTCACCTGAACGTCGAGGTGGACCCGCGAGTGCTCGGAGGGTTCTCGGTGCGGATCGGGGACGACCTCATCGACACCACGATCGCGGGACGAATCGAAGAAGTCCGCCGCCGGTTGGCCGGCTAGGCGAATAGGGAGACTGAAGAGAGATGGCGGAGCTTACGATCCGGCCGGACGAGATCCGGGACGCGCTTGAGCGCTTCGTCCAGGCGTACGAGCCGGAAGGCGCCGCGCGCGAGGAGATCGGGACCGTCGTCGACTGCGGCGACGGTATCGCCCATGTCTCCGGCCTTCCCTCGGCGATGGCGAACGAGCTGCTTGAGTTCGAGGACGGTACGCGCGGCCTGGCACTGAACCTGGACGTCCGGGAGATCGGTGTCGTTGTTCTGGGCGACTTCAGCAAGATCGAGGAGGGCCAGTCGGTCCGCAGGACGGGCGAGGTCCTGTCCGTGCCGGTCGGCGACTCCTTCCTCGGCCGAGTGGTCGACCCGCTGGGTGTTCCGCTGGACGGCAAGGGTGCCATCGAGTCCGAGGGCCTGCGCGCCCTTGAGCTCCAGGCCCCGTCGGTCGTTCAGCGCCAGCCGGTCAAGGAGCCGCTGCAGACCGGCCTCAAGGCGGTTGACGCCATGACGCCGATCGGCCGCGGCCAGCGTCAGCTGATCATCGGTGACCGTGGCACCGGCAAGACCGCCATCGCCGTGGACACCATCCTCAACCAGCGGGAGAACTGGCTCTCCGGCGACCCCGAGAAGCAGGTTCGCTGCGTCTACGTCGCCGTCGGTCAGAAGGGCTCCACGATCGCGCAGGTCAAGGGCCGCCTTGAGGAGGCGGGCGCGATGGAGTACACCACCATCGTCGCCGCCCCGGCCTCCGACCCCGCCGGTTACAAGTACCTCGCCCCCTACACCGGCTCGGCCATCGGCCAGCACTGGATGTACCAGGGCAAGCACGTCCTCATCGTCTTCGACGACCTGACCAAGCAGGCCGACGCCTACCGCGCCGTCTCCCTGCTGCTGCGCCGCCCGCCGGGCCGTGAGGCCTTCCCCGGCGACGTCTTCTACTTGCACTCCCGTCTGCTGGAGCGCTGCGCGAAGCTGTCGAAGGAGATGGGCGCGGGCTCGATGACCGGTCTGCCGATCATCGAGACCAAGGGCAACGACGTCTCGGCGTTCATCCCGACCAACGTCATCTCCATCACCGACGGTCAGTGCTTCCTTGAGACCGACCTGTTCAACTCGGGTGTGCGTCCGGCCATCAACGTCGGTGTCTCCGTCTCCCGAGTCGGTGGCTCCGCGCAGATCAAGGCGATGCGCAAGGTCGCGGGCACGCTGCGTCTGTCGCTGTCGCAGTTCCGTGACCTGGAGGCCTTCGCCTCCTTCGCCTCCGACCTGGACGCGGCCTCCCGCGCCCAGCTGGAGCGCGGCCAGCGCCTGGTCGAGCTGCTCAAGCAGCCGCAGTACGCCCCCTTCCCCATCGAGAAGCAGGTCGTCTCGGTCTGGGCCGGCACCACGGGCGAGCTGGACGACGTCCCCGTCGAGGACATCCGCCGCTTCGAGGCGGAGTTCCTGGACTACGTCGCCAGGGAGAAGAAGGGTGTCTTCGACAGCATCCGCGAGACGAAGGACCTCTCCGACGACACGGTGACCGCCCTCAAGGACGGCATCACCGAGTTCAAGAAGACCTTCGAGACCTCGTCGGGCGAGCTGCTGGTCAACGAGGAGCCGGTCGCCGCGCTGTCCGCGGACGAGGTCGGCCAGGAGAAGATCACCAAGCACGTCCGCTCTGCCGAGAAGAAGTAGCCGATGGGTGCCCAGCTAAGACTGCTGCGGCGGCGGATCAAGTCGGTCAGGTCCACGGCGAAGATCACCCGCGCCCAGGAGCTCATCGCCTCGTCGCGCATCGTCAAGGCGCAGCAGCGTATGCAGGCGGCCGTGCCGTACGAGCGTGAGATCACCCGCGCCGTCACGGGCGTCGTCAGCAACACCAGCAGCGTCGACCACCCGCTGACGGTGTCGAAGGAGCGGCCCGCCAAGGCGGCCGTGCTCATCGTCACCAGTGACCGCGGGTTCTGCGGTGGCTTCAACGCCAACATCCTGCGTGAGGCCGAGGCCCTCGGCACGCTGCTGAAGGGCAAAGGCATCACGCCGGTTCCCTTCGTGGTCGGTCGTAAGGGCATCGCCTGGCACACCTTCCGCGGCCGCGAGATGGGCGGGAAGTGGGACGGCTTCTCCGACAATCCGTCCTACACCCACGCCAAGCAGATCGCGGACACGCTGATCGAGGCGTTCTCGGCGCAGGACGGGGTGGACGAGATCCACATCGTCTCGACCGGGTTCGTCTCGATGCTCACGCAGGAGGTCGCGGTCAGGCGGATTCTCCCGCTTGAGATCGAGGAGACCACCGCGAAGCCGGAGACGCCGCTGCCGTACTTCGAGTTCGAGCCCACCGCGGGCGCCGTGCTCGACACGCTGCTGCCGCGTTACGTGGAATCGCGTATCTTCAGCGCGCTGCTCCAGTCGGCCGCCTCCGAGCACGCCTCGCGTCGCCGGGCCATGAAGTCGGCGACCGACAACGCCAACGAGCTGATCCGTGTGTTCACCATGCAGATGAACCAGGCTCGCCAGGCCGAGATCACCCAGGAAATCAGCGAGATCGTCGGTGGCGCCAACGCGCTGGCTGACGCCGCAGCGGGGAAAGAGTGAAATGACTGCACAGACTGTTGAGACCGGCGTGGGCCGCGTCGCGCGGGTCACCGGTCCCGTCGTCGACGTGGAGTTCCCCGTCGAGGCGATGCCCGATATCTACAACGCGCTGAAGGTCGACGTCCTCCTCGCGGGGGAGACCAAGACCCTGACCCTGGAGGTCGCCCAGCACCTGGGTGACAACCTGGTCCGCGCCATCTCCATGCAGCCCACCGACGGTGTGACCCGTGGCGCTCCGGTGACCGACACCGGTGCCGCGATCTCCGTGCCGGTCGGCGACGTCGTCAAGGGCCACGTGTGGAGCACCCTGGGCGAGTCCCTGGACGTGCCGACCGCGTCGCTGAAGATCGAGGAGCGCTGGGGCATCCACCGTCCCTCGCCCTCCTTCGACTCCCTTGAGTCGCGCACCGAGATGCTGCCCACCGGCATCAAGGTCATCGACCTGCTCACCCCGTACGTCAAGGGTGGAAAGATCGGTCTGTTCGGTGGCGCCGGTGTCGGCAAGACCGTTCTGATCCAGGAGATGATCCGCCGAGTCGCGCTGAAGTTCTCGGGCACCTCGGTGTTCGCGGGCG
This sequence comes from Streptosporangium sp. NPDC020072, assembly GCF_040631445.1. Taxonomy (NCBI): domain Bacteria; kingdom Bacillati; phylum Actinomycetota; class Actinomycetes; order Streptosporangiales; family Streptosporangiaceae; genus Streptosporangium; species Streptosporangium sp. NPDC020072. The sequence goes on along the minus strand of NZ_JBEYAB010000002.1, from coordinate 210,534 downwards.
TCGGCGAGCGCACCCGTGAGGGTAACGACCTCTGGCTGGAGATGGAGGAGGCGAACGTCCTCAAGGACACCGCCCTCGTCTTCGGCCAGATGGACGAGCCCCCGGGCACCCGTCTGCGCGTCGCGCTTTCCGCCCTCACCATGGCGGAGTACTTCCGTGACGTGCAGAAGCAGGACGTGCTTCTGTTCATCGACAACATCTTCCGGTTCACCCAGGCCGGTTCCGAGGTCTCCACCCTGCTCGGCCGTATGCCGTCCGCGGTGGGTTACCAGCCGACCCTGGCCGACGAGATGGGTGTTCTCCAGGAGCGCATCACCTCGACCCGCGGTCACTCGATCACCTCGATGCAGGCGATCTACGTCCCCGCGGACGACATCACCGACCCGGCCCCGCACAACGCGTTCGCGCACCTCGACGCGCAGACCGTTCTGTCCCGGCCGATCTCGGAGAAGGGCATCTACCCCGCGGTGGACCCGCTCGACTCCACCTCGCGGATCCTCGACCCGCTGATCCTCGGCGAGGAGCACTACCGCGTGGCCCAGGAGACCAAGCGGATTCTGCAGAAGTACAAGGAACTGCAGGACATCATCGCGATCCTGGGTATCGACGAGCTCTCCGAAGAGGACAAGGTCACCGTCAACCGGGCCCGCCGTATCGAGCGCTTCCTGTCGCACCCGATGTACGCCGCCGAGGCGTTCACCGGTCAGCCGGGTGAGTTCGTGCCGCTGGACGAGACGATCGCCTCGTTCAAGGGTCTGTGCGCCGGTGAGTACGACCACCTGCCCGAGCAGGCGTTCTTCATGGTCGGTGGCATCGAGCAGGCCATCGCCAAGGCCAAGGAACTCGCCCGCTAGTCGCCATCGGCACCGGTACGGCCCGGCCGTACCGGTGCCTGGTTCGAAAGGAACTCAGGAAAGTGGCGAAGCTGCGAGTAGGCGTTGTCTCGCCGGAGCGTGAGATCTGGTCGGGCGAGGCCGACATGGTGATTGCCAAGACCATTGACGGCGAGATCGGTATCATGCCTAAGCACGCGCCCGTGCTCGGCGTCCTCGTTGAGGGCGGCGTGCTGACGGTCAAGCGCGGCGGTGGCGAGCCCGACCTCGTCGCCGCGGTCCACGGAGGCTTCCTCTCGGTGGCGGACAACGAGGTGTCGATCCTGGCCGAGCTGGCCGAACTCGGCTCCGAGGTGGACGTCGCCGCCGCCAAGGACGCCCTCCAGCGGGCCCAGGCATCCATCGATGCCAACCAGGAGGACGCCGACGCCGCGATCGAGGTCAAGCGCGCCAGGGCAAGGTTGCGCGCGGCGGGCGAAGAAGTCGGATAAATTCTGCTTCTGAGCGCGGTATCGGTTGTTGGGGGCGGAGACATGGTGGTGCTGGACGTACTCATCGTCGTGGCGCTGCTGGCCGCCCTCCTCGCCTCCCGCGTGCTGATCCTGACCCGATCCCGGGGTTCGGTGCTGTGTTGCCTGCGTCCGATGTCGGGAGAACGAGGCTGGCGGGTCGGTGTGGCCCGCTACGCCGACGGTCACCTCAACTGGATTCCGCTCATAGGTCTGCTTCCAAGGCCGCGCCACGTGATCGTGAGGCGCGGCCTTGTCATTTCTGGACGACGCAGGATCGGGTCGGACGAGTTCTACGGCTTCATCGAAGGTGTGACGGCGCTGGAGTGCCGCAACGAGCGTGTGGCGTTCGAGCTCGCGATGGGGTACCGGGCCTTGACCGGCTTCGTCGCCTGGCTGGAGTCCGCCCCGCCCAGCGCCCATCTCGACGTGGCCTGACCCTCCTGGGTGAGGGCGGTCCACCCCGGCATGGAAGATGGCCCGGACCTGGTGTGGTCCGGGCCATCCGGCGTTCTCAGGGGAGAACGCGGCCCCGGGGACGGTCCTATGAGTGACGGTGCGGGTTGTCACTCATACGGTGCCGTCCAACCGGGTCCACACGCCGTCACCGAGCCGGCGGCGGCTTTCGCCCTGAGGCGATTCGCCGATGAGGGTGCCGGGGGTTTGCCCGATGACGGGAGCCGACGGGCCTCGCGCGTGCCGGCGGGATCACCACCGCACACATCCGGCGCCTGTCACGGGCAGGTGGGCTCACCACTCTGCGCGCCGACGCTGATCGCGCTCCAGGCGGCCTTGACCGCGTTGAACTCGGCGCAGGTGTAGAGGGACTTGGCGGCCTTCAGGGTCGCCACGCGCGCCTTGCCGTGCGTCCAGGGGATGGTCTTGAGGTTGAGGCCGCCTTGGAAGATCCGTCCGGCCTTCTGGACGCCGATGCCGGTCAGGCTCGACGGGCCGGAGCAGACCGGGCTCGCGGGCTTGCCGCCACCGGGGTTGGTGCCCTCGGCGAGCAGGTAGAACCAGTGGTTCTGCGGGCCTGCGGCCTTGTGCACCTCGGTGCTGGGGATGGAGGAGCTGTAGCAGTTGGGGTCACCGTTGGTGCTCGGCTTGTACATGTAGCGGATCGGGCCGCTGCCGACCAGGTCGACCTCCTCACCGACGGTGTAGTCCGGCGGGTCGTAGGCGTTGTTGGCGTAGGCCTCGGTGAGGGCTCCGAAGATGTCACCGGTGGACTCGTTCAGGCCGCCGGCCTCGTTACCGCTGCCGGAGCCGCCGGAACCGGAGAACTGGAAGATGGCGTGGCCGTACTCGTGGGCGACCACGTCGATCGGAGTGGCCTGCCTGCTGTTGGACTGGTTGTGGCCGAAGTTGGTGTAGGAGCCGTTCCAGAAGGCGTTGACCTGGTTCAGGCCGACGCGAGCCGGGAAGGCGCCGCCGCTGCCGTTGAAGCCGTTGCGGCCGAGCCAGTTCCTCAGCAGGTCCCATTCCTTCTGGGCCGCGTAGAGGGCGTCGACGCAGGCGGTCTCAAGGTTGGTGCCGGAGCCGTTGCCCCAGGAGTCGGAGCTCTTGGTGTAGGCGGAGCCGCTCTGGCCGCCACACTTCAGGCCGGGCCTGGTGCCGTCGGTCATGGAGTAGGAGCCACCCGAGCCCGAGGTCTGGATGGTGACCGGGTTGCCGTTGTAGTAGCTGTTGCCGGTTCCCTCCTTGACCTCGTCCACCTTGTCGATGACGGCGCCGGTGCGCGCGTCGACGTACACGTGGAGAACACTCTCGACGTTGTCCGAGCGTCCGGTTACCCCGACCTCCCAGGCCAGCGCCGGGGTCTCGGTCGCCGCGTGGACGACGAGCACCGGCGCGGAGGCGGTCGCGACGGTGGTGAGCTGGCCGCGGGCGGTGGCCGCGGCCGCGTCCGCGCTGACGACGGGGGTGGTGTCCAGGTTGAGCGTGGCCTGCTGCCCGGAGACGACGTCCCGCGCCTGCTCGCCCGTCCGGTCGGTGGCGACGATCACGTCACCGCCGTAGACGGGAAGGCCCCGGTAGCTGCGCTTGTAGTGCACGTACTGGAGGCCGAAGGTGCCCACGACGGTCTTCTCGCGGACGAAGCTGTCTTCCGGAGCCTTGTGCAGTGCCTGGGACTGCGCCACCAGCGCCCTGTCCGCGGTGGCGATCGCACGCTCACTGCTCTGGGCGTCCGGCGGGGCGTAGGCGCCATCGGAGTTCGCGGTGGCCGAAGGGCCGGTGCCGTTCGGCTGGGCGTACGCGCCGGTCGCGCTCGTGAGCGCGGATGTGGCCAGGGCGGCTGCCGCCAGTACGGCGACGCCCCCCAACCTTGTCTTGGACCTCACTACGGATGACTCCTCTCACAAGTCCCACAAAGGGGGGAAGGGACTAGCAGGAGCCCGTGGCCGGCCAGGGCTGCACTAAAGGTGACATGCAACAGATAGATTGACAAGCCTCGTAAAGGCATAGCATTTTCGTATGTCAAGGCAAACGGTAAGTAACGACTCTCGGAACCCTCCGTCGCCACCCGTCCACGCTGCGCATGTGCGACGGAGCGCGTCCAAGGGGCGGGAGGTCGGGGCCCATATCGTCTCCCCGGCTTGGCGCGCTGCGCCCGGTCCGTGCGCGGACGGCGGCGCGGCGACCATAACGCTCGGAGAATGGAACCCGGCTTCGGGACGGAGATCTCGGCCCGGATGGGGAAGGGGCGGGGTCACGGCGCGTGTGCGGGATTCGCGCTCCGGGCGGGGCCCGGCCTGGTCGGTGGGGGACCGAGGTGATCCCGGTCGGGATGGGCTCGGCGTTCGAACCGGGTGGATCTCCGCTGTCGCGCGTCGCACCGGCCTGTGGGTTCGAGCCCGTCCGGCCGGGCCGTCGCCGGTTCCGGCCGGTAGCCGGGTGGTGGGAACGTTCCGGCCGGTCCGTGGACGGCGGGGCGTTCTATGGAGATTCGCGTCGGCGGGCCCCGCCCATTCGGTGATAAGCGTCACCCGCCTATAAGGGACAAGCCATGACATTTTGCCATCGCGGGGATGGTGGTCGACGGCGAGGTCAAAGCCCGACTTGTCGGCCGCTCGTGCCGTTCATGGAAACCCGAAGACGTGTCCGCCGGCCCGTCCGCGGCGGTCGTGCCCGTGGGGCGGCCTCTCGGGGAACCGCCAGGTGAAGGCCATTGCCGTAGGCTCCGGTCTCCTGTTTCTCAATTGTGAGAAAGCCGTCCGCCTTCTCCTTCTCTTTCGGCTCCAAACAGATTTAACCGCTCCGGATTCGGCCGCCGTTGGCCTTTCGGTGAACCTCCAGGAGGCTCATTCCCGGGCATGATGACCCATCTCACCCAAGATCTTTAAGCCCTCCGGCGAAGCGCCCCATCCCATGACGACAACCAACCAACACACGAAAAATGAACTTTTGGCACCCATCGCGCCTACGCGGGGAGCCCCCGATCCCACCCAGCCGACGACACAGGCGACCACCCCCACGCGGGAGCAGGAGGCGCCCCCTCACACCGGGTCCTCGGGCGCCCCGGCCCCAAACGTGAAGAGTTCCACCCGGACACCGGGACGCCGCTTCTAAGGGGTTTGATCTTTGCTTTCCCGGTGCCGTGTGTGAAGAGTGTCCGGCTTGGGCGCGTCGGTGCTTGGACTGAGGAGCGAAGGAGCGAAGCGACGGAGTGACGAGGGAAAGCGCCGACTCGGGGCGCCCAAGCCCCGCGGCGCCGAAGGCGGCGCAAAGAGACACAGCCCGCGGCGCCGAAGGCGGCGCAAGGAGACACAGCCAGGCGGAGCAAGCGCTAACGCGTACCCCCCGGCTTCCACAAGATCTCATCGCCCCCGGCGGCGACGCGGCACAGGATGAACAGCAGGTCGCTGAGGCGGTTGAGGTACTTCGCGGTCAGCGGGTTGACGTCGTCGTGCTCTTCGAGGGCCGCCCAGACGGTCCGTTCCGCGCGCCGGGCCACGGTCCGTGCGACGTGGAGCTGGGCCACGGCGAGGGTGCCGCCGGGCAGGATGAAGCTGCGCAGTGGCCTGAGCCGTTCGTTGAACTCGTCGCACCTGGCTTCGAGCCACTCGACGTAGGAGGCTTCGACGCGCAGCGGGGGGAACTCGGGGTTCTCGGTGATCGGCGTGGACAGGTCGGCGCCGAGGTCGAACAGTTCGTTCTGCACCCGGGTCAGGACCGTGGTGACGTCCTCGTCGAGGGTGCCCACGGCCAGGGCGACACCGATCGCGGCGTTGGCCTCCTCCACGTCGGCGTAGGCGGCGAGCCGGGAGTCGGTCTTGCGGGTGCGGCTCATGTCGCCGAGTGCCGTCGTGCCGTCGTCGCCGGTGCGCGTGTAGATCTTGGAGAGCACCACCGGGTTGTCTCTGTCAGCTCGGGTCATGAGACTCAGCGTATCTTGCGCAGAATTACTCCTGATTAGTTAGATAGCTGACAATATGATTTACCGATGGTTTCCGGTTTTTACCTGCGTTTCCCGCACATCTCCCGGGAGACTCTGACCTTCGTCGCCGACGACGACGTCTGGACCGCTCCCGCCGAAGGCGGCAGGGCCTGGCGCCTGACCTCGGACAGGGCGCCGGCCTCGCATCCCCGGCTCTCTCCCGATGCGACCAGGGTCGCGTGGACGAGTGTCCGCGACGGCCACCCCGAGGTGCACCTCGCCGACCTTGAGTCCGGGTCGGCGGAGAGGCTGACCTACTGGAACGACCCCAGGACCCGCACCCGCGGCTGGACTCCGGACGGCAGGATTCTCGCGATCAGCGCGACCGGCGAGCCGTTCGTCTGGCGGAACTGGGCCTACGCGCTCGGCGACGGCCACGTCGAGCGGCTGCCGTACGGGCCGGTCTTCGATCTGTCGGCCACGGGGGACGGCGGGGGATCGGGGGAGGCGGGGGCGACGGTCGCGTTGCTCACCGCCTCACTCTCCCGCGACCCCGCCGTCTGGAAGCGTTACCGAGGCGGTACGGCGGGCCGCCTGTGGGTACGGCGCGGCCTGTCGGACGAGTTCGAACAGGTCCTGCCGGAGGTGAGAGGCACCTTCGCCAACCCGATGCTGGTCGGGGGACGGCTGGTCTTCCTCTCCGACCACGAGGGCGTCGGCAACCTCTACTCCTGTGAGCTCGACGGCACCGGACTGCGCCGCCACACCGACCATGACGTCTTCTACGCCCGTCACGCGACCACTGACGGGACCAGGATCGTCTACCAGAACGCCGGGGACGTCTACCTGCTCGACGATCTCGACGGCTCCTCCCGCAAACTCGACGTGACGCTCGGTTCGCCGCCGAGGGGGCGGCAGCCGTACCAGGTCAATCCGGGGTGGCGGCTGCACGATCTGGCGGTGGACGCGACGGGGCAGGCGAGCGCGGTCGAGGTCCAGGGGACGGTGCACTGGCTCACCCACCGGGACGGGCCCGCGCGGCAGCTCAGCACGGGCCTGGCCGCCGGCACGCCTCGGCTTCTGGGCGCGGACCGGGTGGTGTGGGTCTTCGACGACGGGGAGCGTCAGGGGCTGGAGATCGGCCCGGCCGGCGGTGGGGAGACCCGCAGGATCGCCGCCGGGCGGCTGGGCGAGGTCGGTGACCTGGCCGTGGCGCCCGACGCGAACACGGTCGCGGTCGCGGCCAGGGACGGCGGGCTGCTCCTGGTCGACGTGGCCTCGGGGGAGGTCGTCGAGCTGTCCAGGGCGAACGGCGAGATCAGCGGGCTGACCTGGTCTCCGGACTCGGCATGGCTGGCGTGGTCACACCCGGACGCGACCCCGCTGCGCCGGATCAGGCTGGCGAGGATGGCCGACCGGGTCGTCACCGACGTCACCGACGGGCGGTTCGTCGACGTCTCGCCCGCCTTCGCCGGGAGGTATCTGGCGTTCCTGTCGCGCAGGGGCTTCGACCCCGTCTACGACGCGCACTCCTTCGACATGTCCTTCCCGTTCGGCTACCGGCCGTACCTGGTGCCGCTGGCCGCGGCGACGCCTTCGCCGTTCGCGCCGAGCGGGGAGGGGCGGCCCCTGACGGATCCTGAGGACGACAAGGACGGCGATCTCCCGTTCACCGTCGATCTCGACGGCATCGCCTCCAGGGTGGTGCAGGTGCCGGTGCCGGAGGGACGTTACTCGGCGCTCAGCGCGGTCAAGGACGGCATCGTCTGGCTGCGTGAGCCGCTGGCGGGTGAGCTGGGTGAGGACCGGGACAAGGTCGGCGGTGATGCCCCCAGGGCCGCGCTCGACCGTTTCGACCTGGTCAAGCGCAAGTGCGAGGAGGTGGTGGACAAGCTCGACTGGTACGCGGTGAGCGGGGACGGCACCCAGCTCGTCGTCTCGGACAAGGGGACCCTCACGGTCAGGCCGGTCACGGGCAAGAACGGTGAGGACACGACCGTCGACCTGTCGCGTATCCGCGTCACCGCCGACCCGGTCGCCCTGTGGCGGCACGCCTACACCGAGATGGGCCGCAGGGTCAGGGCCGACTTCTGGGTCGAGGACCTGGCGGAGGTGGAGTGGGAGGCCGTGCTCGACGAGTACCGGCCGCTGGTCGAGCGTCTGGCGACCCAGGACGACTTCGCGGACCTGCTGTGGGAGGTCATGGGGGAGCTGGGTACCTCGCACTGCTACGTCTACGCGGCTCCGTGGGGGCACCGGGTCTCCGAGCCGGTGGGTCTGCTCGGCGCCGACCTGTCCCGGGACGAGGAGGGCCACTGGCGGATAGACCGGGTACTGCCCGGCGAGTCCTCGGACGTGCACGCCCGCTCACCGCTGGCCGTACCGGGGGCGGGGATCACGCCGGGGGAGAGGCTGCTGGCCGTGGACGGCCGTCCGGTGCCCCCGCAGGGCCCGGCGCCGCTGCTGATCGGTGCGGCGGACAAACCGGTCGAGCTGACCCTGGGCGGTGGGCGGAGGGTCGTCGTCACCCCGTTGCGCGACGACCGGCGCCTGCGTTACCAGGACTGGGTCACCGAGCGCAGGACGCACGTCCGTGAGCTGGGGGCAGGCAGGGTCGGTTATCTGCACATCCCGGACATGGTCGCGGAGGGCTGGGCGCAGTTCCACCGTGATCTGCGCAGGGAGATGACCAGGGAGGCACTGGTTGTCGACCTGCGTGGCAACCGGGGTGGCCACACCTCCGAGCTGATCATCGAGAAGCTGATCCGCCGGATCATCGCCTGGGACCTGCCCAGGGGCCTGAACCCGGTCACCTATCCCGAGGACGCCCCGCGTGGCCCGCTGGTCGCGGTCACCGACTACAACGCGGGGTCGGACGGCGACATCGTCACGGCGGCCTTCAAGATCCACAAGCTCGGTCCCGTGGTCGGCACCCGGACCTGGGGCGGCGTCATCGGCACGGAGGGCGACCACCGCCTGGTGGACGGCACCTACATCACCGTGGCGAGATACGCCTTCTGGTTCGACGAGCTGGGCTGGGGGGTCGAGAACTACGGCGTCGATCCCGACGTCGAGGTGGAGATCACCCCTGGTGACTGGGCGCGGGGCCGGGACCCGCAGATCGAGGAGGCGGTACGGCTGGCGCTGGCCGCGCTTGAGGAGCGGCCTGCGGCGAAGGCTCCCGACCTCTCGCGGCGTCCGTCCCGGCGTCGTCCGGCGCTGCCGCCCCGGTCCGGATGACATTTGTCAGCTCCGTCGGCTGACATCTCTCTGCTGGTGTGGTGATATCGGCGACTACCTGGTGAAAGGCGGAAACAGCAGGATTGTCGCCATGAGAACACCACAGCTCGCGGACACGGCGGAGATCGGAACCGTCGGCCTCGAAAACGTGATCGAGGTCGGCGGGCTCCGGCAGAAGTACGGCGACTTCGAGGCGGTGCGCGGCGTCTCCTTCACCGTCGCCAGGGGCGAGATCTTCGCCCTGCTCGGCACGAACGGCGCGGGCAAGACGACCACCATGGAGGTCCTGGGGGGCTTCACGCCCGCCACCGAGGGGAGCGTCAGGGTCCTCGGCCTCGACCCGATCAGGCAGCGCCGCGGTCTGCGTCCCCGTATCGGGATCATGCTGCAGGAGGGTGGCTTCCTGGGGGACCTCACGGTCGCCGAGACCGTCGGGCTGTGGAAGGGGCTGAGCGAGGACGCGGGACGCCCCGTGACCCTGTCCGGCACCGAGATGCCGGGGCGCCTGTCCATCACGGGCTGGACGAAGGGCGTCGACCGGCAGACCATGGGAGCGCTTGAGCTGGTCGGCCTGGAGAACAAGGCCAGGACCAGGGTCAAGCAGCTCTCCGGCGGTCAGAAGCGCAGGCTCGACCTCGCGCTGGCCGTACTGTCCGCCCCGGAGCTGCTCTTCCTCGACGAGCCGACCACCGGTATGGACCCCGAGGCGCGCCGTACCACGTGGCGGGTGATCGAGGACCTGCGGGAACGCGGCACGAGCGTGCTGCTCACCACGCACTACCTGGAGGAGGCCGAGCGCCTCGCAGGTCGCCTGGCGATCATGCACGAGGGGCGGATCCACACCTACGGGACGGTCGAGGAGGTCGTCGCGGGCTCCGGCGACACCATCTCCTTCCGGCTCGGCGGGGCCTCCCGCTCCTACGACGAACTGCCCTTCCTGGACGGCGCGGCCCCGGCGCTCACCTACACGGGCGACGGCACCGAGGTCGCCTACACGCTGACCGGCGACCAGGTCCAGGCCCGCGCGCACGCCGCCCTCTCACCGCTGCTGGCCTGGGCCGACAGCCGGGGCGAGGTCCTGGAGCGGCTGACCGTACGCCGGGGGACCCTGGAGGACGCCTTCATGCGGGTCCTCGGGGAGACGGCGTAGGACCGGAGACCATCCGGGTGGACGGCGGAGCGATCCGCGGGGAGACGACAGGCCGCACGACGGCCGGAAGGCAACGACAGACCATGAGAACCGACGCCCTGCACGCCGTACGGCTGGCCAGGATCGACCTGACCCTGATCTTCAGAAACACCACCGTCCTGTTCACCGTGCTGCTGATGCCGCTGTTGATGGCCTGGCTGTTCACCCAGACCCAGGGGGGCGCGACCATCGAGGGGGTGTCCGCCAAGCTCTTCGTGCTGACCGGAATGCCGGGCCTGATGATGGGGTTCGCGGTCTTCGTCAACCTGGTCAACTCATTGACGGCCCGTCGTGAGGAACTGGTGCTCAAGCGGCTGCGCGGGGGCCAGCCTTCTGCGGCGGCGGTTCTGGCGGGAAGCGCCCTCGGTGCGCTCGCTCTCTTCTTCGGTCAGGTCGTCCTGCTGGGGATCTGGATCCAGCGCACCGAGGGGGCGACCCCGGTCAACGTGCCGTTGATGCTCCTGGCCGCGGTCCTGGGGGTGACGGTGTTCGGGCTGCTGGCCGCCGCCTGCTCCGGCCTGACCCCCAACGCAGAGATGGCCCAGATCACGGTGCTCCCGATCCTCCTGCTCCTGATGATCGGCTCGCCGGTCGCCTTCCCGACGAACGCGCTGCCCGGCCTGCTGGGGACGATCTCCGGCCTGCTCCCGATCACCCCGATCGTGAAGATCATGCGCAGCGCCTTCCTCGGCTCCGACCACTACTCCGGCAGCGGCAGGGCGCTGAGCGTGCTGGAGCAGTGGACGGGGGCGCTGCCCTCCTTCGGAATCCTGATCGTCTGGATCGCGGTGACGGCCCTGTTGGCCGGATGGCTGTTCCGGTGGGAACCCCGGCACGGATAACGTCTACCGCGAGATGCAGACAAAAAGTGACACAGGGGAGGCGGGAGGCGACTTGCCTCCCGCCTCGCCGGCGTTCTCCGGAGAGCCCGGACGTCCGTCCTGGAAGACCGTCCTCGGCAAGCTGCGGATGTCGCTGTGGTGCCATCCCGGGCGTACGAGTGTCGAGCGGCTGCGCAGGTCGACCGTCGGCACACTGCTGATCGGCGTGGCCTTCGCCTGGCTCGGCACCTTCGTGAGGCTCACCGCGCAGGGCCGGCACCTCCTGACCCCTCTGACGATCTTCGATATGGCGGGGACGGCCGCCTTCAGCATCCTGTACGTGCAGATGGTCAGAGCCTCGATCGCCGGGGTCAGGGCGACCCGCGAGATGATCGCCTCCGGCGCGCTCGTCCTGGTCATGTTGGTGTCCCTGCACGGTGAGCTGTGGTCCCTCGGGCTCCTGGCCGTCGCCTGGTCCTCGGGCGCGGCCCTGCTGCTGGACAGGAGAGGGGCGATCGCCGTGTCCGTCGGCGCGGCGGCCGTCGCGGTGCTCGTCGTGCCCAGCGGACGTCTCGGGCTCGACGACACCTCCGCCCTCGCGATAGCGACCTTCCTCGCGATGGCCATGTTCATGCCGTGGGCCAACCGCTTCCAGCTCTGGTTCTGGAAGGTGGTCAGAGCGGCCGAGGAGGGCAAGGAGGCCATGGCCAGGCTGGCGGTGACCGAGGAACGGCTGCGCTTCTCCCGTGACCTGCACGACCTGGTCGGGCACAGCCTGTCCGCGATCGCGCTCAAGAGCGAGGTCGCCGCCAAGTTGTCGGCCGTGGACGCCGAACGGGCCGCCGCGGAGATGGGCGAGGTGCGCGTGCTGGCACGCGAGGCGCTCAAGGAGATCCGTACGGCGGTGCGCGGCTACCGCACGGTCGACTTCGACGCCGAGTTGCGCAGCATGACGGCCGTGCTTGAGGCGGGCGGCATCGGCTGCTCCCTCGAACTCCCGAAGGAGGGGGTCCCCGAGGAGGCGGCCACGCTGCTGGCCTGGGTGATCAGGGAGGGCACGACCAACGTGCTCAGGCACAGCTCGGCGACCCGCTGCCGGATCGCGATCACCCTGCGGGAGGGTACGGCGGTGCTGGAGATGACCAACGACGGCGCCACCGGGCCGACCGGGCGCGGCGGCACCGGGCTGACGGGCATGTCGGAGCGGGTGACGGCGATGGGCGGGGTCCTCACCGCGGGCGCGGGCGAGGGCGCGGGGGAGTTCAGGTTGCGGGCCACGATCCCGCTGGAGGGGGCACGATGATCCGGGTTCTGCTGGCAGACGACGCTCACCTGATCCGCAGGGCGATCGCCACGCTGCTCGGCCTGGAGCCGGACATCGAGGTGGTCGCCGAGGTGTCCAGGGGCGACCTGGTGGCGCAGGCCGTACAGGATCACAGCCCGGACGTGGTGGTGCTGGACATCGAGATGCCGGGGATGGACGGGCTGAGCGTGGCCGAGACACTGCCCGGTCACGCCGTGCTGATCCTGACCAGCTTCGGGCGGCCGGGCTACCTGAGGAGGGCGCTGGCCGCGGGGGTGCGCGGGTTCGTCCCCAAGGACGCCTCGGCCGAGGAGCTGGCGGCGGCGATCCGCAAGATCCACGCGGGCGGTCGATATCTCGACCCCGAGATGGCCGCCTCGGCGATGATGGCGGGGGAGAACCCGCTCACCGAACGCGAGCGCGACGCCCTGTCCCTGGCCTCCCAGGGGGCGACGGTCGCCCAGATCGCGGCCTCACTGCACCTCACCGAGGGGACGGTGCGCAACTACCTGTCCAGCTCCATCACCAAGCTCGGCGCGACCAACCGGATCACCGCGATCCGTGTCGCGCAGGAAAAAGGTTGGTTATGAACAGCATCTTTCTCCCAGAAGGGGGCAAGGGCTCCTCATGACGGCAGAAAGCCCAGTCCTGGGACAGGGCTTTCACATGGTCCGATGTGCACGTGGTCGGCCGACCGAGGTGGCGCCGAGATCGGTCTGAGGAGGGGGTATGCGCGCCGTTGGAAAGCCCGGGGCGCAGGTGGTCGTGGTGGGCAACCGCCTCGACGTGGGCACCGTAGCCGTGGTGCGCCCAAGACTGCACAGCGCGGTCGACTCCGGTGACGGTGATCTGATCGTCGATCTCTCCGGACTTGAGATGATCGACGCCACCGGCCTGGGCGTGCTGGTCGGCACGCACCGCCGGGCGCTTGAGACCGGGCGCCGCCTGGTGCTGAGAGGGGTGCCCGTCCGGGTCATGCGGGTGCTGGCGGTGACCCGCCTCAACCGGGTGCTCATCGTCGAGGTGCCCATGGCCGCGGTCGCCTGACCCCCCACGCCCCGGAGACGGCCGGGGCGAGGGGGACGGATGGGCTCACCTGGCGGTCATGTCGCGAACGACCGGTGGAAGATGTGCACGGCCGTACCGACCAGGTCGGAGACCGGGGGCGGGTCCTCGGCCAGCACCCACTCGATGAGCAGTTCGTGGACGGCGCCGATCATGCCCAGCGTGAGCAGGTGCCGGTTGACCCCGACCGTGTCCGGAGGACCGAGGGCACCGGCTGCGACGATCCTCGCGAAGGCCCGTACGGCCTGCTGCCGTGAGGTGGTGAGGCAGTCGCCCGCCCTGCGCACCTCCAGGTGCATGATCCGGGCGCGTCTTCTGTCCTCGGTGACGAAGTTGATGTACTCCGTGATGCCCGCCTCGACCCTGCCGAGCAGGGTGTCGGGAGCCTCCTCGACGGCCTTCGCCACCGCCGAGACGGCCTCCTGGACGCACCTCTCGTGCAGTGCCCGCATGAGTTCGGTGCGCCCGGAGAAACATTCGTAGAACGCGCGGTTGGAGATGCGCGCCGTGGCGCACAGCCTCTCGATCGTCGTCTCTGGGAATCCGGGGTCGGAATAGAGGGTGTACGCCGCGCAGATCAAACGTTCCCGTCGTTCGGCGAGACGTTCCTCCGCTGACATTCCCCGGTAAGGCCGGCCGTTCATGTCAAGCACCCCGCCTTGACGTGGGGTTGACAAATGCTCGTTTTATCACTTCCACCTCATGATCCTGGCCCCCGGAATCCCCCATTATGGGTGCAAGATCCTTTTTGCGGAAGAGTAAGTGTCCTGTTGCTTGCACACTTCATGCAAGAAGGTCACGAGCCTGACTGGGCAGTCAAGTCACCCACGTCCGTGAAGGGCCTCAGCGGACGAGGAGCCCACGGTCCAAAGCGGTGGTGACGGCGGCCGTACGGTCGGAGACCCCCAGCTTGCCGAAGACCCGCAGCAGGTGGGTCTTCACCGTGGTCTCGCTGATGAACAGCGCCCGGCCGATCTCGGCGTTGGTGAGCCCCTCGGCCACCAGCGCCAGCACCTCGGCCTCGCGCGGCGACAGGGTCTCGGCCGCCGGGGCGCGCATCCTGGTCACCAGCCGGGTCGCCACGGACGGCGACAGCACCGTCTCCCCACGCGCGGCGGAGGCGATCGCGGCCAGCAGGTCGGCCCGCGAGGTGTCCTTCAGCAGGTAACCGGCCGCCCCGGCCTCGACCGCCCGCAGAATGTCCTGGTCCGTCTCGTAGGTGGTCAGCACGATCACCCGGCTCCGCGGCAGGGCGGCCAGGATGCGCGAGGTCGCGCTGACCCCGTCGCCGTTCGGCATCCGCAGGTCCATCAGGATCACCTCGGGTCGCAGTTGCACGGCCCGCGCCACCGCCTCGTCCCCGGAGGCGGCCTCCCCGACCACGGTGATCTCCGGCGCCGCCTCAAGCATGCCCCGCAGGCCTTCACGGACCACGGGGTGGTCATCGACGATCATCAGTCGTAGCACTCGTCAAACTCCTCGTCTGACCGTCGCCGGGGAAACGGGGACGGTGATCTCCAGGACGGTGCCTTCGCCGGCGGCGGCCGTCAGCGACAGACACCCTCCCACCTGCTCGGCCCGCGCGCGCATGCCACGCAGGCCGTACCCGTCGGCGGCCGAGGGCCCGAGCCCCACGCCGTCGTCGCGGACGGTCAGCCGGGCCGCGGAGGGAAGATGGTCCAGCGTCACCGTGACGGCCGAGGCGCGGGCGTGCTTGCGGACGTTCGCCAGCGCCTCCTGCGCCGCACGCAGCAGGACGACCTCGGCCCCGGTCCACATCGGCTGCGACTCGCCGCTCACCCCGAACGAGGCGGTGACGGCCAGTTCCTCGCCGAACCGGGAGACCATCCGCCCCAGCGCCTCCTCCAGCGTCGAGCCGTCGAGCGGCGCCGGGCCGAGCGCGGCGATCAGCGCGCGGGCCTCGGCCAGGTTCTCCCTCGCCGTCCGCACGGCCAGCCCGATCCGCCGCTCGTCCGGCTGCTGCAGCAACATGATGATGCTGGTGAAGCCCTGGGCCAGGGTGTCGTGGATCTCCCCGGCCAGCCGTTCCCGCTCGGCCGCCGCCCCCTGTGCCGCCGAGAGCCTGGCCACCTCGGCACGGCTGTTCTCCAGTTCCTCGATGAGGAGGGCGCGTCCCTTGCTCTGCTCGACGACATCCTGGATCCAGGGCCCGAAGACCAGGTTCGAGGCCAGCGAGAGCAGCCCGATGACGGACAACGCGAGCAGGTCCTCCCCACTGGAGGGCAAC
Source organism: Streptosporangium sp. NPDC020072 (assembly GCF_040631445.1). Lineage (NCBI taxonomy): Bacteria > Bacillati > Actinomycetota > Actinomycetes > Streptosporangiales > Streptosporangiaceae > Streptosporangium > Streptosporangium sp. NPDC020072. The sequence continues at coordinate 194,948 of NZ_JBEYAB010000002.1, read as the reverse complement.
AGGGGCAGGCACAGCACGGGGGCCACGTTCAGCGCCACGGTCGCGAGCATCGCCTGCCGCTTCGGCAGCAGGATGTAGTACTGCGGCCCGAAGGCGAACAGCAGGAAACGGGTCGGCGGGCAGAGCACCGAGACCGGGGTGAAGAGCACGATCGACAGCACCACGTAGGCGCGCCCGTTCGTGCCGTACGGTCCCCCTGGGATGCGCCTTCCCAGGAACACGTAGGCCGCCGTGCAACCGCCCAGCAGGCACAGCACGACCGCCTTCCAGGCGACGGTGAGCGCGTCGTCGAGGAGGACGAAGGCGACGGAGACGATGAGGTCGAGAAGATAGAGCCGCTCCCAGCCGTCCATGCGGTGGTAGGCGTGCCGTTCCCCGGGGGCGGGCGTCATCCCGGCACCTCGGCGGAGAGCAGGCAGCCCGCCGTGACCGCCTTCCCCGGCACGGTCATGCCGCCGGTGACGACGAGCACGACCGGCAGCAGAATCGCCGGGACCAGCGGGATCTCCCAGACGGCCGGTGACGACTCCCACGTGTTCGGCCCCGCCGGGTCACCGCCCGGACGGGGCCGTTCCTCAGGGGTCATCCGTCGCGGCGGCTCTTCCACCGGAACGTCAGCAGGCACAGCACCAGTCCTCCGACGACCCAGGCTCCCAGGACCATGGCGACCCGGTCCAGTTCGTACGACCCGGCGACCTCAAGTGTGGCCCCGGCGTCACCGATGAAGACCGAGCGGAAGCCCTGGCACATCCACTTCAGCGGGAACACCGAGGCGATGTTCACCAGCCATGAGGGCAGCTGGCCGACCGGGATGAACACCCCGGAGACGAACTGCAGCACCACGAACGGCATGGAGATCACCGCGCTCGCGCTCCGGCCCGAGCGGGGCAGGCTGCTGGCCGCCACGCCCAGCAGCGCCGAGGACAGCACGCCGAGCACGAAGACCCAGGAGAAGGTCACCCAGGCCGAGACCCGGGTGGGCAGGTCGAGTCCGAAGGCCAGCACCCCGACGGCCAGCAGCAGCACCACCTGGCACAGCGACAGGAACAGCGTCTGCAACGCCCTGCCGACGAAGTAGGAGGAACGCGGCAGCGGTGTGCCCGCGAGCCGCTTGAGCGTGCCGTCGTCACGGTCGATCGCGATGCCGATACCGAGGTTCTGGAAGCCCGTCATCGCCGCCGAACCGATCAGCCCCGACACGTACAGCTGGGCGACGCTGACGCCGCTTCCCTCAAGGGTGCCGCTGAAGATCGCCCCGAAGATCGCCAGCAGGATGATCGGGAGGGAGAAGACGAAGATGACCGCGTCCCGTTCGCGGAGGAACATCCGGGTCTCGATGGCCGCCCGCGACAGCCCCAGTCGTGCCGCGGACGGTCTCCGAACGGGGACATGGGTGGTCGTCCGGCTCATGAGGTCACCTCGGAGGGGGTGACGAGCCCGAGGTAGATCTCCTCCAGGGTCGGCCTGGTCACGGTGAGCTCGGGAACCTCCCCGTCGAAGCGCCGGGTCAGTTCGAGCACGGTCCCGGTCGGGGTGTCCGTCTCCAGCGTGCGCCGCTCGCCCCCGTCCGACCAGCTCACCCTGGCCTTGGCGGTGGCCCGCCCGCCCAGCGTCGCGGGCTCGCCCTCGGCGACGACCCGGCCGCCGGAGACCACGGCGACCCGGCCGGCCAGCGCCTCGGCCTCGTCCAGGTAGTGGGTGGTCAGCACGATCGTGGTCCCCTGGCCCGCCAGGTCCCGGATCAGCTCCCAGAACCGCCGCCTGGCCTCCGGGTCGAACCCGGTGGTCGGCTCGTCGAGGAAGAGCAGCTCAGGATCGCCGATCACCCCGAGCGCCACGTCCAGCCGTCGCCGCTGCCCTCCGGAGAGCTGCCGGACGCGCTTGCCCGCGCTGTCCGTCAGGCCCACCCGCTCGATGACCTGGTCCGGGTCGCGCGGAGCCGGGTAGTACCCGGCGAAGTGCCGTACGGTCTCCCCGACCGTCGCCTCTGTCATGTCGTTGGCCGTCTGCAACACGATCCCGATGCGGGAACGCCAGTCCCGGGTCGGCCTGCCGGGGTCGGCACCCAGGACGCTGACCTCGCCCGCGTCCCTGGTCCGGTGCCCTTCGAGGATCTCAACCGTGGTCGACTTGCCTGCGCCGTTCGGGCCGAGGATCGCGAACACCTCGCCCGCGTGGATGTCGAGGTCTATGCCTCCGACCGCCTGCACGTCGCCGTACCGTTTGGTCAGGCCACGTACCTTCACCGCCGTATCCATGCCTCAAGCGTCCGCCTCGCACGGCTTCGGCGGCACCCACGACCGGTGGAACGCCGCTGTCCTCCGAACGGAGGACAGCGGCCTCGTGACAGTGGTCTCAGAACAGGGTGTCGGTGCGCTCGATGCCGCGCAGCTCGTCGTAGTCGAGGGTCACGCAGCGGATGCCGCGGTCCTCGGCCAGGGTCCTGGCCTGCGGCACGATGGCCTGGGCGGCCAGGATCCCGCTGACGGGCGCGAGCAGCGGGTCGCGGTTCATCAGCTCCAGATAGCGGGTCAGCTGTTCCACGGCGTCGATGTTCGCCCGGCGCTTGAGCTCGACGGCGACCGAGGCGCCGGTGTGGTCACGGCAGAGGATGTCCACCGGGCCGATCGCCGTCATGTACTCGCGGCGGACCAGTGTCCAGCCCGCGCCCAGCGTGGTGATGTGCTCGGCCAGCAGCTCCTGCAGGTGGGCCTCGACCCCGTCCTTGACCAGGCCGGGGTCGACCCCCAGCTCATGGCTGGAGTCGTGCAGGATCTCCTCCATCGTCAGGACGAGCTTCTCCCCGGTCTTGCCGTGCGTGACCGTCCAGGTGCCCTCCTCCTCACGGAGCTTGCAGGGCGGGTTCATCCAGTTCAGCGGCTTGAACGCCCGGTCGTCCGCATGGATGGAGACCGAACTGTCGGCTTTGATCAGGATGAGCCTGGGCGCCATCGGAAGATGAGCGGTGAGCTTTCCCACGTAATCCACGCTGCACCGCGCGATGACCAGACGCATGGCACCCAAGCCTAGACCCAGCCACCCGTCGCCGGTTCCGGATCGCCTCATATCCCGCGTCGTCACGGATATGAGGCGGTCCATAGGGGCTTCACCGCCGACGAAGGCCGGTTCCACGACAGGACGAGGAGGTTCTTCGCCCGGTTCGCTCCGTGACCCGTTTCCGATCCTGCCGTTCCGCCCGCGACCGAGGAACGGCGGGCGGCTCGGGGCAGGTGAGGTGATCGGCGGTGTATCCCTTCCTGACCGAAGAGCTTTGGCGCCTGTCCCCGTCGTTTTGGCGGTGATCGGAACCGATCAGGTTGCGTTGTGCCCGCTGCCGCCGTCTTTCGCCAAGCCGTGTCGGGACCGGGCTTCCGGTGCGGACACGGTCGATGCCGCATCCGTATCGGTCGGGCGGTGCCCGCGAGGAGGAGAAACAAGAAAGGCCCGAGGCTGATTGTTTCGGTGACCCGGAACAACCCCTGCCCGCCACGCCGTTCAGGCGACGGAATCATACGCCTCACCTGCGCCGACGGTCTTTTCGCCGCCGTTTCTCACCCGCCGGGCTGATCGGTCGTTATCGACTTCGGGCCACGGTGACCTACGATTTCCGATGCCCCCGGGAGATGAATTCACCTGGGACGGATCGTGCCACCGGTGCTTGCGCCACCGAACGCATTCTTTTCACCGGTGGTAAGGAGTTCCGAAACGGAGAATTATTCATGACCATAATGGGAGTGCGTTCGTGAGAGATTCTCGACTGGCTGTCCGCGGTGCGCGCCTGTTCGACGGAGAGGCCGCGCATCCGCGTCCGGTCATGGTCCTGATCGAAGACGGCCGGATCGTTGACGTCGACCTCACCGGCGCTCCCCCGCCGGAAGGGGTGGCGCTGGCGGACCTGGGGGCCGTGACCCTCATGCCGGGGCTGGTGGACGCGCACACCCACCTGGCGTTCGACCCGAACGGCAACACCGAACATCAGATGCTTCACGACGATGACGCCACCGTCATGACGCGAATGCGGCAACACGCCGCCCAGGCGTTGCACGCCGGCATCACCACCCTTCGCGACCTCGGCGACCGTGGATATCTCTCGCTACGGTTGCGCGAGGAGTACGCCACGGGGGAACCGGGCCCTCAGATCGTCGCGGCCGGCCCTCCCATCACCAGTAACCGTGGACACTGCTGGTACCTCGGCGGAGAGGCCGAAGGGGCGGAGGAACTGGTCGCCGCCGTCACCTCCCGCGCCGAACACGGGACCGACCTCGTCAAGATCATGGCAACAGGGGGCATGTCCACCAAGGGGACCAACCCCGGGGGATCGCAGTACGGTCTGGCGGATCTGCGGGCGGTCACCCGGACCGCTCACGGGCTGGGACTGCCTGTCACCGCGCACGCGCACGCTGCGGCGGGAATCACCGACGCCGTGGCAGCCGGAGTCGACGGCATCGAACACTGCACGTTCATGACGCGGTCAGGGGTGCGGCTCGACCCTCGGACCGTTGACGCCATGGCCGCGGCCGGCACCTTCGTCGGCTGTACGGTCGTCAAACCCCGTGAGGGGATGCCTCCCGAGGTCCTGGAGACCATCGAGCCCTACTGGGAGAACCAGGCCTACATGCAACGCCATGGTGTGCGCGTCGTCTGCTGCACCGACGCGGGCATCAACCCTCACAAACCTCATGACGTACTTCCCGGCGATCTCGTTTACTTCGCCGCACAGGTCGCCACCAATGTCGAAGCGCTCGCCTCCGTCACCTCCCTCGCCGCCGAGTCCTGCGGCCTCGGGCACCGCAAAGGCCGTGTCGCTCCCGGTTACGACGCCGACCTTCTCGTCGTCGACGGCGATCCCGTCCACCACATCGACGACGTACGCCGGGTCCGCGCGGTCTATCGGGCGGGGCAGCCGGTGGCGCGGGGTCTCTAGACGTCGAGCCTCGACTGCGGGCGACCGCTCTCGCCGCGCGGCGAGAGCGTGGTCCATCGTCGAGGACGACAGGGCTTCATCCGTTCACCGACTGCTTTGATTTCGCCGGACGGTACCGGGAAGAGGCGTCGGGGTTGCTACCGGTTGATTATCTGGGTTGGTTTTGGGGGGAGGTGATGGGCTCTGGGAGACTGGCGGCATGACGCGGAGCTTTGAGAAGGTCGGAGTCGTCGGGCTCGGCACGATGGGGGCGGGGATCGCGGAGGTCTTCGCCCGCGCGGGGCTCAGGGTGATCGGCGTCGAGGCCGATCCCGACGCGCTCGGGCGAGGCCGGGACAACCTGGAGAACTCGACCGGACGGGCCCTGGCCAAGGGCAGGCTGAGCGAGGCGGAGCGGGCCGAGATCCTCGGCCGGATCACCCTGACGACCTCGCGGGACGACCTCGCGGACGCCGACCTCGTCATCGAGGCCATCCCCGAGGTCATGGACTTCAAGCGGGCCCTGTTCACCGACCTGGACCGGATCTGCAAGCCGTCCGCGGTGCTCGCGACCAACACCTCCTCCCTCTCCGTCACCGAGATCGCGGCCACGACCGGCAGGCCGGGGCGCGTCGTCGGCATGCACTTCTTCAACCCCGCGCCGGTCATGAGGCTGGTCGAGGTGGTCCACACGGTGGTCACCGAGGACGGCTTGGCCGAGGAGATCGCCGCCCTGGCGCGGCGGCTCGGCAAGACGCCGGTGAGCGTCGGCGACCGCGCCGGATTCGTGGTCAACCGGCTGTTGCTGACCTACCTCAACCACGCCGCCGTCCTGCTGGAGAACGGCCTGGCCACCCGCGACGGCATCGACGCCGCGATGAAACTCGGCGTCGGCGTGCCGATGGGCCCCTTCGCGCTGCTCGACCTGATCGGCCTGGACACCTCCTACGAGGTGATGTGCGTGCTGTTCCAGGAGACACGCGACCGCCGCCACGCCCCCGCGCCGATCCTGCGGGAGCTGGTCACCGCGGGCCTGCTCGGCCGTAAGACGGGAGCGGGCTTCTACGACGGGCAGGCCGTTGCCACCCCTCCGGCGTCGGGCAAGCCCACGGTCAGCTCCGTCGCGGTGCTCGGTGAGGGCGCGCGCGAGTTCGCGGCCAGGCTCGGCGACGCCGGGTTCAGGACGACCGCCCTGGAGACGGTGACGGCGGGCGAGGCGGAGGACACGCTTGAGGGCGCGGTGGAAACCGCCGACGTGGTCATCGCGCTGTCGCACACCCCCGTGATCGAACTGGCCGCGCGGCTGCCGCACCCCAGACGCCTGGTCGGCCTGCACCTGGTCGGGGACAGACTCGCCGAGGTCGCCTCGACCGTGCTCACCTCGCCGGAGGCGACATGCGCCGTCGAGGGCCTGACCAAGATCGTCGGCCGTGTGCCGGTGCACTGCAAGGACCGGGCCGAGTTCGTCGTGGACGCCCTGCTGTACCCGTACCTCAACGACGCCGTGCGGATGTACGACTCGGGCTACGCAGGGACCGAGGACATCGACGCGGCCATGCGGCTCGGCTGCGGATACCCGGCGGGGCCGTTCGAGATGATCGACGCACTGGGCCTGGAAACCGTCCGCGACGGACTGCGCGCCCTCTACGCCGAGTACCGCGACCCGGCCTTCGCCCCCGCGCCGCTGCTCGACCAGCTCGTCACGGCCGGCGTGCGAAGCATTCGCGGCCTGTCATGAGCCCCCGCAGAGCCCGCCGGATCGACCCCTTCGACCGGGGCGACGGACGGGGAAGTCCCGCACGCCCCGTCGGCTCCTCGGTGCCCGGCGTCGACCAGGTCGAGGAGTGGCCGGACGGCGACTGGTTCGTGCGCCGGGTCACCGGCGCGGGCGCGGACAAGGTCTACCGGTGCCCCGGCTGTGACCAGGAACTCAGACCGGGCGTTCCGCACCTGGTGAGCTGGCCCGCCTGGCGGGGCGGAGAGCAGGAACGCAGGCACTGGCACACCGCGTGCTGGCGCAACCGGATACGGCGCGGTCCAGGCCGGAGCCGATACTGAGACTCGGCGCCGAACACCGGGCCGGGTACGGAAAAACGGCGGCACTCCGGCCGCTGGTGAGGAGACACGGAACAGACATGGAGATCAGGTCCTCGACGGTGCTGCCCGCGCGCAGGGAGCCGATCGAGCTGCACACCGGCGACGGGCTGAGGCTCGTCGGAGAGCTGGCCCTTCCCCCGGGAAGGCCGCCGGTCGCGACGCTGGTCTGCCTGCACCCGCTGCCCACGCACGGCGGCATGATGGACAGCCACCTGTACCGCAAGGCCGCCAACCGGCTGCCCGCGCTGGCGGACCTGGCGGTGCTGCGGTTCAACACGCGCGGCACCTCCTCCGAGCGCGGCGCCTCGGAGGGCGTCTTCGGCGACGGCGAGGAGGAGCGCTTCGACGTCGCCGCGGCGCTGGAGTACGCCGAGTTCCACGACCTGCCGAACGTCTGGCTGGTCGGCTGGTCCTTCGGCACCGAGCTGACGCTCAAATGGGGCCGCGACCCGCTGGTGACGGGGGCCGTCCTGCTCTCTCCGCCGCTGCGCCGGGCGACCGACGCCGACCTCGACGCCTGGGCGGCCTTCGGCCGTCCGCTGACGGCGCTGGTCCCCGAGTTCGACGACTACCTGAGGCCGCAGGAGGCCAAGGCCCGCTTCGCGCGGGTGCCGCAGGCCGAGGTCGTCGGGGTCGAGGGCGCGAAACACCTGTGGGTCGGCGAGCCGTACGTGCGGATCGTTCTGAACGAGATCGTACGGCGCGTCAACCCGGCGGCCCATCCGCTGCCCCACGAGGTACCCCACGAGATGCTCGGCGAGGGATAGGGTCCGCGAATCACGGACGGCGGGGCTACGGTGGACAGCGTGCTCATGTACACGCGATCAGCCGGGCAGGGACTCCCGGTCATCCTGCTGCACGCCTTCCCGCTCTCCTCGGCCATGTGGCTGACCCAGCGGGAGGGACTGTCCTCCTCCTGCGAGGTCATCACCCCCGACCTGCGTGGCTTCGGCGGCTCCCCACTCGGTGACCAGGAGCCCTCCGTCGACGTGATGGCCGACGACGTGGCGCGCCTGCTCGACCACCGGAAGATCGACAGGGCCGTCGTCGTCGGCCAGTCCATGGGCGGCTACGTGACGATGGCCATGTGCAGGCGCCACCCCGACCGGCTGCTCGGAGTGGTGCTCGCCGACACCAAGGCGAGCGCCGACACCGAGGAGGCCAGGGCGTACCGCGAACGCGTCGCCACGACCGTGCTCGCGGAGGGCTCCTCCTTCCTGGCCGGGGAGATCATGCCCGCGATGGTCGGCAGGACGACCGCGCGCAGCAGGGCGATGGTCTTCGGCCGGGTGCGCGCCCTGATCGAGTCGGCCCCGCCGGGGGCGGTCGCCTGGGCGCAGCGGGCCATGGCGGGCCGTCCCGACTCCTTCGACACCCTGCGCGGGCTCACGGTCCCCGCCCTGGTGATCGTGGGGGAGGAGGACGAGACCACCCCGGTCGCCGAAGCGCGGGCGATGGTCGAGGCCGTACCCGACGGGCGGCTGGCCGTGATCGAGCGGGCCGGGCACCTGAGCGCGCTCGAACAGCCAGAGGCGTTCAACGGCGCCGTGGCCGCCTTCACAGCCGGGCTTGCCGGGGAAGCACGACCTCACGGATGATCAACGCGATCGCCGCGGCCACCGGGATGGCCAGCAGTGCCCCGACGATGCCCATCAGCGCGCCGCCGAACAACGCGGCGATCACGGTGACCGCGGGGGCCACGTCGACCGAGCGCTTCATGACGCGCGGATAGATCAGATAGTTCTCGATCTGCTGGTAGATCAGGAAGAAGACCCCGCAGGCCACGCCGAGCGTCCAGGACTGCAGCAGCGCGACCAGCGTCACCAGCACGGCGCCGATCGTCGCCCCGACCAGCGGGATCAGGTCCGCGACCGCCACGACCAGGGCGAGGGCCAGCGCGTAGGGCATGTTCAGCACCGCGAGGAACACCCAGGTGGTCACCCCGGCGATCACCGAGATCAGCAGGTTCCCGGCCACGTAACCGCCGATGCCGTCGAGGATCTCGTCGCCCAGCGCCCTGGTCCGCTCCCTGCGGCTGCTCGGCACGAGCCGGAAGAGGTAGTCCTTGATCGAGGGCAGCGAGCCGAGGAAGTACAGCGTCAGCACCAGCAGCGTGAAGCCGGAGAAGAACGTGTCGAACACCACGGCGCCGGCACCGACCAGGCCGCCGGCCACGGCCTGGGCCAGGCCGCCGTTGGTGACGTAGTCGCCGATCCTGGTGAGGATCTGGTAGTCGCTGTCCAGTGCCCTCAGCGTGGGGTTGGCCAGCAGCTCCCTGACGTAGCCGGGCACCGCGCTGACGAAGGAGGCCGCCTCCCGGCTCACCGGCGGGACGATCGCCAGACCGAACAGCACGAAGAACAGGATCACCCCGCCGAAGACGATCGAGATCGCCCCCCGGCGGGGCATTCTGCGCCGCTGCAACGCCTCGACCGCCGGGTTGAGCCCGACGGCGAGGAACATCGCCACGACGACCAGTACGATCACGCTGCGCGCCGTGATCAGCGCCTGGGCCAGCGCCCAGGCCGTCAGTATCCCCAGGCCCCCGGTCAGCCCGATTAGGAACGGGTTCCTCGTCAGCGGTTTGCCCGGCTTGCCGTACGGCTCGGCGAACTCGGGCCTGGCCTTCGGCACGGCGGGCCGGGCGGCGTCGGCCGCCTGGGGCGGTTGAGGCGCCGGAGACGCCTGGGGCGGCTGGGACGCTTCGGACACTGGTGCTCCTGGCGGTGGGGGAACGGCGGGGAACGTGACAAGAGAGCCTAGCGACCCTCAGGGTCGCCAGGCTCTCTCGTAGCCGTCATGCGTAGCCGTCGTGACGCCTCGCCAGGCGGGGGGCTACTCCTGCCACCACTCCGCGTCGTCGTCCTTGGCGGGCGACTTCGCGGCGGGCGCGAGCGGCTTCTCGCTGCCGTTGGAGGCCGGGATGGCCGGCTTGGGCGGCGCCGCGGCGATCGCGGGCTCGGGGTCGGCCGCGGGCAGCGGCGCGCCGCCGAGCAGCTGGCGCAGCTGCGCGAGGTGGCTGGTGATGCTGTCGCGCTGGCGGGTCAGCTCGTCGACCTGGCGCTGGGCGACCGTACGGCTGCGCTCGGCCTCGGACTTGGCCTCGGAGACGATCGACTCGGCGCTGGACTTGGCGTCCGCCACGAGCTGGTCGGCGTTCTTGCGGGCGTTGGCGAGCAGCTGCTTGGCGTGGGTGTCGGCCTCGCGGCGGGTCTGCTCGGCCTGCTGGGTCGCCTTGGTCGCGCGCTGTTCGGCGGTCGCCGCGCGCTGCTCGGCCTCGGAGACTAGCTTCTGGGTGTTGGCCTGCGCGGTGGCGTGGCGCTCGGCCTCCTGGCGCTCGGCCTCCTCGCGGCGGGAGGCGAGCTGGATCTCGAACTCGGCCTCGTCCTGGGCGCGCTTGGCCTCGGACTCCTCAAGGACCCGCTGGGCCTGGGCGCGCATCTCGTCGGCCTGGCGCTTGGCGGTGGTCAGGATCTCGTCGCGCTCGCGCTTGGTCGAGGCGCGCAGCTGGGCGACCTCGCGCTCGGTGGTGGTGCGCAGCTTGGCGATCTCACGCTCGGCGTCCGCGCGCTTCTCCGCGACCTCGTGGTCGGCGGTCGCCCTGAGCTTGGCGACCTCGCGCTCGGTGGTGGCGGTCAGCTCGTCGGCCTCACGGCGAGCGGTCGAACGGATCTCGTCGGCGTCCCGCTCGGCGGTGGTGCGCATGTCGTCGGCCTCGCGGGTGGCGAGGGCGCGCTTCTCCGCCGCCTCGTTCTCCGCGGCGGCACGCAGGTCCGCGGCCTCGACCTTGGACGCGGCCTTGATCTCGTTCGCCTCTGAACGAGCGGCCTGGACCAGCTCGGTGGCCTGCTCCTCGGCCAGACGCAGCAGCTGTTCGATACGGGCGCCCAGCCCCGAGTAGGTCGGACGCTCCTGCTCCTGAAGCTGACGCTGGGAGTCGGCGAGTTCTCGTTGCAGGCCCTGGAGCTGTTCCCTGGTCTGGCGCAGTTCGTTGTCGACTTGCTTCAGATGGTCGTGGACCTGGTGCCGGTCATAGCCTCGGAGCACCACGTCGAATTCCCGAGCGGGGGCGTCTTCGAAGAAATTGTTGAGCTGGGCGTCGATGTCGGACTGCATGGAGGCTCGATCCTGGGTTGTCGAGGCGGCTACACGGGCCGGACGGGGGATTGGTCGGACATCCGAGGCGGAGCCGTGGCGGGGATCCACACGTCCGGTGGTAGGCCAGCGTACTCTGGAGTCGCCGAGTTGTCGGTCTCCTCTGGCTTTCTGCGCGACTTGTTACGTACGAACGTTTCTTACATTTGACATGGTGCGCCTTTAGTGCTTTGGCGCCTGAACGAGTTCGGTGAGCATTCCGCCGACATCCTTGGGATGCAGGAAAGCGATGGAGGAACCCATCGTGCCGTGCCGGGGAGCCTCGTCGAGAAGCCTGACGCCCCGGTCGCCGATCTCCCGCATCGCCTCGGCGACGTCCGGGACCCCGAAGGCCACGTGATGGACCCCCTCACCCCGCTTGGCGAGGAACTTCCCGACGGGTGTGTCGGGGCCGAGCGGTTCGAGGAGCTGGATGTACGACCCGCCCCCGTTGCCGTCGGCGATGTGCAACATCGCCTCCTTGACGCCCTGCTCCTCGTTGACCTCGCGGGCGACCACGGTCAGCTCGAAGGTCCGCTCGAAGAATGCGATCTTCTCCTCAAGGTCGTGGCAGGCGATTCCCACATGATCGATCCGCATGAACATATGTCCAACCTCCATGGCGGCTACTCGGGTACCCATGGGTATGGTGGCAAAGTCGTCCCAAGCCCCGCCAGGGAGGCCCTGCTATGTCTGGTTCCGTCATCGTCGCCGGAGCTCGTACCCCCATCGGGCGGCTGCTCGGCTCGCTGTCCGGTCTTTCGGCCGTCGAGCTCGGCGGCATCGCCATCAAGGCCGCGCTGGAGCGTTCAGGCGTCGCTCCCGAGGCCGTGCAGTACGTGATCATGGGCCAGGTCCTGCAGGCCGGAGCGGGGCAGATCCCCGCCCGTCAGGCCGCAGTCAAGGCCGGAATCCCGATGACCGTGCCGTCGCTGACGATCAACAAGGTCTGCCTGTCCGGCCTCGACGCCATCGCCCTCGCCGACCAGCTCATCAGGGCGGGCGAGTTCGACGTCGTGGTCGCAGGCGGCATGGAGTCCATGTCGAACGCCCCCCACCTGCTGCCCGGCCTGCGCAGAGGGGTGAAGTACGGCGAGGCGGGCATCGTGGACTCGATGGCGCACGACGGCCTCACCGACGCCTACGACCAGGTGTCCATGGGCGAGTCGACCGAGCGGCACAACGAGCGCCTCGGCCTGACCCGTGAGGAGCAGGACGCCTTCTCCGCCCGTTCGCACGAGCTGGCCGCCGCGGCGATCAAGAACGGTGTGCTCGACGACGAGATCGTCCCGGTGACGATCCCGCAGCGCAAGGGCGAGCCGGTGGTCTTCGCCGCAGACGAGGGCGTGCGCGCCGACACCACCGTCGAGGCCCTGGCCCGGTTGCGCCCCGCCTTCGGCAAGAACGGCACGATCACCGCGGGCTCCGCCTCGCAGATCTCCGACGGCGCCTGCGCGGTCGTCGTGATGTCCAAGGCCAAGGCCGAGGAGCTCGGGCTCGAATGGCTGGCCGAGATCGGCGCGCACGGCAACGTCGCCGGCCCGGACAACTCCCTGCAGTCCCAGCCGGCCAACGCCATCAGGCACGCCCTGGACAAGCAGGGGCTCTCCGTCGACGACCTCGACCTGCTGGAGATCAACGAGGCCTTCGCCCAGGTCGTCCTGCAGTCGGCCAAGGAGCTCGGCGTCCCGCTCGACAAGATCAACGTCAACGGCGGCGGCATCGCCGTCGGTCACCCGATCGGGGCCTCGGGAGCCCGCATCGTGCTGGCTCTCGCCCACGAGCTCAGGCGCCGTGGCGGTGGCCTCGGCGCGGCGGGACTGTGCGGCGGCGGTGGCCAGGGTGACGCCCTGATCATCCGGGTCCCCTCGGCGTGACGGTGCGAGACCCGGGACCGGTGACCCGCGAGCGGCCCGCGGCCACGGGGAACGGGCACCCCCCGCAGGCCGACGTCTCCGATCTGGTCGCGCGGGCACGGGCCGGGCAGCCTCGCGCGGTCGCCAGGTTGATCTCCCTGGTGGAGAACGGCTCGCCCCTGCTCAGAGAGATCATGGCCAGGCTCTGCGCGGAGCGTCCGGTCAGGGCCAGGATCATCGGGCTGACCGGTTCTCCCGGCGTGGGCAAGTCGACCTCGACCGGGATGCTGGTGCGGGCCTTCCGCGAGCAGGGCAGAAGGGTTGGCGTGCTCGCCGTCGACCCGTCCTCGCCGTTCACCGGCGGCGCCCTGCTCGGCGACCGGGTGCGGATGCAGGACCACGCGACCGACCCCGAGGTGTTCATCCGCTCGATGGCGAGCCGGGGGCATCTGGGCGGTCTGTCATGGGCGACCCCCCAGGCGCTGCGCGTCCTGGAGGCCGCCGGGTGCGAGGTCATCCTGGTCGAGACCGTCGGGGTCGGCCAGGCGGAGGTGGACATCGCCTCGCTGGCCGACACCACCATCGTGCTGCTCGCCCCGGGCATGGGGGACGGCGTGCAGGCGGCCAAGGCGGGCATCCTGGAGATCGCCGACGTGTTCGTGGTCAACAAGGCCGACCGTGACGGCGCTCAGGCGGCCATCAGGGAACTGCGCAACATGATCGCCCTGGTCGCACGGGACTGGAAGCCGCCGATCGTGCCGACCGTCGCCTACCGGGGCGAAGGGGCGCAGGACGTGGTCGACGCCCTCGACGCGCACTGGGCCCACCTTGAGGAGTCGGGCGAGCTCGGGCGCAGACGTCAGGCCAGGGCCAGGGACGAGATCGAGGCGATCGCGCTGGCCACCCTCCGCTCACGCTTCGCGCACCTGCACGGCGACCGGCGTCTGGACGCGCTGGCCCGCCGGGTGCTCGACGAGGGGCTCGACCCCTACCGCGCGGCCGACGAACTGCTGGCCGCCATCGACTGAGCGGCGACTGACCGCTGTCGGCCGACCGGCACCGGCCGGTCGAAGGCCCTGACCGGAACACCGATCAGGGCCGGGCCGTTCGGAGCCGGGCGGCTCAGGGCCGGGAGGCTCAGAGCCGGGAGGCTCAGAGCCGGGTGTCAGGGCTGGGCGGCGAAGTCGACGGTGACCTTCTCGAAGCCGAGTCCGCCGAGCATGCCCTGAAGCATGATCTTGGTGTTCTGGTCGGCGCGGGTACGCAGGTCACTGGCCTGCGCCGCATCCGCGATCTTCTTCTCGGCCAGCACGTAGAGCTCCTGCTGGTCGCCGGGGGAGGAGGACAGGAAGTCCTCGACCCGGTCGAAGAGACCGCGCTCCTGGGCGTAGACGTAGGAGCGCCTGTTGTCGAGGTTGGGCTTCTCCAGCTGGGCGTGCGGCAGCCGTACCGTGACCTGCCTGCGGTCGGGGGAGACGGTCAGCGCGCCCGAGGCCAGGCCGCCGAAGTCGACGTAGGCGTCCACCCCGCCCGCGCCGACGAAGAGGGTACGGCTGCCCTTGATGGCGTCGGGCAGGAAGGGGGCGTCCTTCTCCAGGTCCACGACGACCTGGAAGTTGCCGGTGGCCGCCTCGAAACGGCTGAGGTTGTGGATGGATTCGAGCAGCGCGGGCTGACTGCGGTCGACGGTGTTCTCGCCGAACGGGTTCAGCCACGACCAGGCCAGACGGGCGCCCACGACGAGCAGGACGACGGTGACGAGCAGCCCGGCGAGCAGGCGCGCGCCCCTGCGCGGGGGCGGCGCGGACGCCGGTTGCGGCGGCGCTTCCAAGGGGGCGTTCACGGCGGTCTCCTTCCCTCGGTGGCCGCGTTCTCACGCGGGCGGCCGGAGGAGGGGCCGCCTTCCCGCGTGGAACGACTCATCCGGATCGGCGCTCTCATATCGGGCGGTCCCGGACGGACCACGCTCCCGTGCCGAAGCCTATGCCGATCATGTCATTCGTGGTGGGCCGGACGCGCCTGTCTCGTTCCCCCGTCCGCGCCCCGGGCGGCACACTCCTCGTGACGGCTCATGCCGTTCTCCTGCCCGACCTGCCGCCGGGGAGCCGTCATCCGTCCCGAGTGCCCGGCGCGCCGTACCCGGCCCGGCTGCTCCGGGGCGGCGAGCTGCTCCCGTGGGACGAGCGGCGAGGCCTCGCCGTCCTGGACCGGCTGGGCCGGCTGGAAGGGGCGGAACGGCTGGGCGGGCCGGGCGGTCTGGAACGGCTGCGCCGCCTGTACGGCCTGCCCGCCGAAGAGGTCGCCGCGCAGCCTGCAGGCCGCGAAGTCGGCGTAGTTCAGCCGCAGCCACTCGCGCCGCTGGGCCTCGGTGAGCCCGGAGAACCAGGCGGCGGCGTACTGGTGCTCGGGCAGCGGCCCGCCGGGCAGCGGCTTTCCGCGCAGCCAGGCGATCACGATGTCGCGGTATCCGGCCGCCGGGCTGCCGTCGCACTGCCGGGCCAGGCCTTCGACGAACTCGTCGGCCGCCGCGTCGGCGAACCCGGTCGACAGGTCGTCCACGTGGATCGGGATGGCGCCGGAGGCGGGGGCTGCGGCGTCGCTGCGGGGCCGCTGCTCAAGCCGGGAGAACTCCCCGGGCGTTCCCGCGAGACGGGAGGCGATCTTGACGAACGCGGAGCCGAGTTCGGGCAGCCCCGTGCGCATCCCCGGGTGCACGCAGACCGTGATCGGCCACTCCTGGCAGCTGTAGACCACCCGCTGGGCCGAGACGGTCGCGGGCTGGCTGAGCAGCCTGGCCATCCCCGTGCCCGCGGCGAGCACCGCGAGCAGCGCCCCGGCCAGCGCCAGCGCCTGACGTGTCACCAGTGCCGCCCAGCCGAGCAGCAACGCCGTACTGACGCCGAGCAGCCACAGCGACTGGTCGGTGAAGGCCGTCGAGCTCAGCCCGCGGAACACGTCGTACGGCTCCCGCGTGGCGGGGGTGAGGCGGTCGGTCCAGGTCTGCCCCCTGGCCAGCCAGGTGAACAGGCCGTAGCAGCCGAGCCCGGCGAACACCGGGGTGATCGTCCAGGGCAGCAGCCACCCGGTCACCCATCCGAGCGCGACGTACAGCGTCAGGCCCGCGACCCCCATCACCAGCCCGCTGGGCAGCAGCAGCCCCGCCTGCTCGGTGAGCACGGTCCTGACCGCCATGATCAACGCGGTCGCGGTGAAGGGCGCGGCCACGACCACCGCGATGGCCAGTGGCGCGCGCACGGCCTGCCACGCGCTCTGCGGGCGCCGCCTGGCCCCGCGCCGCCTGCGCACCGCGACCCAGGCGGCGAAGGCGGCGGCCACGGGCCCGGTGAGCCGCAGCGAGCCGATCACCGCGGCGATGACGTTCTCCCACGCGCTGACGCCGGGTATGAGGACGCTCCACGCCGCGACCACGCCGAGCACGAGCAGGACGGCGACAGCCACCAACGCGCTCTGCTGGAGTTCCTCGCGTGAAACGCCCCTGTGCTCACGCACCGCCGTGCGTGGAAGCGGTCCACGCCGTGCCGTCCGTGCTTGGACACGTGCCATAGGTCATACGGCGTACAAGCGCCGTCGAGTCGTCGTTCATCAAGCACCCCCCGTGCTGTGAATGTTCGATGACCGTTCCCCTCGGCCACCGGTCCGGTCGGCGTCCCCCGCAGATCCGGACTGAGCGTGCGCGACCATTTGGCCGCGCCCTCACCATTCGATGTGGGAACCATAACCGAGCGTGACGTTTGACGTCCGGGTTCTTGGCGAAGCCATCGGTTCAGCGCCCTGTGGGCACGGGCGGACGGGGACGAGGCCGCGCTAACGTAACCCTGTGGCTACAGGTCAGCTGAATCTGCCGTTCGACCCCATCGAGCGTGCCGCGGAGACGTGGCGCGTTCATTTCGGACAGTCCTCGGCCATGGCCGCCGTCACGTCGATCATGAGAGCGCACCAGATCCTGCTGGCGCAACTGGACACGCTGCTCAAACCGTATGACTTGACCTTCGCTCGATACGAGGCGTTGGTGCTGCTGACCTTCAGCAAGTCCGGCGCGCTGCCGCTGTCGCGCATCGGCGAGCGGCTGATGGTCCACCCGACGAGTGTCACGAACACCGTCGACCGCCTCGAACGCGCCGGGCTGGTCCGCCGCATGCGCAACCCCCGCGACGGCCGCGGGGTGCTGGCCGAGATCACCACCCGGGGCCGGGAGGTCGTGAGCGAGGCGACGGACGACCTGATGGCGGCCGGTTTCGGCATGACCATGTACGGCGAGGCGGAGCTCGGCCAGATGTTCGGCCTGCTCAGGACCATCAGGGTGGCCGCGGGGGACTTCGAGGGCTGATCGCGGGGCCGGTCGCTTCTCGTATGCTGGCCAAAAATTAGTAGGACGTCCTAGTATCTTTTCGAGGCCACAAGCCGTCACGAGAAGCCGAGCCGTACAAGGGCGTTAGAGGGAGTTGGCCATGGACGCCGAGGAGATCGAGGCTGGCAGGGCGCGCTGGCAGGCGCGTTTCGACAAGGCAGCCAAGCGTGATTCCGAGTTCCGGACGCTCTCCGGCCTCGACGTCGCGCCCGTATACGGGCCCAAGGAGGACGATCCGCGCTTCGAACGGATCGGCTGGCCGGGGGAGTACCCCTTCACCCGAGGCCTGCACCCCACCGGCTACCGGGGCAAGGCGTGGACCATCCGGCAGTTCGCCGGGTTCGGCAACGCCAAGCAGACCAACGAGCGCTACAAGATGATCCTCGGCGCGGGCGGCGGCGGGCTGAGCGTCGCCTTCGACATGCCGACGCTGATGGGCCGCGACTCCGACGACCCCCGCTCGCTCGGGGAGGTCGGCCACTGCGGCGTCGCCATCGACTCCGCGCTGGACATGGACCTGCTCTTCGACGGCATCCCGCTCGGCGACATCACCACCTCGATGACGATCAGCGGTCCCGCCGTGCCGATCTTCTGCATGTACGTCGTCGCGGCGGAACGCCAGGGGGTGCCGGTCGGCAGGCTCAACGGGACGCTGCAGACCGACATCTTCAAGGAGTACATCGCCCAGAAGGAGTGGCTGTTCGCCCCCGAGCCGCACCTGCGGCTGATCGGCGACCTGATGGAGTTCTGCGCCACGAACATCCCGGCCTACAAGCCGCTCAGCGTGTCCGGCTACCACATCCGCGAGGCCGGGGCGACGGCGGCGCAGGAGCTGGCCTTCACCCTGGCCGACGGGTTCGGCTACGTCGAACTCGGCCTGTCCAGGGGGCTGGACGTGGACGTCTTCGCGCCGGGCCTGTCGTTCTTCTTCGACGCGCACATCGACTTCTTCGAGGAGATCGCCAAGTTCAGGGCCGCCAGGCGGATCTGGGCGCGGTGGCTGCGCGACGTCTACGGGGCCAAGACCGACAAGGCCCAGTGGCTGCGCTTCCACACCCAGACGGCCGGTGTCTCCCTGACGGCGCAGCAGCCGTACAACAACGTGGTGCGCACCGCGATCGAGGCGCTCGCCGCGGTGCTCGGCGGCACCAACTCGCTGCACACCAACGCCCTCGACGAGGTCCTGGCGCTGCCCTCGCAGAAGGCCGCCGAGATCGCGCTGCGCACCCAGCAGGTGATCATGGAGGAGACCGAGGTCGTCAACGTGGCCGACCCGCTCGGCGGCTCCTGGTACGTGGAGGCGCTGACCGACAGGATCGAGGCCGAGGCGGAGGCGATCTTCGCCAAGGTCCGGGACATGGGCTCCGACGGGTCGATGACGTCCGGCATCCTGCGCGGCATCGAGGACGGCTGGTTCATGTCCGAGATCGCCGAGGCGGCCTTCGACTACCAGCGCAAGCTGGAGAAGGGCGAGAAGCGGATCGTCGGCGTCAACTGCCACACCGCCTCCATCGACGAGCCGCTGGAGATCCTCAGGATCAGCCACGAGGTCGAGCGCGAGCAGAACCGCGTCCTCGCCGAGCGCAGGACGGCCCGCGACGGGCAGGCCGTCGAGCGGGCGCTCGCCACGATGGTCGAGGTGGCCAGGGGAGAGGGCAACCTGATCCCGTCCATGCTCGACGCGGTCCGCGCCGAGGCCACCCTCGGCGAGATCTGCGACGCGCTGCGCGAGGTGTGGGGCGTCTACACCGAGCCCGCGCGCTTCTAGCGGGATCCCGAAGACCCGAGGGCCGGGCGAGACGGCCCACCTGCCTCCCTACGGCGCGGGGGGTCCGGTGGGCGCGGCCGCCCGGCCCCGGCCTGTCCTCCGGAAGGCGTCCCGGCGTGGTGCCGAGTCGGCGCAGCCGCCCGGATGCGGCAGGATTGGAGTATGAGCCCAGCGGACTTCAAACGAGCAGGATCGCTCTACGGTGCCGTCGATCTCGGCGCGCGCAAGCAGGCGCTCGACGCGCAGGCGCGCCGGGAGGCCACCGCCCAGGAGACCGGCGGAGTACCGGCTCCGGTCGTCGACGTGGACGACACCAACTTCACGCAGGAGGTCGTCGAACGCTCCATGAACAGCCTCGTGCTGCTGGAGCTCACGGTGACCAGGGCGGAACAGGCCAGGGAGTACAGCCTGCTGCTGGAGAAACTGGCCGCGGAGAACGCGGGCCGGTGGACCCTGGCCAGGGTGGACGTCGAGGTCAGCCCGCAGATCGCCCAGGCACTGCGGGTGCAGAACGTGCCGGCGCTCTACGCCCTCTTCCAGGGCCAGCCGGTCGCCGTCGTCCCGGGCATCGCGACGGAGGCGCAGCTGCGCGACTGGCTCTCGCAGCTCCTTGAGGCCCTCGCGCAGTATCTCCCCCCGGTCCCCGAGGGCGGGCAGGCGCAGGAGCAGCCCGCCGAGCCTCCCACCGACCCGGACGTTCTCGCCGCCGAGCAGGCCATCGACGCCGGTGACCTCGACGCCGCGGTCGCCGCCTACGAGCGGCTGCTGGCGCGCTCCCCGAACAACGAGGACGCCAAGATCGGCCTGGCGGGTCTCGGCCTGATCCGGCGTACCCAGGACGTCGACCCCGCCGAGGTGCAGGGCCGCCTGTCCGACCCCGCCGACCTCGACGCCCAGCTCCTGGCCGCCGACTTCGAGATGCTCTCCGGCGACGTGGACCAGGCCTTCGAACGGCTCGTCGCGGTCGTGCGGCGCACCTCGGGCGACGACCGAGACCGGGTCAGGACCCGTCTGCTCAGCCTGTTCGAGACCCTTCCCGCGGACGACCCCTCCGTGGGCAAGGCCCGCAGGAACCTGGCCAGCGCCCTGTTCTGACCCGTCCGAGGCCTCCCGGGCGCCGCGTGTGTGTCCGCCACCCGCGCCGGGAGGGCCGGGACGCCCCGGATAAGGGTCCGCCCGTAAAAGCGCCGGCCCACGGGTATGGACGCCCCCGGTTTCCGGGCATGAACAGGTCATGCGGGTCGTCACCATCTCCGCGACGTACGGCACCGCCGGAAGCGTTATCGGACCGGCGGTCGCCGGGCGTCTCGGAGTCCCCTTCCTCGACCGGGCGATCCCCGGCACGGTCGCCGTCGAGCTCGGCTGCAGCCTGGAGGACGTCCTGGCGCACGACGACCGGGCCGAGCACGGGCTGGCCCGGCTGCTGGCCGGGGCGATGCGGCTGCCCGCGGCGAGCTTCGGCGGCATCGACATGTACATCCCCGGCGTCATGCCGCTGCCCGCCGAGGACTTCGTCGCCCACACCGAACGGGTGATCAGGCAGATCGCCGGGGAGCAGGGCGGGGTGTTCCTCGGCAGGGCGGGCGCGCTCGTGCTGGCCGACCACCCCGGCGCCCTGCACGTACGGCTGGACGCGCCGCTGACCCGCAGGGTCGTCCAGACGGCGACCCTGAGCGGGGTGACCGAGCGTCAGGCGCGCCGGATCATCGAGGACAACGACCGGGCACGGGCCGCCTACGTCCGCCACTTCTACCGCGCGGACGCGGCCTGCCCGACCCTCTACCACCTCGTGCTGGACAGCACGAGCATCCCGGTCGACACGTGCGTGGAGCTGATTGTGACCGCATCGACAGCTCTGAGCTGAGCGACCCGGTACGGACACCGGTCCGTTGGTGGCACGATGGAGGGACTCCAACCAGTCCTGTCGCGAAGGAGCGAATGACTGTGGCGACCGTGCCGAGCGTGTCCTACTCCATCACCGTGCGCCTTGAGGTGCCCGCAGGGGGCAAGGCCGTCAGCCAGCTCACCCACGCCGTAGAGTCAGCCGGAGGGGTGGTCACCGCACTCGACGTCACCACCGCCGGGCACGAGACCCTGCGCATCGACGTCACCTGCGCCGCACGTGACACCGACCACGCCCAGGCCATCGTCGACAAGCTGGACGCCGTGGAGGGAGTCGTCCTCCACAAGGTCTCCGACCGGACCTTCCTCATGCACCTCGGCGGCAAGATCGAGATGCGCTCCAAGGTGCCGCTGCGCAACCGTGACGAGCTGTCCATGGCCTACACGCCCGGCGTCGCCCGGGTCTCCATGGCCATCGCGCGCAACCCGGAGGACGCCAGGCGGCTGACCATCAAGCGGAACACCGTCGCCGTGGTCACCGACGGCTCCGCGGTGCTCGGTCTGGGCAACATCGGCCCCGCCGCCGCGCTGCCCGTCATGGAGGGCAAGGCCGCTCTCTTCAAGCGCTTCGCCGACATCGACGCCTGGCCGATCTGTCTCGACACCCAGGACGTCGACGAGATCGTCCGCACCGTCCAGGTCATCGCCCCCGGCTTCGGCGGCATCAACCTGGAGGACATCTCCGCGCCGCGCTGCTTCGAGGTCGAGCGGCGGCTGCGGGAGCTGCTGGACATCCCGGTCTTCCACGACGACCAGCACGGCACCGCGATCTGCGTGCTGGCCGCGCTCACCAACGCGCTGCGCGTGGTCGGCAAGGAGCTCGGCGAGGTGCGCATCACGCTGGCCGGCGCCGGGGCGGCCGGTACGGCGGTGTTGCGCCTGCTGCTGGCGGCCGGTGCCCGCAACGTGGTCGTCTGCGACTACCTGGGCGCGGTGCACAGCGGCAGGGAGGACCTCGACGACTCGCTGCGCTGGATCGCCGAGCACACCAACGCCGAGGGCTACGCCGGTGACCTGCGGGGCGCGATCAAGGGGGCCGACGTGTTCGTCGGCGTCTCCGCCCCCGGCATCCTCACCGGCGACGACATCGCGACGATGGCCGACGGAGCGGTGGTCTTCGCGCTGGCCAACCCCGAGCCCGAGGTCTCGCCCGACGACGCCCGCGAGCACGCGGCCGTGGTCGCCACCGGTCGTTCGGACTACCCGAACCAGATCAACAACGTGCTGGCCTTCCCCGGTGTCTTCCGCGGTCTGCTCGACGCGCAGGCCAGCGTGGTGAGCCAGGAGATGCTGCTGGCGGCGGCTCGGGCGCTGGCGGCCGTGGTCACCGCCGAGGAGCTCGGCCCCAACTACATCATTCCCAGCGTGTTCCACGCCGACGTCGCGGGCGCCGTCGCCGCCGCCGTGCGCGAGTCGGCGGGTGGCAGGGCGCGCACCGGCATGACCGAGGCGTAGCACTCAGAGCCTGCGCCCGGGACGGCGGCGGCCGTCCGGCGGGTGTCCGGGGCCGATCGGCTGTGACGGGGTACGGCGTGGCCACAGCACGCCGTACCACCACAGCGCACCGCCGGTGAGCGTCACGCCTGCGGCGGTCGCGGCCCAGGAGGGCAGCCCGGCGGCGGGTTCGACTCCGGCGAGCGGGCCCGTCTCCCAGGGACGCGGCGCACCGAGAACGGACAGGGACCGCGAGGTCCTGCGCCCCGGTCGTGCCCTCTGGTGTCCGGTGCTCGGCGCCCTGACGCCGTGCCCCGTCCGGTGCGGCTCGCCGGTGCCTTGTGTGGGGAGGGTGCCCGCGACGAAGAGGAAGACCAGCGCGAAGAACGCCACGGGGGTGATCGTCGCCTCGCCATCCTGTCGCATTTCTCCCCCATTTATTGGTGTATGTACTGAGGGTTCCCGTTTAGCTGCTTTGCGTAACGCAGGGTGATATCTGGAAGATCTGGAGTGGGGGTAGCGCAGCGAGATCCGCCTTTGACCCTTCATGATGGAGACATGGCGGAGGCGATCTACGTCGGTGGCCTGCTGGTGGCGACGCCGCGGCTCGACGACCCCAACTTCCGGCGGAGCGTGGTCCTCGTCCTGGAGCACGACCTCGACGGCGGCACGCTCGGCGTGGTGCTCAACCGGCCGAGTGACATCTCGGTGACACAGGTGCTGCCCACCTGGGACCCCATGGTGACCGGCCCGTCGGTGCTCTTCCAGGGAGGGCCGGTGCAGACCGACAGCGCCCTGGCCCTGGCCGCGGTCCCGAGCGGGCAGGAGCCCCTGGGGTGGCGGCGGCTGCACTCGGGAACCGACGCGGTCTCCAGGATCGGGACCGTCGACCTGGACGCCCCTCCGGAGATCCTCGCCGGGGAGATCGCACAGATGCGGATCTTCGCGGGCTACGCGGGGTGGTCGGCCGGGCAGCTCGAAGCCGAGATCGGCCAGGGGGCGTGGTACGTCGTGGACTCCGAACCCGGCGACACCTTCCACCACGACCCCGGATCGCTGTGGCGGGCGGTGCTCCGTCGTCAGCGCGACGAACTGGCCTACGTGGCGACCTGCCCCGACGACCCCTCGATGAACTGACCGGGCAGAACGGGGCGGGTCGGCGGTCGGTCCCAGCCGGGACGCAGTGATTCCTCGGCCATCGCGAGCACCGCGTCGAGGCGCGCGCTGATGGAGCCGGTGATGGAGATGTCGTTCACCCGGCAGTGCTCGAAGCCCGTCCTGGCCACCGAGACGAACAGCGCGACGGCGAAGTGCGTCAGCAGGTCGTCGTCGCCGACGCCCTCGCGCCTGGCGACCTCCTCGATCAGCCGCCGCTCGTTGCCCATCAGGCGGTGCATGCTCCCGGCGAGGAGGGCGGGGGTGCTCTCGATCAGCTCACGCGCCTTGAGGAACCTGGCCGTCTCGGTCGGATCGGACTCCTCTAGCATGGCGACGACCGCGCGCATGGCGTGACCGAGGGCGGTGAACGGCGGCTCCTCGGACGGGCGGGCGGCCAGTTCGACGAGCATGACCTCCTGGCCGTCGAGAGGCAGCGAGAGGGCGACGTCCTCCTTGGTCGCGAAGTAGCGGAAGAACGTGCGAGGCGAGACGTCCGCCGCGGCCGCGATCTGGTCGACGGTCGTTGCCTCGTAGCCCTGCTCGGCGAACAGGTCAAGGGCGGCGTCGATCAACGCGAGCCTGGTCCTGTGCTTCTTGCGCTCGCGCAGGCCGTGCTGACCCATGCGTGTCACCTCTCCGAAACGTATCGTTCACAGTCTGCCATAAGTCATGGGCTGCCTCTTCAAAGGATTTGTCACTTGTCAGCGACTGTCATAAATTACCGGGTGTTGACGCCTCAATCGACATAAGCGGGGCGAAGCGAACTCACGAGGGGACCCCTTCCCATGGCACAAGCCAAGACGGTGGCCGCACCACCACCGTCGGACCTGGGCACGACGCGACAGGGCCACCCATGGCTCACACTTCTGTCCGTGTCGCTCGGCGTGATCATGGTGATGCTGGACGGCACCGTCGTCTCCATCGCCAACCCGGTGATCGCCCAGGACCTCAAGGCATCTCTGTCCGACCTGCAGTGGGTGACCAGCGGTTACCTGCTCGCGCTCGCCGTGTTCCTGATCACCGCGGGGAAGCTCGGTGACCTGTTCGGACACAAGCGAATCTTCCTGATCGGCGTCGCGGGCTTCGCGCTCAGCTCGCTCGCGATCGGCCTCAGCTCCTCGGTCGGCATGCTGATCGGGCTGCGCGTGCTCCAGGGCCTGTTCGGCGCGCTGCTGCAGCCCGCCGCCCTCGCGCTGCTGCGGGTCGCCTTCCCCGGCGAGCGGCTGAAGACGGCGATGGGTGCCTGGGGCGGCATCATCGGCCTGTCCAGCGCCGCGGGCCCGATCGTCGGCGGCCTGCTGGTCGAGAACGTCAGCTGGCAGTCGGTCTTCTTCATCAACGTCCCCGTGGGCATCGCCGCCCTGGCCATGGGCCTGTGGGTGCTGACCGAGAGCCGGGCGCGGACCCTGTCCAGGGTCGACTGGCTGGGCGTCCTGCTGTTGTCGGTCGCGATGTTCTCCCTGGTCTGGGCGATCATCCAGGCTCCCACCTGGGGCTGGGGCGACGCGCGCACGATCGGCTTCCTGGCCGCGGCCGTGGTGGTCGGCGGGGTGTTCCTGTGGTGGCAGACCCGCTCGTCGGAGCCGCTCCTGCCGCTCAGCCTCTTCGCCAACGCCTCGGTCTCCATCGGCACCGGCCTGATGATGCTGGTCGCGTTCTCCATGTTCGGCGCGATGTTCTTCCTCACGTTCTTCTTCCAGGGCGTGCACGGCCTCTCGCCCCTGGAGTCGGGTCTGCGGATGCTGCCGATGAGCGCGGGCATGATCGTCGCCTCACCGCTGGCCGCCGTGCTCATCGGCAGGTTCGGCACCAAGATCACGATCACGGGCGGCATGCTGATCACCGGGCTGGCGATGTTCCTGCTGTCCCGGCTCAGCCTCGACGCGGCGTTCATCGACAGCGGTATCCCGTTCGCCCTGCTCGCCTTCGGCCTCTCGCCGGTCTTCGTCGGCGCGACCGAGATCATCGTCGGCAACGCCCCGGAGGACCTCAGCGGCGTCGCGGGCGGAGTCCAGCAGTCGGCCATGCAGGTGGGCGGAGCACTCGGCACCGCCATCCTCGGTGCGATCGTCTCGGCCAGGGTCGCCGGCGTCTACCAGGACCACTGGGCGCAGGCCAAGCTCCCCGCACTGCCTCCGCAGCAGGTGGACGGGCTGCAGGAACTCGCCACCTTCGGCGGGGCGCCGACCGCCCAGATGATGCCGGGCGTGCCCGAGCCGCTCGTGCAGGCCATCGGCAAGGTCTCCCACCTGTCCTTCCTGGACGGCATGCACCTGGGTTTCACCGTCAGCACGGGCGTCGCGGTGCTGGCCGCCGTGCTCGCGCTGTTCGTCAAGGCGGGCCGCAAGAGCGAGGACGCCCCCATCCACATGGGGTGATCCCTGCGACGGCTCCCGCCCTTGCCGGCGGGAGCCGTACCCGTTCCTGGCGGGGTCGGTGGAGAAACGGCGTGCGCCGGATCCGGGATCGCGGCCCCGCGGGCATAAAATCGTCAGGGTGAGCACGAAAATTCTCCCTGAGAGCGACATCCGTCCCGACCTCTCGTTCGGTGACGGCGACCACGAGCGGTTCGCCCACTACGTCGAGAAAGACAAGATCATGGAGAGCGCGTTCACCGGCACCCCGGTGCGCGCGATCTGTGGCAAGGTCTGGGTGCCGAACCGGGACCCGCAGAAGTTCCCGGTCTGCCCCGAGTGCAAGGAGATCTACGAAGGACTCCCGAAGGGCGAGGACGACAGCGGCAAGGAATGAGTGTTGCTGACGGGTGATCGCCGCCGATGAGGCTACGGTCGGGATGTCACCGCCTGGCGGTTGACGGCCAGCGAACGTGACATCTCGGGGGAGTGCATGGCTCGGCGTGCGATCGCCGTCGTCTCGGCGTGCCTGTTCACCGTGGGCGCCCTGCCCGGACTCCCCGCCACGGCGGCCGCCGTGAGCGGACGAGGCTGTACGGCGGGCGCGCGGGGAGCGCTCCCCGGCAGGGGCTCGGAACCGTACGCCCCGCGGCCCGCGCAGGTCGCCGAGATGCTCGCCGACCTCGCGCTGCGCCGGTCGCGGGCGCGACGCGTCCCGACGGCCACCATCACCGTCCCCACCTGGGCGCACGTCGTCACCGAGGGTGTCCTCGGGGCGCAGGACGACGCGGTGCGCGCGCAGATCGCCGCCCTCAACTCCGCCTACGGAGGCCGCTACGGCGGCGTGGACACCGGGGTCCGCTTCCGGCTCGACGGGATCACCAGGACCGAGAACACGGCCTGGTTCCGCGGTCCGCTCACCTACGAACGGCCGCTCAAGCAGATGCGCCGGGGTGGCCCGGAGACCCTCAACCTCTACATCGCCCAGCTCGGCCAGCTCGTGCTCGGCTACTCGACCTACCCCCACTGGTACCGCAACGAGCCCCAGCTCGACGGTGTGGTCGTCGACTGGCGGACGCTGCCCGGCGGGTCGCTGCGGAACTTCGACCGGGGGTTCACCGCCGTCCACGAGATCGGCCACTGGCTGGGCCTGCTGCACACCTTCGAGAACGGTTGCGAGTCGCCCGGAGACGCGGTCGACGACACCCCGCCGGAGGCTCAGCCGACCGAGGGCTGCCCGGCGGCCAAGGACACCTGCAAGGGTGGCGGTTCCGACCCGATCCACAACTTCATGGACTACGCCCAGGATCGCTGTATGTCCGAGTTCACCACCGGACAAGCGGGCAGAATGCATGAAATATGGGCCCTTTACCGCAGTCGGGAGGCGGCCACTACCCTTAACGGGTGACAGTACCGAAGACCCTCTACGCTCCATACCAGTCCCCCCGGATCTTCGGTCCGGAATACCGCACGGCCTCCCTCGGGATCCTGCTCGTCGTCACCCTGATCGCCTTCGAAGGCATGTCCGTCGGTGCCGTGATGCCCGCGGTGTCCGAGGACCTCGACGCGCTCGACCTGTACGGCATGAGCTTCTCGGCCTTCCTCATCGCGGGCCTTTTCGCCAACGTCGTCGCCGGGCTCTGGTCCGACCGCAGAGGGCACGCCTGGCCCTTCCTGCTCGGGGTCGGCCTGTTCGTGACCGGCATGGCGATGGCGGGCGCCGCCGGGTCGAAGGAGTTGTTCATCGCGGCACGGGCCGTGCAGGGCCTCGGCGGCGGGGCGGTCATCGTGGCGGTCTACGTGATGATCGCGCGGGTGTACGTGCCCGAGGCCAGACCCAAGGTCTTCGCCGCCCTGTCGGCCGCCTGGGTGCTGCCCGCGCTGGTCGGCCCCGGCCTCGGCGGGCTCGTCGCCGCGACGCTCGGCTGGCGCTGGGTCTTCTACGGCATCGTGCCGCTGGTGATCCCCGCCCTGCTGATGCTCCTGCCCGCGCTGCGCCCGCGTGGGGCCGAAACCGAACCAGGTGCCGGGCCGGACACGGAAGCGGGGGTCGCTCCGGCGCCCTCCGGGGAGCGGTCGAGGCCGCTGGCGATGACCCTGGCGGCCTCGGCGACCGCCGCGGGCGCCGGAGCGCTCCTGTACGGCGTCGACCTCCTGCACCTGAACCCGGGGGTCGGCTGGTCCGCCACCCTGGCCGGTCTGGCGCTGCTGGCCGCGGGCCTGCCCAGGCTGCTGCCGCGCCGGGCGCTCATGTTCGGCCGGGGCCTGTCGACCACGGTGATGATGCGCGGTGTGCTCTCCGCCTCCTTCTTCGGGATCAACTCCTTCATCCCGCTGCTGCTCACCCAGGTGCGCGGCTTCTCGGTGATCGAGGGCGGGGTGGCGCTCACCATCGGCGCGCTCGGCTGGACGACCGGCTCCTACCTGCAGTCCAGGCGCGAGTTCGACCGCCCCCGCCTGGTACGGCTCGGCGCGGCCTCGGTCACCTCCGGAGTCCTGCTCACCCTGCTCGCGCTGGTGCCCGGGGTGACCGGCTGGATCACCGTGCCCGCCTGGGTGCTCGCCGGGTTCGGCATGGGCATCGCCATGACCAGCGTCAACGTCACCGCCATGCGCCAGTCTCCCGACGCCGAGCAGGGCGCGAACTCCGCCGCCCTCCAGGTCGTCGACACCCTTGGCAGCGCCCTGACGATCGGCTTCGGCGGAGTGCTGATCAACGTGATCGGCCACGACGACATCGCCACCGGCTACACCACGATCGCCGTCCTGATGGCGGCGGTCGGGCTGCTGGGGGTGGCCGTCGCGGGCCGCATGCGGGAAGCCGCCTGAGCCGGTCGTTTTCCCGCTGACGACGATCATCTATAGCCGGACCGGGTAAGGACGGGCATGGTAGGACGGTAGAACCGTGACCACCGGGAAGGCAGGCGTCGTGGACGAACGACCTCGCCAGGCGTGGCCGCCGGAGCGCCCCGAGGGGGAGGACGCCTCCGGCGTGTCCCGCGTGCCACAGGACACGCCGCGTCGCACGCGTCGTGGAAGCGCTCCCTACGCGGCTCAGGAGACCCGGGCTCACGCCGCCCCCACCTTCGAGCCCCCCGCCGAGCCGCACGAGCCCGACGCCTCGCAGGAGGCACGTGACGGCCGGGACGAGGGCCACCTGGTGTGGTCACCGGTGGCGGAGACGGGCGGAACGCCGGGGGAGTCCGGGGCGCCGGGGACGCCGGGGACGCCGGGGACATGGCCACCGGACAGGCGTCCGCGTCCCGCCCAGCACCGGGCCTCGCTCTGGGACCGGGACGAGGCGGAGCCCCCAGAGGCGCCGAGACCGGCCGAGACCCCGGAGACGGCGGACAGCGAGACGGCGGACAGCGAGACGGTGCCCACGCCGGTGCTCGCGCCGGTCGACGGCGGACGTGGCGGCTGGGTGTCCGAGGAGACCGACGACGGAGACCTGCGGGGGTGGACCTCGGAGGAGTTCCGGGGGAGGACCGCCGGGCCCTGGGCGTTCTGGAGGCGTGGACGTGTCCGGCGCCTGGGCAGGGCACGGCGGGAGGGGGAGGGGATCTGGCCGGAGGAGTCGGTGTGGGAGACCCACCGGCCCTGGCCGCTCAACGACGACGACTCCCCCCAGGACGAGCTGCCGCCCTCGGCCCGCTGGTACGGCTCACCCGTGGCGCCTCCCCCCAGCAGGGCGGGGCGGCTGCGGCGCCTGCTCCTCGGGGCGGTGGCGGCGGCGGCCGGTCTCGCGGTCGGCTTCGCCGTCGCCGTGCTGCTCCCCCCGCTGCTGCTGTGGCAGGCCCCCTCGGACGCCCAGGCCGCCACCAGGCCCGCCGTGGTGAGCGACCCCGTCACGGGTGTGACGTACCCGTTGCCCGCGGGCTGGCGGGTCGGCGCGGTGCCGCCGGTCACCGGGTTCACCTCCATCGCGGGCGGCGACGGCGCGGTGACGGTCATGACCGGGCCCGCCGAGCCGGGAGACGACCCCGCCAAGACCGCGGCCGGTCTGGCCGACCTGTACGGCAGGCTGCTGCTCCACGGCGACGAGGTCAAGGTCGTCGACGACCGGGCGGTCACCGTGAACGGGCGGACCGGACGGAGCCGTTCCCTGCGCGCGGAGTACCACGACGTCGTCAACCGGCCCGCCTACCTCAGGCTGGTCCTGCTCACCGGGAAGGGCGGCGAACCGGTCGTCGTGGTCGGCGTCGCCCAGCCCGACGATCCCGCCCTGCGCGGTGCGATCGACAAGGTGATCTCCGGGCTCCGTTAGCCCCTACTCCGGCCCGCAAGGGCCCCCACGGGCCTCGGGTGTTCCCCCGGGGTCCCAGGGGAGGCGTCAGGGCGTGACGGCGGGTGGGGAGCGGGTCGTTGGCGCCGGTGAGGGCCTGGTGGCGGGCGGCGGGCGGCGGCCGTGGGGCGGGCCGTACCCGGATGGGAGGGGCCCTAGCACGCGGGGGCGTTATCGGCGAGGATCTCGCCCGATCGGCACGCCTGACGGTTGCGGCGATTACTCTGATGACACTGTGAGCACCTTCGCCGCCTCCCACCTGTCCCCCTCGTTTCCGGACCGTGCCGCCTGGGGCACCGCGCCGAAGCTGCGCGCGTGGCAGCAGGAGGCGCTTGACCTGTACCTCAGGCGTGAGCCGCGCGACTTCCTCGCGGTCGCCACGCCCGGCGCGGGCAAGACGACCTTCGCGCTGCGCATCGCCAGTGAGCTGCTGTCGCGCGGGCTCATCCGGGCTGTGACGATCGTCACACCCACCGAGCATCTCAAGCAACAGTGGGCCGACGCCGCCTCCAGGGTCGGCATCGCCATCGACCCGGAGTTCAAGAACAGCCAGGGCGCGACCTCACGCGACTACGTCGGGGTCGCCGTCACCTACGCCCAGATCTCGATGCACCCGGCGCTGCACCGCGCCAGGACCGAGGCGCGCAAGACCCTGGTCATCTTCGACGAGATCCACCACGCGGGTGACGCGAAGTCCTGGGGCGACGGGGTGCGCGAGGCGTTCGAGCCCGCGACCCGGCGCCTGGCCCTGACGGGCACGCCGTTCAGGTCCGACGTCAACCCGATCCCGTTCGTCACCTACGCCGAGGACGGCGAGGGCGTACGGCGCAGCGTCTCCGACTACTCATACGGCTACGGGCCGGCCCTGGCCGACGGCGTCGTCCGGCCGGTGATCTTCCTTGCCTACGCGGGGGAGATGCGCTGGCGGACCCGCGCGGGCGACGAGATCGCCGCGACGCTGGGCACGCCGCTCACCAAGGACCAGCTCGGCCAGGCCTGGAAGGCCGCCCTCGACCCGAAGGGCGACTGGATCCGGCAGGTGCTGCACGCCGCCGACCGGCGGCTGACCGAGGTGCGCAGGGGCGTCCCCGACGCCGGAGGCCTGGTCATCGCCACCGACCACGAGACGGCCCGCGCCTATGCCAGGCACATCCGCACGATCACCGGGGAGGGCGCCACGGTCGTGCTCTCCGACGACCCCGACGCGTCCAAGAAGATCAAGCAGTTCTCGGCCTCACAGGACCGCTGGCTGGTCGCGGTCCGGATGGTCTCCGAAGGCGTCGACATCCCGCGCCTGGCGGTCGGGGTCTACGCCACGAGCACCTCGACCCCGCTGTTCTTCGCCCAGGCCGTCGGCCGTTTCGTGCGGGCGCGCAAGCGCGGGGAGACGGCCTCGGTCTTCCTGCCCTCGGTGCCGACCCTGATGGGCCTGGCCGGGGAGATGGAGGCCGAGCGCGACCACGTGCTCGACCGCAAGCCGCCGGAGGACGGCCTGGACGACTTCCTGCTCGACGACGCCCAGCGCAAGAAGGACAACCCCGACGTCGTCGGTGACGAGCTGCCCTTCGAGACGCTTGAGGCGGTCGCCACCTTCGACCGGGTCCTGTTCGACGGCGGCGAGTTCGGCACCGGCGCCGAGCCGGGCTCCCCCGAGGAGGAGGACTTCATCGGACTGCCCGGCCTGCTGGAGCCCGACCAGGTGCGCACGCTGCTGAGCAAACGGCAGTCCGACCAGCTGAAGGCCAAGCGCGCCGCCCCCGAGCCCAAGGAGACGCAGGTCGCCCCGCACGAGCTCATCGCCAACCTGCGCCGTGAGCTCAACACCCTGGTCGGGGCCTGGAACCACCGCACCGGCCAGCCCCACGGCGTCATCCACGCCGAGCTGCGCCGGGCCTGCGGCGGCCCGGCTATCGCCCAGGCGACCGCCGAACAGGTCCAAGAGCGGATCGACAAGATCCGCCAGTGGGCCGTCCAGCGCTCGCGCTGACCGGCGTCCGGCAGGGCACGGACGCCCTCCGCGGCACTTTCCGTGACGCCTTCCGCGACGTCTCCTTTGATGTCTCCCGTGCCGTTTTCCGTGCGGGCCGTGCAGGCTCAGGGGACGCCTCCGTGGGCGTCGGGGACGCCGAGGGGCGGGGCGTGGCCGAGGAGACGGCAGCGGGCTGTTCGAGCGGGATCGTCGGCCTGGTCAGCGTGGGACCGCTGATCCAGAACGTGGTCGCCTCAAGGCCGACCAGCGCGAAAGCGCCTCCGACCCGGGCCGAGCCGCGGCCCCGCATCACCAGCCACAGGCCGAGCGGAGCCAGGACCAGCCACGAGATGCCGAGCAGGAGCATGTGGGATCACCACCGGAGGTCATGGGATACGACTCTCCGTAACTAGCTCCTGCCGTGCCGGGCGGCGACGGCCTTTGACCTTTGATGACCCGCCTGTGGCCGCATACGGGAGGCCTGTCAGGAACGGAGCACCGGCTCGCCGGTGAGAACGGCCCCCGCGGCCCTGAGCTGGTCGAGAGCCGCCTCGGTCGTCCGCCTGGCGACCCCCGCCGTCAGGTCCAGCAGCACCCGTACGGCCAGTCCCTCACGGACCGCGTCCAGGGCGGTGGCGCGCACACAGTGGTCGGTGGCGATGCCCACGACGTCGACCGTGTCCACCCGGCGGGCCGCCAGCCACTCGGCCAGGCTCGTGCCGTCCGGGGCGCTGCCCTCGAAACCGCTGTAGGCGGCGGCGTCGGCGCCCTTGCTGAAGACCTCCTCGACCCCGGCGGTGTCGAAGGCGGGGTGGAACAGCGCGCCGTGGCTCCCGGCCACGCAGTGGGCGGGCCAGGAGTCCACGTAGTCGGGGGAGGCGGAGAAGTGGTCGCCGGGATCGACGTGGAAGTCACGGGTGGCCACGACGTGGTCGTAGCCGTGCGAGGCGGCGTGCCTGGAGATGGCGGCGGCGACCTCGGCGCCACCGCCGACCGCGAGACTGCCCCCCTCGCAGAAGTCGTTCTGGACGTCGACGACGATCAGCGCTGTTGCCATGGGGCCAGTCAAACACGTCCGAGGCCGTGTCCGGCAGCCGGGTTCGCCCGTCCTCACTCGTCGAAGACGGTGGGGACGGCCTCGTAGCCCCTGGCCAGCTGACGGGCCGTGGCGGGCAGTTCGGCGACGGCCAGCCGGTGCCGCTCACGGGCGGCCTCCAGCGGCTCGCCGCCCACGATCTCCCCGCCGCGCACCAGCTCCACCTGGAGCGGGCGGCTGCCGGCGGGCCGCTCGCCGGAGACGGTGACCAGCTCGGCGTCGGCCGTACCCGACTCGTCCAGCCTTCTGAAGGCGTGCTTGCGACCGCCCCGGCTCGGCTTGCCCACCGACCGCTTGGCCACCGGACGCATCACCCCCTCCTCGTCCTGCCTGGCGACGAGCTTGTAGACCAGCGCCGCCGTCGGCGCCCCGGAACCGGTGACCAGCGAGGTGCCGACGCCGTAGCCGTCGACGGGGGCGGCGGCGAGCGCGGCGATGGTGTACTCGTCCAGGTCACTGGTGACGATGATCCGGGTCTTGTGGGCGCCCAGCTCGTCGAGCTGGGCGCGGACCGCGTAGGCGACCTCGGCCAGGTCACCGGAGTCGAGCCTGACCGCCCCCAGGTCGGGTCCCGCGAGCTCGACGCCGGTCCGTACGGCCTCCGCCACGTCGTAGGTGTCGACCAGCAGTGTGGTCCCGGCGCCGAGGGAGTCGATCTGGGCCCGGAAGGCCGCCTTCTCCGAGTCGTGGAGCAACGTGAAGGCGTGGGCGGCCGTCCCGGCGGTCGGCACGCCGTACAGGTGGCCCGCCATCAGGTTGGAGGAGGAGGCGAACCCGCACAGGTAGGCGGTCCGCGCGGCGGCCACGGCGGCCATCTCGTGGGTGCGCCGCGAACCCATCTCGATGATCGGCCTCGGCCCGGCGGCGTGGACCATGCGGGAGGCCGCGGCCGCGATGGCGCAGTCGTGGTTGAGGATGGACAGGACCACGGTCTCCAGCAGCACGGCCTCGGCGAAGGTGCCCTCGACGGTCAGGATGGGGGAGCCGGGGAAGTAGCAGTCTCCCTCGCGGTAGCCGTACACGTCGCCGGAGAAGCGGTAGCCGGACAGGAACTCCAGCGTGGGCTCGTCGACCACCCGGTTCTCCCGCAGGAAGGCCAGTTCACGCTCGCCGAACCGGAAGTCGCGCAGCGCGTCGAGCAGGCGCCCGGTGCCCGCCACCACCCCGTAGCGCCGTCCCTCGGGCAGATGCCTGGCGAACACCTCGAACGTCGCCCGCCGGGAGGCGACCCCGTCGCGCAACGCCGCCTGCAGCATCGTCAGCTCGTAGTGGTCGGTCAGCAGCGCGCTGTTCATGCTCGTACTCACGAGTCGAAGACTAAGCCCGAGGTAGGGCAGACTGGGGTACGTGGGTAGCACTGCTCCAATGGAGGTCGAGCGTCCGTCGATCGACGTGCGGCCCGATCGGCCGTGGTTGACGATCGTCTGGAACGACCCGGTCAACCTGATGTCCTATGTCACCTATGTCTTCCAATCCGTCTTCGGATACTCGAAGGAGAAGGCGGAGAAACTGATGCTGGACGTGCATCACAAGGGCAGGGCCGTGGTGTCGAGCGGCACGCGCGAGGAGATGGAACGCGACGTGCAGATCATGCACTCCTACGGGCTGTGGGCCACGCTGCAGCAGGACTCGTGAGTGCGGCCCGCCCGACGCGGCGGTGACATCAGACGGTGACATCAGAAGGT
Organism: Streptosporangium sp. NPDC020072; assembly: GCF_040631445.1. NCBI lineage: Bacteria > Bacillati > Actinomycetota > Actinomycetes > Streptosporangiales > Streptosporangiaceae > Streptosporangium > Streptosporangium sp. NPDC020072. The sequence continues at coordinate 159,938 of NZ_JBEYAB010000002.1, read as the reverse complement.
GACATCAGAGGGCGCCGTGGCGTGTGAGGCGTGCGGACGAACGAAAGTGGTGAGCGAACGGTGAGTTCGGGATTCAGCCGTGGCCGTGAGGGCGGCGTCGTCACGAACTTCGACGACGCCGAGGTCTCCATCCTGAGATCGCTGGCCTCCCACACGCTGGACCTGGTCGAACCGGGTGAGACGGGGGACGACCCGCTGGAGCGCGCGCTGGGCATCGGACCCGCGGAGAAGCCCGACGACCCGGTGCTCGCCAGGCTCTTCCCCTCCGCCTACGAGGACGCCGAACAGTCGGCCGACTTCCGCCGCTACACCGAGACCACCCTGCGCGAGGGCAAGCGGGCCGACGCGCAGACCATGCTCGACGGCCTGGAGACCGGTCACGCCGAGCTCACCCTGGAGCAGGCGCGGGCCTGGATGCGCGCCCTGAACGACGTCCGGCTGGTCCTCGGCACCCGGCTTGAGGTGACCGAGGAGGCCCACAACGAGCTGGCGGGGATGAGCGAGGACGACCCCCGCTATCCGGTCCTCGTCCTGTACGACTGGCTGACCTACCTCCAGGAGACCCTGGTTCACGCCCTTTGGTAACTTCCAGGCATGCTCACCATCTCCCGGGAACTGGTTGACAGGATCATCGCGCACGCACGGGCCGACCACCCGGACGAGGCCTGCGGCGTGATCGCCGGACCGATCGGCTCCGACTCCCCGCAGCGGTTCGTCGCGATGGTCAACGCCGAACGGTCGCCGACCTTCTACCGCTTCGACTCGCTGGAGCAGCTGCGCGTCTGGCGCGAGATGGACGACCTCGACGAGGAGCCGGTGGTCATCTACCACTCCCACACCTCGACGGAGGCCTACCCCTCACGCACCGACATCAGCTACGCCTCGGAGCCCAACGCCCACTACGTGCTGGTCTCCACCCGCGAGGAGCTGGGCGAGGAGGTCGAGTTCCGGTCCTACCGCATCCTCGACGGCGTGGTGACCGAGGAAGAGGTCAAGATCGTCCCAGCGTGACGGCCGTCTCGGGGGGTGACACGGCAATGGGGGAGGAAAACCCGTTGGGTAGACTGGCGGTCATGATGACCGCCGACCCGAGCCAGGAGGACGTCGTGCTCTCACGTCCCGATGCGTGGGCCGGGAACGCGGGCCTCGCGCCCGTGCAGAACTTCCTGTTCGCGCACACCCCCTCCGTCGTCGTCTACGACTGTCGCTGATGACAGCTCCGGACCTCCCTCCGGAATCCCCCCGTGCCCACCGGTGTTCCGAACCGGTGGACGCCTCCCCGACGACAGCACGACGACACAAGGAGACTGACCCGCGATGGCCATCGAGGTTCGCATTCCCACCATCCTGCGCACCTTCACCGAGGGTGCCAAGGCTGTCGACGCCAAGGGCGCGACGCTGGAGGAGCTGATCGGCGACCTGGACTCCCGGCACCCCGGGCTGAAGGACCGTCTGGTCGACAAGGGCGCGCTGCGCCGTTTCGTGAACGTCTACCTCAACGACGAGGACGTCCGCTTCCTGGGCGGCCTGGAGACCCCCGTCGCCGACGGCGACACGGTCACCGTCCTTCCGGCCGTGGCCGGCGGCTCCCGCTAGCGAGACATATGGGCCACCACCGGTTCGGTGGTGGCCCACGCCGATGTTTCTGGTTTGTTAACACGAGGCGGAAGCCCTACACCATGCGCTTTGACTCACTGATCGACTCGGTAGGTCGTACCCCCCTGGTCGGCCTGCCCCGACTCTCCCCCTCACAGGACGTGCGGATCTGGGCCAAGCTCGAAGACCGCAACCCGACGGGCTCGATCAAGGACCGCCCGGCGCTGTGGATGATCGAGCAGGCCGAGAAGGACGGGCTGCTGCGGCCCGGCTGCACGATCCTCGAACCCACCAGCGGCAACACGGGCATCTCACTGGCGATGTCGGCCCGGCTCAAGAGCTACCGGCTGATCTGCGTGATGCCGGAGAACACCTCGGAGGAGCGCCGTCAGCTGCTGCGGATGTGGGGAGCGGAGATCGTCTCCTCCCCGGCGGCCGGTGGCTCGAACGAGGCCGTACGGGTCGCCAAGGGCATGGCGGCGGAGAACCCCGACTGGGTGATGCTCTACCAGTACGGAAACCCGGCCAACTGGCGTTCGCACTACGAGACGACGGGGCCGGAGATCCTGGAGGACCTGCCGTCCGTCACCCACTTCGTCGCGGGCCTGGGCACGACCGGCACCCTGATGGGTGTCGGCCGCTTCCTGCGCGAGCGCGTCCCCGGCGTGCGGATCGTGGCCGCCGAGCCGCGCTACGGCGAGCTGGTGTACGGCCTGCGCAACGTGGACGAGGGCTTCATCCCCGAGCTCTACGACCCCGACGTCCTGACCACCCGTTTCTCCGTCTCCTCGGGAGACGCGCTGCGGCGGACCAGGGAGCTGCTGTCCACCGAGGGCATCTTCGCGGGTGTCTCGACCGGTGCCGCCCTGCACGGGGCGCTCGGCATGGCGGCCAAGGCCCTCAAGGAGGGCGAGCGCGCCGACATCGTGTTCGTGGTGGCCGACGGCGGCTGGAAGTACCTGTCGACCGGCGCCTACGAGGGCACCCTGGACGAGGCCGAGGAACGCCTCGAAGGCCAGCTCTGGGCCTGATTCTCCCCGTGGCCCCCGGGAGGCCGTGAGAAGGCCTTCCGGGATGGGGGTCCCTAGCGGGCGTAGGGCGAGGCCGCCTTTGTGAGCTCGCGGACGGTGTCGTCGGCGTCCGCCTGGAGCAGGCCGTTGTTCACCATGGGGACGCAGTCCGGCATGACGTCGACGATCGCGGCGGGGCCGTCCGGATAGCGGAAGCGCAGCTGGAAGGGCCGCCCGCGCAGGTCCGAGACCCGGCGGCAGGTGTTGTCGCCGGGCCGGGTCCCAAGGGAGTTCAGGGCCCTGGTCAGGGCCTCGGCGGTCTCGGCGTCGTGCTCCCGCCGTACGGGGGGAGCGTCCGGCCGGTGGGGCCGTCCGCAGGCCAGGACCGAGACGGCTCCCTCGGGCACCATCTGTTCGTTCTGTCCCCTGCGGCCGGTCGGCCGGCCCTGGCAGGCGTCGGCGGGCCGTACGGGGCGCCAGGTGCCCGTCTCGTAGGCGGCGGTGATCTCCGGCCCGATGTAGGAGGGGCTGCCGACGGCGCCGTTGGTGGTCGTCACACAGGAGTTGACCTCCTCGGCGCTGCCCAGCCACAGGACCTTCCCGTCGTCGTAGACGAAACGGACGAGGTAGTTGGTCATCGGGCCGCCCATCAGCGTGCAGGGCCCCAAGGGCGTTTTCCCGGCGGCGGGAAGGTAGTCCAGGTCGCGGGCCATCGCCACGGCTCCTTCCGTCAGGGACCTGGACCCGGCCAGCCGCGTGCCGCCGGGGTGGGTGTTGTCCCCGGGGTAGGCGCAGATCAGCGCCGAGACCGGATCGCCGGGCACGAGGGACCCGCCGACCCCGGCGACGCCGGAGGGTCCGGGCACCCAGCCGCCGGGGGCCTCGCCGCCCCACCGCTGCGGGCACGGTGGCGGGGCCGCAGGAGGCCCGGCGGCCGACCGCGAGGCCGGTACGGCGGTTGCGCACCCGGCGACGGCCAGGACGATCACGATCACGGGCAGGGACTTCACGACGATGACACGTCGGAGACGGGGGATCGGTTCACCGGCTTCGCGGGTTCGCATCGAGGGGTGCGGGGTCGTGGTCCACGGCGGGGAGAAACGCGAAAGGGCGGGCGTCCCGGGTGGGACGCCCGCCCTCAGACGGCGGGTTCGGGAAGGGTCAGTTGAACACCAGCCGCATGGAGAAGGTCGAGTCGCTGCCCGACTGGGTTCCGCTGATGCCCACGGCCTTCAGGACCTGAAGGCTGGCCCGCTCCTCGCCCTGGAGGTTCTGCAGGTAGAGGTGCTCCAGCTTGTCGAGGTCGACATAGGCGGCGAAGGTCGCCTTCTCGGCGTCGGGGACCGCCAGCCTGAAGCCCTCGTCGTCGCCGAGGGCGCCGTCCTTGGCCAGTTCGGCGGCGTACTCGGGGGAGCTGGCCAGTACGAAGCTGCCGTCGCCGGGGGCCTTGGCCAGTTGCGGGGTCGTGGTGCCGGAGTCGGCGAGGGCCTTCTCGATCTTGGCGACGATCTCCTGGGCCTTGGCCGGGTCGGTGATGACGCGGGCGCCGAACTTCGGCTGGTTGGCGTCCAGGCCCCTGGAGTCCAGGGCCAGGGTCAGGTTCTTGCCGAGCAGCGTGGACAGGTCGGCGGGCAGGGCGAGGCCGTACTGCTGCTGGGCCTGGTCGGCGAACCGCTGAAGACCGGCGCCCGTCTGGTCGGCGGACTTCAGGATCTGGGCCCACTGCTTGCCGACGACGTCACCGAGACCGGAGATGGACAGGGCGGCGGCGGTCGAGGCGGGAAGCGTGCTGATCCTGGAGGTCTCGGGCTGGCCCATGTCCAGGTTCTGCGCGCCACGGGTGACGCCGGCCAGTTCGACGTAGTCGCCGTCGAAGCGCAGCGCGCCGGCGACCCTGAGGTTCTTGACCTGCGCGAGCGCCTCGGGGTTGCGGGTGGCCACCTCGGGTGCGAAGTCGGCGATCTTCCCGGCGTGGAGCCAGAAGGACAGGACACCGGTCTCGCCCAGGGCGTTCAGGTCGTCGGAGAAGGCGGTGTTGTCGGACAGCGGCGCGACCCTGACGGCCTGGTCGGCCTGGTCCTGGGTCTGGGCGAGCAGCGCGTAGTCCTCGCGGAAGGCGACGCCGTACTTCGCGCCGCCCATCAGCTTGGAGAGCCCGGCCTTCGCCTTGTCCTGGTCGGAGACCTGCACGGCCACGACCACGCCCGGCTCCGCGCCCGTCTTGGTCGGGGAGAGCACGGCGACGCCGATGCGGCTGCCGAGCCAGGGCTCGACGTCGGTGGCGTAGTTGATCTTGTCCAGGCCGCCGTCCTCCTTGATCAGGTCGAACAGCGCCTTGCGCGGGTCGTCCCCGGTGAAGGAGGAGCGGGTGACGTCGAACTTCCTGGCGATGCTGAACAGCGCCAGTTTCTGGTTGGCGGCCGGGTCGAGGTCCAGGCGCACGTAGCCGATCGCGTCACCGGGCAGCACGTCGTGGGGCTGGGTGCCGCCGCCGCTCAGCAGGCTGACCGCGAAGGCGCCGCCACCGCCGACGAGGGCGACGACCAGCGCGGCGATCAATCCGATCAGCCAGCCCCTGCCCTTCTTGGCGGGCCGGGCGGTCGGCTGCCCGGGGCCGAGGAAGTCCGGGTTCTGCTGCCAGGTGGGCTGCTGGCCGTAGCCGGGCTGCTGGCCGTAGTTCTGCGGATAACCCGGCTGGGCCTGCTGGCCGTACCCCGCCTGCTGGCCGTACGCCTGCTGACCGTGGCCGGGTTGCTGGCCGTAACCGGGTTGCTGACCGTAGCCGGGCTGCTGGCCATAACCGGGTTGCTGGCCGTACGCCTGTTGCTGGCCGTGGACCTGCTGGTCCTGGTGCTGCTGGCCGTAGCCGGGCTGCTGGTAACCGCCGTCCTGGGGGTAGCCCTGAGATTGTGGCCGGTAGGCGATCGTCCTGTCAGGTTCCTGGCCCGGGTAGGGCGGCTGGCCGGGGGGGTTGTTGGCAGACATGCTCACTCACAATGTGGACTTCTCTCGGATACCGAGAAGTTAGTGCACATCGGTAGCAACCCGCTTGCATTGAACTAACCACGCGATTGCTCCATCCAACGCGCCCGCACGCCGGAGGCCGCTGATCTTCCCGGGAAACACCCCGTCTTCTTCCAAAAGGTGACATATGCCAAGGGGAGCCAGGAATACCGGTCAAACCCGATAGAGTGACCCTTCCAGAATATAGTTCGGGGAGCGTGGATGACGAAGTTCGATGAGGCGACGCGGGCGGTCCGGGTGGACGAGACCACCTACGACGTGCACCTGGACCCCGGATACGCCGTCGGAGGACCGCTCAACGGGGGCTACCTGCTGGCCGTACTGCTGCGCGCCGTCGTGGACGCCTCCCCGCACGAGCACCCCGTGACCACCAGCGCGCAGTTCCTGCGCGTCGCCCCGCCCGGCCCCGCCAGGGTGCGGCTCGAACCGCTCAAGTCGGGCAGGACCGTCACGATGACCAGGGCGACCCTCCTGCAGGACGACGTCCCGCTGATCGAGACCCTCGTCACGACCGCCACCCTGAACGACGTCGCCCCCGACTGGAGCGACGGTCCCTCGGCGACCATGCCCCCCATCGAGGAGTGCTTCAGGCCGCCCGTCCCCGATCCCGGCTCGGGCATGACGCTCAACGAGCGGATGGAACTGGCCTTCGACCCGCCGACCGCAGGCTGGCTCGACGGCAGGCCCACCGGGCGTCCCGAGGCCCGTGCCTACTTCCGGCTGGCCGAGGGGAGGGAACCCGACCCCTACGTGCTGGCGATGGCCGTCGACTGCCTGCCGCCGGTGGTCTTCTCCGCGGGCGCCCGCGGCTGGGCGCCGACCGTGGACCTCACCTGGCACCTGCGCGCCCTGCCCGCCCCCGGCTGGCTCACCCTGCTCGGCAGCGGACGGCTGATCGGTGACGGCTGGTTCGACGAGGAGGTCGAGGTCTGGGACTCGGCCGGACGCCTCGTCGCCCAGTCGCGGCAGCTCGCCAGGGTGGGGCGCGGCTGATCTTTTCGCGATGATTGATCGTGTTGTGAGGATTCTTACCGTGAGCGGTCGTCCCAGGTCGCCTAACCTTGGGAACCGTGTCGCAAGCAAGCATTGGAATCTTCGACAGCGGGGTCGGCGGCCTGACGGTGGCCAGGGCGATCATCGACCAGCTGCCGAGCGAGTCACTCCTCTACGTGGCGGACACCGCACGCCAGCCGTACGGGCCGAAGAGCATCGCGCAGGTGCGGGCCTACGCCCTTGAGGTGATGGACCACCTCGTCGAGCACGACGTCAAGATGCTGGTGATCGCGTGCAACAGCGCGAGCGCGGCGGTGCTGCGGGACGCCCGCGAGCGTTACGACGTGCCGGTCGTCGAGGTCATCCAGCCCGCGACGCGCCGGGCCGTACAGGCGACCAGGAACGGCAGGGTCGGGGTGATCGGGACCAGGGCCACGATCGAGTCGATGGCCTACCAGGACGCCTTCGCCGCCGCCCCGGACGTCAGGCTGACCGGGGTGGCCGCGCCCCGCCTGGTGGAGTTCGTCGAACGGGGGGAGACGACGAGCGAGGAGGTCATCGAGGCCATCCGGGAGTATCTCGAACCCGTGCTGCACGACGGCTGCGACACCTTGATCCTGGGCTGCACCCACTATCCGCTGCTCACCGGTCCCATCTCCTACGTCGCGGGCAACGGCGTCACGCTGGTCTCCAGTGCGGACGAGACGGCCAAGGACGTCTACCGCGTCCTGCACGACCGTGGCATGGCCGCGACCGGCGGCCCCGCCGCGCACAGGTTCACCACCACCGGGGACACCGACCTGTTCGCCAGGCTTGGCCAGCGTTTCCTCGGCCCCGAGATCCAGGCGGTCGAACTCGCGACGGTCGGTGACGGCGCCGGGGACGGCGGGCCCGTCAGGGGAAACGGGCAGCGGGTCCACCGGATGACCCGCTGAGGTGGGAGCCCCCGGTGGCACGCGACGTAACGTGACAGACAGCGAGTAGGAGGCCGCCGTGAAACTGACGATCATCGGATGCTCCGGGAGCTTCCCGGGCCCTGACAGCCCCGCCTCCTGCTACCTGCTGGAGGCCGAGGGGTTCCGCATGCTGCTGGACTTCGGCAACGGCTCACTCGGCGCGCTCCAGCGGCACATCGGCCTCTACGACGTGGACGCGATCTGCCTGTCCCACCTGCACGCCGACCACTGCCTCGACATCTGCTCCTACCACGTGGTGCGCACCTACTCCCCGCACGGCCCGCTGCCCCGCGTGCCGGTCCACGCCCCCGCGGACGCGCCCCGCCGCCTGGCCGCCGCCTACGGCATGCCCGCCGAGCCGGGCCTGGAGACGGCCTTCGACTTCGTACGGCTGTCGCCCGGCGTCTTCCGGGTCGGCCCCTTCGAGGTGACGGCCGCCAGGGTGAACCACCCGGTCGAGACCTACGGCTTCCGCGTCTCCCACGGCGGCCGTTCCGTGGCCTACTCCGCGGACACCGGGGAGTCGGCCGAACTGGTCAAACTCGCCTCGGGGGTGGACGTGTTCCTGTGCGAGGCCTCCTTCGTCGAGGGCCCTGACCTGCCCGCCGACCTGCACCTGACCGGGCGCCAGGCCGCCGAACACGCGGCGGCGGCGGGCGCGGGCACCCTGGTGCTGACCCACCTGGTCCCCTGGAACGCCACCGAACGGGTTCTCGACGAGGCGTCGCGGGGCGGGTTCGCCGGCCGGATCGAACTGGCCCGCAGCGGTGCCCACTACGACCTGGAGGCGTGAAAGGCCCTAGGGTGAGGTCCATGGCTCGCGCAGATGGACGTTCTCCCGATCAGCTTCGCCCCGTCACCATCACCCGTGGCTGGCTCGCCCACGCAGAGGGGTCGGTGCTCGTCGAGTTCGGCGGCACCAGGGTGCTGTGTGCCGCCTCCGTGCAGGACAACGTGCCCCGCTGGCGCAGGGGCAGCGGCCAGGGTTGGGTGACCGCCGAGTACGCCATGCTGCCCAGGGCGACCAACACCCGCAACGACCGTGAGTCGGTGCGCGGCAGGATCGGCGGCAGGACGCACGAGATCTCCCGCCTCATCGGCCGTTCTCTACGGGCCTGCGTCGACTACAAGGTGCTCGGCGAGAACTCCGTCGTGATCGACTGCGACGTGCTCCAGGCCGACGGCGGCACCCGCACGGCCGCGATCACCGGCGCCTACGTGGCCCTCGCCGACGCGGTGCGGTGGATGCGCGAGCGGAAGATGTGCGCGGGCGACCCCCTCATCGACTCCGTCGCCGCCGTCTCGGTCGGCGTCGTCGGCTCCACGCCGCTGCTCGACCTCTGCTACACCGAGGACGTCGCCGCCGAGACCGACATGAACGTGGTGATGACCGGAAGCGGCCAGTTCGTCGAGGTCCAGGGCACCGCCGAGGGCAAGCCGTTCGACAGGGCCGCCCTCGACGAACTGCTCGACCTCGGCGCCGCCGGATGCGTGGAGCTGACCCGCCTGCAGCGCGAGGCGCTGGCGTGAGCTCCTCGATCAAACTGGTCCTGGCGACCAGGAACGCCGGGAAGATCGCCGAGCTGCGCCGGATCCTGGCCGACGCCTCGATCACGGCCGAGATCCTCGGGCTTGAGGAGTTCCCCGAGATCGGTGACGTCGCGGAGACCGGCCTGACCTTCGCCGAGAACGCCCTGCTGAAGGCGGGCGCCGTCGCCGAGCAGTCGGGCCTGCCCGCCATCGCCGACGACTCCGGCCTGTGCGTCGACGCGCTGAACGGCATGCCGGGCATCTTCTCCGCCCGCTGGGCGGGCAGGCACGGCGACGACCGGGCGAACCTGGAACTGCTGCTCGCCCAGGTGTCCGACGTGCCGGAGGAGCACCGGGGCGCCCACTTCGCGTGCGCGGCGGCTCTGGCGCTGCCCTCCGGTGAGCAGCGCATCATCGAGGGCACCCTGAACGGGGTGATCATCGACGCCCCGCGCGGCGCCAACGGCTTCGGCTACGACCCGATCTTCGTGCCCGAGGGCGAGAGCCGTACGGCGGCTGAGCTCTCGGCCCAGGAGAAGAACGCCATCAGCCACCGGGGCCGTGCCTTCCGCGCCCTGGCCCCCGTCATCGCGGAGCTCCTCGGCTGAGGACGCGCGCCGCGACCGGCGCGCGGACAGGCGTAACGTCGCAGGCATGGAGAGCAACAGACGTGCGCTCGGGTGGGCGGGCCCGCTGATCGGCCTGGTTACCTGCGCGGCGGCGCTGGGGGTCTCCCTGGCGGCCGCGGGGCTGGTCAGGGCGTCCGCCTTCCCCGTCGTCGCGGTCGGCGACGCCGCCGTCGACCTCGCCCCCGCGGGGGCGAAGGAGTTCGCGATCCGCGTCTTCGGGGAGAACGACAAGAACGTCCTGGTCGCGGGCATCCTCGTGGTCCTCGCCGCGATCGCCGCGGCCATCGGGACGCTGGCCCTGCGCGACCTCAGGTACGGCACCGCCGGGCTGGCGGCCTTCGGCGTGGTCGGCGTCTCGGCCGCCCTGACCCGTCCGGACGCGGGCGTCCTGGACGCCGTGCCCACGCTCGCGGGCGTGGTCGCGGGCACCGTCACCCTGCGCCTGCTGACCGGACGCGCCCTGCGGGGCCCGGCCCCCACGGCCTCGGGGGAGGGCGCCGCGATTGACCGGCGCGGACTGCTCATCGGGGCGGCGGGCGGTCTCGCGCTGGCCGGGGTGAGCGGCGTGATCGGCCAGGCGCTGACGTCGGGACGCTCCGCGGTGAGCGCGGCCAGGGCCTCCCTGAGGCTGCCCGGGCCCGCGACCCCGCTTCCCCCGATCCCGGCCGGGGCCGACCTGAGGATCAAGGGACTGTCGCCGTTCGTCACCCCGAACGCGGACTTCTACCGGGTGGACACCGCCCTCGTGCTGCCGCAGGTAGACCCCCGTTCCTGGACCCTCAGGATCCACGGCATGGTGGACAGGCCCGTCGAACTGACCTTCGCCGACCTGCTGAAACGGCCCGTGGTCGAGGCGGACGTCACGTTGTGCTGCGTCTCCAACGACGTCGGCGGCCCCTATGTCGGCAACGCCAGGTGGCTGGGGGCCGACCTGGCGGGGGTGCTGCGCGACGCGGGCGTGCACCGGGACGCGGACATGCTGTTGAGCACCTCGGCCGACGGCTGGACCTGCGGCACCCCGGTCGACGTCGTCCTCGACGGCCGTGACGCCCTGCTGGCCTTCGCGATGAACGGTGAGGCGCTGCCCTTCGCGCACGGCTTCCCGGTCCGCCAGGTCGTGCCCGGCCTGTACGGATACGTCTCGGCGACCAAGTGGGTGACCGACATCAAGGTCACCCGTTTCGACCGGGATGAGGCGTACTGGACACCCAGGGGATGGGCGCCGAAGGGACCCGTCAAGACCGAGTCGCGCATCGACCTGCCCAGGGACGGGGCCGACCTGCCCGCGGGCCGTACGGTGATCGCGGGGGTCGCCTGGGCGCAGCACAAGGGGATCGACGCGGTCGAGGTCAGGATCGACCGGGGGCCGTGGCGCCAGGCGAGACTCGCCCAGGCGCCGACCGCCGACACCTGGCGCCAGTGGGTGGTCGACGACTGGGACGCCACCCCGGGCGAGCACACCATCGAGGTACGGGCGACCGACGCCACCGGCTACACCCAGACCGCAGAACGCGCCCCCGTGGGCCCCGACGGCGCCACCGGCTGGCACACCGTGGACGTCCGGGTCACCTGAGCCGGGGACGCTCCTTCCAGATCTGGTCAACTCGCCGGTGCCGTACGGCCGAGCGCCCTAACATCGGCCCGAAACGAGGCCGAGGGGGACCGGTGGAACAGGCGTTTTCAACCGCGGTATTACAAACGAGGACGTACAACCCCGTGGTGACCGCGGACGGGCAGCGGTGGCGGGACTTCGAGCTCGACCCGCGTTCCTCGGTCGTCGTGGCGCCGCCCAGGGAGCCGGAGCGGGTCGCGTGGCGGCCGATCAGGCTGGACCGGTGCAGGCCGTACGGCGCGGTGGGCGGGCTGGTGATGCCGGACCCGCAGATCCAGGAGGACCTGCTGTGCTCGGTGCCGGTGACCGAAGAGGGGACGCCCACGCGCTTCCCCGACCCCCGGGGAGAGTGGATCAAAGCGATCAACGGGGCCGGCGCGGCGGACGACCCGTTCCGGGCGACCAACTCCCTGGACTGCGCCCTGTCGGTGCTGTCCACCTGGTACGGGACGCCGGTCGTCGCCGCGCCGAGACGGCCGGAGTACGACCGGGCCGGCAGACCCCTGCTGACCGGGGAGGAAGGCGGGGCGGCCCGCGCGGAACGGTGGCTCGGACAGCGCTTCCAGTACCTCGGACAGGGAAGACAGGCCTACGGCCCGATCGGACCGGCGCTGCTGGCCGGTGGCCACGGATCCGCCGCGATCATCGTCAACCGCTGGCCCGGGGGCGGCAGCCATGCCTGGAACGCGGTGAACGCCTCCGGAGAGGTGCTCTGGCTCGACGCGCAACTCGGGAGGCTCGCGGACGAGCCGCTCTACAAGTTCGTGACCGGGGTGTTCTGCGTGATCCTCGACGCGGAGGGACGCGGACTGTGAACCTCGAACAGGCCAGGGCGGTCGCGGAGGAGTACTTCAACGGCGTCAGAGGCCTCGACGCCGCCGTGGAGATCCGGATCTACGACTTCGCCGAGGGATACGTCGCCTGGGCCAAGGAGCCCGAACCCGAGGACCCCGGCGTGCTGCCCGACACCGTCGGCGGCGGATGCCTCGTGATCGACAAGGCCACCGGGGAGATCACGATCAGGCCCCTCCTCAACCCGGAGACCATCGCCGACCGGTACCCCGGATGAGCCGGGCGAAAGGGCCGGGGCACCCCGTGGGGCGCCCCGGCACCGGTCAGCCCGCGGCCAGGGCGTCCACGACCGAGGCCCGGGCGGCCTTACGGGCGGGCAGCACGGCGGCGAGCACGCCCGCCAGACCGGACAGCACCACGAACGCCAGGACCTGCGGCACGGGAACGGTGAACACGACGCCGGTCGTCGCGGTCCGTGCGGCGGCCCAGCCGAACACGACACCGAGCACCACCCCGACCAGCGCCCCGATGAGCCCCAGGATCAGGGCCTCGACCGAGAGCATCGCCCGCAGCTGGGACCGGGTCAGGCCCAGCGCCCGCAGCAGCGCCGACTCCCTGGTCCGCTCGTGGACCGAAAGGGACAGCGTGTTGGCGATCCCCAGCAGCGAGATCAGCACCGCCAGCCCGAGCAGCCCCGTGATGATCATCACGCTCATGTCGAGCGCCTCGTCGAACCCGCTCCTGACCTCCGTGGAGCTGGCCACCTTCGCCGTCGGGTACGGCTGCGCCGCCGCCTCGACCACCTTGCGCGTCACGTCGGGGGCGACCCCCTCCTTGGCGTTGACCAGGATCCGGCTGTCGTCGACCACGCCGAAGTAACGGTCGAAGTCGGCTGCGGGAACCGTCAGCTCCGCCAGGCCCGTCTGATCGGCGTCGAAGACCCCGACGACCGTGAGCTCGACCCGGCCCGCCTTCTTCGTGCGCAGCGGAAGCCGGTCGCCGACCGCGACCTTGAGGTTCTTGGCCACGTAGCCCGCCACCGCCACGGTCCCCGGCTTGAGCGCGCCGACCGACCCCGAGGTGAAGGCCGGGGCGAAGTCCCGGGTGGCGGCGAACGTTCCCGCCCGGTAGGTGGAGTCCTCGGCGCCGACCTTGGCGTCGGTCTGGCGGATCGCGACGACCGAGGTCAGCTCCGGCCTGGTCCGCAGGTTCTCCGCCAGGTCACGCGGCAGACGCGACTCGCGGTCCTGGGCCTGGACCATGTAGTCGACGGGGAACTGCTCGTCGAGCTTCTGGGAGTAGGTCAGCCGCAGCGTGCCGGTGAGCACCGAGATGAGCGTCATCAGCGTCACGCCGACGGTCAGCGCCACCGTCGTGGTCGCGGAACGTCGCGGGTTGCGCCCCGAGTTGTCCAGCGCGAGCCTGCCCGGCACCCCGAAGAGCCTGCCCGGCAGCCAGCCCACGAAGGCGCCCAGCGGCCTGACGATCACCGGTCCGAGGACCAGCACCGCGAAGAACACCAGCGCGCCGCCCGCCATCACGGTGAACAGCGCCGCCTGGCCGGGATCCATCGTCACCCCGACCGCGGTGACCGCGACCCCGGCGACCAGGAACAACGCCGCCACGATCACCCGCACGACCCCCGCCCTGAAGGTGTGCTCCTCCACCTGGGCGCGCAGCGCGGCGATCGGCGCGACCCGCGTCGCCGAACGCGCGGGCAGCAGGGCCGCCCCGACCGTGACGACCATGCCGACCGCCACGGCCAGCGCCACGGTGAACGGCGTCAGGGTCGCGGTCGCCTCGGGCAGCGGGGCACCGGAGGTACGCAGCACCACCATCGCCCCCGCGCCCATGCCGTACCCGAGCAGCAGGCCGAGCAGCGACGACATCAGGCCGACCACCGCCGACTCCAGCAGGACGGAGCCGAACACCTGCCCGCGCGTCGCGCCGATGCAGCGCAGCAACGCCATCTCCCGGGTCCGCTGGGCGACGAGGATGTTGAAGGTGTTGTAGATGACCAGCGCCGCGACGAACATCGCCACCAGGCCGAACAGCAACAGACCCATCGTGAGGAACTGGCTGTCGGCGCCGTTGGCCTTGACCATGTCGTCGGCGTACCGCTTGCCGGTCTTCACCTCGTAGCCGGCCCCGAGGGCCTTGACGACCGCGGCGCGCGCGTCCTCCTGGGAGACCCCCTCGGCCGCCGCGACGTCGATCTCCCGGTAGCCCTTCTCACCGGTCATCGCCCTGGCCGTCTCGGTGACGAAGCCGACCGCGCCGGTGTAGGCCAGCTCCTGGTCGAGGCCGACGTCGAACAGCCCGACCAGCGTGAACTCGTGACTGACGTTCTTGGAGTCGAGCACCGCGACGGTTTCGCCGACCTTGAACCCCCGCGTCTTGGCGGTGTTCTTGTCGAGCACGGCCTGCGTCGCGGTGCTCGGCGCCGAACCGCTGACGATGGAGGTACGGCTCAGCGGCCCCTGGACGATGGAGACCCCCGAGGTCGGGTAGTCACCGGCGGCCTTGCCGTCCTTGCCGATCAGCGCGGAGGTGCCCCGTACGAGACCCTGGGCGTCGGCGACACCGCCGACGGCGCGGACCTTCTCCAGCACGGCCTGGGAAAGGTCCGCCTTGTCGGGGGCGGGAAGCACGGCGACGTCGATCTTGTCGGCCGCCGCGCCGAACTTCTGGGTGAAACCGGCCTGCATGGTGTCGGTGAGCACGAACGTGCCCGCGATGAAGCCGACCCCGAGCGCGATGGCCAGCGAGGTGAGCAGCAGCCGCAGCTTGCGTGCCCTGAGCCCGGCGAAGGTCGTCTTGAGCACCTTCAGGCCTCCAGCTTCATCAGCGTGTCCAGCACGCTCTGCGGGGTCGGCTGGAACAGCTCACTGACCAGCAGGCCGTCCCGCAGGAAGATCACCCGGTCGGCGTAGGACGCCGCGACCGGGTCGTGGGTGACCATCACGATCGTCTGGTTCAGCTCGCGCACCGACGTGCGCAGGAACGACAGCACCTCGGCGCCGCTGCGCGAGTCCAGGTTGCCGGTCGGCTCGTCGGCGAAGATGACCTGCGGCTTGCTGATCAGGGCGCGGGCGACCGCCACCCGCTGCTGCTGGCCGCCGGACAGCTCGCTGGGCCTGTGCCCGAGCCGCTCCCGCAGGCCGACGGTCTCCACGACCCGGTCGAACAGGACCTGGTCCGCCTGCCTTCCGGCGATCTCCAGCGGAAGCCTGATGTTCTGCTCGGCGGTCAGCGTCGGCAGCAGGTTGAACGCCTGGAAGATGAACCCGATCCGCTCGCGGCGCAGCAGCGTCAGCCGTTTGTCGTCGAGACCCGTCAGCTCGACCTCGCCGATGTGCACCTGCCCGTGGGTGACGGTGTCCAGACCGGCCAGGCAGTGCATCAGCGTCGACTTGCCGGACCCGGAGGGCCCCATGATCGCGGTGAAGGCGCCCGTCGCGAAGGAGACGTCCACTCCCCGGAGGGCCTCCACGGCCGCGTCTCCCTGGCCGTAGACCTTGGTCAGGCCCCTGGCCACCACGGCCGCCGCCGTGTCCCTGCGCGCGTGCCCCGCGCCGACCTCTCCGGTGATGGTCACGTCTCTGTCTCCTTGCCAAAAGCGTGTCTTGCGAACTGGAAGAACGCTATTGGCGCAGGACAGGGCCGTTCATCGGCCTGCGGGACAGAGTCGGCCTCCGCCGAAGGAGGCTTGTTCCCGGGCGGCTACGACCCGTGACGTAGTCCCCGTATCGGCCATTCGGACGAGCCGGGGGCCTGGCTCGCGGGGCCGGCCCGTGAAAGACCTTGCCGGGAAGGGCTCACGAATCCGTCGAATGCGGCGTCACAAGCCCGGACTCGTAGGCGTAGACCACCACCTGGGCCCGGTCCCGCAACCCCAGTTTCGCCAGCACCCTGCCCAGATGCGTCTTGACCGTGGCCTCCGCCAGGTCGAGCCGCTCGGCGATCTCCCCGTTGGACAGGCCACGGGCGACCAGCACCAGCACCTCCCGCTCCCGCGCCGTCAGACCGCCGAACACCGTCGGCTCCGCCGTACCCGGCGAGGGAAGATGCACGGCGAAGCGCTCCAGCAGCCGCCTGGTCGTGCTCGGCGCGACGACCGCGTCCCCGCTGTGCACCGAATGGATGGCGCTGACCAGGTCGGAAGGCGGCACGTCCTTCAGCAGGAACCCGGAGGCCCCCGCCTTCAACGCCGCGAACGCGTAGTCGTCCAGATCGAACGTCGTCAGGATCAGCACCCGCGGCCCGTCCTCGGCGGCGCGGATCAGACGGGTCGCCTCGACGCCGTCCATCACCGGCATCCGCACGTCCATCAGCACCACGTCGACACCGCCGCCTCCGGCCACCTCGACCGCCGCCGCCCCGTCACCCACCTCGGCGACGACCTCGATGTCCGGCTGGGCGTTCAGCACCATGCGGAACCCGGCCCTCAGCAGCGCCTGGTCGTCCACCAGCATCACGCGAATCACCGGCCACCCACCTTCCCACCGGGAAACCGCTCCCCGGCACCCTTCCGTCCGGCCCCCCTCACGCGGCCCTGCTCCTGCCCATCTCGCCGATCGGCAACCGCGCCGTCACCCGGAACCCGCCACCGGGGCGCGGACCCGCCTCGACGCTCCCGCCGAACATCGCCGCCCGCTCCCGCATGCCGACCAGGCCGTGCCCGTCCACACTTCGCGGCGCCGCCGCGCCCCGCCCGTCGTCGGTCACCCGGACCAGCAGCTCACGCGGACCGTACTCCATCTCGACCACCGCGCTGCTGCCGGGGCCGCCATGTTTGAGCGTGTTGGTCAGGGCCTCCTGGACGATCCGGTAGACCGTCAGCTGCTCCCCCTCGGGCAGACCCTGCGCCGGGCCGGTGACCCGCAACTCGACAGGCACCCCCGAGGCGCACACCTGGGCCACCAGGTCGTCCAGCTGCGACAGGCTCGGCTGCGGAGCGTACTCCTCGACCCTGCCCTGCCCGGCGGAACCCTTCTCGGCGGAACCCGCCCCGGACACGCCGTCGGTGCGCAGCACGCCGACCATCCTGCGCATCTCGGCCAGCGCCTGCCTGCCCGTGTACGAGATGGCCCGCATGGCCTCCCTGGCCTGCTCGGGGTCGTTGTCGATCGCGTACCCCGCGCCGTCCGCCTGAACGATGATCACACTCACGTTGTGCGCGACCACGTCGTGCAGCTCACGGGCGATCCTGGTCCGCTCGGCCGCGGCGGCCAGCCGTACCTGCTGGTCACGCTCATGTTCGGCCCGTACGGCCCGCTCCTCAAGGCTCAGCAGATAACGGCGGCGGGTGTTGGCGTAGATGCCCGCGATCCAGATCGCCACCACGAACACGGAGAGGCTGGCCCAGCTCACGAAATCCGGATATGTCACGAGCCGCCCGAAGGAAAGGGCCAGCCCCAGCTCCGCCACCAGGCCCGCGGCGACCGCCCAGCGCAACAGGCGCCGCGCGGCCACGGCGTACATGGCGATCAGCACGGACACGTTGAACGCCAGCGGATCGACCCCGGCGAGCCACTGAAGGAAACTCCCCAGCGAGACGGCCGCGAAGACCCCGAGAGGATGCCGCCGCAGCCACAACAGCGGAACCGAGACCATCAGCCCGAAGACCAGGATCGCCCACGGCCCCGTCACGACCCCCGGCCACGGCACACTCCTCGCCCCCGAACCCGTCAGGCTCGCGACGAACCACCCGTTCGCCACCGAGATCGCGGCGAAAGGCACCAGCCAGAGAGCATCCACGGCACCGGGATGCCGACGGCTCCAGTCGAGTAATCTGCCGAACACGTCACCACGATACGTATACGCAGATCAATGCCCTTCCCCCTCAGGGCGGAACCGCGCCTACGACCCAGGTCGCACCTCCAAAGCCCTTACACCCCTCTTACGCCCCTTCGGGCACCATGGTTTTCGGGAGCACCCTCCGGGGTGAGTAAAGGGAGAGATTGTTTGTGATGGCGGATCACAACAATGCCGGGCCGCGCGATGAAGAGGACGCATCGCGCGGCCCGTCGTCATTCCCGGCCCCTCACTGACGGAACCCTCTCAACCTTTTCCCACCGGCCCGGTATCTGAGAAAGAAGAGGGCGGGCCGGGAGGGGAAACGTGGAAACAGGCGCGGAAAGCGTGGAGGAACACTTCCGCGACTTCGTCACCTCACGCTGGCAGGCCATGCTCCGCACCGCCTACCTGCTGACCGGAGACCACGGCAGAGCCGAGGACCTGCTCCAGACCGCGCTGGTCAGGACCCACAGACGCTGGAACAGGATCGACGACCCCGAGCTCTACACCCGCCGGGTGCTCGCCAACCTCAACATCTCCTGGTGGCGGCGAAGACGGATCACCGAACACCTCACCGGCACCGTCCCGGAGACAGCCGTCCAGGACCCGCACACCGGCTACGAAACCCGCGACGCGCTCTGGACGGCGATGCTGACCCTTCCCCCCAGAATGCGCGCCGTACTCGTCCTGCGTTATTTCGAGGACCTGCCGGAGGCCGAGGTCGCCAGAACACTCGGCTGCTCCCTCGGCACGGTCAAAAGCCAGGCCTCACGCGGCCTGGAACGGCTCAGAGGCCACCCCGGGATCACCGGCGACCCCGAACCGCGGACGGCCACGCCCCCGAGGGAGACAACGACCCCATGAACACACCACCGGGACAACGAGCGCTGGAACAGGCGCTGCGCAGCAGCCTCACCCGCCAGGCAGGGACCGTCGCCGAACACTCCGACCCCTACGGCGCGACCCTGCGGCGCATCCACCGCGCCCGGCGCCGCCGCAGGAACACCGCCGCGGGCGCGCTCGCGCTGACCACCGCGCTGACCACTGTGCTCACCCTCGTCCTCGTACGGCCCGCCACACCACACGACCCCGGAGACCGGGTGACCACCGTCCTGACGACACGGCGAACAGGACCGGACTGGCCCGCCAGAGGAGAACTCGCCGGCGACCCCACCCTTCTGACAGCCCTCAGAACCCGCCTCGGCGATCCCGGCGCCCGCGTCCTCTACGCCGGGGACAGGGCAGGACACCGCGTCATCGTGGCGGTCTCCCCGAAGAACCCCGCCATGGGCGGCACGGTCATCCTGTACGGCACGGCGGGAACCCCCGTGGAGGCTCTGAGAGCCGACCCGCAACCCCCGAACATGACGGGCAGGGACGGCATCGCCTGGATCTCCGCAGACCCCGACCACACCCTCATCGTGCTCGGCCCCCCGCGGACGACCGCGGTGAAGATCTCCCCCTCCGTCACCTACCGCTCCGACGGCACCCCGACACGCCGCACCCGCACCCTCCGGACGGACGACGGCCTGATCCTGACCCCCGTCCCCGACGCCGCACCCGGCCACGTCGCCATCAAGATCCGGCTGGGAGAACGCTTCGGAGAACCCGTGCCACTCGGCTGGCCCACATCCCAGCACGAGGACCCCGCCTTCCGCCCCGACCTGACCAGGGCAGCCGCGGCCGCCGAAGGCCACGTCGACCGGGAACAGGCTCAGGGACTGCTGTGGGGACTCGGCGCCCTGGCCACCCCGCCCTGGCGGCTGACCTACCGCTATCTGTGGGGCGGCCCCCTCGGCGCCGGCCGGGACGCCCTCATCGCCACCGTCTCCGGCCCCGAGACCCCCACCTTCCTCGCCGTCCAGACGACCTACACCGCCCCTGACGGAAGCACGACGACAGACCGTCTCGGCCGCCCGGCGGGAGACCTCTCCCAGCCGGTCGGCTGGACCACGGACCTCGGCGGCTCCCCGGCCGCCGCCGTCCGCGTCCCCAACGGGGCAGGGGTCCGCGTCGAACTCAGAGAAGGGAACAGGACGATCGCCACCGCCTCCGCCGACGCCACAGGACTGGCCCTCTTCTCACCTCCCGGCCTGTCCAGGGAACGGCTGCGCGCGTGCGGCTACCGTGTCCTGGGGGCCGGAGGGAAGGTCCTCCACCGGGGAGGACTCGACATCGGCGATCTCCACACGGCCGTTCTGGGAGGGAGCGACTGGTGAGGGGAGGCCGTCGGCGGAGACGCGGAGCAGGCGGAGGGCCTCGCGGAGGGCGGCGGATCGGGAGGGGGCCCTGCCCTGGGTGACGTAGGCCTCGACGAAGGCGGCGTCCTGAGGCGCCAGGGTGACACTGACGGTCACCGGGATGAACGCCTGCGTTTCGTTTTCCGTTTTATTGTGGGGCCGATGGGATTCGAACCCATACTGCGCGCCACCTAAAGACGCTGCCTCCTGCCGTTGGGCTACGGCCCCTTTGTTTTTTCCCGCGAAGTTCTCTGTCTGAGAGTGGCAGTTCGGGCAGAGAAATCGCAAGTTGTTTATTCTGTTGTCGAGCCAGTCGCCGTTGAGATGGTCGACGTGCAACGTGAGGGGCTCGCCCTCCCAGGTGCCCCCGATCTTACAGGCACCGCACCGGTAGGGCACCCCGGCTTCCTGGAGCGCGCGGCGGAGCATCGGGGGCTTGGTCCTGAGGGAACCGGGCGGACGGACCAGGAGGACCTCCTCGGGAGGCAGGCGTCTGGGGGAACGCCGTCCGCGGTGATGCGCCCGTCCGCGGAAGTGCGAGGTGTCGATGCCGAGGCGTTTCAGTTGGCGGCTGATGTGCGCGTGGTTTCCGCCCGCGATCGTGATGCCGAGGCGGCGCAGGACGTCGGTGACGCTGAGAGAGGCGGCCGCGGCCTCGGCCAGCATTTCGGGGGTGTATTTGTACTTCGCCGGCATGCCCCGAGGTTACGGAAGGAGACCGACAATTCCTGGGGCATGCGCCAATCACATTAAATGGCGAAAAAAGGGGATCAGTCCACGCCGAGTTCGCGGCGGAGGCGGGCCACGTGACCGGTCGCCTTCACGTTGTAGAGGGCCTTCTCGATCTTCCCGTCCGCGTCGATGACGAAGGTCGAGCGCAGCACGCCCACGGTGGTCCTGCCGTACATCGTCTTCTCGCCGTAGGCGCCGTAGGCCTGGTGGACCTCCAGGCCGGGGTCGGACAGCAGGGGGAAGGTCAGCGCGTCGTGCTCGACGAACTTGGCGAGCTTGGCCGGGGTGTCCTTGGACACACCGAGTACGGCGAAGCCCGCGGCGGCCAGGGATTCGAGGCTGTCGCGGAAGTCGCAGGCCTGCTTGGTGCACCCGGGGGTCATCGCGGCGGGGTAGAAGTAGAGGATCACACGTTTGCCGCGGTAGGCGTCGAGGGAGACGGTGCCGCCGTCGGCGGCGGGGAGCGCGAAGTCCGGGGCGGCGTCGCCGGGCTCTAGTTTCATGGGTTTCCTCCGTGGACTCGTTCCCGGGTCAACTTACCGGCCTGCCCGAAGTGCCGCGGGCGGACCGGACCTGACAGACTGATCAATGTCAAGGGTGACGAGAGGAGATCCGATGGCGGACACCGATCCCGCGGAGCTTGAGCGGAGAATCGAGCGGACCCGTGCGGAGTTGGCCAAGACGGTTGACGCCATCGCCGACCGGGTGAGCCCGAAGAACGTCGCGCGCAGGACCGTCGCCAAGGCCGAGACGAGCGCGAGGCAGTTCCTGGTCTCGGTCGGAGACAGGGTGGGGGACGTGGTCGGGGTCACGCCGCGTCCGGTCAAGCCGGGGGACGAGCCGCAGGGCCTGTGGGCCGAGGAGGAGCCGAGCCTGGCGCCGGTGCTGATCGGCGTGGGCGCCGTGCTGGCGGTCACCGCGGTGGTCATGCTGTGGCGGCGCCGTCGCCGTTGAGGCGGGCGGGCCGGGTCAGAGGAAGGTGCGGCCCTCACCGCGGTAGGTGGGGACGGTCTCGACGACCTCCTCGCCCTCGATCAGGTGCAGGGCGGTGAATCGTTCGCACAGTTCGCCGGCCTTGGCGTGCCGGAACCAGACGCGGTCACCGGTTCTCAGGTCGTGTGCGGCGGGGCCGAGGAGCGGGGTCTGGACCTCGCCTGCGCCCTCACCGGGGGCGTAGCGCAGGCCGTGGGGCAGGTAGGGGTGGGGGAGGCGGTCCCGTCCCGGGGGGCCCGAGGCGTGGTAGCCGCCGCCCAGGACGGTGACGACGCCGGGGGCGGGGCGGCGGACGACGGGCAGGGCGAACATGGCGGCGGGGCGTCCGGTGAAGCCGCGGTAGAAGTCGAACAGGCGAGGGTGGAAGAAGCCGGATCCCGCGGCGACCTCGGTGACGGCCTTCTCCCTGGCGGTCAGGTCGATGCTGCCCGTGCCTCCGCCGTTGACGAACTCCAGGTCGGCCACCTGGGCGACGGCCTGGACGACGCGGCCTCTGCGGACGAGGAGTTCGCGGCGGGACCGGGCCTGCATGAGGCGGACGGCCCGGGTGAGGGCGGGGTTGCCCGGCTGGTCGTCGCCGACTCCGGCGATCTGGGCCTCGTAGGCCATCACGCCGACCAGGCGGAAGCCGGGGCGTTTGGCGATGGTGGCCGCCAGGTCGGCCGCCTGGTCGGGCCTGCGTACCGGGGAGCGGTGCGCTCCGGCCCTGAATCTGCCGCGGAAGGCCACGAACCCCGCATCGATGTCGAGACATGTGCGGATCTCGTGGCGATGGGGGAGGCCGCCGATCGCGGCGTCCACGAGGTTCAGGTGATCGGCGCTGTCAACCATCAGCGTGATCTCCCGCGCCGCCACGGGGTCGGCGGCCAACTCGGCCAGCGCGGTCCTGTCGGCGGTGGGGTAGGCGACGAGCACGTCCCGCAGGCCGGTCGAGACCAGCCAGAGGGCCTCGGGCAGGGTGAAGGCCATGATTCCGGCGAAGCCGTCCATGGCGAGGATCCGTTCGAGCAGGGGCCTGGAGCGGATGGACTTGCTGGCGACCCTGATCGGTTTGCCGCCCGCCCGCCGGGCCATGGCGGAGGCGTTCGAGCGCAGGGCTTCCAGGTCCAGCACGGCGAACGGAGGATCCAGGTGCGCTGTCGCCCGGTCGTAGCGCTGACGGTCGTCCATGCCCGCAGAATAGCCGTAAAACGACTAATATGAGCAGTGTTCATGTTGAGATGCCGGCGGTAAATTCTCCGGCCAGGGTGACTCCGGGATCGTGAAAGTCGCCGCTTCACCCCCGCGTGACGACTCCGGGACGCGTAGACCTGTCCAGGTGATGAGCACTCTCCAGGACATCATGGCGGGGACGGGCGGAACCACGGCGGGGGAGCACCTGCACGCCGTCCGGCGCAGATCGGTACGGCTGCTGCGGCCCGAGCGCAATCCGGCGGGCCTGGTGGCCGCCGTACTGGTCTCGGCGGCGCTCTCGGCCGCGGCCTGTGTGACGGCGGGGCTGACGATGGGCTCCCCGATGGGGCGGGTGCCGTACCGCAGGGTCGCCGAGGGGATCGGGGCGGCCAGGTGGTCCGACCCCGCGGTCTTCGCCGTGGCGCTGGCGGTGACGGCGGCCGGGATCGTGCTGTTCGCCCTGGCCGTGCTGCCGGGCAAGACCCGGTTGGTGCCGCTGGAGTCCGCGGACTCCCGGATGGTGATCGGCCTGACCAGGGCGGGGCTTCGCCGTACGCTGCGGGCGGCGGCGGAGTCGGTCGACGGGGTCGGGCGGGCCCGGGTACGGCTCGGCTCGCGTGACATCGAGGTCACCGTGTTCACCGACGCCGACCGGACGGGCCACCTGCTGCGTCAGGTGGGCATCGTCGTGGGCGACCGGCTGACGGCCCTGGGCGCGATGTGCGCGCGAGAGATCGTCGTACGGCTGTGCAGGAGGGGAGCCTGATGCGGGCCTACCTGGACAACAGGGTCGGCCTGGCCCTCACGGGGGTGACGCTGACCGGGGCGGGGATGTACGCCTGCCTGCGGGGGCAGAGGAAGCTCTCCTCCCAGCCACGCGACGACCGGATCATGAGCCGGGGGCTGCCCTCCTACCTGGAGCAGCACGCGTGGCTGGGATGGCTGGTGGCGTTGCTACTGGTGGTGCTGGCGCTGCTGTCGATCAGGTGGCTGCTGCGCGCCCTGGGCTGGGGACGGGTGGGACGCCGCAGCGCCACCGGTACGGCCATGCTGGGGGTCGCGGTTAAAGAAATCGAAGGGCTCGTCCGAGTTGGCGTCAGGCACGCGAAGGACGATCGTCTGCGCGTCGCGATCACCTGCGGGCCGGCCACCGACGTCGGCAGGCTCGTCGCGCGGCTGAACAAGGACGCGGTCTCCAAGGTCCGCAGGACGATAGGGGACGAGAACCTCGGCGCCTGGGTCAGGCTGCACGTCCGGGGCCGCTGACCTCGCCGGTCCCGGTGCCGTCGGTCCCGGGACGGCCGGGGCGGCGGGGGCGGCGGGGGCACGGTCCCGTACGGCGAAGGCGAGTCCCGCGGCCAGGCAGGCGAACGGGACGGCCGGGACCACGTAGCGGTGGTCGAAGGCCGCGATGAAGGGCGGCAGGGCCAGCAGTACGGTCCCCGCCGCCCACGGCAGCAGCACGACCCCGCCGAGCCGCCGCCAGTTGCGCAGCACCCCGGCCAGCCCGACCAGCACGATCACGGCGAGGACCGGGCCGCGCAGGAAGCCGTTCTCCTGGTAGAGACGCAGCCAGCCCGCGTACGGCTCGACGAGACGGGTCTCGCCGGAGGCGCCCTGGTAGGCGACGGTCAGCTCCTCGGCGGTCCTGCCCTGGGAGGCGGCGCCGGTGGGGAAGGGCCTGGCGACGGCGGGGAAGACGTAGGCGCTCTGCGGGCCGGGGGTCGGGTAGACCCTGCGTTCCCAGTCGAAGACATGGGCCACGTCGGTGAGGCCCGCGGTGAGGAAGTCGAGCGGCTGCGCCCTGATGGCCTGGGCCGCGAAGGCGCCCGCGAGCCTGTCACGCTCGGCCCAGGTTCCCTTGACCTTGTTCAGGGGCGAGGAGGCGTCCCAGATGTAGACGGGCGGGGCCTTGCGCTCGGCGACGGGGACGGTCGGGCACAGCGCGGCCTCGGGACCGGCGGGTTTGATCCTGGCGCAGTCGGCGAAGGTCATGGTGCGCGCCCAGAGGAAGGCGTTTCCCCTGGTCAGACCGTAGTTGCCGTACTCGGAGGCGAACCAGGCCGCGTAGCCGCCCAGGCCGATCGCGCAGGCCAGCGCGGTGGCCGTGACCGCCCGCCATCCGGACCGTCCGATCACCATGCACACCAGCACCACGAGGGCCAGCGGCAGCCCGATCGTCCTGGTCACGGTCGCCGCCGCGAGCAGGAGCCCGGCGAGCAGCGCCGCCCACGCAGGCGGGCGCCGCCGCCACATCACCAGCGTGACCGCCGCGACCACGAGGAACTCCATCGGCAGGTCCGCCATGACGAGGTGTTCGAGCTGGACCTGGTGGACGTCGAGCAGCACGGGGAGCGTGATCAGCGTCGCCCCCCACCCCGGCAGCCCTCCCCGGCGGCGCAGCAGGAGGTAGACGCACAACGCCGTGGCGAGCCCGAGCAGGTGCTGGATCACCACGACCGCCTGGACGCTGGACAGCGGGCGCAGCGCCCACAACAGCAGGGAGTAGCCGGAGGGCCGGGACTCCATCGGCCGGGGGTCGAGTCCGGCGCCGAGGTAGACGAAGGAGTCGGCCCAGAACCACAGCGTGGGCCGGTAACCGAGCACGGCCAGCGCGCGCACCCCGATCCCGGCGAGCAGGGCCAGCGCGAAGAACCAGTGAGAGCCACGGGAACCACGGGAGCCCGGGGAGCCGCTGTGGTCACGGTGGTCGCCGGGGAGGGCGGACGCGCGGTGGCGGGCCCGGCCTCCCGGACGTGTCTTCTCCGGCTGTGAGACCTCCGTCGGCACGACGTCCTCCCGACTCTCGGTGACAGCGGCACCCAGCATAGGGGCGCTACGGCGAGTGGCCGGGTGAGATGTCAAAGTTCGTGGAGTTTGGCGTGTTTGCCGGGAGGTCGGGTCAGCATTCGATGACGTTCACCGCCAGGCCGCCCCTGCTCGTCTCCTTGTACTTGTCGAGCATGTCGCGGCCGGTGTCACGCATCGTCTTGATCGCCTTGTCCAGGGAGACGAAGTGGCGGCCGTCGCCGCGCAGCGCGATCCTGGCCGCGGTGATGGCCTTGATCGAGGCCACCGCGTTGCGCTCGATGCACGGGATCTGCACCAGGCCGCCGATCGGGTCGCAGGTCAGCCCCAGGTTGTGCTCGATGCCGATCTCGGCGGCGTTCTCCACCTGCTCGGGGGTGCCGCCGAGCGCCTCGGTCAGCCCGGCCGCCGCCATCGAGCAGGCGGAGCCCACCTCGCCCTGGCAGCCGACCTCGGCGCCGGAGATAGAGGCGTTCTCCTTGAACAGCACGCCGATCGCCCCTGCGGTGAGCAGGAAGCGCACCACCCCGTCGTCGTCGGAGTTCGGGACGAACCGGTCGTAGTAGGTGAGCACGGCCGGGACGATGCCCGCCGCACCGTTCGTCGGCGCCGTGACGACCCGCCCGCCCGCGGCGTTCTCCTCGTTCACCGCGAGGGCGAACAGCGAGACCCAGTCCATCGCGTGCAGCGGGTCCTTCTCCGCGGCCTCGCTCTGCAGCCTCCGATGGAGCTGGTGGGCTCTGCGCCTGACCTTCAGGCCGCCGGGCAGCACGCCCTCCTTGGCGATGCCGCGCCCGACGCACTCGCTCATGACGCGCCACAGGTTCAGCAGCCGGTCGCGGATCTCCCGCTCGGACAGGCCGAAGGCCTTCTCGTTCTCCAGCATCAGCCCCGAGACGGAAAGACCCGTCTCCGTGCAGTGGCCGAGCAGCTCGGCCGCCGTGGTGAAGGGGTACGGCAGGACGGTGTCGTCCGGTTTGATGCGGTCGGCGCCGGTGGCGTTCTCGTCGACCACGAAGCCGCCGCCGACCGAGTAGTAGACCTTCTCCCGCAGGACGTCGCCGGTCTCCCCGAAGGCGGTGAACCGCATGCCGTTCGGGTGGTGTGGCAGGGAGATCTTGCGTTCGAAGACGAGATGCTCACCGACCACGAACGGGATCTCGCGGGAGCCGTACAACCGGATCGTTCCCGAGGCGCGCATGGCGGCCAGCCGTTCGTCGACGGTGTCGACGTCGACGAGTTCGGGTTTTTCGCCGGTCAGGCCGAGAAGGACGGCCTTGTCGCTGCCGTGGCCCTTGCCGGTCAGGCCGAGTGAGCCGTAGAGGATGACCTCGACCCGGGTGGTCTTGTCGAGCAGGCCGTCGTGGTCGAGCCCTCTGGCGAACCTGTGGGCGGCGGCCATCGGGCCGCCGGTGTGCGAGCTGGACGGGCCGATACCGATCTTGAAGAGGTCGAAGACGCTGATCGCCATTGATCTGCCCTGCCTTTGCGCTGTCCCGCGGTCGTGATCACGCGCGCCGGTGGACGCGCGTGATCACGACGCAAGATTAGATATTTCAGGATTCGCCCGAAGTGAGTGCCGTGTACTCCTCGGGGGACAGCAGGTCCTCCGGGTCACCCTCAAGCCGGACGCGGAACAGCCAGCCGTCGCCATAGGGGTCACTGTTGACCAGCGAGGGGTCGTCGACGACGGCCTCGTTGACCTCGACGACCTCACCGCCGACCGGCGCGAAGATGTCGCTCACCGACTTGGTCGACTCGACCTCGCCGACCGCCTCACCCGCGGTGAGCGAGGAACCGGCCTCGGGCAACTGGACGAAGACCACGTCACCGAGGGCGTTGGCGGCGTAGGCGGTGATGCCGACGGTCAGGGTCAGGCCGTCATCTATGCCCGAGATCCACTCGTGCTCCTTGGTGTAGTGCAGCTCCTCGGGAATGTCACTCACTTTTTCCTCCTGTAGAAAGGCAGCTCAACGACCTCGACCGGCTCGTGACTGCCCCGGATGTCCACGGCCAGTCCAGCGGACGTTCCGTTGTCCACGTAGGCCATGGCGATCGGCCTGCCCAGGGTCTGGGAAGGCGCTCCGCTGGTCACCTCTCCGACGACGACGCCGTCGCCGGAGACCACCGGATACCCGTGGCGGGGCACCCTGCGGCCGGTCGCGATCAGTCCCACCAGGCGGCGGGCCGGGGGGACGTCCTTGAGCGGCTCAAGGGCGGCCCTGCCGACGAAGTCGCCTGGTTTGTCAAACCTCACCACACGGCCGAGCCCCGCGTCGAACGGGGTGAGATCAGCGGAGAGCTCGTTGCCGTACAGCGGCATCCCCGCCTCAAGACGGAGGGTGTCACGCGCCGAAAGCCCGGCGGGCAGCAGGCCGTACGGCTCGCCCGCCTTGGTGAGCGCGGCCCACAGCGGCTCGGCGTCGTCGGCGGCGACGAACAGCTCGAAGCCGTCCTCGCCGGTGTAGCCGGTGCGGGCGACGAGGGCGGAGAGCCCGGCGACGGTCGCGGGAAGGCCCGCGTAGTACTTCAGGCCGTCGAGGTCGGCGTCGGTGAGCCCGCCCAGGATCTCGCGGGAGCGCGGCCCCTGTACCGCGACCAGCGCGTACTGCTCGGAGCGGTCCTCGACCGCGGCCTCGAAGGCCCCGGCGCGCTCGGTCAGCTCGGCGGCGACCCGGGGGTAGTTGGAGGCGTTGGCGACGACCATGAACTCCTGGTCGGCCAGGCGGTAGACGATCAGGTCGTCGAGCACGCCGCCCTGGGGATCGACGATCATCGTGTAGCGGGCGCGTCCCGGCTCAAGGGCGGAGATGTGACCGACGAGCGCGTAGTCGAGGGCCTCGCCTGCCTGCGGGCCCGTCACGAAGATCTCTCCCATGTGGGAGAGGTCGAACAGGCCGGCCGCCTGGCGGACCGCGTTGTGCTCGGCGGACTCGCTTCCGTAGCGCAGCGGCATCAGCCAGCCCGCGAAGTCGGTCAGCGTCGCGCCGAGGGCCTCGTGAACACCGCGCAGCGGCGTGGGTCGGGACATGTTCGCACCTCAGACAGGGGTCGGATGAGAAGCATCCTCCCCCTCTGTCATGGATGCCTGAGAGCTTCGCCCGATTTTTGCCGGACTTTCACCTTCGGCGAGGCCGTACGGCCTGCTTTCCAGAGGCACCTACCCACGCGGTCCTTTGCCTTGAGAGGTTTGCGGGGAGGGCTTGCTCCTTCAGGGGTCCTGGCCTGGATGTCAGGACGCTCTCCCGCGCGGGCTCGTCGGTGTCCCGGCCAGCCTAACCGTAGGCGAGGGCCGAGCGAAATCCCCGGGTCGGGACAGAGTGTCCGGTTAGGCGTGATCATGACGGCTCTCGCATAACCTGAAGGTGCAGTGGGGGATTTGTTCCAACATCGAATCGTGGAAACAGGACGGCTACCGCTCTTCTGTTTCTTCGTCGCGCTGATCGTCGCCTTCGTCTTCACCCGCATCAACGTCCGGCTCATCCGCGCCAAGATCGGCTGGTTCGGCAACGTCAGCGTCGGCGACATGCACATCCACCATGTGGTGTTCGGCGTGGTGCTGACGATGCTCGGCGGGGTCTCCGGCCTGCTCGTCTCCGGCGTCTCCCAGGGGTGGTACGCCCTGACCGCGGCCGTCTTCGGGGTGGGCGCCGCCCTCATCCTGGACGAGTTCGCGCTGATCCTGCACCTGCACGACGTCTACTGGGAGGAGGAGGGCCGCACGTCGGTCGACGCGGTGTTCATCGCGATCGCCGTCACCGGTCTGCTCCTGCTCGGCCTGCGCCCGCTGGGCTGGGAGCGGCCGGACGGCACGCCGCAGGGGACGTGGCTGGCGGTCGGCTTCCTCGTGCTCAATCTCATGCTCGCCGTGGTCACCCTGCTGAAGGGGAAGATCTGGACGGGCATGGTCGGTCTGTTCGTCCCGCTGCTGCTGATCGTCGGGGCGCTGCGGCTGGCCCGGCCCGGCTCCCCCTGGGCCCACTGGTTCTTCGCCCCGGGCTCCCGAAGGCCGAGGCCCTGGAAACTGGCCAGGGCGCAGCGCCGTGAGGAGCGCTGGCGCCGCCCGGCCATCAAGGTCAAGATCGCCTTCCAGGAGTTCGTCTCCGGCCGTCACGACCTGCCCTCCTCCCGCCTGCGGCCACGCCGCTGACCTCGGTGAACCGCCGTGCCGTACTGTCGCGCGCCCGGTGAAACTAATCTCATTAGACAGAAGCTAATGGGATTAGTTACAGTCTAGGGACTCTAGGAGAGAGGGGCGCGTATGGCGCGGGCCGGGTTGACGACGGATCGGGTGACGCTCGCCGGTGCCGAACTGGCCGACGAGGTCGGGTTCGACCGGCTGACCATGTCGGCGGTGGCACGACGGCTCGGGGTGAAGGACGCCAGCCTCTACGCGCACGTTCGCGGCCTTGAGGACCTGCGCGGCCGGATCGCCCTGCTGGCGGCCGACGAGAAGAGCGTCCGCATCGCGGAGGCCACCGCGGGGCTGGCGGGCAGGGACGCGCTGGTCGCGTACGCGACCGCCTACCGGGACTACGCCCGCGAACACCCGGGCCGCTACATGGCGACGCAGATCCCCACGGAGATCGACCCCGAGCTCCTGGCCGCGGCGCGCGGGCCGCGGCGCGCGATCGAGCTGACCTACGGCATGTTGCGCGCCTACGCCCTCGGGGAGCCCGACCTGACCGACGCGGTACGGCTGCTGCGCAGCATGCTGCACGGCTTCATCAGCCTTGAGGCGGCGGGCGGGTTCGCGCACTCGCGCCCGGCCGAGGAGTCGTGGTCACGCTGCCTCGACGCCCTGCACACCCTCCTGGAGCGCTGGCCCGCCGATCACGAACCACACGGTGAAGGAAAGAGGACATGACCGAGACGACCACCGGACGCCTGCGTGTGGACGGCGCCGAGCTGTACTACGAGGTGCGGGGGCGCGGGCCGCTCCTGCTGCTGATCCCCGGCGGCACCGGCGGCGCCGCCTCCTTCGAGGAGATCGTCGACGACCTGGCCGCCGACCGCACGGTCGTCACCTACGACCCGCGCGGCCTGTCCAACAGCCCTCTGGACGACCCGGCGGCGCCTCAGCGGGTGGAACAGCACGCCGAGGACGCCCTCGGGCTGATCGACCTGCTGTCCCCCGGGGAGCCCGTCAGCGTGGCGGGCTGCAGCTCGGGGGCGATCGTCGCGATGCGCCTGCTCACCGCCCACCCCGGGCGGGTCGCACGTGTCGTGGCGCACGAGCCGCCGCTGGCCGAGGTGCTGCCGGACGCCGCCGAGCACCGCGCGATGCTCGCCCGTGTCCGGGAGGCCTTCGACCGGGAGGGGCCGATGGCCGCGGCGACCGTGCTCGCGGCCGGTCTCAGGCGGCCGGGGGAGAGCGCCGGCGCGCGGCCCGCCGCCGAGCTGTCCCCCAGGGCGGCCGCGCGCGTCGAACGGTCGATGGCCGACGCCCCCTACTTCATCGGGCGTGTCATCCCGAGCTTCATGGCCCACGTCCCGGACGTGGACCGGCTGCGGGCCCTGTCGGACCGGCTCGTGCTCGCGGCCGGGGCGGACTCCCACGGCGAACTGCCCTACCGTCCCGCGGCCCTCCTGGCGGAGCGGTTCGGCACGGAGCTGGTCCACTTCCCCGGCGGGCACACGGGGCTCAGCACCCACCCCGCCGAGTTTGGGAAGCTGCTTCGCGAGGTGCTCGACGCCCGGTGAAACCGGGGCGCGGCGTCCACCGGCCGAGCGGAAAACAGAGAGAAGACCGTCGGGGCCGTACGGCATGATGCCGCCCATGGATCACACTCGCTATCTCGACCTGATCCGCGCCGACGGTGATCTCCTGCTCGCGGCCGCGGAGCGGGGGCTGGACGCCCGGGTGCCGTCGTGCCCCGGCTGGACCGGCCGTGACCTGCTCCACCACGTCGGAGGGGTCTACGACCACAAGGTCCTGTGCATGCGGCTCGGGCGTGACCCGCAGAAGGCCGAGCGGACGCCGCTGCCCGGCGACGCCGCGCTCAGGGACTGGTTCCTCTCCCAGCGTGAGACGCTGCTCGACCAGCTCGTCATGCGCGGGCCGGGCGCGCCCTCCCACACCTGGTTCCCGCCGGACCAGACGGTCGGCTTCTGGTACCGCAGGATGGCCCACGAGACGGTGGTCCACCGGATCGACGCCGAGTTGATTGACGGGGGGCCGACCCCGGTCGACCCCGAGCTGGCGGCCGACGGCGTCGACGAGCTGCTCGGTTTCATCACCCACGACTTCGGCGGCAGGCCCGAACGGGAGCAGGGCGTCGGCCGTACGGTCGTGCTGGGTTGCGGGGACCGGGAGTGGGCGCTGACGCTGCGCGCGGACCGCGCGGTGTGGGCGAAGGAGGGGGCGACGCCGGACGCGCGGATCGACGGCGAGCCGGAGGATCTCCTGCTCCACCTGTGGAACCGGCGCGGGGCGGGCGGCAACTCCCTCAGGAGCTCCGGTGACGTGGACGCGCTCGCCGGGCTGTGGGCGCGCCTGCAGGAGGAGACCCAGTAGGCGGTCCGGGGTCGTTCACGCGGCGCCGATGAGGCTCCGCACGGTCAGGCCGAGACCGAGCAGCATGACGGCCACGGCGGTGCCGATCGGCAGGAGCGAGGACAGGCGGCTCGCCACGCCGTTTCCCCCGGCCGCCAGGCGGCCGAGGCGCCCGGCGAGTTTGACCAGCAGCAGCCCGGTGAGGGTGAGCGTGCCCGCCATGCCGAGGCCGTACGCCAGGATCAGCGCGATCCCGAACCATGTGCGGCCGAGGCCGATCGCGCCCAGCAGGACGACGAGCGCCGAGGGGCTGGGCACCAGCCCTCCGGCCACGCCCAGGCCGACCAGCCCGCGCCGGGAGCGGGGCGTCGGCTCGCGGGGGAGGTCCTCCTCGGCCCGCCGTTCGAGGACGGCGACCGGCGCGTACCCGTGGGCCGCACCGCCGGGGACCTCCCGGACGGGGGAACGCCGGGGAACGACGGGGGCACGGCCGTGGGTGTGGCCGTGCCCGTGACCGTGGGCGGGGGCCTCGCCGGTGCGGTGGGCATGCCAGGCGGAGCGCAGCAACCCGGCCCCGACCAGGGTGATCAGCAGACCGCTGACCAGGCCGAGCCAGGCGAGCACCGCCTCGCCGGTGAGCGCGGACAGGACGGTCAGCAGCAGACCGGCCACCAGGACGCCGACGGTGTGGGTCACGGTGACGGTCGCGCCGACGATCAGCGCGTCACGCGGACGTCCCCGTCTGCCCGCCAGGTAGGCGGCCATGATGGTTTTGCCGTGTCCCGGGATGAGGGCGTGCCCGGCGCCCAGCGCGACGGCCATGAGCACCGAGAGCAGCACGAGCGGCGCGGTCGGCGAGTCGGTGCCGACCAGGCCGGTGAAGGTGTGGTCGAGCCAGGCCGTCACACCGCCGAGCGGACCGCCGGACAGCCCGGACAGGTCGGACGGCCCGGGCGTCGGGGACGGCACGGCCGCCGAGGGACCTGTCTCCGGGGTGACGCTCAGCCGCGCGGTCCGCTGGTCGAGGGGTGCGGCCAGCAGGTCGTCCGGGTAGGACCGCAGCCGTCCGCTGACACTCGTCCCGGGAACGGAGGACCGGCTCAGGCGCAGACCGCCGGAGGCGACCGCGGTGATCTCCCGCCAGCCGGTCCGGTCGGGCAGGTAGTCGTCGCTGAAGTCGACCGTCCCCCGGGCGCGGACGTCGGCGGTCAGGTCGCACGTCAGGCGGCTGGTCCGCAGGCCGCCCTGCCCCCGGGCGTACCGCAGGCCGCTCCCGGCGACACGCCAGGCGACGGGGGAGCCGTTGACGGTCAGCCGCTGTGCCCCGGCGAGCGCGGCGCAGCGGGCGGCGCCGTAGGCCGCCAGTTCGGCGGCGGACACCCTGCCCGAGCCGTCGGTGTCCATCTCGGTCACGGCCTGGAGGGTGGGCAGCTCGGCGCTGTCGACGACCGCCGTGTTCTCGATCCGGTCGGGGGTGATCCGCAGGCCGTCGTAGTGGTTGACGGTGAGGTCCCCCAGCGGATGCGCGGCGGCGGGCGAGGCGAAGGCGGGGAACATCGCGACCGCCAGGCAGGAGAGGACGAACAGGAGCCCTCCACGACGCCGTTCCCGCGCGCCGTACCGGCCCGCGGGCGGTGGGACCTGTGCCGATGTCATGCAACCTCCCGAGGCTCACGGACGCGGACGGGGCTCCGTCGTGCCGGCGAACGTTCGATCTCGGCGTCGGCGGTCTGCGGTGCCCCGGGGAGTGCCCCGGCCCGCCGGTGGCCGCCTGGTCGCCGCTGGAATGCTTCCGGCTCCGGGTGGCTCTTTCGTGCGGCGGCACGGCGGAAAGAGCAGAAAATTCATGGATTTTTCCCTTGGGGAGACCGAAGAGGGCATCCCTCCCCGGGTGTCCCGCTTCTCTTGCGTCAACCATGGTTGACATGCCGATCGCGTCAACCTATGTTGACGGAATCGACTTTCGTCTACGAAACCGGCCGTGCCGCTCGAAAGGGGCGTGTGCGCAGTAGATATGAAGCACGTCGGTCGGGGGCCGGTCATGTCATCTCAAAGGAGACGGGAATTGTCAGAGACCGCGTCGTGGCGCCCGCTGTTCGCCTACATCAGGCCACACCGTTCCGCCCTGTTGCTCGGCGGCGCGCTCAGCCTGGTCGGCTCGCTCGCCGGCCTGGCCATGCCCCTGCTCGCCAAGACGGTCATCGACGCCTTCGGCGCGAACCGGTCCCTGGCCGGGCCGGTGCTCGGCCTGACGGTCGCGGTCGTCGTGGGCGCGGTCGTCGGCGCGCTGGGCAGATACGTGCTCGAACGCATGGGGGAGGGAGTGGTCTTCGCCGCCAGGCGGGGTCTGGTCGGACGCATCCTCAGGTTGCGGGTCTCCGAGGTCGACCGTCTCAAACCGGGTGACCTGCTGTCCCGGGTGACCTCGGACACCACACTGCTGCGCGCGGTGTTCACCGAGGGCGTCGTCGAGATGGTCAGCGCGCTGTTCATGCTGGTCGGCGCCATCGTGATGATGGCGGTCATGGACGGGCTGCTGCTGGTGGTCACCCTGGTGGTCCTGGCCGTGGTCGGCTCGCTGGTCGGCCTGGTCATGCCGCGCATCCGGCGCGCCTCCACCCAGGCGCAGGTCGCGGTCGGCGAGATGGGCGCGGTGCTGGACCGGGTGCTGCAGGCCTTCCGCACGGTCAAGGCCAGCGGCGCGGAGGAACGCGAGATCGCCACCGTGGACGCCGCGGCCCGCGAGGCGCGTGACAGGGGGGTCGCCGTCGCCTGGTGGACCTCGATCGCGGGCATCTCCACCTGGGTGGCCGCCCAGCTCGCCTTCGTCGCGGTGCTCGGCGTCGGCGGCGCGCGGGTCGCCTCGGGTGCGCTCGCGGTCTCCTCGCTGGTCGCCTTCCTGCTCTACCTCTTCTACCTGGTCTCCCCGATCGGCCAGCTCGTGCACGGTTTCACCCAGATGCAGAACGGCCTGGCCGCGGTCAGGCGGATCAGGGAGATCGAGGAACTCCCCGCGGAGGAGATCGGGACCCCGGCGGGCGTCTCCGGCACGACTCCCGCCGGGGTGGGCTTCCGGGACGTGGTCTTCCGCTACGGCGAGGACCGGCCGGTCGTGCACGGCGGCGTCTCCTTCGAGATCCCGGCGCGCGGCCTGACCGCCCTGGTCGGCCCGTCGGGGGCGGGCAAGTCCACGGTCTTCGCCCTGCTGGAGCGCTTCTACGAGCAGCAGTCGGGGACGATCACCGTCGACGGCCGTGACGTGCGGGACTGGCCGCTGCCCGAGCTGCGGGCCGTCCTCGGCTACGTCGAGCAGGACGCGCCCGTGCTGGACGGCACGCTGCGGGAGAACCTCGTCTTCGCCGCCCCCGGGGTCGACGAGACCGACGTCCGGCGGGTGCTCTCGCTGACCAGGCTCGACGACCTGGTCGCCCGGCTCCCCGAGGGCCTGGAGACCCAGGTCGGCCATCGCGGGATCATGCTCTCCGGTGGGGAGCGTCAGCGGGTCGCCATCGCCAGGGCCCTGCTGCGCAGGCCCAGGGTGCTCCTGCTCGACGAGGCGACCTCCCAGCTCGACGCGGTCAACGAGATGCGGCTGCGCGAGGTGATCGCCGAGGTGGCGAAGGAGACGACCGTGCTGGTGATCGCCCACCGCCTGTCCACGGTGACCAGTGCCGACCGGATCGTGGTCATGGAGGGCGGGGTCGTACGGGCGATCGGCACGCACGGGGAGCTGCTCGACGACGACGACCTCTACCGCGAGCTGGCCGCGACCCAGTTCCTGCTGCCGACCTGAGGGAGACGGCCGCCGGAGTCGAACTGATCTCCCGGGTTTCGTACGGCTCCCGCAAATTTACGTGGTGGAGAGGGCGATGGTTCGGGCGCCGGTCTCCTCCGTCGGTTGGCGCCGGAGGAAACCGGGCATCCGCCCTGTGCGAAGCCTCTTCTTCGCTCAGGAGCGCCCCTCGGGACGCTCACCGGGTTCGGCCTCCGGTCCGGTTCGTGCGGGACAGGGCAGGGCACAGGCCGATGTGGCGGTGGTGGAAAGGATGGGGCGTCCCGGCGTGCGGCCTGGGACGCCCCCTTTTTTATGGGTTCACCCCTGCCATGGCGCCTCCGCCGTCATGTCCACCTTTCCGTGAGGTGTATGAACGACACCGGGACGGGAGGGAGATGGAATGCCGGTGGGAGGGCGAGCGGTTGGAGGGGACGTGGGGGAAGGACTCGATCGACTTCTTGAGGGCCGGAGGCTCTCGCCCGTGCAGCGGCGGATCGCGCGCTATCTCAACGACCACCTGGCCGAGGCCGTCTTCCTGTCCAGCGTGGAGCTGGCGGAACGGGCCGGGGTGAGCCAGCCCTCGGTGACCAGGTTCGCCACGTCGCTCGGCTTCGCCGGCTATCCCGAGCTGAGGCAGGCGCTGCGGCCGTTCGTGGTGAGCGAGCGGCCCCTGTCGCGGGCCAACGACCTGCAGACCGCGATCGACGCGGAGATCGAGAACCTGCGGAGTGTGCGCGACCGGCTGGCCGACCCCTCGGTCATCGCCGAACTGGGCGCCGCGCTGGCCGGGTGCGAGCCGCTGCCCGTTCTCGGGCTGCGGGTTTCGAGCGGGCTGGCCACCACGTTCGCCTACTTCGCCCGCAGGATCCACCCCGACGTCCGCCTGCTGACCCACGGCGGCTCCGAGCTGGCCGACGGCCTGGACGCCGCGCGCAGGGCGGGGGCCGCCTGGCTGGTCGCCGTGGTGCTTCCCCGCTATCCGGCCGAGGCCGTACGGGCCCTGCGCGGGGCCAGGGAGCTGGGCCTGCGGACCGCGGTGATCACCGACAGGCGCGACGTGCCGTTCGAGGCGGACGTGATCCTGGACGCCCCGGTCGGTGAACGCCTGGTGTTCGACGCGCACACGGCGCCGCTCGCCCTGGCCATGGTGCTGGTCGAGGCCATGGCGGACGCGGCGCCGCTGCGGACGCAGGCCCGGCTTGAGGAGTACGAGCGGATGATCGACAGGGCCGGGGTCTTCACCGGGAACCGGCCGGGTACGGCTAGCCCGCCAGCTTCCGCAGGGAACGCACGGACCAGGTGAGGGTCAGGGCGCCGAGCACGAGGAAGACGGCGAAGGCCACCGGGATCGTGGTGTCGGTCAGGCGCTCGGCGAACAGCGAGCGCCCGGCCTCGACCGCGTAGTAGAGCGGGTTGAACCTCGCGACGGTCTGCATCCACTGCGGGCCGAGGGAGACCGGCAGCAGCATCCCGGCCAGCAGGGTCAGCGGAAGGGCGAAGAACTGCACGATCTGCGACAGGCCGTTCTCGTCGCGGATGGCCAGCGCCAGGCCGTAGGAGAGGCTGGCGGCGAACAGGCCGGTGGTGGCCATGAGCAGCAGCATCAGCAGGGCCGCCGCCGGGCTCAGCCGCAGGCCCATGAGCACGGCGACGCCCATCACCAGCAGCGCCTGGCAGGCGAGCACGAGCATGTCCTTGACGACCCGGCCGAGGATGATCGCGGGCCGCCAGGCCTGGCTGACCGCCAGCCGTTCGAGCACGCCGTTGCGGGTCTCGTTGATCATGGCGAAGCCGGTGAAGAGCGAGCCGAACAGCGCGATCATCATCATCGCGCCGGGGGTGAACATCCGCAGCGCCTCACCCATCGTCCCGCCCCGGGTGGTCGTGGTCAGCAGCGGGGCGAACAACAGCAGGTAGAGCACGGGCTGCATGATGCCGATCAGCACCCAGGCCGGATTGCGCAGGATGGCGCGCAGCTCGTGGCCGAAGAACAGTGCGGTGTGCCGGAACATGGGGGGTCCTAACGTTTCGACGGTGGGGGTGGTCGTCAGGCGGCGTCACGCAGGGAACGCCCCGTGTGCCGCAGGAAGACGTCGTCCAGCGTGGCCCGGTCGAGGGAGATGGACCGGATGGCCAGCCCGCCGGCCTCAAGGGCGCGCAGCAGTGACGTCAGGTTGCGCTCGCCGTCGTCGAGGTAGGCCAGCAGCGCGTCGTCCCGCTCCTGGGTCTCCTTGATGTACGGCTGCGCGGCCAGCAGCGGCAGCGCCGCGGCCCGGTCGTCGACCCTGAGGGTGACGACGTCCCCGGAGATCTCCCGCTTGAGTCCCTGCGGGGTGCCCTCGGCCACGACCTGGCCGTTGTCGATGATGACGAGCCGGTCGCACAGCGCGTCGGCCTCGTCCAGGTAGTGGGTGGTCAGCAGCACGCTGGTGCCCTGGTCGCGCAGGGCGCGCACCTCCTGCCACAGGTTGGCACGGTTCTGCGGGTCGAGGCCGGTCGTCGGCTCGTCGAGGAAGATCAGCGGCGGCCGGTTCACCAGGCCGACCGCCAGCGCGAAGCGCCGCTTCTGGCCGCCGGACAGCGTCTTGAGGGGGCGCCGGGCGATCTCGGTCAGGCTGAAGGCCGCGAGCAGCTCGTCGGCCCGGACGGCCGCCTGCCTGCGGGAGTGGCCCGCCAGGCGCGCGGCCAGCAGGAGGCTGTCGAGGCCGGGGGCGTTGTCGTCCATCCCGCCCGTCTGGCCCACGTACCCGATCCGCTCCCTGACCTTGGCCGCCTGCCGTACCACGTCGTATCCGGCCACGGTGGCCGTTCCCGCGGTCGGGGCGGTGAAGGTGGCGAGCATCCTGACCGTGGTGGTCTTGCCCGCTCCGTTGGGGCCGAGGGCGGCGAAGATCTCGCCCTCGGAGACCGACAGGTCGATGCCTCTGACGGCCTCGACCTGCTCGCTTCCGCCTCGCCCGCGCCTGGTGAAGGTCTTGCGCAGTCCGCGCGCTTCGATGATCATTACACTCCGTTCCGCCGGGTGTCCGGGGGGTGACTGGGGGTGGGGAGGCGCTCGCGCGACCTCCAGGGAAAGGCTGGACCCTCTCGCGGTGTGAGGCTCAACCCCTTTTCACGGCAGCTTTCCGTCGCGAACCTTCTCCATGGCCTCTTCGAGCCAGGTGAGCTGGGCCTGGAGCTGCAGGATGTTGAGCCGCAGGCACTCGTCGATGTGCCGGGGGGCGCCGAAGGCCTGCTTGCCGCCGATCGCGCGCTCGGTCATGGAGATCGAGAAGCGCAGCTGCGCGGCCCTGGCCTCCATCGCCGAGGTCAGGTCGGCGGGTGAGAGCCGGTCCATGAAGGTGAGAGCGACCTGGAACGGGTCCACGATCGGCTTGATCTCCCACCAGTGGCTCATCAGGTGCCGGGCGAACTCCGCACGGCCGATCTCGGTGATCCCATAGACGGTCTTGCCTCCCTTTCCCTCCTCGACCCGCTCAAGGAGGCCTTCGTCGGCCATCTTGGCGAGTCCGTGGTAGATCGAGCCGTAGGCCACGTTGGCCCAGTGCTGGGTGCCCATGAGTTCGAGGCGGCGCCGCACCTCGTAACCGTGGAGAGGGCCGTCGAGCAGTACGCCGAGCAGTAGAACACGAGTGGAGGACATGTGCAATTTTTTATTCAAGTTTGAATACGATGTCAATCGTGGGCTACGGTGCCGGGCGTGAGAGAGATCAGACGTGACGACGACGGCGCCCTTCTGGGTTACCTGCGGCCGGTGGGGGACGCCTGGCAGCCGCTGACCGTGTTCGGCTATCCGCTGGGGGAGCCCCGCCCGGACGAGGAGGCGGCCGAGGAGGTCCACCGCTCGGGCCTTTCCGTGCTGGGCGAGCCGTGGCTGTTCCTGCAGGAGGGCAGGTGGCACCGGTGCGTCATCCTGGAGGCCGACGAGCGGGAGGTCAGGGTCCGGCCGACGGGCCACGACTACCCGCACGACGTCTACGCGCTCACCCTGGAGCGTCCCGGGCCGGACACCTTCCGCCCCGAGTAGGGTGATCCACATGTCCGAACGTCCCCTGGCACTGGTGACCGGAGCCTCGCGGGGGGTCGGCGCCGCGGTCGCGCGCGCCCTGGCCCCCACCCACGACCTGCTGCTCGGCGGCCGGGACACCGCGGCGCTCGCCGCGCTGTCCGCGGAACTGCCGGGCTCGCGCCCCTGGCCGATCGAGCTGACCGCGGTCACCGAGGCCGACGTCGCCGGGATCGACCGGCTCGACGTGCTGGTGCACAGCGCCGGGGTGGCGATCCTGGGGCGGATCGCCACGACACCCGCCGAGGTCTGGCGGCGCACCCTGGACCTCAACGTGGTCGCGGTCGCCGAACTGACCCGGCTGCTGCTGCCCGCCCTGCGCGCGGCCCAGGGGCGGGTCGTGCTGATCAACTCCGGGGCGGGCCTGCGGGCCAACCCGGACTGGGGCCCCTACGCCGCCAGCAAGTTCGCGCTGCGGGCCTTCGCCGACGCGCTCCGCCTTGAGGAGCCCGCCCTGCGGGTCACCTCCGTCTATCCCGGGCGGATCGACACCGACATGCAGCGCGGGGTCCGCGAGCAGGAGGGCGCGGCCTACGAGCCGGACAGATATCTGACGCCCGAGTCGGTCGCGCGGGTCGTGCTCACCGCGGTGAGCGCCACCCCGGACGCCCACGTCACCGAGATCACCGTCCGTCCCAGCGCGGGCCCGGTCAACTGAGCGGTGTCTTGGACGACCCTTTTGCCCTTCATGTGAGCCGTGCGGGGCGCCCGTGAACGACCCTGTTCACATAATGAAGGGTGTTCGCCGCAGCGCGGGGAGACTCCTTCCCGTCCTCGCCAGGAGCGCCCCAGACGCCCGGGCGGGGAGCGTCCGTGCCGGAGACGGCCTACTGGTGTGAGCTGGCCTGGCTGCCACCGGGCGAGGTCGCCTCGGGGGTGCTCGTCACGGTCACGGGCTCACGGATCTCCGAGGTGGCCTCCGGCGTCGCCGTCCCTCCCGCCGGGGCCGTACGGCTGGCCGGGCTGACCCTGCCGGGGCTGGCCAACGCGCACTCCCACGCCTTCCACCGGGCGCTGCGCGGGCTGACACAGCGGGAGAAGGGCAACTTCTGGACCTGGCGTGAGCGGATGTACGGCGTCGCCGCGACCCTGGACCCCGACTCCCACCACAGGCTCGCCACGGCCGTCTTCGCGGAGATGGCGCTGGCCGGGATCACCTGTGTGGGGGAGTTCCACTACCTCCACCACTCACCGGGCGGCGGGCCGTACGGCGATCCGAACGCGATGGGACACGCGCTCGTCGAGGCGGCGCGACGGGCGGGCCTGCGCATCGCGCTGCTGGACACCTGCTATCTGGCCGGTGGCATCGGCGTTCCGCTGACGGGCGCCCAGCTCCGCTTCGGGGACGGCGACTCGGAGCGGTGGGCGGTCCGGGCGGAGGAACTGCTGGGGGCCTACCGGGGAGAACACGACGTCGAGGTCGGGGCAGCGCTCCACTCGGTGCGCGCGGTGCCCGCCGAGCAGATGCCCGTGGTCGGCGCCTTCTCCCACCACCACGCGGTCCCGCTGCACGTCCACGTGTCCGAGCGGCGCGAGGAGAACGCCGCGTGCGTCGAGGCCTACACCGCCAGCCCCGTCCAGCTCCTGGCCGAGCACGACGTCCTGGGACCCCGCACCACGGCCGTGCACGCCGTACATCTGTCCGAGGTGGACGTCGCGCTGCTCGGGCAGTCACGCGCCCACGTCTGCGCGTGCCCGACGACCGAACGGGACCTGGCCGACGGTCTCGGCCCTGTCAGGGCGCTGTTCGACGCGGGGTCGCCCGTCACGCTCGGCTCGGACAGCCAGGCGGTGATCGACCTGTTCGAGGAGGCGCGCGGCGTCGAGCTGAGCGAGCGGCTCGTCACCGAACGGCGCGGCCACTGGACGGCCGCCGAGCTGCTCCAGACCGCGACCGCCGCGGGGCACGCCTCGCTGGGATTCCCCGAGGCGGGCATGCTCGTGCCGGGGGCCTGGGCGGACCTGGTCTCGGTGCGGCTGGACTCGGTCCGCACCGCGGGGGCCTGCCAGGAGGACGCCGTGGAGATCACGGTCTTCGCCGCGACGGCCGCGGACGTCCACTCCGTGGTCTCAGGGGGCCGCCGGGTGGTCGAGGAGGGCAGGCACGTCCTGGGAGACGTGGGCGCCGCACTCGCCGCGGTGATCGCCGAGGTGCGCGGCGTGGTTTGAGCCCTCCCGGGCGGGGAACCGGGGGACCTCATGGCGCTGTGTCCTGAGACATCCTCCTTGAGGAGGAAATCCAAAACCGTTCTCTCGGCGTACTTTTTTGGGGAATCTTTGCCCTGGTCCGGGCGTTGTTGAGGCAAGCGGCATGTTCGCGCGCCCGGGGTCTCGATTGAGCGCGCGGGCCTGCCATAAGCAGGCGGAACGAGGTGCCATCTGATGGCAAGGCCGACGGGGAATCGGACGCAGGATCAGCACGTCTCTGATCGAGACCTGCTTGGGACATACCTGGCTGAGATCGGAAGGGTCCCCCTGCTCACGGCGGAGGAGGAGGTCGAGCTCGCCAAGCGGATCGAGGCCGGTCTCTTCGCCGAGCAACTGCTCGACGGCGGGTTGCGGGAACCGCGTATCGCGGACGCCGCCGACGAGGAGCTCGAAAGACTGGCTGTTTCCGGGCAGCGGGCCAAGGATGAGTTCATTCAGGCCAACCTACGTCTTGTGGTGGCGGTGGCGCGCAAGTACTCAGGGCGTGGAATGCCGTTGATCGATCTGGTCCAGGAGGGGAACCTGGGTCTGGTCAGGGCGGTTGAGAAGTTCGACTACCGGCGCGGTTACAAGTTCTCGACGTACGCGACGTGGTGGATCCGCCAGTCCGTCGGCAGGGCGATCCACGAGCAGGCCAGGCCGGTGCGGCTGCCGACCCACGCGGGCGAGCAGATGACCAGGCTGATGCGTGTCAGGCGCGACATGCTGGCCGAGTTCGACCAGGAGCCGACGGACGCCGACCTGGCCGAGGTGCTCGAACTGCCGATCGAGAGGGTGCGCGAGCTGCGCCGCTGGGCCTCCGACCCGGTCTCCCTGCAGCTCGGCGTGGGCGACGAGGACGAGACCGAACTCGGCGACATGATCGCCGACGAGACGTGGGCCGACCCCGAGCAGCAGGCCATGGACATCCTGGAGCGCGAGCGCCTTGAGGAGTGGCTGACCGGCCTTGAGGGACAGACCCGTGAGATGCTCCGCTGGCGCTACGGCCTGATCGACGGCCGTGAGCACACGCTGACCGAGGTCGGCGAGCGCTACGGCATCGGCCGTGACCGCGCCCGCCGCATCGAGCGCGACGCCCTGGCCAGGCTGCGGAAGATGGCGATGGCGGCCTGAACCCCTACGATCCGGTACGGCCTCGGGGAGCCGTACCGGATCGGGTCCGGGGTCAGCGTCCGGGGAGTTCCTCGATGAAGCGGTGAAGAATGTCCCGCGTCATGAGCGCCGGTTCCGCCTGGACGACCAGCTGGTTCATGACGTGCCAGAAGCGCTGCACGTCACTCGGCCTGTCGGGGCAGGCGGCCCCGATGAGCTGCCTGAGATAGACGACGTCGGGAAGCTGCTGCTCGGGCATGCGCAGGATGGTGACGGGCCCGCCGCACGCGGCGTGGCCGCCCGCGCTGAACGGCAGGACCTGGACGGTGACGTGGTTGAGCTCGGTGACGGCGACCAGGTGTTCCAGCTGGGCGCGCATCACCGCCGTGCCGCCGACCGGACGGCGTAGCGCCGCCTCGTCGATGACGGTCCACAGCCTCGGGGCGTTGGGCCGGTGCAGGATCCGCTGCCGCCTCATGCGCAGCTCGACCCGGCGTTCGCACTCGGCGCTCGTGGCGTCCTGGTGGGCGAGCCGGATGGCGGCGCGGGCGTAGTCCTCGGTCTGCAGCAGCTCGGGGATGAGCTGGACCTCGTAACCGCGGATGACGTCGGCGGCCTGTTCCAGACCGAGATAGGCGTCGAACC
Source organism: Streptosporangium sp. NPDC020072 (assembly GCF_040631445.1). Classification (NCBI taxonomy): domain Bacteria; kingdom Bacillati; phylum Actinomycetota; class Actinomycetes; order Streptosporangiales; family Streptosporangiaceae; genus Streptosporangium; species Streptosporangium sp. NPDC020072. The sequence continues at coordinate 115,769 of NZ_JBEYAB010000002.1, read as the reverse complement.
AGCTCGGCACCAGATCGCTGTAGGGGTGCCACCAACCGCGCCGGCTGGCCTGTTTGGCCATCGCCAGCAGCGTGGCTCGTTCCGCCTCGTCGGTGAGGCCGTAGAGGGTGAGAAGGTCGGCCACGTCGCGCTGCTTGAAGCCGGTGCGTCCCAGCTCCAGGCGGCTGATCTTGGAGCGCGAGGCCCGGATCGTCTCGCCCGCCTCCTCAAGGCTGATGTTGCTGACCTCCCGCAGCCTGCGGAGCCGGACGCCCAGCAGCATCCGCAGGACGGTGGGTCCGCTCCCTGCGGGGGAGTCGTCCGTGGTCCGGCCGTCGGGCCGGTCCTTCACGGTCTCGATGTTCATGTTCAGTCACTTTCTGGCGACGGTCGCCGACGTCGGACCGCGGCGCGCCGGTCTCGGGAAAACCGGAGCACGGCGACCGTCCACCGTCCCGCGCGGGAGATCCCGTACGGGGGCGGGGGTGGTCACCGTGTGTCCGGGAGAGGCCACCGCGGACCGTCACGGCGCGGTCCGCGCGAGGTGTGGTGGAGACCTACCTCTTACGGGCGACGCCGCCCAGCGCGTCCACGTCGGCGACCGGGTCGAGGAGAGGCACCTCGGGCCGCCAGTGTGTGATCGGGACGACACCGGGTTCCAGGAGGTCGAGGCCGTCGAAGAAGCCGGCGAGTTCCTCCGGGCTGCGCAGGTGGTAGGGGGCCGCGCCGCTGTCGTTGTACTGCTGCGTGGCCGCGAAGTTCTCCGCGTTGGTGTCGACGCTGTCGTTGAAGGCGAGGAAGCTGCCCGAGGGCAGGGCGTCCATGAGCCGTCTCACGATGGCGTGCGCCTCGCCGGTGTCGCGGACGTGCCCGGTGATCTGCATCAGCACGAGCGCGACGGGCCGGGTGAGGTCCAGCGTCTTGGCCGCGGCGGCCAGGATCGTGTCCGGGTCGTACAGGTCGGCATTGATATAGGTGGTCATGCCCTGGGGGGTGCTGGTGAGCAGCGCGCCCGCGTGCACCAGGACGAGGGGGTCGTTGTCGACGTAGACGATGCGGGAGTCCGGAGCCACCCGCTGGGCCACCTCGTGGGTGTTGTCGACGGTCGGCAGGCCCGTGCCGATGTCGAGGAACTGGCGGATCCCCTCCTCGCCGGCCAGGTGCCGGATCGCGCGGGCGAGGAAGTGCCGGGACGCGCGGGCGAGCCCGGCGATACCGGGGAAGACCTCGGCGAACTGCTCGCCGGCCTCGCGGTCGACCGGGTAGTTGTCCTTGCCGCCCAGCCAGTAGTTCCAGATCCGGGCCGAGTGCGGGACGGTGGTGTCGATTTCTGGCTTCTGCTGGGAAAGCTTCCATTCGGAAGGATTCTGCGGGGAGGAAGGTGAATCATCACGTTTCACCACAGGGGGAGGTCTCCTGTCGTACGCGTATTCCGCTGTCGTCACACACGATAAGGTCGGCGATCCCGTTCGTAGTCAGTTATTGATGATCTTGTCGATATTTGCTGACGTTCGTCCGTTTTGTGAGTAAGGGGCTGGTGTCACCGTCCCGGCCTGTGGCGATGTGTCAGGGCATTCTCTTTCGTGGCCTTTCGTGGGGAAACCAACCTGTCCGGCGGCTGGTTTGGGATGGATCGCGGCCTTCGGGGACTCTGTCCGAAACGTGGCTGAAACACCGTGTCGTGGAGTTTCACAGATCCGAAACACATCGTGCGGCGCCGTGAAACCACCGGGGAACACGCTGGGGCGCATCGTCAGTGCGCACGGTCGACGGAGCCCGGAGGCGTTCACTGCGACCTGAGACAGGCACGCGCCATTCGTAAGGAGGGTCGCTTCGAATGAAGATCGACAGCGGCACCACTGCCTGGATGCTCACGGCCACCGCGCTGGTGTTGCTGATGACTCCGGGGCTCGCACTGTTCTACGGCGGCATGACCAGGGCCAAGAGCGTCCTGAACATGATGATGATGTCGTTCGCGAGCATCGTCACCGTCACCGTCGCCTGGGTGCTCTACGGGCACTCACTGGCCTTCACCGAGAACGGCAACGGGATCGTCAACGCCTTCGTCGGCGGGCTGGACGCCCTGGGGCTGCAGAGCCTGGTGGGCACGGCGACCAAGGCCGACGGCACCGGGATGCCGAGCCTGGTCTACTCCGCCTTCCAGCTGACCTTCGCGGTGATCACCGTCGCCCTGATCAGCGGCGCCGTCGCCGACCGCGCCAGGTTCGGCGCGTGGGTGCTGTTCACCGCGGTCTGGGCGAGCGTGGTCTACCTCCCGGTCGCCCACTGGGTCTGGGGCGGCGGCTGGTTGTTCGACCTGGGCGTGGAGGACTTCGCGGGCGGCACGGTCGTCCACATCAACGCCGGGGCCGCGGCGCTCGCGCTGACCCTCGTGCTCGGCAGGCGCGTCGGCTGGCGCAGGGAGCCGATGCGCCCGCACAACCTGCCCCTGGTGCTGCTCGGCGCGGGCCTGCTGTGGTTCGGCTGGTTCGGCTTCAACGCGGGCTCGGAACTGGCCGTCGACGGGACCGCGGGGCTGGCGTTCATGAACACCCAGATCGCCGCCGCCGTCGGCGCGGGCGCCTGGCTGGTCGTGGAGAAGGCGCGCGACGGCCACGCGACCAGCCTGGGCGTCGCCTCGGGCGCGGTCGCGGGCCTGGTCGCGATCACCCCGGCGTGCGGCTTCGTCGACCCCTGGGGCGCGGTCGTCATCGGCGCCGTCGCGGGCGCGGTCTGCGCCAGTGCCGTCGGCCTGAAGTACCGCCTCGGCTTCGACGACGCACTCGACGTGGTCGGCGTCCACATGGTCGGCGGCGTGCTCGGCGCGGTCTCGCTCGGCTTCCTGGCCGCCTATCCCCTCCTCGGCCAGCAGGGCAAGGGACTGCTGTACGGCGGCGGCCTCGGGCAACTGGGACTGCAACTGCTGGGCCCGATCGTGGTCGCGGCCTACTCGTTCGCCGTCACCTGGGTCATCGCCAAGATCATCGACAGGACCGTGGGGTTCAGGATCGGCGCCGACGACGAGGTCACCGGAATCGACATCACCTCCCACGCCGAGACCGGCTACGACCTGGGCACCGTGCACGCCTCCGGCGTCACGGTCAGGACCCCGGCGGCCAGTGGCACCGCGAAGAAGGTGGACGCATGAGACTCATCACCGCCGTCATCAAGCCCTTCAAGCTCGACGACGTGAAGGCCGCGCTGGAACAGTTCGGCGTCAGGGGCATGACGGTCAGTGAGGCCAGCGGGTACGGCCGCCAGCGTGGCCACACCGAGGTCTACCGGGGCGCGGAGTACCAGGTGGACCTGGTGCCCAAGGTCCGGCTTGAGGTGCTGGCCGAGGAGGACGACGCCGACGACGTCATCGACGTCATCGTCAAGGCGGCGCAGACCGGCAAGATCGGGGACGGCAAGGTCTGGTCCGTCCCCGTGGACACGGTCGTGCGGGTCCGCACCGGGGAACGCGGCCCAGAGGCGTTGTGAACCGGCGTTCCTACGCCGCGGCCCGCAGGGAGCGGACCGCGGAGGTCGACCGCTGGCTGGCCGGGCTGCTGAGGAGCGCCCGCGGCGCGCCGTACGGGAAGGACGGCGCGGGGAGCGGGGAACGCGAGCCGTCCGGGATCGCGCTCGTCGCGGTCGGCAGCCTGGGCAGGGGCGAGCAGGCGCCGGGCAGCGACCTCGACCTGGTCCTGCTGCACGACGGCCGGCACGACGTGGCGGCCGTCGCCGACCGGCTCTGGTACCCGATCTGGGACTCGGGCGCGGGCCTGGACCACTCGGTGCGGACGGTCGGGGAGGCCGTCGCGGTCGCCGGAGACGACCTGAAGGCGGCGCTCGGGCTGATCCAGGCCCGGCACGTCGCGGGCGACCCGGAGCTGACCAGGGCGGCCAGGGAGGGCGTGCTGGCCGGGTGGCGGGCCGACGCTCGGCGCAGGCTCGCCGAGCTTCGTGAGGCCGCGGGCCTGCGGGCGGCGGCCCGCGGTGAGCTGGCCTTCCTGCTGGAACCCGACCTCAGGGACGCGCGCGGCGGCATCCGCGACGTGCAGGTCATGCAGGCGGTCGCCGCGGCCTGGGTCGCCTCGGCGCCGGGGCCGAGGGTCAGGCAGGCCCACGAACTGCTGCTGGACGTCCGGCACGCCCTGCACCTGGTGACCGGGCGGGGGAGCGACCGGCTGGTGCTCCAGGAGCAGGAGGCGGTCGCGGGCGTCCTCGGCCTGCTCGACGCCGAGGTGCTGATGCGCGCTCTCGCGGAGGCGGGGCGGACCGTCACGCACGCCTTCGACGCCACCTGGCGCGCCGTCGACCGGCTGGTCGGCGGCCCCGCGCCCAGGGGGCGCCGCCCGCTCGCCGACGGCGTGGTCGAGCAGGGCGGCGAGGTCGTGCTCGCCCGCGACGCGGACCCGCGCGCCGATCCGGTGCTCGTGCTGCGCGCCGCGGCGGCCGCCGCCGAGGCGGGGCTGCCGCTCGCGCAGGCCACGGTGAGCGCGCTCGCCGCCCACTCGCCGCCGCTGCCCGTACCCTGGCCCGCCGAGGCGCGCGACGCCCTGGTCGGGCTGCTCGGCGCGGGACAGGCCGCGGTGCCGGTCTGGGAGGAGCTGGACCAGGCGGGTGTGGTGGTCGGTCTGCTGCCCGACTGGGAGCGTGTACGGCACCGCCCGCAGCGCAATCCCGTGCACCGCCACACCGTGGACCGGCACCTCATCGAGACGGCCGCGGGGGCGGCGTCGTTCACCCGCGAGGTGGCCCGGCCCGACCTGTTGCTCGTCGCCGCGCTGCTGCACGACCTCGGCAAGGGATGGCCCGGGGACCACTCGGTGACCGGGGCGGTCGTGGCTCGGGATATCGGCGCCCGGATGGGACTCTCCGCGCCAGATGTGCAGACCCTGGAGCGGGTGGTCCGTCACCACCTGTTGCTGCCGGAGACCGCGACCCGCCGCGACCTCGACGACCCGGTGACGATCTCCAGGGTGGCAGAGGCGGTCGGATCACGCGAGGTCCTGGAGCTGCTGGCCGCGCTCGCCGTCGCCGACGGCCGCGCCACGGGACCCGCCGCGTGGAACTCCTGGAAGGCGTCCCTGGTCGCCGACCTCGTGCGCCGGGTGCGCTCGGTGCTGTCCGGCACGCCCGTCAGACCGGCCCCGGTGCTCTCGGCGGCCCAGACGTCCCTGGCCAGACACGGTGGCGGCGCCGTACGGGTCAACGGGGGAGCGGTCACCGTCGTCGCCCCGGACAGGGCCGGGCTGCTGTGGAGCGCGGCAGGGGTGCTCGCCGCGCACCGGATGGTCGTCCGCGCCGCCTCGGCCGCCTCCGCGGGGGCGACGGCGGTGATCGAGTTCGCGGTCGTCCCCGAGTACGGCTCGCCGCCCGATCCGGCGACCCTGGAGGCTGACCTGCGGCTCGTTCTCGCCGGACGGCTCGACATCGGGCGGCGCCTGGCCCGCAGGGCCGCTTCGGCCCGGCCGCCCCGGGTGCCGGTCGCGCCACCACGGGTCACTATTGTTGACGACGCGTCCAACACCGCAACCGTGGTGGAGGTGCGCGCACGGGACCGACCGGGACTATTGTGGCGAATCGGCGGGGCTTTTGGAGACTGTGGTCTTGACGTGCGAGCCGCACGTGTAGAGACTCTCGGCGCAGAGGCGGTGGATGTCTTCTACGTTGTCGATAGAGCCGGGCGTCCTCTGACTGACGAGGCCCAGCGGGCACTGGTGCGGGACCAGGTGCTTGCCGCCTTGCGATAACCATAGGAAATCGTTCTCTCGTCACCTTCGTAACGATTGCGTCCGGTTTGTCGGCTTTGTCGATTGCGTCCCGTGACCATGTGGTCTGATGAGGGCCACCTATGTCGTGATGGTGAGAGGTAGAGCGAGAGCGGTGACGACGGCGACAACCGAGGGCGGCGGTACCGCGGCACACAGCCGCGGCAGGCGCTTCGCCGCCCGGTTCGGTTTGCGGAACTGGCGTGTGCGGACGCGCCTCACCGCCCTGATCCTCGTGCCGACCGTGGTGGGCGTGGTGCTCGCCGGAACGCGCGTGGTCGCCTCCATCGACAGCGTGGCCGGATACCAGCGGACCGCCTCGGCGGCCGAGTACTCCGGATCGCTGCGAGAACTGGCGCAGGCCCTCGGTTTGGAACGTGACCGTGTCGCCTGGGCCGCCTTCCAGCCCTCGAACCAGGGCCTGCAGGACGCGGCGGCGGCGCAGGCGAAGACCGTCGACGCCCTGGTCGGCAAGGTCAGGCTCGACCTGCAGAACATCGACGACAGCTACGGCCAGCGCGCCGCGGAGGCGGCCAGGGACGTGGGCTACCAGCTCGCGGGCCTGGGCGAGCTGCGGCAGCTGCCCGGGACGAACCGGGCAGAGCGCTACAGCATCATGATCGCCCCGCTGCTGCAGCTGCACGAGGAACTCACCCTGGTCAGCGACGACCCCGAGATCGTCGGCAACACCCGGGCGCTCAGCGCGCTGGCCCGCGCCAAGGAGGAGGTCTCCCGGCAGCGTTCGCGTCTGCTCGCGGGCTACTACGCCCCCTCGCAGATCACCGCCCAGGAGATCGAGAAGTTCATCGCCTCCAGATCGCGCATGGAGGAGTACAAGGCCGACTTCACCATCGAGGCGAGCGGCGCCAACCGCCAGCTCCTCGTCAAGGCCCTGATGGACGAGAAGGTCTACCGGGCCGAGCTGACCAAGGCCAGGGCGATCGTGCTGGCCAGCGGCTCGCAGTCGCAGGGGCGCCTGCTGACCGACTTCGCCGCCGTCAAGCAGTGGTTCGCCGACAACACCACGATCCTCGACCGGATGGGGAAGGTCGAGACCCAGGTCGCCACGGCCGTGATCACCCGGGCCAGGGAGCTTGAGGACACCGAGCAGCGCAACGCGATCATCGCCTCCGGGCTGATCCTGCTCCTGCTGATGCTGATCCTCGGACTGACCGTCCTCATCGCCCGCTCGATGGTCCTGCCGCTGCGCCGTCTGCGCTCCGAGGCACTGGACGTGGCGGGCTTCAAGCTTCCCGAGGTCGTGCGCAACCTGCGGGTCTCGGGAGACACCAGGGCGCCGGACATCGCCCCGATCTCCGTCGACTCCAAGGACGAGATCGGAGAGGTCGCCAAGGCCTTCGACGAGGTCCACCAGCAGGCCGTACGGCTGGCCGCCGAGGAGTCCGAACTCCGCTCCAACATCAGCGCGATGTTCGTCAACCTCTCCCGCCGCACCCAGACCCTGGTCGAACGGCAGATCTCACTGATCGACGGCCTGGAGAAGGGCGAGGAGGACGGCGGGCGGCTCGCCGACCTGTTCCGGCTCGACCACCTGGCCACCCGCATGCGCCGCAACTCGGAGAACCTCCTGGTCCTGGCGGGCCACGAGCCCTCCCGCAGGCGCAGCCAGCCGGCCAAGCTCGTCGACGTCGTGCGCGCCTCCCTGTCGGAGGTCGAGGACTACGAGCGGGTCCAGGTCAAGGTGCACCGCACGCTCTCGGTCTCGGGAAGCGCGGCCAACGACGTCGTCCACCTGATCGCCGAGCTGGTGGAGAACGCCATCCAGTTCTCCCCGCGGGCCAGCCAGGTCGTGGTCTCCAGCAGCATGATCGAGGGCGGCGGCGCACTGCTCGCGGTCAGCGACGCCGGCATCGGCATGACCAACGAGGAGCTGATCGAGACCAACCGGCGCCTGGCGGACCCGCCCGTGGTCGACGTCTCGGTCTCCCGGAGGATGGGCCTGTTCGTGGTCGGCCGCCTGGCCCTGCGCCACGGCGTCCGGGTCCAGCTGCGCCCGCAGGAGTCGGGTGGCCTCATCGCCATGGTCCTGTTCCCCGCCGCGCTCATCGTCGAGACGGTCCAGCCGAGCCAGACCCCGTCGTGGGGCGGGGAGTCGCAGAGCCAGAGCTCCTTCGGGCAGAGTTCCTTCGGGCAGAGCTCGTTCGCGGGCACCTCCCTCAGCCGGACCTCCTTCGGGCACACCTCCCTCGGGCAGGGACATCCCTCGTTCCCGCAGGCGGACCCCTTCAGCTCGGTGTCCTTCCCCGACGAGCACCCCATCCCCGCCGACCAGCCCATCGCCTCGGGCTCGCTCGGCGCCCCGTCCGGCACGGCCTACCCGCTGCCCAAGCGGCCGGTCCCCGGGACGGGCGGCGGCGCGGCGACCGGCGCCCCCGCCCCGTCGAGCGGCTTCTCCGCCTGGGGGCACAGCTCCCACGACGCGCTCGAAGCCCACGACGACCCGGCGACCGCGTCGATGCCCGCCGTACGGGTCTCCCCGCTCGAACCCGAGCAGGAGGAGTTCCTGCCGATCTTCGCCTCCGTCGAGTCCGCCTGGTTCCGCAGGACCGAGGCGGCCGCCGGGCACGTCGAGACGGCCGACGAACCTCATGAGACCGAGGAACCGGAGGAGGCCGGCCAGACGTCACAGGCCGTCAGGCAGGCCCTTCCCGGCCCGGAGACACGTGACGACTCACAGGAGGCCGAGGCCGGCGATCCCGGCCAGGCGTCCGAGCCCGTCGCACGACCGCTCAGGCCGCGGACACCCGTCCGCGAGCCGGAGAACTGGGAGGCAGCGGCCGACGCCGGATGGCGGGCCGCCCAGGCGGCCAGCGACCCGGCCCTCGGCGGGATCACCGCCGCGGGCCTGCCCAAGCGCACCCCGAAGGCCAACCTGGTCCCGGGTACGGCCGCGGCCGTACCGTCGACTCCGATGCCGCCCCTCTCGCCCGAGCGGGTCCGCAGCCGCCTGTCGAGTTTCCAGCAGGGGGTACGGCGGGGACGGGCCGAACTCAACGAGGACTCCGCCAGGACCCTGGCGGATAAGGAGGAGGGCTCGTGACGACCCTGAGCCACGAGGCAAGCAGGTTCGACTGGCTGATCACCGAGTTCGTCCGGGGCACTCCAGGGGTGGCGCACGCCGTGTGCGTGTCGGCGGACGGGCTGCGGCTGGCCAGTTCGGAGGGTTTCCCCGACGACCGGGCCGACCAGCTCTCCGCCGTCGCGGCGGGCCTGCTCAGCCTCACCGTCGGGGCGTCCCGCGTCTTCGAGGGCGGGGCCGTGACCCAGACGGTGGTCGAGATGGAGCGCGGGCTGCTGCTGGTCATGGCGATCAGCGACGGTTCGGTGCTCGCCGTCCTCGCCTCCCCCGAGTGTGACATGGGACTGGTCGCCTACCAGATGACCCTGCTGGTCGACCGTGCGGGTCAGGTGCTCACCCCCGCTCTGCGGGCCGAACTACAGGCATCCCGGAGATGACGATGAGGTTCACTGGAGGGGGCCGTGCTCGGGAGTGATGGAAGTGGGGACGAGGAACCCCTGTTCCGTCCCTACACGGTCACCGGCGGTCGCGCCGAGCCGCGCTACCACATGGCGATCGAGACCTTGGTCTCCTCCTCGTTCATCATGGACGAGGAGCTGGCCCTGCTCACCCCCGAGCAGGAGGCCATCATCAGGATGTGCCGGGCGTTCCGGTCGGTCGCCGAGATCTCGGCGCTGCTGAGGGTCCCGCTTGGCGTGGCCCGCGTGCTGGTGGCGGACATGGCGGACGAGGGACTCGTCCGCCTCCACCAGCCGAGCCTCGACAAGGGACAACCGGATCTCAACATGCTCGAAAGGGTTCTCAGTGGACTTCGCAGGCTCTAACCGTGGCGGCCTGACGTCGACGAAGATCGTCGTCGCCGGTGGCTTCGGCGTCGGCAAGACCACGTTCGTGGGTGCCGTCTCCGAGATCCTGCCGCTGACCACGGAGGCGGTGATGACCGACGCCAGCGCCGGCATCGACGACCTCGGCCTCACCCCGAACAAGGCGACGACCACGGTCGCCATGGACTTCGGCAGGCTGTCGCTGGACCAGGAACTGATCCTGTACCTGTTCGGCACGCCGGGCCAGCACCGGTTCTGGTTCATGTGGGACGACCTCGTCAAGGGCGCCATCGGCGCGGTGGTCCTGGTCGACACCCGGCGGCTGGCCGACGGCTTCCCGGCGATCGACTACTTCGAGGAGGCCAAGCTCCCCTTCGTGGTCGGCATCAACGGCTGGGACGGCAGGTTCCTCCACACGGAGGAGGAGGTGCGCGAGGCCCTGGCGCTCGCCCCGCACGTCCCCATCGTGCGCACCGACGCGCGCTCCCGCGACTCCGTCAAGGGCACGCTCATCACGCTGGTCGAGCACGTCCTGCGGGTCCGCGCCGCCTACGGCATGCCCGTCTGAGACCTCCGAGCACGGCGCGCGCGGGAGGGCCCCCTCCCGCGCCGCTCTCTCCCGTACGGCCGGTCAGGCGGGGATCCAGTCCTTCCAGACGATCGCGTTCTCCCTGACCCACTTCTCCGCGGCCTTCTCCGGGGTCATGTTCGCGTTGACGATGTCGTCGGCCACCGCGTTCTGGTCGTCGTTGCTCCAGGTGAAGTTGCGCACCAGCTCGTAGGCCCTGCCACCGGTCTCGGCGAACCTCCTGCTCACGACCTTGTCCAGCAGGTAGGGCGGGTAGTCGCAGGCCACCTTCTTGGGGTCGGCGTCGCAGCCGATCGCGTAGGGGGGAAGGTTGACCTTGACCAGCTTGAGCCGGGTGAACAGCCACTGCGGCTCGTAGAAGTACATCAGCAGCGGGGTCCGCCGTTCCGTGGCGACCTCCGCGGCGTTGATCAGAGCCTTCTCGCTTCCCGCGTAGACCACCTTGTAGTCGAGACGGAGATTGCGCACCAGCGCCTCGTCATTGGTGACATAGGAGGGGTCGCCGTCGAGAACCTGCCCGGCGTCACCGGACTTCTTGGTTCTGAACAGCCCGGCGTATTTGTTGAGGTTGCGCCAGTCGGTGATGCCGGGATATCGCTCGGCCATCCACTGGGGCACGTACCACCCGATGACACCCCTGTTGCCGTTGCGCCCGGCGGAGACCGCGACTTTCCTGTCCTCGATATAGGTTTTCTTCTCCGCCTCCCGACCCCAGTTCTCGACGATGACGTCGACCGTCCCCTTTTCCATTCCCTCCCATGACTCGGTCTCGTTGAGCGGCACCTTCCGCACCGTGTAACCGAGCTCCCGTTCCAGCAGCACACCGAGGACGGCGGCGCTGGCCTCGTAGCCGACCCACGGGTTGACGGCGATCCGCACCAGGCCGCCGGTCACCGGCCGCCTCTGCTGCGGGGCGGAGCACCCGGGCAGCCACACCAGCAGTACGGCCGCCGCCACGAGGCGGGTCAGCGGATGCGACAGTGCCCTCACTGGGGCATCCAGGAGGACCAGACGGACTCGTTGGCCTTGATCCACTTCTCAGCGGCGGCCTCGGCGCTCAGGCCGTTGTTGACGATGTCGTTCGCGACCGCGTTCTGCGCCTCGTTCGTCCAGGAGAAGTTCCTGACCAGCTGGTAGGCCCGGCCGCCGGTCTCGGCGAACCTCCTGCTCACGACCTTGTCGAGGTCCAGCTCCGCGTAGTCGCAGGCGACCTTCTTGGGGTCGGCGTCGCAGCCTTCGGTGTGCGGGGGCAGGGTGACCCTGACCAGGTCGATCCTGTCGAACAGCCAGTGCGGCTTCCAGAAGTAGAACAGCAGCGGCCTGCGCTGGCGCTGCGCCTGGGTCGCGGACTCGATCAGCGCGGCCTCGCTGCCCGCCACGACGACCTTCAGGTTCAGCCCGAGGTTCTTGATCAGGGCGTCCTCGTTGCTGACGTAGGACGGGTCGCCGAAGAGCAGCTGGCCCTTCCCGCCGGACTCGGAGGTCCTGAACAGGTTCGCGTACCTGTTGAGGTTGCGGTAGTCGGTGATGCCGGGATACTCCTTGGCCATCCAGCCGGGGATGTACCACCCGATGACGCCCTTGTTGCCGGTCGAACCGGCCTCGACGGCGACCTTCCTGTCCTGGATGAAGGTCTTCTTCAGGTCCTCGTGGCCCCAGTTCTCCACGATGACGTCGACGTCGCCCTTCTCGAAGCCCTCCCAGGAGACCTGCTCGGCGAGGTTCTCGCGTTTGACGGTGTAGCCGAGCTTCTTCTCCAGCAGGTGGGAGAGCACCGCCGTACTGGCCTCGTAACCGGCCCACGGGTTGACGGCGATCCGCACGACGGAGTCCGCCGGCGACGGCGCCGCGGCCTGACCCGTCTCGACCCTGGCGCCCGCGCATCCCGCGGCAAGCGCGACGGTGAGGGCGCCGGCGAGCAGACGGATGCTGCGTCCGATCCTCATGAGATCCTCTTCTTTCCGGGAGACCATCGGGGGACCTTCCTGGCGGGGCGCTCCGCGGCGCCCCTGGTGATCCGGTCGAGCGTGACCCCGACCAGAACCGTCGCCACTCCGGCGGCGAGCCCCATGCCGAAGTCGGCACGCCGGGCGAAGCCGGAGACGACGTCGTAGCCGAGCCCGCCCCCGCCGACCAGCCCGCCGACCACGACCATGGCGAGCGTCATGACGACGCCCTGGTTGGCGGCCAGCAGGATCGCCCCGCGGGCCAGGGGCAGGCGGACCTTCCACAGCACCTGCCACTCGGTCGAGCCACAGGATCGGGCGGCCTCGACGGCCGCCGGGGAGACGGCGCCGATCCCGTCCTGGACCAGCCGCGCGACCGGGGGCAGGGCGTAGACCACGCAGGCCAGGACCGCGGTGAACCTGCTCGCGCCGAACAGGGCCAGCGCGGGCAGCAGGTAGACGAACGACGGCATGGTCTGCGCGGCGTCGAGCAGCGGGCGCAGCACGGCGGAGAAGCGGGGGGAGCGGGCCGCGGCGACGCCGAGCGCGAGCCCGGCGGCCAGGGTCAGCGCCGTCCCGGTCAGCACGGTGGTCAGCGTCTCCATGGTGTGCCGCCACAGCCCGAGCGGGGCCGTGGCCAGCAGGCAGCAGACGGCGACGACGGCGTCGCGGGGACCGGCGCGGCGCCAGGCGACCACCAGCACGACCCCGGCGACCAGCCACCAGGGGGAGGAGGTCAGCACCTCCTGCAACGGGTTGAGCAGGGCCTCGGTCACGAGGTTCCTGATCGCGTCCGTGACGCCGTACCAGGAGAACTTCGCCCAGGTCACGGCGTCGTTGACCGGTCCGGCCAGGTGGAGCGTCCAGCCGGGAGGGAACCCGGTGCCCAGCAGCAGGGAGGCGGCGGCGCCGCAGAGCGCCAGGATCGCCGCAGCGAGTACGGCCCGGCGCGGCCGTCCTCCCGGTACGGCGCAGGCGGCGACCGTCCGGTCGAGGACGACGGCGAGCACCACGACGGCCAGACCGGAGGGGAGCATGAGGCCGACGTCGGCCCGGGACAGGCCGGTGACGATGCCCGAGCCGAGGCCGGGGGCCGCGATCAGCGCGGCGATCACCACCATGGACAGCGCCATCATGACGGTCTGGCCGACGGCCAGCGCGATCGTCGCGCGGGCCAGGGGCAGGTGGACCGTGCGCAGCGTCTGCCAGCGGGTCGCGCCGAGCGAGGCCGAGGCCTCGACCGCCGAGGGGGAGACCCGCTCGACGGCCAGCGCCGTGATCCTGATCGCCGGGGGAACCGCGTAGACCGTCGTGGCGACGACGGCCGCGGCCGGTCCTATCTGGAAGAACAGCACCATCGGCGCCAGGTAGGCGAAGGTCGGCATGATCTGCATCACGTCGAGGACCGGGTCGAGCAGGCGGCGCAGCCGTACCGAGCGGCCTGCCCACACGCCGAGCGGCAGGCCGAGCAGCAGGGAGAGCAGGACCGAGGCGAGCACGAGCGCGAGGGTTTCGGCGCTCTCCGGCCACACACCGAGCACCCCGAACGCGCAGAACCCGGCCAGCACGGTCACCGCGGTCCTCGGCCCACCGGCCAGCCAGCCGATCCCGCCCGCCAGTCCCATGGTCCCGGCCCAGCCGAGCTCCCGCAGGAGCAGGGCGAAGGCGTCGTTCAGACCGCCGGCCAGCAGGCGCACGTAGTTGACCAGGAACAGGAAGATCGGGCTGGCGTTCCTGTTGGCGTCGACCCAGTCGCGCAGGTCGCCGATGAGGCGGAAGGCCGCCGCGTCCTCGTCGTGCGGCAGCGTCGCGCTCCCCCCGAAGAGCAGGTGGCAGGCCACGACGATCGCCGCGACCGCCACTGCGATCGGCACTGTGGCAGCCACTGTGGCCGCGGCCGTGGCGGTGAGCGCCGGTACGGCGGGCGGGGCCGGGGCGGCTCGCACGGAGGAGCTCAAGGGGGAGCGTAAAGGGGAGGAGGTCACACGCGGCCCGTTCCCGTCGCCGTTCCCGCGCCGGGCAGGCCGCTCATCGCGGACAGCAGGTCGAGCCGGTCGACGACGCCGACGGCCCGGCCGTCCTCGACGACGACGATCGGCAGCGCCGTCCCCATCGCGGTCGGCACCGCGTCGCGGATGACGGTCCCCGAGGGCAGGGGCGGGCCGTCGAGGCGCTCGCCGTCACGCGGGCGGCGGCAGATCCAGCGCAGCGAGAGCACCTCGCCCCTGGGCACGTCCCTGACGAAGGCGGCCACGTGGCCGTCGGCCGGGGTGCCGACCAGTTCCTCGGGGGTGCCGAGCTGGACGATCCCGCCGTCCCGCATGATCGCGATGCGTTCGCCCAGCCTGAGCGCCTCGGACAGGTCGTGGGTGACGAACACCATGGTCGTGCCGGCCTCGCGGTGCAGGCGGGTGACCTCGGCCTGCATGTCCCTGCGGATCAGCGGGTCGAGCGCGCTGAAGGGCTCGTCGAACAGCAGCACCTCGGGCTCGCAGGCCAGCGCCCTGGCCAGGCCGACCCGCTGCCGCATGCCGCCGGAGAGCGTGTCGGGCCGGGCGTCGGCGAAGCCGTCGAGGCCGACCAGGGACAGCAGTTCCCCCGCTCTGCGCCGCCGCCTGGCCCTGGGGACGCCCTGGATCTCCAGGCCGTAGGCGATGTTGTCGAGGACCCCCCGGTGCGGCAGCAGGCCGAAGTGCTGGAAGACCATGCTCACCCGGTGCCGCCGCAGCTGCCTGAGCTGCGCGGGGGAGGCGGTGCGCACATCCTGCCCGGCGATCGTGATCTCACCGGCGCTCGGCTCGACCAGCCGGGTCAGGCACCGGATCAGGGTGGACTTCCCGCTGCCCGACAGGCCCATCACGACGAACGCCTCGCCGGGCCGTACCGAGAGGGTGACGTCCCTGACCGCGGCGACGCAGCCGGTGCGCTCCCTGAGCTCGGTAGGGGACAGGCGGGTGAGGAGGTCGCGGGGAAGGCGGTCGGCGCCGGGGCCGAAGATCTTCCACAGCCCGCGCACCTCGATCGCGGCACCGCCGGACGGGACCACTGACTCCTCCAACCTGACATCCGGATTCGGTGGGCCAAGGACGTAGTGAGTCAAGATATGAGGGAAATATCGCCAATTACAATGATGTGGCCTTCTGGAGATGTTTTGTGGTTTAAACGGCTGTCCTTAATTGTTGGCTGGAACGGTGTAAACGGTCAAGTGACGCATAAAAACGTAATGGATATATAAGGATGTCCGTAACGAGGATTCCAGTCTGGAAATGAGGATTGATACTTCCGGGGTGTGGTCCCATAAGTAGTCATTCATGAAGGTGTGTTCGATTGGCCCAATAGGTTGAGATGTGCTCGAATTGCCGGGGCCGTGGGAAATTCGGCCGGTATTCGTCCACCGAGAGGCAGCGTTCGGTGAGTACACACAAGATCGAGGGGGCGGGCAGCGGCCTCCGCCTGCGGAACTGGCGGGTGCGCTCCAGGCTCGTCGCGCTCATCCTGGTTCCCACGGCGGCGGCGGTGCTGCTCGGCGGGATCCAGGTCGCCGCCTCCCTGCGCGCCTCCACCGACTACCAGCGGGTCAACGACCTGGCCAGACTCTCCGACCACATCGGGGCGCTCACCCACGCGCTGGCCCAGGAACGGGACCTGACCTCCTGGTACGTCGCCCAGGGCCGTCCGCAGCGTCAGACGCAGGCCGTACGGCGGCAGATGGAGGCGGTCGACGCCGAGGCGACGGGCGTGCGGGACGGCGCGGCCCTGCTCAGGACCGCGGTCGGCGGCCGGACCAGGGACGAGGTCGAGACCGTGATCACCCGGCTGGACGACCTCGGCCCGCTGCGGGACCGGGCGATGGGCCCCTCGCTGCTGCCGGACGCGGCCGTGGACGCCTACACCCTGGTCATCGGCGACCTGCTGTCCCTCCACGACGAACTCGGCAAGGGCAGCGACGACGACGCGCTGTTCGGCCAGGCGCTGACCCTCGGGGCGCTGGCCAGGGCGAAGGAGGCCCTGTCGCTGCAACGGGCGCTGCTGTCCGTCGTCCTGGTCGCGGGCCGGTTCGAACAGGACCAGATGGAGAGGTTCCTCGGCGCGCTCTCCGAGGAACGCAACGCGCGCCGGGCCTTCGCCGTCGAGGCCGGAAGCGAGGAACGCCGCCTGTTCGGCGAGACCGCCGACGGCCGTACCGCCGACCGGGCCGAGTTCCTCCGCGAACTGGTGCTGCTGCGCGCCTCCTCCGGCGCCTCCCTCAAAGGCCTCGACCTGGCGAGGAAGGACGACGCCAAGGAGTGGTACGACGCGGCGACCGTCACGATCGACCGGATGCGCGAGATCGAACGGCGGCACACCCAGGCCATCGTCGGCCGCAGCCAGGAACTCGGCGCCGCCGAGCAGAGCCGCGCCCTGCTGACGGCCGCAGGCGTCGCCGGTCTGCTGCTGGTCGTGCTCCTGATCACCACCGGGGTCGCGCGCTCGCTGGTCAAGCCGCTGCGGCGGCTGCGGAGGGAGGCGCTGCGGATCGCCGAGGACCGGCTGCCCGCCTACGTCCAGCAGGTGCGCGAGTCACGTGACGGCGAGGTCGCCGCCGAGGTCGTCCCGGTCGGCGTGCTGTCCCGCGACGAGATCGGCGAGGTCGCCCGCGCCTTCGACGAGGTCCACCGGGAGGCGGTACGGCTGGCGGGGGAGGAGGCCAGGCTGCGCACCACCGTCAACGCGATGTTCGTCAACCTCTCCCGCCGCAGCCAGACCCTGGTCGAACGCCAGCTCACCCTGGTCGAACGGCTCGAACGCGGCGAACGCGACGACCGGCGCCTGGCCGACCTGTTCAAACTCGACCACCTCGCGACCCGGATGCGCCGCAACAGCGAGAACCTCCTCGTCCTGGCCGGTCAGGAGGTCGCACGGCGCTGGCGGACCCCCGTCGAGCTGATGGACGTGGTCCGCGCCTCGCTGTCGGAGGTGGAGAACTACGACCGGGTGGCGATCCGCGTCCAGGCGGAGGCCGCGGTCATCGGCCCCGCGGTCAGCGACGTGGTCCACCTGCTCGCCGAACTGCTGGAGAACGCGCTGTCCTTCTCCCCGAAGGAGAACCCGGTCGTGGTCTCCAGCGGCGTCATCGACGGCGGGGGCGTGATGATCTCGGTGGCCGACCAGGGCATCGGCATGACGCCGGAGGAACTCGCCGAGGTGAACCGGCGCCTGGCGGGCCCGCAGGGCGCCGACGCCTCGACCGCGCGCCGCATGGGCCTGTTCGTGGTCGGCCGTCTCGCGTTCAAGCACGGCATCCGCGTCCAGCTCCGCCCGCAGGAGGCGATGGGCCTGACCGCCATGGTCCTGCTGCCCGAGACACTCCTGACCTCGGTCACCACGCACAACGGGGCGGCGGTCCTCGCGGCGCCCGCGGTCGTGTCCGAGGAGGCCGTCGCGCCGCTGCCCGGCACCGGGGTCCCGGCGCAGGAGGAGGAGTTCCTGCCGATCTTCGCCTCGGTCGAGTCGGGCTGGTTCCGCGCCGGAGCCGCGCCCCCGTTCTCCGGCTCGGCCTCGACGGGAGGCCCGGGATCGACGGGAGAGGTCCCGATCGTGGCGGGAGAGCCGGGATCGTGGTCCTCCCCGGGGGACGACGGCTGGCAGGCGGCCAAGGTCGCCGGCGACCCGGCCCTCGGGGGGACGACCTCCTCCGGCCTGCCGCGCCGTACCCCGCGGGCGAACCTGGTGCCGGGCTCCGTCGCCGGCCCCCCGGGTGGTCCGCCCCCGGCCAGGCACGCCAGGTCGGCCGACCTGGCGCGCACCCGGATGTCGAGCTTCCAGGACGGGGTGCGCAGGGCCCGCAACGAACTCCCGAAACGGGAGAGCTGAGCCATGGCGGGACACGACCCCTGGTACGGCGAACGGCCCGCCGAACCGGCCGAGGAGGAGAGTTCCCTGGTCAGGATGTACGCCGTGACCGGGGGAAGGACGACGCCCTCGGCCGGGCTCGCCATGGAGGCCCTGGTCTCCTCGGCCACCTCGGCCAGGCTCGGCCTGTCCTACGTCCGGGAGTACCGCGCGATCAGCGAGCTGTGCCACCAGGTCCGCTCGGTCGCCGAGATCTCGGCCCTGCTGGGCGTTCCCCTCGGCGTGGCCCGGGTCCTGATCTCCGACATGGAGGCGGAGGGGCTGGTGCGCGTGCACCGTCCCAGGGGCGAGGCGGGCGGTCCCGACCTGGCCACCCTCGAACGGGTCCTCAGCGGGCTGCACCGCCTCTGACCCGGCTCAGGCTTCCGCGAGGGCTCCCGCGAGCCACCAGCGCGCGGCGACCAGCTCCGCCACGAGGGTCTCGGTGAGCAGGGCGACGTCCCGGTCGTCGTCGTGCCGGTAGCGCACACTCGCCCTGGCGCCGGGCACCTCACCGCCGACCGCCAGGACGGCCGAGCCGCGCCGGGTGATCCACTCCATCGCCTGGTCGTCGTAGCGCGAGCCGGGGAACAGCAGCGCGCGGTAGTCGAGGGTCTTGGTGAGGTAGACGTCCACGTGGGACCAGTCGCCGCTCTCGCAGGCGTCGGCCGCCCGGCGCGGTCCCTCCCGGAACATCAGCGCCGACTGCTCGGCCGAGGACAGGCGCTCGACGGGGGCGATCGTGTGGACGCCGTCCGGCCCGTCGAGCAGCTCGGCCGCCGTCTCAAGCCACAGGTCACGGCGTTCGAGCAGGTCGCCGGTGGCCTCGGCGGTACGGCGCAGCAGCGCGGGCACACCGGTGCCGGTGCCGGTGAGACGGTCGCGCAGGGCCAGCAGCAGGGCCAGGGTGTGCTGGAAGGTCCGGCAGGCGACGCCACCGCGTTCCTCGCCCGCCGCCATCGGCACCACCAGGTCGGCCCCCTCGGTGACCGGGGAGCCCGGGGCGTTGGTCATCGCCAGCACGAAGGACCGTCCCCGGTAACGGGCCAGCGCGTCGAGGGTCTCCCGGCTGCCGCCGGTCGCGGAGATCGCGACGACCAGGGTGTCCGGGAGGGCCGGGGGCAGCAGGTCACCGGAGGCGTACTCGGCGACCGCCTCGACCCCCGCCGCCCGCAGCCGCAGCGCGGCGACCCCTGCGGCGTACCGTGAGCTGCCCATGCCCAGCAGGAGCACCCGCCCGATCCGGCCGGGGAGCCCGGCGAAGGGGTCGGTCTCGGCGAGGAGCCCGGCGAGGTCGGCCAGCGCGGCGGGCTTGGCCTCCAGGTCGGCGAGGTACAGCTCGGGATTCACGGTCTCTCCTGGTCGGCTCGTAGGGCGTCGGCTTGCGCGCCGTCACGGGTGACGCACGCGCGTCGTCACGGGTGGGCGCTGTCACGGGTAACGGGAGCGCAGGACGCCCATCGGGGCGTACCGCCAGCGGGGCAGGTGCCGGGCGGCGTAGATCAGCTCCCGGCACTCCTGCTCGATCTCGAACGGGTGGAGCAGGGAACGGTCCAGCAGGCCGGCGTGGCCGTGCTCCGCCAGCCGGGTCAGGTAGGCCTCCCCGAGGACGGCGACGGCCTCGGCCGCCCACCGGCCGGTCGCCGACGGGTCGGCGCCGCGGCGTCTGACGGCGACCTGCCCGGCGTGCTCCAGGCTGGTGGTGAGCTGGGCCAGGTCACGGGCCACGGGCTGGTGGACGTCCGCCTCGGTGACGGTGGGGTTGCCGTCGAAGTCGATCACCGCGTACCCCTCCCGCCAGCGCAGGATCTGTCCCACGTGCAGGTCGCCGTGGACGCGCACGAGCGGCGTCGGGCCGGTCGAGGCCAGCGGCGCCAGCCCGGCGCGCAGCGCGTCGGCGCGCTCGCGCAGCCAGCGCCCGTCCGTGTCCCCGGCGTCCCCGGCTGTGTCCCCTGTGTCCCCGGTCAGGGCGAGCGCCTCCCGCAGGGCCTTCTCGGCGCGGGCGGCCAGGTCCCGCCCCAGGTCGTGCGCCCGCCGTACCGGGTCGGGGAAGGTCGCGGAGGGGGTGGCGAGCGCCGCGTGCAGGTCGGCGGCCAGCGCGCCCAGGTCGGCGGCGAAGGCCGTACGGCCCGCGGCGGCCTCCTCGACGCACCACTGCCAGCCGTCCACCGCGCCGGGGAGGTAGGCGGTGACGAGGGCGAGCAGCCTCCCCTCCCGGCAGAGCGCCGCGTACGGCGTCGCGGTCGCGGTGAAACCGGTCTCCGCGAGATGGGCGAGCACGTCAGGGGCGGGCTGGGGGAGCGGGGCGGGCGGGGTGAACCACTTGACGACCACGCTCTCCCCGACGACCACCGAGTGGTTGGTCTGGTCCACGCCGACCCCTCGCTCGGCGCCGGAACCCATAACACGGGAGGCCGTTAGTTGAACTCCTGTTGAAAAGTCGGAGATCGGGGCGAAGGGGAGAGGGCCGAATCTCCTGACCGTGAAGGGAGGGGGAATCTCGCTGTTCAGGGCCTCGACCAGCGCGTGACTGCGGCCGTCTCCCGCCTGTGGCACGGTGTTCAGCCGAGTCCAGATTGAAGTGGAGTGCAACAGGCGGACCAAACTTTCCAGGGGTGATGACGCGCAAAGTCTTGCCCAAGTTATGGTTGGCTGCAACACTCCTGGTTTGGTCTGCCGTGTCCGTAACGGTCGGTGTCCACCACTTATCCCGAAAACTGAAGGAGTAGCGGCCGTGTCCCGTGCCCGGTACCCCCGTCGTCTTCCGGCTGTCACCCTGGTGGCCGGTCTCGCATTAGCCGTATCGGCCTGCGGCGGAGGAACCACGGCGGCCCTTCCCGAGGCGACTCCCTCGGCGTCGGCGGAGCAGCTCAACCCCAACGCGAACCTGTCCAAGCAGAGCGTGACCATCTCGGTGTGGCCGGGTTATACCCCCGAGGACCTGGCCGCGCGGGTCGAGGAGAAGCTCAGGTTCAAGCTCAAGGTGGCCACGCACGACACCAACGAGATCATCATGGGCAAGCTGACCGGGGGCGCCGACACCGGTATCGACGTGGCCTTCGTCTCCGGCCAGTACGCCCAGGCGCTCAACGCGGCGGGCCTGCTCGAACCGATCCACCCCGAGCTCATCCCCAACCTGGCCAACCTCTACCCCGAGGCCAAGGAGCTCGCCTTCGACCCGGGCAACGCCTTCTCCGTCCCCTACACCTGGGGGACGACCGGCATCTGCTACCGCAGTGACCTGCTGAAGACGCCGCCGACGAGCTGGAACGACATCCTCAGCCCGCCGGAGGACGCCAGGAAGAAGGTCACCATGATGACCACCGAGCGCTGGCTGGCACTGCCCGCCGTCAAGGCGCTCGGGATGTCCGTCAACACCCGCAACGACCAGGACCTGGCCAAGGTCAAGGAGAAGCTGGTCGCCGCCAAGCCGAACCTGCTCGGCTACGACGACGTCACCTTCGGCGACCGCCTCAAGAGCGGTGAGGCCGTCATGGTCGAGGCGTGGGACGGCTGGTGCCCCACCTCGGAGAAGAACATCAAGTTCGTGGTGCCCAGAGAGGGCAGCGACCTGTGGGTCGACACCATGGTCGTGCTGCGCGGCTCCAAGAACAAGGAGGCGGCGCACGCCTTCATCAACTTCATCCTGGACCCGAAGATCCACGGCTGGGCCGCGCGGAACATCCTCTACAAGGTTCCGAACAAGGCCGCCATGGACGCGCTGCCCGCCGAGCTCAAGCAGAAGAACGCGCCGCTGCAGATGACCCCGTCCCAGCTGCTCGCCGGTGAGTCCATCGTCGACCTGGGCGATGACTCCGCGAAGTACACCCGACTCGCCACCGAGGTCAAGGCAGCGCAGTGACAGCCCCCGCCGTCTCCGGCGCGACCGTCAACTCCCGGTCGCGCCGGTCACGTCTGGCGGAGCGGCTCGTCTTCCTCGGGCCTGGGCTGGCCTACCTGATCGTCCTGCTGCTGATCCCGCTGGTGACGGTCCTGAGCTTCTCCCTGTTCCGCAGGGGGCGCTTCGGCGGGGTCATCTACGAGGCCAGTGCGGACAACCTCGTGCGCCTGGCCGATCCGATCTACCTCGACATCCTGCTCGGCTCGCTGCGGACGGCCCTGATCGCCACGCTGGTCGCGTTGCTGCTCGGCTACCCGACGGCGTATCTGATCGCCAGGCTTCCCAGGAAATGGAAGACGGTCGCGCTGGTGGCGATCGTGCTGCCCTTCTGGACGAACCTGCTGATCAGGGTCTACGCCTGGATCGTGCTGCTGAGCGGCCCCGGGCTGGTCAACTCCGCCCTGGGCAGGCTCGGTCTCGGCCCCTTCGAGTTCCTGTACAACCAGGGCACCGTCGTCGTCGGGCTGGTCTACTCCTACCTGCCGCTGATGGTGCTGCCGCTGTACGCGGCGATCGAGCGGCTCGACCCCCGCCTGGCCGAGGCCTCGGCCAACCTCGGGGCCAGGCCCGCCCGCACGTTCCTCTCGGTGACGTTGCCGCTGACGCTGCCCGGCGTCCTGACCGGCTGCCTGTTCGTGTTCGTCCCGAGCTTCGGGAACTTCGTCATCCCCGAACTGCTCGGCGGCGGACGTTCGATCATGGTCGGCAACCTGATCAGGGACCAGTTCCTCACCGCGCGGGACTGGCCGTTCGGGTCCGCCCTCACGCTGGCGCTGCTCGCGGTGCTGGTCGTCCTGCTCCTCCTGCAGGCATGGAGTGTCCGCCGTGCGTAGACCGCGTCTCCTCTACGTCCCCTTCTGGGCGACCTATGTGTTCCTCTACACGCCGATCGTCGTGCTCGTCGTCATGTCGTTCAACGCGGGGAGGTCGCCCTACTCCTTCACCGGCCTCAGCCTGAAGTGGTACGGCAAGCTCGCCGGGAACGCCCTGGTACGCGAGGGCCTGGTCAACACGCTGATCGTGGCCGCGGGATCGACGGCGCTCGCGACCGTGCTCGGCACCCTGCTCGCCGTGGGCCTGGCCAGGCACACCAGGTCACGGGTGCTCGACACGCTCAGCGTGCTGCCGGCCGTACTGCCCGACCTGGTGCTGGCCATCGGGCTGCTGGTCTTCTACGCGGCGGTCAGGAAGACGCTCGGCCTGCACTCGGTGCTGCTCGCGCACACGGTCTTCGGCATGGCGTTCGTGACGGCGGTCGTGCGCACCCGGCTCACCCACGTGGACGACTCCCTTGAGGAGGCCTCGCGGGACCTGGGCGCCTCGCCGTTCACCACGTTCGTGCGAGTCACGTTGCCGCAGCTCATGCCGGGCATCGCGGCGGGCGCGCTGCTGGCGTTCACGCTCTCCGTCGACGAGTTCGTGATCGCCTTCTTCACCGCGGCGCCGACCACGCCGACCCTGCCCATCGTCATCTACTCAATGGTCCGCTTCGGGGTCACCCCGGAGATCAACGCGCTGGCGACGCTGCTGCTGGCCGTGAGTTTCACGGTGGTGATCGCGGCCCAGCGGATGACCCGACTGACGGAGTCACTGTCCTGATGCTGCAGATCACAGATGTCAGCCGCCGTTTCGGCGACGTCACGGCGCTGTCGGGGGTCTCCCTGGAGATCCGCCAGGGCGAGTTCTTCGCGTTGCTCGGCCCGAGCGGCTGTGGCAAGACCACCCTGCTGCGGATCCTGGCGGGCTTCGAGACGCCGGACGCGGGCACCGTCACCCTCGACGGCGCCGACCTGCTCACCCAGGCCGCACACCGCCGCCCGGTCAACCTCATGTTCCAGTCGTACGCGCTGTTCCCGCACATGACCGTGGCCAAGAACGTCGCCTACGGCCTTGAGCGGGAGCGGCTGCCCAAGGCCGAGATCCGGGAGCGGGTCGCCGAGGTCCTGGAGAAGGTCGGCCTGGCCGAGGCGGCGGGCCGCAGGCCGGACAGGCTCTCCGGAGGCCAGCGGCAACGGGTCGCGCTGGCCAGGGCGATCGTGAAACGGCCCAGGCTGCTGCTGCTGGACGAACCGCTCTCCGCGCTGGACAAGAAGGTCCGCGCCGAGATGCAGCTCGAACTCAAGCGGCTCCAGCACGAGGTCGGGATCACCTTCGTCGTGGTCACCCACGACCAGGAGGAGGCGATGTCGCTCGCCGACCGGATCGCCGTCCTGTCCGCGGGCCGGGTCGAGCAGGTGGACGCCCCGGTCACGCTGTACGAACGGCCCGCGACGCCGTTCGTCGCCGGGTTCGTCGGGGCCAACAACCTCTTCACGGGTACGGCCTGCGCGGGCGGGCTGACCTGCGAGGGAGTCGGCGTGCTGGCCGGGCCGGACGGGCTGCCCGAGGGGGCGGCGGCGCTGCTGGCCGTACGGCCGGAGCGGATCAGGCTCACAGAGGTCGCGGAACCCGTGGCGCCGGATCCGGGTGACGCCGTCGAGAGCACCGTCGAAAGCGTCGTCCAGAGCACCGCCGAGAGCGGCGACGGCGTGGGCGAGGACGCGGAAAACGGCGCTGAGCGGCTCTCTGAGAACGGCGGTGACGACTCCTCCGGGACCGCCGAGCGGGAGAACGCCTCCGGTGACACCGGGCAGGCGGCGCAGGAGGCCCTGCAGGACGCTGAGGTCGTCACTGAGGGCCAAGGGACGGCATCCGCTGACAAGGGCCCGGATGTGGACAATACGCCTTCTGAGGCCACTGAGGCTGCCGGAGCGTTGCGGGGGAGGGTGGCCGACGTCAGCTTCTACGGCGGCGTGTCACACGTCTCGGTTCTCGTGCCCGGTCGCGACGGCGTGGTCCTTGTGGCGACGCAGGGGGCGACGCGGGTCCAGGTGGGGTCTTCGGTGACCCTCACCTGGGCGGCGGAGGACGGGGTGCTGATCCCTCAATGAGACGTCTTGAGCGGGTTGTTCGTGGCGGTCCTGGCGTAGGCGAGGATCAGCTCCGCCGCCTCATCCGGGCCGATCACCGGGTGGCGGGCCGTTATGCGGTAACCGTACGCGTCTTCGAGCGCGACGAGGTTGCGCGCGATGACCAGGGAGTCGTCGGACAGGGTGAAGGTCCCCAGCGCGGCTCCGGTCTCCAGGATGCTCTGGTACATCGAGACCTGGCGGTCGTAGAGCGTGGTGAGCAGCAGGGCGTACATCCTGTTGCGGGGCGCGGCTCCGCCGAGCTCGTTGAGCAGCCGGACCTCCGGATCGTCGGGACCGTGTGGCAGGCCGGAGCGGATGGTCACGACAAGCTTCTCGACGGGGTCGCGCATGCCGCTGATCCGCTTGATCCGCTGCTCGTAGAAGCGCTCCATGCCGGCGTGGTGCGCGTCGACCAGCAGTTCGCCGAGCTGGGGGTAGTGGTACAGCACGGCGCCGGAGGTCAGACCGGCCTCCTCGGCGACGTGGTTGAGGTGCACCCCCTCGGTGCCGTGCCGGATGATCGCCCGGTGTGCGGCGGCGATGAGATCGAGGCGCCGATCCGCCCGTCTCTTGCGCGTCATATTCCCCCACTCGTTCGGGACCCGGTTCAGTACCGGGGTCCATAGTGACCGTTTCCTAGCGTTTTAGCTAGAGCAAGTATTGAATCATTCTTCAAGCCGCATAACTCCCAGTCACTTGGAGGCGTGATGTCGCTCACGATCCTGTTCATGCCGGAAAGCGCCTACGGACCCACGAACAACTGCATCGGCATCGGTGACATTCTTCGCAAGCGCGGCCACCGAGTCGTTTTCGCAGCTGAAGCTTCATGGAAAGGGAAATTGACCGCCCTCGGATTCGAGGAGGACCTGGTAGACCTGGCGCCCCCGGCCGAAGAGGAGCAGGACCCGGGACAGTTCTGGAAGGACTTCATCCGGGACACCGCGCCGGAATATCGCAAGTCGACCGCCGAGCAGCTTGAGACGGTGACCAAGCCGATCTGGGACGCGCTCATCGACGGTGTGAAGTACTGCGAACCGCGGTTGAAGGAGATTATCGAGCGCGTCAGGCCGGACGTGATCGTAGAGGACAACGTGATCACTTTTCCCGCGCTGCTCACCGCGGGCAAACCGTTCGTCAGGATCGTCTCCTGCAACCCGCTTGAGGTGCGCGGCGAGGGCGTGGCGCCGGTCTTCTCCGGGCTGCCCGCCGACGACCGCTCCGAGTGGGAGGCCTTCCGCGCCGAGTACGACAGGACCCACCGTGAGGTGTGGACCTCCTTCAACGAGTGGGTCGTCGCCCAGGGGGCGCCGCCGCTGCCCGACCTGGATTTCGTCCACGAGGGCGACCTGAACCTCTACGTCTTCCCCGAGGTCCTCGACTACACCGGCGACAGGCCGCTCGGCGACACCTGGCACCGGCTGGACTCCTCGGTGCGCGAGACCGACGAGGACTTCGCGCTGCCCGAGCCGCTGGCCTCGGGGGAGGGCGCCCTCGTCTACTTCTCGCTCGGCTCGCTCGGTTCGGCGGACGTCGCGCTGATGCAGCGGGTGATCGACGTGCTGGGCACGACGCCGCACCGCTTCGTCGTCTCCAAGGGCCCGCTGCACGAGGAGATCAAGCTCGCGGAGAACATGTGGGGCGCGGAGTTCCTGCCGCAGACCAGGATCCTCCCGCTGGTCGACCTGGTCATCACCCACGGCGGCAACAACACCACGACCGAGGCGCTGCACTTCGGCAAGCCGATGATCGTGCTTCCCCTGTTCTGGGACCAGTACGACAACGCCCAGCGCGTCGACGAACTGGGCTACGGCGTGCGCCTGGCCCCCTACACCTTCACCGACGAGGAACTGACCGGCGCGCTGGACAGGCTGCTCGGTGACACCGCGCTGCGTGAGCGGCTCGCCGCGGCGGGTGAGGAGATCCGCCGCCGCGACGGCCTGCGCCGGGCCGCCGACCTGATCGAGCGGGCCGGAGCCTGACGCCCCCGGCACCATGACATGACGAGAGAAGTTCCATGAGCACGTTGATCAACCCGGCGACCGGGGAGTTCCTGTCCGAGGCGCGTGACACCCCGGTGGCCGGGGTCGCGGCGGCCGTACGGCGGGCCCGTGAGGCCTACCAGGAGTGGAGCGGGGCGACCGCGGCCGAGCGGGCCAGGGTGCTGCTGCGTTTCGCCGACCTGGTCGAGGCCGACGCCCAGGAACTCACCCGGCTTGAGGTCGGCGAGACGGGCAAGCCCGCCTCGGTCTTCCGCGAGGGTGAACTGCCCTTCGCCGTGGACAACCTGCGCTTCTTCGCCGGAGCCGCGCGCTCGCTTGAGGGAACCGGGGCCGGGGTGCTCAGCCCCGGCTACACCTCGGTGCTGGTGCGCCGTCCCGTCGGCGTCGTCGGGGCGATCGCGCCGTGGAACTTCCCGCTGGTGATGGCGGTGTGGAAGCTCGGCCCCGCGCTCGCCGCGGGCAACGCGGTGGTCGTCAAGCCCGCGCCGCGCACGCCGGGCACCACGCTGCGGCTGGCCGAGCTGTTCGCCGGGGCGGGAGCGCCCGACGGGCTGCTCCAGGTCGTCCTCGGTGGCGCGGAGGTGGGCCAGGCGCTGGTCGCCGACCCCGGCGTGGACCTGGTGAGCGTCACCGGCTCGACCGAGACGGGCCGCGCCGTGATGCGCGGTGCGGCGGTCCTCCCCAAGCAGGTCCACCTGGAACTCGGCGGCAAGGCGCCCGCGCTGGTCTTCGGTGACGCCGACCTGGCCGACATGGCCAGGGGGGTCGCGATGGGCGCGACCTACAACACCGGCCAGGACTGCACCGCCGCGACCCGCGTCTACATCGCCCGCGAGGTGTACGGCCAGGCCGTCGAGGCGCTGCGCGCGACGCTTGAGGGGATCAGGACGGGAGACCCGTGGGACCCGGCGACCGACATCGGCCCGCTGATCTCCGGTGAGCACCGCGAACGGGTGCACGGCTTCGTCGAGCGGGCGGTCGCCGCGGGCGCCTCGGTGGCGCTGGGTGGCGTCCCGGAGGAGGGGCCGGGCTTCTACTACCCGCCCACGCTGGTCACGGGAGTGACACAGGACAGTGAGATCGCCCAAGAAGAGCTTTTCGGACCGGTCCTTCTGGCTCTACCGTTTGACGACGAGGACGAGGCGGTACGGCTGGCCAACGACACCAGGTACGGTTTAGCCTCTTCGGTCTGGTCCACGGACGTGGCGCGGGCACTACGCGTCTCCCATCGACTCGACGTGGGTGTGACCTGGGTGAACGACCATCTGCCCATCGCGTCGGAGGCCCCGCACGGCGG
The DNA here is from genome assembly GCF_040631445.1 of Streptosporangium sp. NPDC020072. Classification (NCBI taxonomy): domain Bacteria; kingdom Bacillati; phylum Actinomycetota; class Actinomycetes; order Streptosporangiales; family Streptosporangiaceae; genus Streptosporangium; species Streptosporangium sp. NPDC020072. Next base: position 87,612 of record NZ_JBEYAB010000002.1, on the reverse strand, counting down.
GGTCAAGGGCAGTGGCTTCGGCAAGGACATGAGTCAGGAGGCGGTCCAGGCGTACTCGGTTACGCGCCATTTGATGATCAAGCACCAGGTTCCGGAGGCGAGAGAATCCTTCCGGCCCTCGTGAGGTTTGTCGCCAAATATCCCTTTTGTGGGGATTTAGCGGCACATACTCCATTCGAAGTGACATAAAGGATGTGCTCAAATTGCTACCGCCGTATCCAAAACCGGCGAGGGGTTACGTAGGCCAGTGATGACACAAGACCGCCGCAACCACCGTGAGTCAGCGGTGGGCAGTCGCTTCCTGCCCTCGAACTGGCGCGTGCGTCCCCGTCTGGTCGCGCTGATCCTGCTCCCCACGGCCGCGGCGGTGGTGCTGAGTGGACTCCAGCTCACCAACTCGCTGACCGGCGCCACCGAATACCGCAAGAACGCCGAGGTCGCCTCGCTCATCGAGCAGCTCACCGACCTGTCCTACGAGATGGCCGACGAGCGTGATCTCACCGCCTGGTACATCGCCGACCGGCGCAGGCAGGCGCGCCTGGCCAGGGTCAAGGACATGCAGGGCCGGGTCGACCTGACCCGTACGAAGGTGCTCACCGCGATCGACGCCCTGGGCGACGACCAGGAGCCGCGCATCGTCGCCGAGGTCGCCCAGGTCCGCAACTGGCTCAACGGTCTGTTCAGCCTGAGAAAGGCTCTCACCAGCGGCGACGTGCTTCCTCGTGCCGCCCTCGGCATGTACACGCGCATGATCGCCGACTTCATGACGCTACACGACGATCTGGGCCGCAGCGCCCGTGACCAACGTCTGGTCGGTGACGTCCTCGCGCTCGGCGCCCTCACCCAGGCAAGAGAGCAGGTCGCGAGGCAGCGCGGCATTCTGCTCGTCGCCCGCATCGAGGGCCGGTTCGACTTCGACGACCCCGCCGACTTCCTGGGCGCCTACAAGGGCCAGCTCAACGCGATGGCCACCTTCCGGTCCACCGCGTCGACGACGGACATCAAGCGTCTGAACGACGTGCTCACCGACCCGAAGATCTCCAAGGCCGACGCCATGCGCGCCCTGGTCATCTCCCGGATGCGCGAGAACCTGGGCCTGCCCAGGGAGATGGGCATGAACGCCTGGTACGAGGCCTCCTCGGCCCTCGTCGACGGACTGAACGCCGTCGAGCGAAGCCTGGCCGCCTCGGTCACCTCCCGAAGCCAGGAACTGCAGGCCGCCGAGGAGCAGAACGCCATCGTCACCGGTGCGACGATCCTGGTCCTGCTGATCATGATCCTGCTCGTCACCGCCTGGGTGGCGGGAACGCTGGTCAGGCCGCTGCGCCAGCTGCGCAGCGAGGCCCTGGAGGTGGCGGGCAACCGGCTGCCGGAGACCGTCCGCGTGCTGCGGGAGACCGGTGAGGCCGATCCGAGCGTGGAGGTCTCCCCCATCGACGTGGACTCCCGCGACGAGATCGGGGAAGTCGCCCGGGCCTTCGACGAGATCCACCGCGAGGCCATCCGCCTGGCGGGCGACGAGGCCAGGCTGCGTAACAACGTCAACGCGATGTTCATCAACCTCTCCCGGCGCACCCAGTCGCTCGTGGAACGGCAGATCGACCTCATCGACGACCTGGAGCAGGGCGAGCAGGACGACGCCCAGCTGGCCAGCCTCTTCAAGCTGGACCACCTGGCCACCCGCATGCGCCGTAACTCCGAGAACCTCCTGGTCCTCGCGGGTCAGGAGCAGAGCCGCAGGTGGAGTGAGCCGGTTCCGCTGAGCGACGTCGTGCGAGCCTCCCTGTCGGAGGTCGAGAACTACGAACGCGTCGGCCTGCGGGTCGAGGCGGGTACCATGATCGTTGGCTCCGCCGTCAACGACATCGTCCACCTGATCGCGGAGCTCGTCGAGAACGCCATCTTCTTCTCGCCGCAGGACACCAAGATCATGGTGAGCGGCAACGCCAACGAGACGGGGGCCATCATCCTGGCGGTCACCGACTCGGGAATCGGCATGAGCGACGAGGAGCTGGCCGAGGCCAACCGTCGTCTGGCCGAGCCCCCCGCGGTCGACCTGTCGGTCTCCCGCAGAATGGGCCTGTTCGTGGTCGGCCGGCTGGCCATGCGTCACGGTATCCGGGTCCAGCTGCGCCGTCCCGAGACCGGCGGCCTGAGCGCCGTCGTGCTGCTTCCCCCGCAGGTCGTCGCCCAGTCGCCGCTCATGCCGCAGCTGGCCATGGCCGGTCAGAACGGCCCCTCGGCCCTGTCCGGCAACGACCCGTTCAGCGGGGTGCCCAGCTCCGACCCGTTCGGGAGCGTTCCCTCGATGGGCGCCGTCAGGCAGGCCCCGCCCGCCCAGCCGTCCCTGCCGGTCCCGCCCACTCCGGAGCCCTCGATCCCGCAGAACCCGGCCCCCTCGGTCGCGGACCTGTGGTCGGCGCCGGTCGTCTCCGCGGCGGCGGTCGAGGACCTGTGGGCCTCGCCGCTCACCCCGTCCCCGCCGTCCTTCCCGCCGGCGCATCCGTCGTTCCCGGCGGGGGACCCGTCCTTCCCCACGGCGCAGCCGCCGCGTCAGTCGGAGTCGTCCTTCCTGGCCGAGCCGTCCTTCCCCGCGGCGCCGCCGTCCTTCCCGGCCGAGCCCTCGTTCCCGGCCGCCCACCCCTCCTTCCCCGCCGACTCGTCGTTCTCCACGACGCAGTCGCCGTTCCCGGGAGGCGAACCACCGAGGGGCGGGCAGCCGCCCGCATGGCCGGAGATGCCGCCGGTCGACCCGTGGACGCCGCCCAGGCGCGAGGTTCCGGACCACACCCAGGCCCTGCCCGCGGTCGAGGTGTCGCCGACGGAGCCCGAGCCCGAGGAGTTCCTGCCGATCTTCGCGGCGGTAGGATCGGACTGGTTCCGCAACACCTCCGCCGAGCTCGTGGCCGACCCCGAGGCCGAAGCCGAGCCCGCGGAGGAGGAAAGGCAGGAGACGCCCTCACCGGAGCGGTCGCTCCAGGAGGAGTCGCCCGTGCTGCCCATCAGGCGGCCGGGGCGCCAGGGACCGCCTCCTTCGGAGGAGCAGCCGGAGAGGCAGCCGTGGAGTTCCCCGTCCGACCAGGGATGGGCCGCGGCCGAGGTCGCGAAGAAGCCCGTCGAGGGCGGTGTAACCGGTTCGGGCCTGCCGAAGCGGGTGCCGAAGGCCAACCTCGTGCCCGGAACGGCCGCCCCGGCCCCGAGCACTCCGGTGGCCCCGCTGCCCCCGATATCGGCGGAGCGGGTGCGTAGTCGTCTGTCCAGTTTCCAGCAAGGCATACGGCAGGGCCGCGCCGAGATGATCGAGCGGTTGAACGCCGCTGAGGGAGAGAACCAGTGAACCACCAACTCAGTCAGGCCGCCCGAGGCTTCAATTGGCTGATCACCGAGTTCGTCAAGGAGATGCCCGGTGTGGCCCACGCGGTGATCGTCTCCGCGGACGGTCTTCCGCTGGCCTACTCGCAGGGCTTCCCGAAGGACCGCGCCGACCAGCTCGCCGCGATCACGGCCGGTCTGATCAGCCTGACCCAGGGAGCCTCCCGGGTCTTCGAGGGCGGTCCCGTCGCGCAGACCGTGATCGAGATGCAGCGGGGCCTCCTGCTGACGATGTCGATCAGCGACGGCTCCGCGCTGGCCGTACTGGCCTCGCCGGACTGTGACATGGGCCTGGTGGCCTACCAGATGACCATGCTGGCTGAGCGCGCGGGGCAGGCGTTGACACCTGCTCTTCGGGCCGAGTTGCAGTCGGCTCAGCGATAGGGAGGTGATATGGACGCACCAGGTTGGCGCCCGGGTGAGGAACCCCCAAGCACGCCTCAGGCCAAGAGCGGACGTAATCGTCTGATTCGTCCGTACGCTGTGACCGGAGGCAGGACGGCGCCCCGCATGCAGCTCGCTCTGGAGGCCCTGGTCTCCTCGGCGACCTTCATGAGCGTGGACACCGCCACGCTCTCCACGGAGTACCAGGCGATCATCTCGTTGTCCCAGCAGGTGCGCTCGGTGGCGGAGTTGTCCGCCCTGCTGCGCATGCCACTGGGCGTGACCCGGGTGCTGATCGCGGACATGGCGACCGAGGGCCTGGTGCAGATCCACCAGCCGTCGCTGGATGCCGGAAAGCCGGATCTCAACTTGCTTGAAAGGGTGCTCAGTGGGCTTCGCAGGCTCTGACGCCGGAATGACGTCAACGAAGATCGTTGTCGCCGGAGGATTCGGTGTCGGCAAGACGACCTTCGTCGGAGCGGTCTCCGAGATCATGCCGCTGACCACGGAAGCGGTTATGACGGAGGCCAGCGCGGAGGTCGACGACCTCTCGCACATCCCGACCAAGCGGACCACCACGGTGGCCATGGACTTCGGCCGGGTTTCGCTGGACCGGGACCTGATCCTGTACCTGTTCGGTACGCCGGGTCAGCACCGGTTCTGGTTCATGTGGGACGACCTCGTCAAGGGCGCCATCGGCGCGATCGTGCTGGTCGACACCCGGCGGCTGGCCGACAGCTTCCCGGCGATCGACTACTTCGAGGAGGCGGGGCTGCCGTTCGTCGTCGCCCTCAACGGCTTCGGCGGTACGCACTTACACGGTGAGGAGGAGGTGCGGGAGGCTCTGACGATCTCTCCGCACATCCCCGTCGTACGGACCGACGCCCGTTCGCGGGACGCGGTCAAGTCGACCCTGATCACCCTGGTCGAGCACGTTCTGACGCTTCGCGTCTGATCTTTCTCTCCCGGTGTGGGACCCGCCACGACGGCGGATCCCACACCGGGCCGGCCTCACCGGCGAGCCGGCCCGGTCACACCGGTCCTTCTCTTCCTACTTCTCCGGGCGAACCCAGACTCCGCGCTCGTGCATCAGCTCGATCTGCCTGTCGATCACCTCGGTGCGGAACTCCGTGTGGTTGTACGGCTTGCGGTCGAGGTAGAGGTTCTTCGGGTAGATCGGCTTCTCGTAGATGAGCTGGTACTGCTCGGTCTTGAGGTCCTTGATCCAGTTGTCCCACTGCGCGTTGGCGCGGAACCTGCGCAGGGCCTCGATGTCGATCGTGCCCGAGACCCAGGAGGAGGCGCCGCCGTAGTCGTGGCGCCCGACGATCTGCCCCTTGTAGTCCACGACCATCGAGTGGCCGCCGAAGGTGTCGATTGGGACGTCGGAGTCGGGGGTCAGATAGTAGGTCCCGACGTTGCAGGCGATCAGGTAGCAGTTGTTGTCCAGCGCCCTGGCCTGGTTCTGGATCGCGTAGAGCCCGTTGCCGACGTGCGGGTGCGGGTACGGCCCGCGGTAGATGATCTCCGCGCCGTTCATGGCGAGCCCGCGGGCGTTCTCCGGGTAGGAGGCCTCGTTGGCCATGAGCACGCCGATCCTGCCGATCGCGGTGTCGGCGACGGGGTAGAACGCGTCGAGCGTCTTGCCGTACAGCTCGACCCAGCGGTCCCAGACGTCGTGCGGGGTCACCGAGTGTTCGACGGGCAGCAGCGGGACCGTCTTGTAGTGCGTCATGACGATCGCGCCCTCGGGGTCGATCACCAGGCCGACGTTGAAGAAGCGTCCGGGGAACTCGGGGTGCAGGGCCTTGGCCTGGGCGACGATGTAGGTGTTCCACTGGCGGGCCAGCGCGCCGAGCCGGTCGGTCTCAGGACCGGGCACCTCGATCGCGACCTCCCTGGCGAAGTCCTCGTGGTCGAGGTCGAGGACCTCGTCGTTGAACCCCTGCAGGGCGCCCTCGGGAATCGCGATCAGGCGGACGGGCAGGTCGAGGCTGGACAGCCAGGAGGCGGCCTTGACCAGGTGTTCGATGTGCTCCAGGTTGATCTGGATCTCGTCCCGGTTGCGGACGCCGCGCATGGTGGGAACCAGGCCGACCGCCTGGTATGCCTCGATCATTTCTGTCCTCCGAGCAGGAGAGAGTTGACGTCGAACGGCTTGGGCAGGTAGCCGTACTCAAGCATCAGGTCGGAGACCCGCTGCAGCCGTACGGCGTTGGTCGTGACGGGGAAGCCGGGCAGCTGCATGATCTGCGCGGTCTGAGCGTTGATCTTGGTGTACTGGGGAATCGCCTCGGCGACGGCCTTGCGGTCGTTCGCCGCGACCGTCTGCGCCTTCAGCAGGGCGCGCTGGAAGGCGGCGACGGTCTTGGGGCTCTTGCCCGCGAACTCCGAGGTGACGAAGTAGCCCGCGATCGGGAAGCTGTCCGTGGGGCCGGCCATCGTGTCGGCGAGCTTCACACCGCCGTCGGCGGCGGCCGCGCTCACGAACGGCTCGGGCAGGAAGGCCGCATCCACCTGACCACTCTTGAGGGCCTGCCACATGTTGGGGAAGGGCACCTCGATGAAGTCAATCTTGTCGCGGACGACGTCCAGGCCGTGTACCTTCAGAGTCACGCTGGTCGCCAGCGTGGCGATGTTCTTCTTCGTGTTGACGCCGACCTTCTTGCCCTTGAGGTCCTCGACCTTGGTGACGTTCGAGTTGGGCGCGGTCAACAGGACGAAGGAGCCGGGCGTCGCGACGGTCGCCTCCGCGATCACCTTCAGGTCCGCGACGTTCTGCGCGGAGGCGGTGAAGGCGGAGACGTAGTTGCTGTGCAGCACGTCGAACCCACCGCTGAGCAGCGTGGGGAGTGCGGCCGCGCCACCCTCGATGAGGGAGAACTTGACGTTGAGGCCCTCTTCCTTGAAGAAGCCCCGGCTGATGGCGATCTGAACCGGTGCCACCTCGGGGAGCGGCAGCATACCGATGGTGATGTCGGTCTTCTCCAGGCCGTTCGCCGCGCTCGTTGCGCTTTTCCCGCTGCTGCAGGCGGTGGCGAGAACGGAAAGAGCGACGATGACCAGGCATGCTCGTGTTAGTGGACGGAACCTCATATGTGGCTCCTCGAAGAGGTGAGGGAATGCGGCATGAGTTGGACGTCCCGGAATCGGGGAGAAGAGATCAAGGAGCGATCGTAGATGCTCTCAAATCCAGCAGCAACCCTTAACGTCGGGTTTAGCGACAGTCCATAATTTATGTCCCCATATAGCATGTTTTGTTGCTGTAAGGGGTGATTTACCGGTTTAGTGAAGTGCCTACTTGACGGAATTGAGGCTCCTGTTACGGGGGGTTGCCGGTTTCCGGCCATCCGTATGTAGGGAGTTGACGCCGCCAGATCGGGCGTCGCGACCGTTTCGGGCCACCGGAATGTGTGAGGCTTGACGCTGGTATGGCATTTTCTTTCGTATCCGTACGATATAAAATGGAACGCTCTAGGCATCTGATCCGGATTTACCGGAGTCTCGAAAACCTTTTACACCGATCTTCAAACGGGGCGGTCAAGGGGCGCGGCGACGTTCGCGTGCCCCCATGTCAGAGGCGGACCGGACGGTCGCCGCCCCGCCCGACGCTTCTGAAGGACCCTTCAACACCGGCCCCGTCTCCCGCGTCCCGGGTGGTCGCCCCGGGACACGGGAGAGCTCTCGCGGCGTCTCTCACAGGCCTCTCACAGCGACGACGTCTGCGCGGGACGCACACCGCGCACCAGGCGGCCGACCTCGCCGCGCAGCCGTACGAAGTCGGGGTGCTCCCTGGTGCCGATCTGGTCACGGGGGCCTGGCAGGTCGACCCGGAGGTCACCCACCACCCTGGCCGGGGCCTTGGAGAGCACCACGACGCGGTCACCGACGTAGACGCTCTCGTCGATGTCGTGGGTGATGAGCAGGATGGTCATGTTGTGCAGACCGCGGACCAGCAGGGTCAGGTCCTCCAGGTCCTCACGGGTCTGGGCGTCGACGGACCCGAAGGGCTCGTCCATCAGCAGCAGTTTCGGCCGGTAGGCCAGGGCGCGGGCGATGGAGACACGCTGCTGCATGCCGCCGGACAACTCCCAGGGATACTTGCTCCCGGCCGAGGCCAGGCCCACCTGTTCGAGTGCCTCGGCTGCCGAGAGCGCCCGCTGTTTCCTGCCCTGGCCCTTACGGCGCAGCGGCAGCGAGACGTTGTCGGCGACCGACATCCAGGGGAACAACGAGCGGCTGTAGTCCTGGAAGACCACGGCCAGGTCGTCCGGGATCTGCGCGACGGGGGTGCCGTTGAGCGTGATCCGGCCGCCCGTCGGGCGCAGCAGCCCGGCGATGGAGCGCAGCAGGGTCGACTTGCCGGACCCGGAGGGTCCGACGATGCACACCAGCTCCCCCTCGGCGACGTGCAGGTCGACACCGCCGAGCGCGTTGTGGGCGGAGGGGCCGTTTCCGTAGGTGTGGGTCAGATTGGAGATCTCAAGCACGGAGGTTCCTCAGGTTGTCTGCTTGGCGGCGCGGTGCCAGGACAGGACCCGTCGCTCGGCGGTGAAGAACGCCAGGTTCAGCACGTAACCGAGTAGGCCGAGCACCACGAGGGAGCCCCACAGGCCGGGTGGGTCGAAGGCGCGCTCCGCGTCACGGAGCTGGAAGCCGATCCCGTTGGTACTGCCCACCAGTTCGGAGACGACCATGAGGATCAGGGCAAGGGAGAGGCTGAGCCGCAGGCCCGCGAAGATCTTCGGGGTCGCGGAGGGCAGGATGACCCGCCAGAGCCGTTGCCGGCGAGAGAATCCGAAGACCCTGGCGGTCTCCACGTGCTGGCGGTCCACGTAACGGGCGCCCTCGACGGTGTTGAGCAGCACCGGCCAGACGACGCCGAACACGATCGTGGTCAGCTGCATCGGGGTGCCGATGCTCATCAGCGGGATCAGCAGCGGCAGGAGCATCGGCGGCGGGACCGCCCGTCCGAAGTGGACGAGCGGATCGACGAAACGCGCCAGGACGACCGAGCGGCCCAGCAGCACGCCGAACACGACGCCGACGACCCCGGCGAGGATCCAGCCGGCGAAGAGCCTGGCCAGGCTGGGCGGGAAGTTGTCCAGGGCGGCGTCGCTCAGCCACAGGCGACCGGGGGGACCGGTGAGCCACAGCTCCCGCATCCTGACCGTGATCGTGGTCGGCGGCGGGAAGAAGGGGTTGTCCGCGGCCCGGGTGCCCACCTCCCACAGCACCAGCGCGACGGGAACCGGCCACAGGCGGACCAGGGCACGTCGTACGTTCACGAGGCCACCCCCGCCCGTGCGGTGTGCCAGCGGAACAGTCTCCGCTCGGCCCCGATGAACAGGCTGTTCGTCACGACACCGAGGATTCCCGCCCAGACGGTCGCGGCGATGATGAGCTCAAGGCCGTCGGGGCTGCTGCCCGCCTTGAGGACGTAGGCGCCGATGCCGTCCGAGCCGCCGGCGAGCAACTCGGCGCTGACGGCCAGGATGAGCGCGATGCCGCCCGCGAGCCGTACGCCGGTGGCGATGAACGGCGCGGTGCTCGGCAGTGAGACTCGCCACAGTACGGCCAGCGGCCCGAAGCCGAAGCTGCGCAGGGTCTCCTTGGCCACCGGGTCGACGTCCCGCAGGCCGTACATCGTGTTGATCAGGATCGGCCAGCACGAGGCGTAGAAGATCACGGCGATCTTGAGGTCGAGCCGGTCGGGGAAGAGCAGGATCGCCAGCGGGATGAGGGCGACGGAGGGGATCGGGCGGAGGAACTCGATCAGCGGCCGGGCCGTGGCCTCCAGCCTCGGCAGGCTGCCGAGCAGCAGCCCGAGCGGGACCGTGACGGCGACGGTGAGGAGCAGGCCGAGGGTCCAGGCGAGCATGGTGGCCGCCACGTTGGTCAGGAACTCCCCGTCGACGGCGAGTTCGGCGGTCCTGGTCAGGATCGTCGAGGTCAGCGGCAGGACGTCCGGGTCGATCAGGCCCGCCCTGCCCGCGGTCTCGGCCAGGAGCAGCAGCGCCGTGACCCCGAGCGCGCCGCAGAACACCCTGTTGCGCAACAGGGCCCGACCGCTCACCCGACCTGCTCCGCGTGAGACGTCCGGCTGATGGGTCCGAGGCGCATGAGGTCTCCTTAGGGGGCGATTGGCCGTTCGGGCCTGATCCGCCGGAAGCCGTCATGCGATGGAGATGGTCCAAGAAAGCGCAGGATGAGGGGGCTCCCGGCCGTGCAGCAGCGTAGCGGAGGGGGTGTGCTTAATCGCAAGTATTGGCCAATAGGGGTAAATCGGACAAATATGGACTTTTGATGTCGGGTTTTCGGATGGGCCGGTGGCGAATCGGAGCGTTCCAAACTCTCCGGTCGAAGGGGCGATGACATGTTGTGAAAGAGTGGGCGCCGGGGCGGATATCCCCGTATAAATCTGCTCGGGAGGCCCGGTGGGGGTTGCCCGGTTGTAAGCATCTAGTCCCGATTGCCCATAAGTTGCGACTTATGGGCTATTGGCCGAACTGTTCGGGCTATGCTCCAATAACCCTCGCCCCAAGGATGCATCCGCGTCACGTGAAGATCAGATGCATGACAGGATTCCCCTCCAATCAGACAAACGAGGAGAGGTAGCGGAGGCCAGTGAGGACGGCAATCCCCAGTGAACGCGAATCCGGGCTGGTTGCTGCCCAGGTCTTCGGCGAGACGGAGGCGCAGGAGGACGGCGCCAAGGCGGTGAAGGCCACCAAACGCGGGCGGCGTGACAGCACCCGTGAGAACGGCAGCAGGTTCGCGTTCAGGAACTGGCGCGTGCGGTCGCGACTGATCGCACTCATCGTCATCCCCACGACCGCGGCGATCGTCCTCGGCGGGCTGCGCGTGGTCGCCTCGGTCAACAACGCGGCCGAGTACGAGCAGGTCAGGGTGGTCGCGGAGCTCTCGGCCGACCTGAGCGGCCTGGTGCACGGCCTGCAGCTCGAACGCGACCTGGCCGCGAGATACGTGGCCCAGGGCCGTCTCCGTGGCGCCCGCGCCAAACTCGACGACCAGTACGGCGTCGTCGACAAGATCGTCACGGTCGTGCGCGAACGGCTGCGCACCGCCGCGGCCGGTGACTTCGCCTCCCGGGAGCGGGAGGACATCGCGCAGATGAGCACCCGCCTCGACGAGCTCGCCAACGTGCGCAAGACCGTCGTCGGCAGCGCGCTGCCCGCCCAGCCCGTCATCCAGACCTACTCCCAGACGATCGGCGACCTGCTCGCGCTCCACGAGAAGATCGTCCAGGTCGACGCCGACCAGTCCCTCAGCAGCAGCGCGGCGGCCTTCGCCGCCCTGGCCAGGGCCAAGGAACAGGCCTCAAGAGAGCGGGCCGAACTCGCCGTCGCCCTCGCCAACAGGCAGTTCAGCACCGAGGGCCTCGACGAGTTCATCGTCGCCCGCGCCCAGCGCGACAGCGAACTGGCCGCCTTCAGGGGCGAGGCCTCGCTGGACCAGCGCCAGTTCTACGACGACACCGTCAGTGGCCAGAAGGTCGACCGAGCCGAGTTCATCCGCCTCAGGTCCCTCGTCCTGGCCACCGCCAACGCCCCCCTCGTCGGCGTCAGCGCGACCGGCACCGGCGCGGGCGACCAGACCCAGTGGTTCGACGCCTCCAGCGTCATCATCGACAAGATGCGCACGGTCGAGAAGGCCGTCGCCGACTCGGTCATCACGCAGAGCCGCACCCTCCAGGAGGCCGAGCAGCAGGGCGCGGTGATCGCCGGAGGCGCCAGCGGCCTGCTGCTCCTGCTGGTCCTCATCGTCACCACGATCATGGCGCGCTCGCTGGTCAGGCCGCTGCGCAGGCTCCGCACCGAGGCCCTGTCCGTCGCCGAGCAGCGCCTGCCGGAGACCGTCCAGTCGCTGCGCGAGAGCGGCGACGCCGACTCGGTCAAGGTCCAGCCCATCGGCGTCAACTCCGACGACGAGATAGGTGAGGTCGCGCGCGCCTTCGACGAGGTCCACCGCGAGGCCGTACGGCTCGCGGGCCAGGAGGCCACGCTGCGCAGCAACGTCAACGCGATGTTCGTCAACCTCTCCCGCCGCAGCCAGACCCTGGTCGAACGCCAGCTGTCCCTGATCGAGAGCCTGGAGCAGGGCGAACAGGACGAGCACCGTCTCGGCAACCTGTTCCGCCTCGACCACCTCGCCACCCGCATGCGCCGCAACAGCGAGAACCTGCTGGTCCTCGCGGGCCAGGAACCCGCCCGCAGGTGGAGCCAGCCGATCCCGCTCATCGACGTCGTGCGCGCCTCGCTGTCCGAGGTCGAGAACTACGAGCGGGTGGCCCTGCACCTGTCGGCGGGCGTCTCCGTCGTCGGCACCTCCGTCAACGACGTCGTGCACCTCATCGCCGAGCTGGTGGAGAACGCGATCTCCTTCTCTCCCAAGGAGACGAAGGTCGTCGTGTCCAGCAACCGGATCGACGGCGGTGGCGTGATGGTCTCGGTCGCCGACGTCGGCATCGGCATGACCGCCGACGAGCTCACCCAGGCGAACTGGCGTCTGGCCAACCCGCCCGTGGTCGACGTCTCGGTCTCCCGCAGAATGGGCCTGTTCGTGGTCGGCCGCCTGGCCCTGCGCCACGGCATCCGCGTCCAGCTCAGGCAGCAGGACAGCGGCGGCCTGACCGCCATGGTGCTGATCCCGGAGAACCTGCTCTCCGACGCGGACTCCCGTCAGGCGCCGGTCACCAACGGCGGCGGCGACTGGTCGGCGGCCATGGGCCCGCAGGAGCGGGCGGTGATGGACCGCCCGCCGCTGCTGGCCAGCCCGACCCTCGACCCCACCCAGTCGGCCTTCACCTCCTTCGACGTCACCCAGAGCCCCTTCGACCAGTTCGACGTACGGCAGCAGCTCGCCTCCTTCGAGGCGCCGAACAGCCCCGCCGGAATCGACCACTTCAGCCAGTCGCCCTTCGACAGCGTGTGGTCCGGCCAGGTGCCGCAGCAGGGAGGCGGCCCGAGCTGGTCGAACCTCTCCTCGGACGCGACCGGCTGGTCCGGCTCCCCGCGCCCGGGTGAGCCCGGCGGGCCGGGAGGCTGGCCGATCGCCTCCCAGCCGGACACGAGCGTGTGGCCGGACGCGCCCGCGCGCGGCGACTCGGGCATCTGGAGCAGCACCCCCGCCAAGGAGAACGACGGCTCCTGGCCCGGCCCGCCCGGCCAGAACGGACGTCTCTTCGACAGCAGCGTGTTCGAGCCCTCGGACAACACGGGCCCGCTGCCCGTCGTTCCCGAACCCTCGCTCATGGAGGAGGCGAAGGAGGAGTTCCTGCCGATCTTCGCCGCCGTCGAGTCCGACTGGTTCAAGAAGGTCGAGCCCACTCCCGAGAAGCCGGAGAAGGTGGAGGAGCCCGGGGCCGTCGTCCCGCCCCCCGTGGCCCCGCCCTCAGACGTCTGGTCCTCGCCCGCCGACGCGGGCTGGCAGGCGGCGCGGGCGGCCAGTGAGCCGACCCTCGGCGGGATGACCGGAGCCGGGCTGCCCAAGCGGGTGCCCAAGGCGAACCTGGTTCCCGGTACGGCCGCGCCCGGCTCGGCCGCGGCCCCCCAGACCCCCGCGTTCAGGCCTTCCGTCTCCCCTGAAGCGGTACGCAACCGCCTGGCGAGCTTCCAGCAAGGAGTACGGCAGGGCCGCGCGGTCGCCAGGGGCGAAGTCGGTGAGGGACAGCCCTATCCCGACTTCAGCCGTGACGTTGAAGGAAACGAGGAAGACCGGTGAGCGAGCTCGCCCCGGTCGCCAAGGAGGATGACACGTGCGCGAAATGAGCCAGGCCGCCCGGGGGGTCAACTGGCTGATCACCGACTTCGTGAACAACGTCCCAGGCGTTGCCCACACGGTCGTTGTGTCGGCCGACGGCCTGCCGTTGGCGTATTCCGATGGATTCCCCAGGGACAGGGCCGACCAGCTCGCGGCGGTCGCCGCCGGGCTGATCAGCCTGACCCAAGGCGCCTCCAGGGTCTTCGAGGGCGGAGCGGTCACCCAGACCGTGGTCGAGATGCAGCGAGGACTGCTGCTCATCATGTCGATCAGCGACGGCTCCTGCCTGGCCGTACTGGCCGCGGCCGACTGCGACATGGGTCTCGTGGCCTACCAGATGACCCTGCTTGTCGAACGAGCGGGCCAGGTGTTGACACCGGCGGTCCGCGCCGAACTCCAGGCCTCACACCCCCGGTGATGGCGACGACCATAGGAGGATGCCGTGGCAGGCCGCGGCTGGCCCGGTGAGGGGGACCCGCTAGGCGGGCCTCCCTACCAGTCCATGGACGACCCCCACCGGCAACAGGGTGGTCCTTCACATCTCATGCAACCGGCGCCCGTGGAGCAGAGCTCCCTGGTCAGGCCGTACGCCGTCACCGGAGGGCGAACCGCCCCCCGGACCCAGCTCGCCATGGAGGCCCTGGTCTCCTCGGCGACGTCCGCGCACCACGATCTGTCCAACCGCACGCCGGAGTACCAGGCCATCAGCGCCCTGTGCCGACAAGTGCGCTCGGTCGCCGAGATCTCCGCGATGCTCCGCATCCCGCTCGGCGTCACCCGGATCCTGGTCGCGGACATGGCGGCTGAGGGACTGGTCCAGCTGCACCAGCCGCAACTGGACGCGGGCAAGCCGGATCTCAACCTGCTGGAAAGGGTGCTCAGTGGACTTCGCAGGCTCTAGCCGCGGCGGCGGCCTGACATCGACGAAGATCGTCGTCGCCGGTGGCTTCGGTGTGGGCAAGACCACGTTCGTGGGAGCGGTCTCCGAGATCCTGCCGCTGACCACGGAGGCGGTGATGACCGACGCCAGCGCCGGCATCGACGACCTCGGCCTCACCCCGAACAAGACGACGACCACGGTCGCGATGGACTTCGGGCGCGTCTCCCTGGACCGGGACCTGATCCTGTACCTGTTCGGCACGCCGGGCCAGCACCGGTTCTGGTTCATGTGGGACGACCTCGTGCGCGGCGCCATCGGCGCCATCGTGCTCGTCGACACCCGGCGGCTGGCCGACAGTTTCCCGGCGATCGACTACTTCGAGGAGGCCAAGCTCCCCTTCGTCGTCGCGGTCAACGGCTGGGACGGGACCTACCTGCACGGCGAGGAGGAGGTGCGCGAGGCGCTCACGCTGGCGCCGCACATCCCGATCTCGCGCACCGACGCGCGCTCCAGGGACGCGGTGAAGGCCACGCTCATCACACTGGTCGAGCACGCCCTCACCATGCGGATGGCCGTCCCCGGCTGGGGCCGCTGAGACAGTCCCGCCCGGCCGGGGCGCCCGGGACCCGAACCGCGACCGGCGGTCCCGGCGTCTCGTCATGTCCACTGTGTGTCACCGTGTGCCCACGGTGCGCCCACCGTACGCACACCGCGTGTCCATCGTGCGCCCGCTGTGTGCCCGCGGCCGTCGTGCCGTGCCCGGGTGACCCCTCAGGGACGTCCCGGCGTCCGTGCCTCCTGCCCGGTTCCGCGAGAGCGGGCGCGGTCTCCCGCGGGACCGGGCAGGGGGCACGGACGTACCGTCGCCGCCCGCGCGACCGGTACGTCGCGGGCATACCACCGTCTCGCGAGGGCGTGTTCCGCCCTCTCCAGCGGATAGGCTGGGATGTCGAGTCGCAGACCCGAGAGCGCAGAGGCTGGCCAATCACGTGTTCGAGACGCTTTCCGACCGGCTGACATCGGTCTTCTCCTCCCTTCGTTCCAAGGGGCGCCTGTCCGAGGCCGACATCGACGCGACCTGCCGCGAGATCCGTATCGCGCTGCTTGAGGCCGACGTCGCGCTGCCGGTGGTCAGGACGTTCGTGGCCCAGGTCAAGGAACGGGCCAGGGGCGCCGAGGTGTCCCAGGCGCTGAACCCGGCGCAGCAGGTCGTCAAGATCGTCAACGACGAGCTGGTCGAGATCCTGGGCGGCGAGACCCGGCGGCTTCGCTACGCGAAGAACCCGCCGACCGTCATCATGCTCGCGGGTCTCCAGGGCGCCGGTAAGACCACCCTGGCCGGCAAGCTCGCCCGCTGGCTGCGTGAGCAGAACCACACGCCGCTGCTGGTGGCCGCCGACCTGCAGCGCCCCAACGCGGTCCAGCAGCTCTCGGTCGTCGCCGAGCGCGCGGGCGTGGCGGTCTACGCCCCCGAGCCCGGCAACGGCGTCGGCGACCCGATCGCCGTGGCCCGCCAGTCGGTCGAGCACGCCAGGCGCCAGCAGCACGACATCGTCATCATCGACACCGCGGGCCGCCTGGGCATCGACCAGGAGCTGATGAAGCAGGCCGCCGACATCCGCGACGCGGTCTCCCCGGACGAGGTCCTGTTCGTCGTCGACGCCATGATCGGTCAGGACGCGGTCTCCACCGCCCAGGCCTTCATGGAGGGTGTCGGCTTCGACGGCGTCGTGCTCACCAAGCTCGACGGCGACGCCCGGGGCGGTGCCGCCCTCTCGGTGCGTCACATCACCGGCAAGCCGATCATGTTCGCCTCGACGGGTGAGAAGCTTGAGGACTTCGACGCCTTCCACCCGGACCGGATGGCCTCCCGCATCCTCGACATGGGTGACATCCTCACCCTGATCGAGCAGGCGCAGAAAACCTTCGACGAGCAGGAAGCCGCCAAGATGGCGGGCAAGCTCACCTCCGGCGAGGGCTTCACGCTCGAAGACTTCCTTGAGCAGATGATGATGGTCCGCAAGATGGGCCCCATCAAGAACCTGCTCGGCATGATGCCCGGCATGGGGCAGATGCGTGACCAGATCAACCAGGTCGACGACCGTGACCTGGACCGCGTCGCCGCCATCATCCGCTCGATGACCCCGGGCGAGCGCCAGAACCCCAAGATGATCGACGGCTCCCGCCGCGCCCGCATCGCCAAGGGCTCCGGCGTCAGCGTGACCGAGGTCAACAACCTGGTCGTCCGGTTCTTCGACGCGCAGAAGATGATGAAGCGCATGGCGGGCGGCCTGGGCATCCCCGGCATGCCGGGCGGGCGCAAGAACAAGGGCGCGCAGAAGAAGGCCGCCAAGGGTCGCAGGGTCAGCGGCGACCCGCGCAAGGCCGCACTCGGCAAGAACGCCTCCGCCGCGGCCCCCGACGCCCCCGGCGCGGGCGGCGCCCTCGGCAGGCTCGGAGCCGGTCAGCTTCCTCCCGGCCTTGAGCTCCCGCCGGGCTTCGACCCCTCGAAGTTCAAGCTTCCCGGCCAGAAGTGACCGGAGACGACCGGTTCCATCGGCGGGCCAGATGGATCTGGGTGGCCATCATGGTCGGATTCATCATCATGACGGCCCTCGAACTGCTGGGGGTGCGCCCCCGGTGAACGTCCTCTCCCGGCCTCGGG
The DNA here is from genome assembly GCF_040631445.1 of Streptosporangium sp. NPDC020072. Classification (NCBI taxonomy): domain Bacteria; kingdom Bacillati; phylum Actinomycetota; class Actinomycetes; order Streptosporangiales; family Streptosporangiaceae; genus Streptosporangium; species Streptosporangium sp. NPDC020072. The sequence continues at coordinate 70,528 of NZ_JBEYAB010000002.1, read as the reverse complement.
CGGGGGAGGACGGCGCTCCTTCCGGCTGAAACGGGTCCGAGGACGGCCGCCTCGCCCATGGCGGGGTTCTCGTGGTGGCCGCCCGGCGTCGCGAAGCGGGCCACACGCCCACCGCGCACGCGGATTACCGAGATTTGCCGTCCGCGTGCCGTGCGGGATGGGGCGTCGTTGGTCGGGCACCTCTGTGCGTCTGGCAGAATGACATGTTGGAACATCGTGGTCACGTGGGTGCCCTCTCACCCCCGCGTGCCGCGCCTGTCCCCTGAACGGTCCTCTCCTCGTACCCCACTCGATGAGACGCCGCTCACCCACGCTCTAATGCAGGAGAGACCACACCCGTGGCAGTCAAGATCAAGCTCAAGCGGCTCGGCATGATCCGCAACCCGCAGTACCGCATCGTCGTCGCCGACAGCCGCACCAAGCGTGACGGCCGGGCGATCGAGGAGATCGGTCTGTACCACCCGAAGGAGAACCCTTCGCGCATCGAGGTCAACGCTGAGCGTGCGGCCTACTGGCTGGGTGTCGGCGCGCAGCCGACCGAGCCCGTGCTGAAGCTCCTCAAGCTCACCGGCGACTGGCAGAAGTTCAAGGGCGAGGCCGCTCCGGCTCCGCTCAAGGTGGCCGAGCCCAAGGCCGACCGCCACGCCCTCTACGAGGCCGCGGCCAAGGAGGCGCTGTCCCTGGACAACGCCACCACGCCGAGGAAGTCCGCCAAGAAGGCGAAGGCCGACGAGCCTGCCGCCGAGGCCCAGGAAACGGCCGCGGAGGAGAAGCCGGAAGGCGAGGCCTGAGGTGCTTGAGGAGGCCCTCGAGCACCTGGTGAAGGGCATCGTCGAACATCCCGACGAGGTCCAGGTTCACGCGCGCCGCATCCGCAGCGGTCGTGTGCTTGAGGTCCGGGTCCACCCCGAGGACCTCGGCAAGGTCATCGGCCGTGGCGGCCGTACGGCCAAGGCGCTCCGCACCGTGGTGAACGCCCTGGGCGACGGCAAGTACATCCGGGTCGACCTGCTCGACCTGAACGAGGCCCGTTAGAGGTCCCTCTCCCCGGGCGTTCCGGTCCGGGGAACGGGGTCAGGCACCCACATGAGATCCACCGGCGAACGGGTCACCCACCCAGTGTGGGTGGCCCGTTCGTCTTCTCACACACCACTATCTCGGGAGGCGGGCGTGCAGCTTGTCGTAGGCCGGATCGGCCGTCCCCACGGACTTCGCGGCGAGGTGTCCGTCGAGGTGCGCACCGACGACCCGGAGCGGCGCTTCGCTCCCGGGGCCGCCATCGCCACCGACCCCGCCGCCGCGGGCCCGCTCGTCGTCCGGTCGAGCCGCAACCACGCCGGAGTCCTGCTGGTCAGGTTCGAGGGCGTCGACGACCGCGACCGGGCCGAGGGGCTCAGGGGCACCATGCTCGTCATCGACTCGGCGGACATCCCGCCCTCCGACGACCCGGACGAGTTCCACGACCACCAGCTCATCGGCCTGACCGTGCTCACCCCCGACGGGGAGCGCGCCGGTGAGGTGTCCGACGTGCTCCACCACGGGCAGGACCTGCTCGTGGTGCGCAGGCAGGGCAGGGAGGTCTACGTGCCGTTCGTCAAGGCGCTGGTGCCCGTGGTCGACCTGGAGAAGGGGCACCTCGTCGTGGACGCGCCCGCGGGCCTGCTCGACCCGGACGAGGCCGTCTGACATGCGCGTCGACATCATCTCGATCTTCCCCGAGTACTTCGCGCCGCTCGGTGTCTCCCTCATCGGCAAGGCGCGTGAGCGCGGCATCCTGGACGTGCGCCTGCACCAGCTGCGCGACTGGGCCCACGACGTACACCGCACCGTGGACGACACCCCCTACGGCGGCGGCCCCGGCATGGTCATGAAGCCCGACCCGTGGGGCGAGGCCATCGACGCCGTCCTCTCGACCGGCCAGGACGCGCCCGCCCGGATCATCGTGCCGACCCCGAGCGGGGTGCCCTTCACCCAGCGGCTCGCGATGGAGTACGCCGCCGAGCCGTGGCTGCTGTTCACCCCCGCCCGCTACGAGGGCATCGACTCCCGCGTCATGGCCGAGTACGGCACGCGGACGCGGGTCGACGAGGTCAGTGTCGGCGACTACGTGCTGGCCGGTGGTGAGGCCGCGGTGCTGGTGATGGTCGAGGCCGTGGGACGGCTGCTGCCCGGGGTGCTCGGCAACGCCTGTTCCGCCGTGGACGACTCGTTCGCGCCGGGGGCGATGGAGAACCTCCTTGAGGGGCCCGTCTACACCAAGCCCCCCGAGTGGCGGGGACACGAGGTCCCCGAGATCCTGCTGTCCGGGCACCACGGCCGGATCGCCAGGTGGCGGCGGGACGAGGCGCTGCGCCGTACCGCGAGAAACCGGCCCGAGCTGCTGGCCGCGCTCGACCCGCGGGGCCTGGACAAGCACGACCTGAAGCTCCTGGCGGAGCTGGGACAGCCCGCTCAGGAGGGCGACCACCCGGCCTGACGTGCTGATTTCCGGTCGGTCGGAGAAATATGGCAAACTGAAGCGTTGCCGCTTGCTGTCCACGGGTTGGCGCGCGCAACCGGGCGGACGGCCCGGTTCCCAGACACATCCAATTCAGCACGTGTGTCCATCGCGATGCCGCCCGCCGCGGCCGGATGAACCTCCACGTGCTCATCTAGACGAGGTACCACTGTCATGCACACGCTGATCAGCGAGATCGAGAAGGCCTCGCTCCGTTCCGACATCCCGGCCTTCCGCCCCGGCGACACGCTTGAGGTTCACGTACGGGTCATTGAGGGCAACCGGTCCCGTATCCAGGTGTTCAAGGGCTTCGTCCTGCGCCGCCAGGGCGGTGGCTCCCGTGAGACCTTCACCGTGCGCAAGGTCAGCTACAGCGTCGGCGTCGAGCGCACCTTCCCGGTGAACAGCCCGGTCATCGAGAAGATCGTCGTGGTGACCCGTGGTGACGTCCGCCGCGCCAAGCTCTACTACATGCGCGACCTGCGCGGCAAGGCCGCCCGCATCAAGGAGAAGCGCGAGGCTCGCTGACGCGCCCGCATTCGAACGTTCTGGCCCGCTCCGCCGTCGGTGGTGCGGGCCATTCGCATGCAGGAGGGTTTGACCTCCTATGGCGGACCCATAGCTGTCAGGTAACCCGGCGGGCGGCTGACCGGCGCTTTCCATCATCTAGGCTCGTCACCGATGACTAGCGAAGACCGGGAGTCCGGCGCAGCCTCGCGTCGACCTGTCGAGGACGAGGTGGGCGTGATCGCCGGAGAGACCCAGACGAACGCCGAGGGCGGCCGGGACGAGCGGGCCGATGGCGAGGGCAAGAAGAAGGGGGCCTTCTGGAAGGAACTCCCCGTCCTGATCGTCGTCGCGCTGGTGCTCGCGCTCGTCATCAAGACCTTCGTGGTCCAGGCGTTCTACATCCCGTCCGAGTCCATGGAGAACACCCTCCTGGTCAACGACCGTGTCCTGGTGAACAAGCTCGTCTACCGGGTCCGCGACATCGAACGCGGTGACGTGGTGGTCTTCTCCGGCGTCGACTCCTGGGACAGCGAGGTGAACATCGAGGAGCCGGCCAACCCCGTGGTCGCCTTCTTCAGGTGGGCCGGTTCCGCCTTCGGCGTCGTCCCGGGCGAGAAGGACTACATCAAGCGGGTCATCGGAGTGCCCGGTGACACGGTGAAGTGCTGTGACGCCCAGGGGCGGGTCACGGTGAACGGGGTGCCGCTCGACGAGAAGGCCTACCTCTATCCCGGCAACGTCCCCTCCGACAGGACCTTCAGCGTGAAGGTCCCGCCGGGCCGCCTGTGGGTGATGGGCGACCACCGCTCCGTCTCCCTGGACTCCCGCCTGCACATGGGTGACCCCGGCGGCGGGAGCATTCCCATCGACAAGGTCATCGGCCGGGCCTTCGTGATCGTGTGGCCCTTCTCAAGGGCCGAGATCATCCCCATCCCCAGCACCTTCAACCAGCCGGCCCTCAAGGCCGCCGTAGCGGCGGGGGAGGCAGTCCCCTTCGTGGCCGGTTTCGCGGGGGCCGTGCCCCTGGTGCTGTGGCGGCGCCGCCGGCGTTCGAGGCGGTAGCCGTACCCCATGACCGTGGAACCCGAGAACAGGCCCGTCACCCCCGAGGACGAGCCCTCCCCCCAGCCTGAGAAGAAGGGCTCGAAGAGGAAGAGCCTGATCGAGTCGGCGCTCCTGCTGCTGGGCGGCGTGCTCGTGGCGCTTCTGCTGCGCCTGATCGTCCTCGACTCCTTCGCCATTCCGTCGGAGTCGATGGAGAACACCCTGATCAACGGAGACCGGGTGTTCGTCAACAAGCTGTCCGGCACGCCCGATCGTGGCGACGTCGTCGTCTTCAAGGGCTGGGACGGCGAGGACACCATCAAACGGGTCATCGCGGTCGGCGGCGACACGGTGAAGTGCTGTGACGCCCAGGGGCGGATCACGGTGAACGGGGTGCCGCTCGACGAGAAGGCCTACCTCCACCCCGACGACTTCCCCTCGGGTGAGAAGTTCGAGAAGGTCGTGCCCAAGGGGCGGCTGTGGGTCATGGGAGACCACCGTTCGGCCTCCGCCGACTCCCGGACGCACGAGGAGCAGGAGGGAGAGGGCACGATCTCGGAGAAGGCGGTCATCGGCCGGGCCTTCGCGATCTACTGGCCGTTCTCCAGGGTAGGACTGCTCTCCACGCCGGAGACCTTCACCAAGCTGAGATAGCGGTACCGAATGGTCCGGATGGGGCGTACTCTCTGCTCATGGTCGCTATGTCTGCCGTGGTGCGATGACGATTGCGTTCCGTCCCACGCCCAGCGTGGTCCGGCGCGACTCAGGCCTGTACGGCTATGAGCGGGCTCTGGCACGCCGTGGCCTGGGCCCGGTGGCCGGGGTCGACGAGGCGGGCCGGGGAGCCTGCGCGGGACCCCTGGTGATCGCGGCGGTCGTCCTCGGGCGCAGGATCGAGGGGCTCGGCGACTCCAAGGCGCTCACGGCCTCCCGGCGGGAGGCGCTGTACGACCGGATCATGATGACGGCCAGGACGTTCAGCGTGGTGACGATCTCTCCGAAGGAGATCGACAGGCGCGGCCTGCACAAGTCGAACATCGAGGGAATGCGCCGTGCCGTCGCGCGGCTTTCCTTCCATCCCGGCTACGTGCTCACCGACGGCTTCCCCGTCCCCGGCCTGCCGGTTCCCTCGCTGGGTGTCTGGAAGGGGGACCAGGTCGCCGCCTGTGTGGCGGCGGCGTCGATCGTGGCGAAGGTGACGCGAGACAGAATGATGATCGCGCTCCACGAACGCCATCCCGTGTACGGCTTCGCGGAGCACAAGGGGTATGGCACCGTGGATCATCGCAGAGCACTGGAGATGTACGGTCCGTGCCCCGACCACCGTTTCTCGTTCGCGACGGTGGCGAGGTCCAGGCCGGGTGAGGTGATGGGTGAAAATGAAATGGGGGCCGGTGTCGTCTGATCAGACGGCCCGGGAAGGGCGTGCGACAGGAGGACCGGTATGAGCGCAGAGGATCTCGAAAAATACGAGACCGAGATGGAGCTGCAGCTTTACCGTGAGTACCGCGACGTCGTCGGTCTGTTCACCTACGTGGTCGAGACCGAGCGGCGCTTCTACCTCACGAACTCGGTCGATCTGGACGTCCGTACCGCCGAGAACGGTGACGTGTTCTTCGACGTGAAGATGCAGGACGCCTGGGTCTGGGACATGTATCGGCCCGCGAGGTTCGTCAAGAACGTCCGCGTGGTCACCTTCAAGGACGTCAACGTCGAGGAACTCGCCAAGCCCGACCTGGAGATGCCCAAGGAGGGCTTCTCGAACTGAGCCCGTTTGCGCCCTCCCGGTGTCTTTCGCCGGGATCTCCTCCGACGTCCTCCGCTCCGGGGGACGTCGGCTGTCCACAGAACGCCGTTCGGTCCGTCGTCTCCGGCCGGGAACGCGCATCCTCGATGCGTGAGATCCTTCCTCGTCATTCTGCTGGTGGTGCCGCTGTTCGCCCTCCCGGCGGACGGGGGCACCCGTGGCGCGTCCCCTGACACCGTCTCCGCCCGGTGGGGCCGGCCGCTCGTGGGGCGTCCCGTCGTGCTCAGGGGGTTCGACCCTCCGGCTCGGCCGTGGCTGGCCGGCCATCGGGGGGTCGACCTCGCCACGACCCCCGGTGCGGAGGTGCACGCGGCCGGTGCGGGGACGATCGGTTACGCGGGGCCGCTCGCCGGACGGGCGGTGGTGACGGTGCTTCACCCCGGCGGCCTGCGGACGACCTACCTTCCCGTCCGCCCCTCGGTACGGAGTGGCCAGCGGGTGAACCGGGGCGAGGTCATCGGCGTCGTCCAGGACGTTCCCGGCCACTGTCGTACGGCCTGCCTGCACTGGGGCCTGTTACGGGACCGCTCCTACCTCGACCCGCTCCTCCTGCTGGGACAGGGACGGGTCAGGCTGCTCCCGGTCTGGCCCGTGGGACCCCGGTGATCCGGTGCCCCGTCGGCCGGCGGATCACCCGTGCCCGGCGGCCGTGGAGACAACGGGCCGCCCATGTCCGCAAGGGGCGAGGCCGACGGGTCGCCTCGGCTTCGACGGTCAGCGGGGTGCGGTGGGGTCATCCGGGCTTGACGGGGATGCCGGAGATGACGGGGATGACGGGCATGACGGGGGTGCGGCGCGGGAAAACCCGGATGACATCGGAGCCGGAGACGGCGATCATCATGCCAGGGCGCCAGGAGACCGGCATGGCGGGAAACCGGCGCCTCAGGAGGCCGGGGTTCCGTTCTGGAACGGCGTCGTCAGAAGACCGGTATGTCGGGAAGCCCGTCTGCCGGGAGGCCGACGTGCCGGGAGACCGGTGCGTGGGCAACCAAGCGTCAGGAGTGTGATGATCCATCGGATGACCGTCGCGGGGCTGTTCCCGCCCCCGGACTACGCGCACGCGGTCGTGGTCGAGGCCGGTCAGCGGCTGGCCTTCATGGCCGGTGCCGTCCCGCTGGACGGTGACGGCGGCCTTGTCGGGGCCGGTGATCCGGTCGCGCAGACCCGGCAGGTGCTGGCCAATCTGCGGACCGCGTTGCAGGCGGCGGGCAGCGACCTGAGCCATGTGCTGTCCAGCACCGTTTACGTGGTGGCGGACACCCCCGAACCCCTCGGCCGGGTGTGGCAGGTCGTGCGTGAGTCCGGCCTCGCGGAGGGCCCGCACACCTCGACCCTGCTGGGCGTCTCGTGCCTGGGATACACCGGCCAACTCGTGGAGATCACCGCCGTGGCCGCGATTCCCTGAGCGCGGCCTCCCGGGGTAGGACGTCCGGAAAGTGACGGGAGGCGATGGAGGCCGGGGGCGACGGCGTAGGGAGACCCGGTGGGGGCGAATACGACGCCGGCATACGACAGCCATGGCTCGCCCTTCGCTGGTTTCGTCCGGGTTCCCGGTAGGGCCTCCTTGGCCTCGTGACGCGTTTCGCGCCGATCCCCCCAAGCCCCTCGTCGCGGCGAGAGGGAGTCAGCCTCCCGGTGATCTGTTCGGGCGCAACCGCCAGCCTTTCGCGACACGTTCCACGTATCCGGCGGCGGCCAGGCCGCCCAGGCAGGACAGCACGGTCTCCAGATCGACGCCCGCGGCCGTCGCTATCACGGCCGGGCCGGCTCCCGTACGGGCGGGGATGACCTCCAGGACCTGACGGGTCTCCGGGTCCAGCCGGTCACGGGGAAGCACGGGCCCCCGGACCTCGGGGGCGAGATCGTCTCCCATCACCCCGACGAGCTCGATCATCTCCGCCGGGGTGGTGACACAGACCGCGGCCCCCTGACGGATCAGCCGATGACACCCGGCCGACATCTCCGACGTCACGGGCCCGGGGACGGCGGCCACGACGCGGTTCAGCGAGGTCGCGTGTCCGGCGGTGTTCAGCGCCCCGCTGCGCACGGCCGCCTCGATCACCAGGCTTCCCCGTGACAGAGCGGCGATGAGACGGTTGCGGATCAGGAAGCGTGGCCGGGTGGGGCGGGCGCCCATCGGGCACTCGCTCACCAGGAGCCCCTGCGACCGCACGGCCGCGAACAGGTCGTGGTGCGCGCTGGGATAGGCGACGTCGGTGCCGCAGGCCAGGACCACGACGGTCGGCGCCCCGCTTTCGAGAGCGCCGCGATGAGCCGCCCCGTCTATGCCGTAGGCGCCCCCGGAGACGATGCTCCAGCCGCGCTCGCCGAGTCCGGCGCCGAACTCCGCGGCCATGTGCGTGCCGTACGGCGTGGCCGCCCTGGAGCCGACGACGGCGACGGAACGCAGGCAGGAGAAGCGGAGGTCCGCCTCCCCGTTGAGCCACAGGCCGTACGGCGCGCGCTCCTGGAGGTCGTTCAGCTGGGTCGGCCATTCGGGATCTCCCGGAACCACCAGTCTGGCCCCGAGCCGTTCTCCCGAGGCCAGGTCCTGGGCGGGATCGGCTGCTTCGAGGCGGGCCGCCCATGAGGAGAACATCCGGCCGAGCCGTTCAACGGCCCGTTCGCCGCCCGCACGGGACGAGGAACCGTGACGCCGGATCGGCGAACCCCCGGACGCGGTGAGATCACCGGGGGAGCGGCCGTCATGAGAGCCCCCCGGAACACCCGGATGGTCGCCCCCGGCGTGGGCGCCGCACGCGCCGGAAACGCTCCGGAGGTCGTGTTCTCCCGCGCCCACCCCAGGAACATCATCCGGCCCCGGACGGCCACGATCACCCCTCGCCCGGTCCAGCGACACCTGACCGGCTCGCCTCCCAGGAGGGCCGTCATGGCCGTCCAGCAGAGTGGCGCACACCCCGTGGGAGCTCTCCGGGCTGAGAGGAACGCCAGCAGCCCGGCTCTCCGGCCGCCCCGTGGCGCGTGGCCGAGGAACGCCGCTCGCCCCAGGACGGACACCGTGGCCATCCGGCTCGAAGGCGGCCCCGAAGGTGGCCCCGAAGGTGGCATCGTCATCCTCTGTCTCGTTCGTCGGCGGTTTCCCGGCGAGGTGTCCGGCGGCGCCGGGTGGGTGGGCGGCGTGATCGTTCCGATCGCCGGAGACCGGCCGGACGGAGCGGGGAGGCCGTGTGCTCGGCGGGGCAGGACGGCAGGTGTCGGCGAACCAGCGGACGAGCTCCGGATCAGGACGGCCACGGCGGATCCGCCTGACAGCGGCCTCGGCGCCGATGGTGGCGACGAGACGGCCGACCACGGGGTCGCCGGGCTCCGCCACCCGCATCAGCGTGACCCGTGCGAGACGGTCGTTCATCGTGCCTCCCCAAGCCACAGGCCGAGCGCCGCGTTGGTCTCGGTGACCTCGGGCGCGTTCTTTCCCGCGAGATCGGCGAGCGTCCAGGCCACTCTGAGCGTTCGATCGAGCCCCCGGGCGCTCAACTCTCCGCTGTCGAGACAGCGGAGCAGCGGGGCCATCGCCTTCGAAGCCGGACGGTAGCCGGTGTGCAGAGCCTGGGCCGACACCTCCGCGTTGCACCGCCACGGTGTGCCCGCGAACCGTTTCGCGGCCCGTTCGCGGGCGGCCAGGACCCGCTCGGCCACCACCCGGCTCGGCTCGATGAACCGGCGGTCGGCGAGAAGCTCACGGCGGCTGGAACGATGCAGTGTGATCTTGATGTCGACGCGGTCGAGCAGCGGGCCGGAGAGCCTGGAAAGGTAACGTCTGCGGGCCATCGGGGTGCAGCGACACGGATCGGCGGGCCCCGAGGGACGCGCGCACGGACACTGGTTGGCCGCGAGAATCAGGATGAACCGCGCGGGAAACGTCACCGAGCCCATCGCCCTGGACACCGTCACCGTGCCGGACTCAAGCGGCTGCCTGAGGGAGTCGAGAACGGTCGCCGGGTATTCGGGGGCCTCGTCGAGGAAGAGGACCCCTCGGTGGGCGAGGGAGACCGCGCCCGGCCGGATCGCCCCGCTGCCTCCGCCGATGACGGCCGCCACGGTCGCGGTGTGGTGGGGCGCGACGAACGGCGGCCGGACCAGCAGGGGGCGATCCTCGGGCAGCGCCCCGGCGACGGAGTGGATGGCGGTCACCTCCAGGGCCTGCTCGCGCTCCAGATGGGGAAGCAGGGTGGGCAGGCGCTCGGCGAGCATCGTCTTGCCGGTGCCCGGCGGCCCCAGCATCCAGAGGTTGTGCCCACCCGCGGCGCAGACCTCAAGCGCGCGGCGGGCGAAGGGCTGACCGGCCACGTCGCCCATGTCGGGGGTGCCCGCTCTTCGCTCGGTGGTGGAGGAGGCCCACGGCCGTACGGACTCGCCGGTCTCGTCCGGGGCGGGGTCGGGGGTCGCGGGCACGGTGGTCTGGTCGTCGTCGCGCAACCAGTCGACCAGCCGGCTCAGGGTGGAGACGGGGACCACCGTCACACCGGGCACGAGCGCGGCCTCGGCGGCGTTGCGGGACGGGACGACGACGGTGCGGGCACCGGCCGCGGCGGCGGCCAGCACGGCGGGCAGCACCCCTCGCAGGGGTCTCAGCGAGCCGTCCAGGCCGAGCTCACCCAGGAAGAACGGGTCGGCGACCCGCGCCACGGGCACGACTCCGGCCGCGGCCAGCAACGCGACGGCGATGGCGAGGTCGAACATGCTGCCTCGTTTGGGGAGGCTGGCGGGGAACAGGCTGATGGTGATGCGGGCGTCCGGCCAGGTGTGGCGGCTGTTGACCACGGCGGAGCGGACCCGGTCGCGGGCCTCGCTGAGCGCGGTGTCCAGCATGCCGATGAGATGCGTGCCCGCGACGCCGCTGCCCACGTCGGCCTCCACGTCGACGGGATGACCGGTCACTCCGAGCAGGGCGACGCACCGGGTGCGCGCGACGGTCACTTCTCACACTCCCTGTGATGGTCTGAGGGACATTCAGCACATCCCTCGTTCGTGACGGATGGTGAAGGCTCCGGCGAACCGTTCGAGGGCGACGACGTCGACACGGATCGCGTCGAACCGTTCGGACGGGGCGCACCGCTCGTTCCGCCATTTGGCGATGAGCCTGCGCAGGCGGGCGACCTTCTCCTCGGTCACCGCCTCGAAGGCCGTGCCGTGGGTGCGCCCCGAACGGGTCTTCACCTCGACCGCGACGAGCGTGTGGTCCTCGCGGGCGACCACGTCGATCTCTCCGTCGGAACATCGCCAGTTGCGGTCGAGAACCCGCATGCCACGGGTCAGCAGGTAGGCGACGGCGAGTTGCTCGCCGTGCCTGCCGAGATCGTCCTTCGCGGCCATGGAAACCACCTCCGGTCCCAGACCTTCGCGCAGCTCGCCCCGCCCGCGAGGGACCGAATCCGGTTCTGTGGAAAACGGCACGCGGACCGGCCGGCCTGTGGAAAACCCATACGGGAGACGACCTCGGGTGGTGTCCAGAGCCAGAACCCGCCGAAGGCCCGCGGATGGAAAGGTGAAGTGCGAGGCTTCGTCGCATGTGTGAGGAGAGAGAAGAGGTCGTCGAGGACCTCGTGCGAAGGCTGGGCGCCGAGGTAGGGGTCGAGCTGCCGCCTTTGCGGGTCAACGGCGCGGAGCCGGTGCTGCCGTCCGTCTTCCACGTCGACACGGCGGCCGCGGTCTCCGTCGGGGCCGCGACCGCCGCGGCGGCCGGTCTCGGGGGAGGAGCGGGGGCGGAGGTGGACGTCCGCGAGGCGGCGGTCGCCTTCCTGGACGAGCGCCACTTCATGATCGACGGAGTTCGTCCCGCCGGGTGGGCGGCGCTTTCCGGCGACTACCGGACCGTTGACGGGTGGGTCCGGCTGCACTGCAACTTCGACCACCACAGGGACGCGGCCCTGGCCGCCCTCGGGTTGCCCGCCGGCGCGGACGGTGAGGCCGTCGCCAGGGCGTGCGCGGGCCGTACCGCCTTCGAGGTCGAGGAGGTGGTCACGGCCGAGGGGGGATGCGCGGCCATGATGCGCAGCCGCGCCGGGTGGCGGGCCCATCCGCAGAGGGCGGCGGTCGCGCGCTCGCCGCTCGTCGGCCTGACCAGGATCGGCGACGGGCCGGTACGGGCACCGGGCGGGAGGAGGGGCAGGCCGCTGGACGGGGTGCGGGTGCTGGACCTGACACGGGTGATCGCCGGGCCGGTGGCCACCCGCACGCTCGCCGCCCACGGGGCGCGGGTGCTCAGGGTGGGGGCCGGGCACCTGCCGGAGGTGCCGGGGCTGGTGGTCGGCACCGCTTTCGGCAAGCGCTCCTGCCACCTCGACCTGAGGACCGCGCGGGGGGCGGCGGCGTTGCGTGACCTGGTCGCCGGGGCGGAGGTGTTCGTGCAGTCCTACCGGCCGGGCGCGCTGGAGGCGCTGGGCTTCGGTCCGGAGGAACTGGCCGGGATCAGGCCGGGCATCGTGTGCGTCGATCTCTCCGCCTACGGCGCGCACGGCCCGTGGGCGGGCAGGCGGGGTTTCGACAGTCTGGTCCAGATGGTGTGCGGCATCGCCCACGAGGGTGGCGGCGGGGCCGGGCCGCGCCCGCTTCCCGCCCAGGCGCTCGACCACGCCACGGGCTATCTGGCGGCCTTCGGCGCGATGGCCGCCCTGACGCGCCGTTCGCGGGAGGGAGGTTCCTGGCGGGTCGAGGTGTCGCTGGCCAGGACCGCGTTGTGGCTCGACTCGCTCGGCCGCGCCGAGGCGGAGAACGTCACAGGGAAGGGGCCGCGGGTCGCCGACCTGCTGAGCGAGATGGACAGCCAGTTCGGGAGGCTCACCTACGTCAGGGCGCCGGGGAGCGTCGACGGTGCCCGGCCGTACTGGACGAGCCCGCCACCGGGACAGGGGGAGCACCCGCCCGCCTGGTGGTGAGCGGCCCGATCCGGAACCTCCGGCGGCGACCCCGGATGACAACGCCGGATGAGGGGATGGTCCAGGGACGAGTGCATCCTGCGCGGGGGGAGGGATGGCGTGGAGACACGGGCGAGGCTGCGCCGTACGCTCTCGGTCCGGGACCTGATCGTCTACGGACTGCTGTTCATCGGGCCGCTGGCCCCGGTCGGCGTGTTCGGGGTGCTCGACGCGAGGAGCGCGGGGGCGGTCGGGCTCGTCTACGTCATCGCCACGGTGGCCATGGCCTTCACCGCTCTGTCGTACGCCGAGATGTCACGGGTCGTGCCGCGGGCCGGATCGGTGTTCGCCTACGCCTCGGCGGGCCTCGGTCAGGCGGCCGGGTTCCTCGCGGGCTGGTTGATCATGCTCGACTACCTGCTCATCCCCAGCGTGGCCTACCTGTTCTCCGGGATCGCGCTGCACGCGCTCTTTCCCGCCGTCCCCGCCTGGGCCTTCACCGCGCTGGCCTTCGCCGTGACCACCGCGCTCAACGTCTCGGGAGTACGGCTGGCCGCCCGGGTCGGCCTGGTCGTGCTGCTGGCCGAGATCGTGGTGCTGGCAATCTTCGTGGTGATGGCCGTGGCCGTGCTGGTCGCCGAGGGGCCGGTCAGGCCGTGGGCGTCGCCGTTCACCGGGGTCGGCGGGACCACGACCACCCTGGTGATCGGGGCCGTCTCGGTCGCGGTGCTGTCCTTCCTGGGGTTCGACGCCATCGCCTCGTTCGCGGAGGAGACGACCGGTGACTCGCGCCAGGTCGGCAGGGCGGTACTGCTCTGCCTGGGGGTCGCGGGGGCGCTGTTCGTGCTGCAGACCTTCCTGGCCGGCCTGCTGGCCCCGATGAGCCCGGCGGAGCTGGCCGCGGACCCCGCCACGCAGGGCACGGCCTTCTACGACGTGGTCGAGCGGTCGGTCGCCCCCTGGCTGGCGGGCCTGATGAAGGTGGCCAAGGCGGTCGGTCCCGCGTTCGCCGCGATGACCGCGGTGGCCGCGGCCGGGCGGCTGCTGTACGGCATGGCCAGGGACGGCGGCCTGCCCCGGGCGCTCTCGACGGTCGATCCGGGCTCCGGGACGCCACGGGCGGCGCTGCTCAGCGCGGGGGCGGTGACGCTGGTCGTCTCGGTCTGGGCGGCGAGCAGGCCGGACGGTCTTGACGTGCTGGTCTCGGTCGTGGACATCGGGGCGTTGGCGGCGTTCACGATGCTGCACGGCTCGGTGATCGGATACTTCAGGGTTCGCCGGGGGAGCCGTGACCTGTGGCGGCACCTGGTCGTGCCGGTCGCGGGCGGCCTCGTCGCGATCTGGATCATCATCCTGGCCGCTCCGCTCGCCAAGGTCGCCGGGCTCGTCTGGCTGGTCACCGGGGTCATCGTGTTCGCGGTGCGGAGGAACGGCCGAGGGGGGAGAGCCAGATCCACGGGATCGTGAGCGCGACCCCGGCCGCGCCGATCCACAGGACGGGGCGCAGCCCGAGCACTTGACCGAGCAGGCCGCCCGCGATGCCGCCGAGGGCCAGCACGCCCTGGACGGCGAAGGTGTTGGTCGCGTTGACCCGGCCCCGCAGGCTGGCGGGGGTCTCCCGCAGGACCACGGCGCCGAAGCAGACGGAGAAGGCGATGACGGCCGCACCGCTGACCAGCCCGCCGGCGGCCAGGGCCAGGAAGGCGGCCCACGTCGGCCCCGAGGCGGTCGCCGTGATCACGTAGTCGAGCGGGAAGACGATGACGGCGCACGCGATCACCTGGTGCTCGCCGTACTTCGCGGTCAGGCGCGGGATGAGGGCCGTGGCCGCCAGGCCGCCGACACCGAAGCTGGCGGTGAGCAGGCCGATCAGCCCCGCGGGCAGGTGAAGTTCGGCGAGCGCGTAGATCACGAACACCGCCGTGTAGGCGGCCCCGAAGAAGTTGATGACGACCCCGCAGCCGCAGAGCGTTCTGAGCACGGGGTTGCCGGTGACCGTTCGCAGACCCTCGTTGATCTCGGCCCACAGACCGCGCGGGGGAGCCGGAGTGTGGTCCTCGGGGGTCCTGATCGACCGGACGAGGAACGCCGAGGCCAGGAAGGAGAACGCGTCGGCGACGATCGCGAACGGCGCGGTGAACAACTGGACGAGTAGTCCGGCGAGGCCGGGGCCGCAGATGGAGGCGAGGGAGAAGACCGAGTGCAGGCCTGCGAGCGCCTCGGTCCGCTGCCTCTCGTCGACCACCACGGCCAGGTGGGGGAAGTTCGCCGCGCGGAAGAGCGTGGTGCCGGTGCCGACGACGAACGCCGCAGCGATCAGCCACGGCACCGTCAGCAGCCCGGCGAACCAGGCGAGAGGGATCGTGGCCATGGCCATCGCGGAGGCCGCCTCGCAGGCGACCATGACCGGCCTGTGCCTCCTGAGCCGGTCGGCGAGGGCCCCCGCCTGCAGCCCGAACATCAGGGAGGGCAGCGAGGAGGCGGCGGTGAGCAGGCCCATCTGGATCGGGGAGGCGCCGAGCAGGGCGGCGGCGGTCAGCGGCACGGCCAGCTTGGAGATCTCGGTGCCGATCTCGGAGACGGCGCGGGAGGACAGCAGCAACCGGTAGTCGCGTTGGGCGCGCAACGGAACGGTCTGGAGCACGGAGGACCACCTTCGGGGAGCAGGTGTGAAGGGAATGCTTCACAACTATGAAGGTAGTACTTCATAATTGTGAAGGCAATCCTTCACATCGAAGGGTGGGTACGGTTTGCACATGACCCAGGAACGTGAGCCGCTCACCGATCCCGTGGCGATGCGCGCCCTCGCCCACCCCGCGCGGCTGGCGATCCTGAACCGGCTCCAGGTCGAGGGGCCCGCCACCGCGACCGAGGTCGCCGAGGTCGTCGGGATCACCCCGAGCGCGGCCAGCTACCACCTGCGCATGCTCGCCAAGTACGGCTTCGCCGAGGACGCGCCGCCCAGGGGCGACGGCAGGGAACGGCTCTGGCGCAGCTCCTCCAAGAGGATGTCCGTCACCCGGAAGCCGGAGGACGGTCCCGAGGTGCGAACGGCCAAGGACCTGCTGATCAAGGTCATGCGCGACCAGGCCGCCGAGGAGGCCGCCCGCGCCCTGGCGGCACTGGATCGGGAGCCCAGGCACTGGCTTGAGGCGACGGCGTTCTCCCGCACGATCCTGCTGGTCGACTCGGAGGAGCTGGGGGATCTCAACCGGCGGATCGACGAGCTGCTCGCCCCCTACCGGCTCACCGCGCGCAGCCGGGACGAGGCCCCCGCGGACGCCAGGGTCGCCGAGGCGCAGGTCAACCTCTTCCCCAGGGCCGTACGGCGGCCGCACGGCCTTCCCCGCGACGCGTGAGGGGCCGCCGACGCGCCGAGGTCAGCGGGATGCCCGGCTGAGGGTACAATTTTCGATGGCCTGTGTCTCACGGGCCGACTTCGCATGCCCCATCAGGAACCACATCCATCGGTCCGGGTGAGAACCCGGCTGGAGGCGGTTCGGAGCATCAGGGCGACGGTCGCGGACCGTCGCGTCAACCGAGAACAGCGCCCAGAGATGGGTGCTCCGACCTGGAGGACAATCACATGTCCACCCCCGTCGTCACCATGCGGCAGCTGCTTGAGAGCGGCGTCCACTTCGGTCACCAGACCCGTCGCTGGAACCCGAAGATGAAGCGCTTCATCTTCACCGAGCGCAACGGCATCTACATCATCGACCTGCAGAAGTCGCTGTCCTACATCGACAGGGCCTACGACTTCGTCAAGGAGACCGTCGCGCACGGCGGCACGATCATGTTCATCGGCACGAAGAAGCAGGCGCAGGAGGCCATCGCCGAGCAGGCCGCCCGCGTCGGCATGCCGTACGTCAACCAGCGCTGGCTGGGTGGCATGCTCACCAACTTCTCCACCGTGCACAAGAGGCTCCAGCGTCTGAAGGAGCTTGAGGAGCTCGACTTCGACAACGTCGCCGGCTCGGGGCTCACCAAGAAGGAGCTCCTCATGCGCCGCCGTGAGAAGGAGAAGCTGGAGCGCACCCTCGGCGGTATCCGTGACATGTCCCGCGTGCCCAGCGCGGTGTGGGTCGTGGACACCAAGAAGGAGCACATCGGGATCAGCGAGGCCCGCAAGCTCAACATCCCGGTCGTCGCGATCCTCGACACCAACTGCGACCCGGACGAGGTCGACTACCCCATCCCGGGTAACGACGACGCCATCCGCGCCGTCGGTCTGCTGACCCGCGTCGTCGCCGACGCCGTCGCCGCCGGCCTCATGGCCCGCGCGGGCGCCAACCGCGGTGACGACAAGCCGGCCGTCGCCGGTGGCGCCGAGCCGCTGGCCGAGTGGGAGCAGGAGCTGCTCGCGGGCGCCGAGGCCACCGCCGCGACCGAGGCCGCCCCGGCCGCTGAGGTCACCGAGACCGCCGAGGCCACCGAGGCTGAGGCCGAGGCCGCCGCCCCGGCCGCCGAGGACGCCGACAAGCAGGCCTAGGCCCACCTCGTACGGCCCGGCCGTACGACCCGCAAGGCTCTTTCACGGGTGGGTGCGCCAGCGCGGGGCACCCACCCGATCCACGACGATTCCCACGAGGAAGAAGACAATGGCTTCCGTGAACATGGCCGACGTCAAGCGGCTTCGTGAGCTGACCGCCGCCGGCATGATGGACTGCAAGAAGGCTCTTGAGGAGTCCGAGGGCGACTTCGACCGCGCCGTCGAGCTCCTGCGTCTCAAGGGCGCCAAGGACGTCGGCAAGCGCGAGGCCCGCACCGCCTCCAACGGCCTGATCGCCCTCAAGCAGGACGGCGACTCCTCCGCCGCGCTGCTCGAGCTCAACTGCGAGACCGACTTCGTCGCCAAGGGCGAGCGCTTCCAGGAGCTCGCGGCCCAGGTCGTCGAGCACATCCTGGCCACCAAGCCGGCCGACGTGCCCGCCCTGCTCGACTCCGAGCTCGGTGGCAAGTCCGTCAAGGAGCAGCTGGACGAGGCCAACGCCGCGCTCGGCGAGAAGATCGAGATCCGTAGGTTCGCGGTCCTTGAGGGCGGCTTCATCGGCGCCTACATGCACAAGACCGACCCGCAGCTGCCCCCGGCGGTCGGCGTGCTGGTCCAGCTCGACACGGCCAACGCCGAGGTCGCCAAGGACATCGCGCAGCACGCCGCCGCGATGGCTCCGAAGTACCTCGACTCCGCCGCGGTCCCCGCGGACGTCATCGAGAAGGAGCGCGCGCTCTTCGAGGAGATGACCCGCGAGGAGGGCAAGCCCGAGGCTGCCATCGGCAAGATCGTCGACGGCCGCATCAACGGCTGGTACAAGGACTTCACCCTGCTTGAGCAGGCTTTCGTCAAGGACAACAAGAAGTCCGTCGGCAAGTTCGCCACCGAGAACGGCGTTCAGGTCCAGGCCTTCGTCCGCTACAAGGTGGGCCAGGCTTAGGCTTGACCCAGCTTCTCTCACCAGAGCGTTAGAACAACGAGGAGGCCGCCGCCGTGCAGGAGAAATCAGACCCCGCTACGTCGGCGGTTTCGTCGTACGCGGGCCCGCTTCGCTGGAAACGCGTCATGTTGAAGCTCTCCGGTGAGGCGTTCGCCGGGGGCGAGCCGCTGGGCATCGACCCCCGCGTCGTCGGGCAGCTGGCCGACTCGATCGCCGAGGCGGTCCGCGAGGGCGTCCAGGTCTCGGTCGTGGTCGGCGGCGGCAACATGTTCCGCGGTGCGGCGATGTCCGAGCGCGGCATGGACCGGGCCAGGGCCGACTACATGGGCATGCTCGGCACGGTCATCAACTGCCTGGCCCTCCAGGACTTCCTGGAGAAGCGCGGCATCGACACCCGCGTTCAGACGGCGATCACCATGCAGCAGGTCGCCGAGCCCTTCCTGCCCCGTCGCGCCATCCGCCACCTGGAGAAGGGGCGCGTGGTGATCTTCGGGGCCGGACTCGGCTCGCCGTTCTTCTCGACCGACACCTGCGCCGCCCAGCGCGCGCTTGAGGTCGGCGCCCAGGCACTGCTCAAGGGAACCCAGGTGGACGGTGTCTACGACGCCGACCCCAGGAAGAACCCCGACGCCGTCAGGTTCGACCACCTCGAATATGGTGAGGTGCTGACCCGCGGTCTCGGTGTCATGGACGCCACCGCCATCAGCCTCTGCATGGACAACGGCCTGCCCATCGTGGTCTTCGACCTCATGGGCGAGGGCAACATCCTGCGGGCCGTACGCGGTGAGAAGATCGGCACGCTGGTGAGCCCGGCAGGGAAATAGGGAACGAGCCTGACGGAGCGAGCGGAGCGGTGGGCGACGTAGGAGTCTCCCGTGAAGTGAGTGAGTCGGGTGAGTGACCTGGAGGTAGGGAACGAGCCTGACGGAGCGAGCGGAGCGGTGGGCGACGTAGGAGTCTCCCGTGAAGTGAGTGAGTCGGGTGAGTGACCTGGAGGTAGGGAACGTAC
>NZ_JBEYAB010000002.1:0-51262 GCF_040631445.1 Streptosporangium sp. NPDC020072 | reverse complement strand
GAACGAGCCTGACGGAGCGAGCGGAGCGGTGGGCGACGTAGGAGTCTCCCGTGAAGTGAGTGAGTCGGGTGAGTGACCCGGAAGACGGGGAGCGAGCCTGACCGCGGTGAGCGGAGCGGAAGGCGGCACCGGCCATATGGAGGGACCCCTCCGGATGGTACGGCGTTCCGCGAAGCGGGTGTGGAATGGTGAGTGACCGAGAAGGCAGGAGCCGCTGTGATTGACGAAACTCTCTTCGAAGCCGAAGAAAAGATGGAGAAGGCCGTGGCCGTGGCGAAGGACGACTTCGCCGGCATCCGCACGGGCCGGGTCACCCCGTCGATGTTCAACAAGATCAGCGCTGAGTACTACGGCGCCCTCACGCCCATTCAGCAGCTGGCCTCGTTCCACGTCCCCGAGGCCCGTATGGTCGTGATCCAGCCCTTCGACAAGGGCTCGATGGCGGCGATCGAGAAGGCGATCCGCAACTCCGACCTCGGCGTCAACCCGGGCAACGACGGTCAGGTCATCCGGGTGGCCTTCCCCGAGCTCTCCGAGGAGCGCCGCAAGGAGTACATCAAGGTCGCCCGCACCAAGGCGGAGCAGTCCCGGGTGTCCGTCCGCAACATCCGCCGTCACGCCAAGGAGACCCTCGACAAGATGGTCAAGGACGGCGACGCGGGCGAGGACGAGGTGCGTCGCGCCGAGAAGGAGCTCGACGACCTCACCCAGAGGCACGTCGCCAAGATCGACGAGCTGCTCAAGCACAAGGAAGCCGAGCTGCTCGAAGTCTGAGCCTGTGATCCTTGTCCCGCCCGGCCTTCCGCGCGGGACAAGGATTTTTCGCATGAGAGTAGGGCCTCGTGGAACCTGCGACGGGCGGTAGCCGTACCGGCCGGAATCTCCCCGTCGCGATCGCGGTGGGTGCCGGTCTGGGAGCGGTCATCATCGCCTCCCTCTATTTCGTCGAGTGGCTCTTTCTCGCCGTGGTGATCGCGGCGGTGGGCATCGGCGTGACGGAGCTCGTCAAGTCGTTCGCTGCCAGGGACATCAACGTCCCGGTGGTCCCGGTTCTGGCCGGGATGGCCATCATGGTCTGCGGCGCCTACTGGGGCGGCAGGGACGGGCCCGCGTGGCTCGTCGGCGCCTTCGCGATGACCGTGCTCGTGCTGATGATCTGGCGGATGTTCCAGGGCACGGAGGGCTACGTCCGCGACATCTCCGCGACCCTGCTGGTGACCGTCTACCCGTCGTTGCTGGCCGGGTTCGTCGGGCTTCTGCTCGCCGATGACCAGGGGCCGGACCGGGTGGTCGTCTTCGTCGCGACCACGGCCGCCAGCGACATCGGCGGCTACTTCGCGGGCATCCTGTTCGGCAGGCACAAGATGTCGCCGCGGATCAGCCCGAAGAAGACCTGGGAGGGGCTGGCAGGCTCCGCACTGGCCTGCATGGCCGTCGGCGGCTGGCTGGTCGCGTGGCTGCTCGGCGACGCCGTGTGGAAGGGCGTGCTGATCGGCGCGGTCGCGGTCGCCTTCGCCACGCTGGGAGACCTCGTCGAGTCGGTGATCAAGCGGGACCTCGGCGTCAAGGACATGGGCAGCGTCCTGCCCGGTCACGGTGGCCTGATGGACCGCCTCGACTCGCTGCTGGCCGCGTTGATCCCGATCTGGGCGCTGCTGACGCTGCTGGTGTGAGCCTCAGGTCCCGGTGATCCGGGCCGAGGAGAGGCGGGGCAGGAGCGCCCGGTGGCCCTCCTCGCCGACCAGGTCGAGCTCCTCGGCGGTGATCGGGACCAGCCACAGCCACTCGACGTCGTCCCCGCCGAAGGCGA
Source organism: Streptosporangium sp. NPDC020072 (assembly GCF_040631445.1). NCBI lineage: Bacteria > Bacillati > Actinomycetota > Actinomycetes > Streptosporangiales > Streptosporangiaceae > Streptosporangium > Streptosporangium sp. NPDC020072. The sequence goes on along the minus strand of NZ_JBEYAB010000002.1, from coordinate 49,452 downwards.
AACCCGACAGGTCGGGCAGGCCGGGCAGGCCGCTCAGCATGATGACGCCCCCGTAGGGGGAGCCGAGCGGAAACGTCTCGGGGCGGTGGTACCACCTGGCGGTGTGGCCGTGTCCCAGCCAGGTGACCGAGTGCCAGGGATACTGGGCAAGCCACAGGAAGAGCCTGGCGGCCTCACGCGGGTCGCCGGGGGTGGCGACGGCGAGTTCGATCCTGGTGCGGGCCTGGGGCCGTTCGACGTACTGCTCGACGGTCGGCATCGGCTGGCAGCTCATTCCGACCGTGGACAGGACGGTGTACTCGCGTTGACCCTCGGGGGGCCGTTCCGTGATGCCGACCGTCGGCAGCCGGTCGCCTCCGGCGTCCCAGAACCTGCCCGCCGTGCCCACCGTCCTGTCCAGGTGGCCCATCACGAACTGCTGGAACGTCGCCCAGGCTCCCTCACCCGTCCGCCAGTCCCAGTAGGCGCGGGCCCTGGCCAGTCTGGGGGCCAGCCCCTCCAGGGCCTCCTCAAGCGACCAGGCGAACGGGAACTCTCCGACGGCGTCGAAGGAGTAGCCCGGCATGCCGCGGCTCATGTCGGCCCAGCCAGGAATGACCGCCAGCAACTCGTCGTTCTCGTACAGGGCGACGCCGTCGCCCTCCTCGAACCACAGCGCCCGCAACCTGCCCAGCGGTGCCCTGCCGTCGGGGTGCCCGGTGTTCGCCCTGGGCGCCACCGGGGGAAGCCCGGATTCGGGACGGGACGGGTCGAAGGCCTCGGGGGCGCGGCCGTGGTTGGCCAGCCACACCGCTCCGTGAACCGTGCCGTGAGGCCCGCGCAGGTAAGCTACCGAGGAGGTCTCGTCGCGTTCGACCACCAGGGTGCGGCTCCCGTAGGGATTGACGTCGGTGAACACGACCTCGACGTCGTCTCCCCGCTCGCCCGTGGAGCGGATTGTCGCCATACCTCCGGACTCTAGATCAGGGGCGAGCACCGCTTCCGAAGTATTCGCGTAACCGTCGAGAGAAGGCTTTGCACCGTGTCCACTGCCAGCCAGAGCCAGAGCCGGACTCCCGCCCCCGGCCAGCTCACCTTCGTGGCGCCCCGCAGGGCGAAGCCCGCCCGTCACCTGGCCGATCTGACCATGGCCGAGCGCAAGGCCGCGGTCACGGAGCTCGGTGAGAAGGCGTTCCGCGCGGACCAGCTCTCCCGGCACTACTTCGAGAAGCTCAACGGCGACCCGGCCCTCATGACGGACCTGCCCGCCGCGGCCAGGGAGAAGCTCGCCACCGCGCTGTTCCCGAAGCTGCTGACGTCGGTCAGGGAGCTGACGACCGACAGGGGCACGACCCGTAAGACGCTGTGGCGGCTGTTCGACGGCGCGCTGGTCGAGTCCGTCCTGATGCGCTACCCGGACCGGACGACCATCTGTGTCTCCTCTCAGGCGGGCTGCGGGATGAACTGCCCGTTCTGCGCGACGGGCCAGGCGGGCCTGACCCGCAACATGTCCACCGCCGAGATCGTCGAGCAGGTGGTCGCGGGAGCCAGGGCTCTCGCCTCCGGCGAGGTCCCGGGAGGGCCGGGCCGGATCAGCAACGTCGTCTTCATGGGCATGGGCGAGCCGCTGGCCAACTACAAGGCCGTGATCGGGGCCGTGCGCAGGCTGGTCGAGCCCGCCCCCTCGGGGCTGGGCATCTCGGCGCGCGGGGTCACGGTCTCGACCGTCGGCCTGGTCCCGGCGATCGGCAAGCTCGCCGAGGAGGGGCTGCCGGTGACGCTGGCGCTGTCGCTGCACGCCCCGGACGACGAACTGCGCGACACCCTGGTGCCGATCAACACCCGCTGGAAGGTGGCCGAGGTCCTCGACGCCGCCTGGAAGTACGCGGCCAGGACCAAGCGCCGGGTCTCGATCGAGTACGCCCTGATCAAGGACATCAACGACCAGGAGTGGCGGGCCGACCTGCTCGGCAAGCTGGTCAGGAACAAGCTCGTGCACGTCAACCTGATCCCGCTCAACCCCACCCCGGGCTCGAAGTGGACCGCCTCCCGCCCGGAGGACGAGCAGGCCTTCGTCCGCCGCCTGGAGTTCCACGGCGTCCCGGTGACGGTCCGCGACACCAGGGGCCGCGAGATCGACGGTGCCTGCGGCCAGCTCGCCGCCGCCGAATAGCCCCGAACAGCCCGGGCAACCCCCAGGCCCTACGGCCGGCCCCCCGGCCGCCGCCCGCCGTACCGACCCGTCCCCGCACCCGGCGCCCCCCGCCGCACCCGGTCCTCGCCGTCACGCCTTGACACGGGCCAGGGCGGCGTCCGTCAGGGGCGGGAGCGGCGCAGTCTGAGGTAGGCCAGCACGCCCGCCGCGGACCACAGGAGCGTCGCGGTGGCTATCGGGAGCAGGACCTCGTCGAGCCTGCCCGAGTTGGTCGCCCGCATCCACGGCATGATCGGCACCAGGAAGGACCCGATCGGGGTGAGGCTGAGCAGCAGCATGGCCGTGTAGCCGCCGAACAGGGCCACCAGGGAGGTGGCGGGGGAGGGCAGGATCGGGGCGCTGGCGAGCGCGCCGAGCGCGGTGCCGACGCACACCCCAAGCAGGTGGAGCCCGACGCCGCGCGCCAGGTCGCCCGGCGCGGGCAGGACGCCGAAGCGGATGATCAGGGGGGCCACGATCGCGACCGCCGCCAGGCCGAGGTTGACGGCGAAGGCGGCGACCAGGCCAGAGGTGACCTCCCGGCCGGGGTTTCCCGCCGCCGTCATCGAGATCAGCCGCTGGGTCGGCGGTTCGGTGTCGAGCAGGCTCCTGGCGGCCCAGGCGAAGACGACGATGAGCAGCGCGGCCGAGTCGCTGTAGCCCTCAAGGGCGGGTCCCGGCGACGAGTAGAAGATCGCCAGCATCGCGAACAGGGCGATCACCGGCTGGAGCAGGCGGTGCGACCGGGTGTAGGCGGCCAGCTTGAAACGGACGAGGGGGATCATCTGGCCTTCCTGGGCGTTGTGGCCGCCTTCGGATGGGGGAGGGCGCCGTAGGGAGTGATCTGCCTGACGCCGGGAAGGCGTGACGCGGAGGGGGTCACAGGGCCCGCCTGGTCGTGTAGCCGTCGGCGTGGAGCTTCTGCTCGACCTCGTCGGCCTCCGCGGCGTCGACGAGCACCTCGATCACGACCTGCTTGGGGCGCTCTCCCGCCTGGGTGGTCACCGTACCGCCCGCGACCAGCCAGTGGTCGGCGCCGGGGAAGTTCTCCAGCTGGTTCTGGTGGTCGCTCACCACGACCGTCCCGCCGTTGGCGGCGATCTCGCCGATCATGGCGGGCAGTTCGCCCCGGGTGTGCGCGTCGAGCCCGGCGAAGGGCTCGTCCAGGATGAGCAGGTCCGGCGGGTCCAGCAGCGACTGGATGAGCCCGATCTTCTGGGCGCTGCCCTTCGACAGGTCGCCGAGCGGCTGTTCGAGCAGGTGGGTCGCCTCAAGCCGGTCGGCGAGGCGTCCTATGGCGTCGGGGGAGACCCCCCGGATCTCGGCCATGTGGGTCAGGTAGGCGGTGACGGTGAACGGCTGGCCGATGGGGAAGACGTCGGGGGCGTAGCCGACGACGCGGGGCCGTTGGGCGACGGTGCCCTTGGAGGGCGGGACGATCCCGGCCAGCAGGCGCAGCAGGGTGGACTTGCCGGCCCCGTTCTTGCCGGTGACCTCGATGACGGAGCCGGGCCGTAGCGTGAGGTCGATGTCCTGCAGCACCCACGGACCGCGTCGCGAGTATCTGAAGAACACCTTGGAGAGCCGCATGCCTGGTACCACTTTCGTGATCACCCGTTTCCGTCGCTGAGGCGCGCGTGTGGTCGCGGGGGAAACGCTAGCAATTAGGAAATAAAGTTAACAGAAAGCGTGCCGCCCCAGGAGGCCGGTGGGTCCCCCAAGGAATGTCCCAGGAGGGTAGTGGGCTTCCCGAGAAACGCTCCAAGGGGTCAGCGGGTGCCCCAGGAGTAGGTCTGTTTGTGGAGTTTGAGGAAGACGAACGTCTCCGTGCCGCGGACCGCGGGAATGGCGCGGATCTTGCCCAGGATCTCCAGCAGGTGCTGGTCGCTCTCGCAGACCGCCTCGACCATGATGTCCATCGCGCCCGCGGTCAGCACGACGTAGTCGAGTTCGGCGATGAGGGACAACTCCTGGGCCACCGCCTCCAGGTCGCCCTCGCACTTGATGCCGATCAGGGCCTGGCGGGAGAAGCCGAGGGTCAGCGGGTCGGTGACCGCGACGATCTGCATGACACCGCCGTCGATCAGGCGCTGGACCCGCTGGCGCACCGCGGCCTCGGACAGGCCGACCGCCTTGCCGATCGCCGCGTACGGCTTGCGCCCGTCCGCCTGTAACTGCTCGATGATCTTCTTTGAGATCTCGTCGAGGACGACGGTGCCGGGTCTGGCGTCGTTCTCGCGGCGTGCCTTGGACGGGGTCGTCATGCGCGCTCCCTGAGACGTCCTGATGCGTGTGTGTCGCCGGTGTTCTCGCGGCTCTGGTGCGACATCGTGTCAGTTATTGCGTCTCTGTCAAGCGATTTCGTAGCAATTTGATATCTTAACAACGAAATCCCTTGTCGAGGGTCTTCTCCTCTGTAAGAGTCTCGACGACTCAGCTCGAAAGAACTAGGAGGTCAACGGTGACCACCCCGGTTGAGAACCGTGAATCCGCCCGGCTGCGCAACTACGTCGACGGTGAGCTCGTGGACGCCAGAAGCGGCAGGTTCTCCGACGTCATCGACCCCTGCACCGGGGAAGCCTACCTTCAGGCCCCGGTCTCCGGAGCCGAGGACGTCGACGCCGCCTACGCCGCCGCAACCGCCGCCTTCGAGTCGTGGAGCCAGACCACCCCGGGTGAGCGCGCCGGTCTGCTGCTGAAGGTCGCCGACGCGATCGAGGCCAGGGCGGATGAGCTGAACGAGGCCGAGTGCCGCAACACCGGCAAGCCGCTCGCCCGCATGGCCGAGGACGAGACCCCGGTGGCCGCCGACCACTTCCGGTTCTTCGCGGGCGCCGCGCGCACGCTTGAGGGGCCGACGTCGGGTGAGTTCCTCGCCGACCACACCTCCGTGATCAGGCACGAGCCGATCGGCGTCGTCGGCCAGGTCACGCCGTGGAACTACCCGCTGATGATGGCGGTGTGGAAGATCGCCCCCGCGCTCGCCGCGGGTAACACCGTGGTGCTCAAGCCCTCCGACACCACCCCGGTCTCCACCGTCAAGCTCGCCGAGATCATCGGTGAGATCCTGCCGAAGGGCGTCTTCAACGTCGTCGTCGGCGACCGCGAGACCGGCGCGCTGGTCGTCGGCCACCCGTCGGCCCAGATGGTCGCGATCACCGGCTCCGTCGGCGCGGGCATGGCCGTGGCCAGGTCGGCGGCCGACGACCTCAAGCGCGTCCACCTCGAACTGGGCGGCAAGGCCCCCGTGGTGGTCTTCGACGACGTCAAGGACCTCAAGGCGGCCGCCGAGTCCATCGCGACCGCCGGGCTGTACAACGCGGGTCAGGACTGCACCGCGGCCTGCCGGGTGCTGGTCCAGGAGGACGTCCACGACGCCTTCGTCGCCGCGCTCACCGAGGCCGCGGCCGCGACCGTCACCGGTGACCTGTCCGTCGAGGACGCCCTGTACGGCCCGCTCAACAACGCCGCCCAGCTGGAGCGGGTCGCGGGCTTCCTTGAGCGCGTCCCCGGGCACGCCAAGGTGCTGACCGGCGGCGAGCGGGTCGGCGAGCGGGGCTACTTCTTCGCCCCGACCGTCGTCGACGGCCTGCGCCAGGACGACGAGATGGTGCAGAACGAGGTCTTCGGCCCGGTCATCACGGTGCAGACCTTCTCCGACGAGGCCGACGCGGTCGCCAAGGCCAACGGTGTCAGGTACGGCCTGTCCAGCTCGGTCTGGACCTCCGACCACGGCCGGGCGATGCGGGTCTCCAGGAGGCTGGACTTCGGCGTCGTGTGGGTCAACACCCACATCCCGTTCGTCTCGGAGATGCCGCACGGAGGGTTCAAGCACTCCGGATACGGTAAGGACCTGTCGGTTTTCGGCCTTCACGACTACCTTCGCGTAAAGCACGTCATGCACTACATCGGCGAGTAGCCGCAGACAGAGAGATTAAGCCTGGTATGACCGAAATCCAGGCGGGCTCAGAAGAGGAGGGGGCGGTTGCGGCCGTCCCCTCCTCCCCCCAGGTGCCCGCCATCGAGCTCTCCGGAGTCGTCAAGGAGTACCTCGCCCAGGGTGAGGTCGTCCAGGCGGTCAAAGGGGTCACACTGAGCATCGCCGGAGGCGAGTTCTTCTCCCTCCTGGGGCCCTCGGGCTGCGGCAAGACGACGACCATGCGGATGATCGCCGGGTTCGAGGACCCCTCGCGCGGCACGGTCAGGCTGCACGGCCAGGACGTCACCGGGGTCCCGCCGAACAGGCGCGACGTGAACATGGTCTTCCAGTCCTACGCGCTGTTCCCGCACATGAACGTCTGGGAGAACGTCGCCTTCGGCCTGCGGCGCAGGAAGGTCGCCGAGGCCGAGATCAAACGGCGCGTCGGGGAGATGCTGGAGATCGTCGACCTCACCGGGCGGGAGAAGCGCCGCCCCAGGGAGATGTCCGGCGGCCAGCAGCAGCGCGTCGCCCTGGCCCGCGCCCTGGTCAACAACCCCCGCGCGCTCCTGCTCGACGAGCCGCTCGGCGCCCTGGACCTCAAGCTCCGCCAGGCCATGCAGATCGAGCTCAAGCGCATCCAGCGCGAGGTCGGCATCACCTTCGTCTACGTCACCCACGACCAGAGCGAGGCGCTCACCATGAGCGACCGCATCGCCGTCATGAACGACGGCCTGGTCGAGCAGCTCGCCCCGCCCCGCGAGATCTACGAGCGTCCGGCCACCGCGTTCGTCGCGGGCTTCATCGGCACCTCCAACCTCCTCGACGGCGTCGTCGAGGAGACGGGCGCCGGGCGGGCCGTCCTGCGGGCGGGACACGGAGGGCGCGTCCTGGTCGAGGGGGACGCCCACGTCACGGGGGACCGCGTCGCGGTCACCGTGCGCCCGGAGAAGATCACGATCTCCGCCGGGGAGCCGGAGGGCGACCTCAGCGCGGTGCGCGGCACCGTCTCCGAGGTCGTCTACCTGGGGCTCTACAACAGCTACACGGTGCGCCTCGCCGACGGCGCCGAGATCACCGTCTTCCAGCAGAACGCGCTCGACAGCACGAGCACGGCCGAGCGTGGCGAGGCCGTCTGGTTGTCGTGGCAGGCACGCCACTCGTACGTGATCGGAAGTTGACGTTGACCACAGCCATGGACCCCCGCTCCAACCCCGCCCTGCTGCGGGGCCTGACGCAAAACCGCTCGGTCACCCGCCGCGACGCCCTGCGTCTGGCCGGGCTCTCGGCCGCCGGGCTCGCCCTGGCCGGTTGCGGCATCCAGGGCAAGAAGCCCGTGACCACGCCGAAGAAGGACGCGGTCGCCGACTTCTGGACCGGTAAGAAGCGCAACGGGACGATGCGGTTCGCCAACTGGCCGCTGTACATCGACAAGGACGGCAAGAGGTACCCGTCGCTGGAGATGTTCACCGCCGACACCGGGATCAAGGTCTCCTACAAGGAGGTCATCCAGGAGATCCCGTCCTTCTTCGGCAAGATCCAGCCGCTGCTCGCCGCGGGCAACGACATCGGCCACGACCTGATGGTGCTGACCAACGGCATCCACCTCGGCCGGGCCATCCAGCTCGACTACCTGGCCCCGCTGGACCACTCCAAGCTGCCCAACTTCGCCGCCAACGCCGCGCAGAAGGTCAAGAACCCGACGTGGGACCCGGGCAACGCCCACACGATCCCGTGGACGGTCGGGCTGACCGGCATCGCCTACAACCCCAAGTACGTCGACGAGGTCAAGAGCGTCGAGGACCTCTGGAACCCCAAGTACAAGGGCAAGGTCGGCATGATGACCGACAGCGAGGAGATCGCCAACGTCGGGCTGTTCTCCCTGGGCATCGACCCCGACACCTCGACGGAGGCCGACTGGCGCAAGGCGGCCGAGCGGCTCCAGGCGCAGCGCGACGCGGGGCTGGTGCGCAAGTACTACGAGAACGACTACGTGGACGCGCTCGCCAGGGGCGACGTGTGGATCACCATGGCCTGGTCGGGCGACATCTTCCAGCAGGTCGCCGAGGGCAAGGACCTCAAGTTCGTGGTCCCCCAGGAGGGCGGCACGATCTGGACCGACAACATGTGCATCCCCAGGACCGCGCAGAACCCGGTGGACGCGCTGACGTACATGGACTACGTCTACCAGCCCAAGATCGCGACGACCCTGGTCGAGGCCATCAACTACATCACGCCGGTCCCGGCGACCAAGGACCTGGTCCTCGCCGACGCGGCCAAGCAGTCCGGTGAGGACAAGGCGGCGCTCGAACAGCTGGCGAACAGCCCGATGATCTACCCCTCGGACGCCGACATGGCCAGGCTGCGTTCCTACGTGACCCTCGACGGGGCCAAGGAGAAGACCTTCGAGTCCATCTTCCAGCCGATCACCCAGGGCTGACGGAGAGCCCCGGTGAAGCGCCTCACCCCCTACCTGCTCATCCTGCCGGGCGGCCTGTGGTTACTGATCTTCCTGGTGGTGCCGATGGTCTTCATGGCCTCGGTCTCCACCCAGGAGGGCGACATCCTGAACGGCTTCGTGCAGACCTTCGACTTCTCCGTGTACGGCGACGCCCTGACGCGCTACCAGACGCAGTTCCTGCGCTCGGTCGGGTACGGCCTCGTGGGCACGGCCGTCTCCATCGCGATGGCCTATCCGGTGGCGTACTGGATCGCCTTCAGGGGCGGTTCCCGCAAGTCCACCTACCTGCTGCTGGTGCTGCTGCCGTTCTTCGTGTCGTTCGTGCTGCGCACGGTCTCGTGGAAGTTCCTGCTGGCCGACGACGGCCTGCTGCTGTCGCCGTTGAAGGCGATGGGCCTGGTGGCCCAGGACTTCCACGTCCTGCAGACCACGGTCGCGGTGATCGGCGGCCTGGTCTACAACTACCTGCCGTTCATGATCCTGCCGATCTACGTGGCGCTCGAACGGATCGACCCCCGGGTGGTCGAGGCGGCCCAGGACCTCTACGCGGCCAGGAGCCAGGCCTTCACGAAGGTCGTGCTGCCGCTCTCGCTGCCCGGGGTCTTCGCCGGGGTGCTGATGACGTTCGTCCCGATGACCGCCGACTACGTCAACGCCGGGATCCTCGGCGGCCCGGCCAACACGATGATCGGCAACATCATCCAGACCGAGTATCTCGTCAACGCCGACTATCCGACCGCGGCGGCGCTGTCGTTCACGCTGATGGCGGTGATGCTGGTCGGCATCTTCGCCTACGCCAGGGCGCTGGGCACCGAGAACGTGCTGGAGGCGGCGGCCCGATGAGCGCACCGGAGATCACCAGACCCAGGGTCAGGTTCGGCGAGCGGCTGCTGTGGGGCTACGTCTGGCTGGTCATCGCCTGGCTGTTCCTGCCGATCGTGGTCATGATCGTCTTCGGGTTCAACGACACCGCGAGCAAGTCGAACGTCACCTGGCAGGGCTTCACGCTCAGGTGGTGGGGCAGGCTGGGCGACTACCCCGAGCTGATCGGGGCCGTGGGCAACTCACTGCAGGTGGCCCTGCTCGCCACGCTGATCACCACGGTGATCGGCACCCTCATGGGGCTGGCGCTCGGCCGTCACCGTTTCCGCGGGCAGGGCGCGACCAACCTGGTGCTGTTCGCCGCGATCGCCTCACCCGAGCTCGTCATGGGCGCCTCGCTGCTGTCGCTGTTCGTCAGTGCCGGGGTGGACACCGGGTTCTGGACCGTGGTCGTGGCGCACGTGCTGTTCTCGCTGTCGTTCGTGGCCATCACCGTGCGGGCCAGGGTGATCGGGCTCGACAGGTCGGTCGAGGAGGCGGCCAGGGACCTGGGCGCCTCCACCTGGACCACCTTCTGGCGGGTGACGTTCCCGATGATCCTGCCCGGCGTCGTCTCCGGCGCGCTGCTGGCCTTCGCGCTGTCCATCGACGACTTCGTGATCACCCAGTTCACCAGCGGGGCCATGGAGACCTTCCCGCTGTGGATCTGGGGGGCCACCAGGATCGGCATCCCGCCGCAGGTCAACATCCTGGGAACGCTTATATTCGCGGTAGGCGTCGTGATCGCCGTGGTCAACACGGTGACCGCCCGCCGCCGCACTTGACCGTCGCCTGAGCCCGTGCCGCCGCCGGTGGCACGGGCTCAGGCGCATCAGGATCCTCGACAGAGAACAGGGAGGCGAGATCGGACTCAGGCGGGGGGAACCCGCGCGTGGCCCCCAAGGCCCCGCGACACACACAAAGACTCTTTGACTCACCGTAGGGAAGTGAGATTTGTGGATCCGCTGAAGGCTCTTGCTGACGCGGAGCGCAAGCCGTACTGGCTCGACAGTCCGGCGAAACCCGAGCCGCTGCCGCGGCTCTTCGGAAACACGACCGCCGGGCTCGCGGTGGTCGGCGGTGGCTTCTCGGGGCTGTGGACGGCCCTGATGGCCAAGGAGCGGGACCCGTCGCTGGACGTCGTCCTGCTGGAGGGAAAGAAGATCGGCTGGGCGGCGTCCGGCCGTAACGGCGGATTCGCCATGGCGACGCTCACCCACGGCATCGCCAACGGCCTTGAGCGCTGGCCGGAGGAGATCGCCCTCCTCGAACACATGGGACTGACCAACCTCGACGAGCTCGGCGAGACGGTCGCCAGGTACGGCATCGACTGCGGCTACGAGCGGACCGGGGAGCTGCACGTGGCCACCGAGCCGTGGCAGCTCGCGGAGATGCACCAGAGCGTCGAGGTCGCCAGGGAGCTGGGTGTCCGTTTCGACGTCCTCGACCAGGACCAGGTCAGGGCGGAGGTGAACTCGCCCACCTACGTGGGAGGCCACTGGGAGCGTGACGGCTGCGCCATGCTCGACCCCGCCCGGCTGGCCTGGGGCCTCAGGCAGGCCTGTCTCTCACTGGGCGTGCGCGTCCACGAGCGCACGCCGGTCAGGCACATGCGGGACACCGGGACGCACATGGAGCTGCTCACCCCGCACGGCACGGTCAGGGCCGAGAAGGTGGCGCTCGGCACCGGGGTGTTCCAGCCGCTGCTGCGCAGGCTGAAGCACTTCCTGGTGCCGGTCTACGACTACGCGCTGATGACCGAGCCCCTGTCGGAGGAGCAGCTGGCCTCGGTCGGCTGGCACAACCGGCAGGGCGTCGGAGACTCGGCCAACCAGTTCCACTACTACCGGCTGACCTCGGACAACCGCATCCTCTGGGGCGGCTACGACGCGGTCTACTACAACGGCGGGAGGATCAAGCCGGAGTACGAACAGCGCGACGAGACCTTCGTCAAACTGGCCGAGCACTTCTTCACGACCTTCCCGCAGCTGTCGGGGCTGCGCTTCACCCACCGGTGGGGCGGCGTCATCGACACCTGCAGCCGTTTCAGCGCCTTCTACGGAACCGCGCACGGCGGACGCCTGGCCTACGCCGCCGGATACACCGGCATGGGGGTCGGCGCGACCAGGTTCGGGGCGAACGTCATGCTCGACCTGCTCGGCGGCGAATCGACCGAGCGGACCGAGCTGCGGATGGTCAGGGAGAAGCCGCTGCCGTTCCCGCCGGAGCCGGTCCGCTCCGCCGGGATCCAGATGACCCGCTGGTCGATCGCCCAGGCCGACCTCCACCAGGGCCGTCGCAACCTCTGGCTGCGCACCCTGGACAAGATGGGTCTCGGGTTCGACTCCTAGCCGTCGTCCCCGGCTCTCGGCGCGTACGGCCGAGGGCCGGGGACGTTCGCGGAGCCGTACAGTCTGGGGGCATGAGCGAGAGGGTTGAGTTCGAGGCCGACGGGATCACACTCGTCGGTGACCTGCGCGTGCCCGAGGGGCCGGGGCCGTGTCCGGCGCTGGTGCTGACCGGGCCGTTCACCGGGACACGCGGCCAGGTCGCCGGCCGCTACGCCGAGGCGCTGACCGGGGCCGGCTACGTGACGCTGGCCTTCGACCACCGCAACTGGGGCGAGTCGGGCGGCACGCCGCGCGGGCACGAGGATCCGCAGGGCAAGCTGCGTGACCTGCGGGCCGCGGTCTCGCTGCTGCGCTCGCGTCCCGAGGCGGACGGCGGCCGGATCGGAGCGGTCGGGATCTGCCTCGGCGCGGGCTACGCGCTCAGGTTCGCCGCCCTCGACCCCCGGGTCGGGGCCTTCGCGGGCATCGCGGGGTCCTACGGCAATCCGTACGGCACGCGCGCCACGATGGGGGCGGGCTACCGGGAGGCGCTGGCCCGCCACGCCGAGGTCATGGAGCGTCAGGACCGGGGCGGGGAGGTGGAGTACCTGCCCGCCGTGGCGCAGGAGGGCGAGGCGGCCATGCCGGGGCCGGAGCCGTTCGACTACTACGGCACGGGGCGGGGCGCCTGCCCGCACTGGCGCAACCGGGTCACCAGGGCCTCCCTGGGTGAGCTGCTCACCGTGGACGACATGACCGGCGCCGACTTCCTGGCCCCGACGCCGGGCCTGGTCGTGCACGGGGTGATCGACCGGATGAGCTCCCCGGAGGGCGCCGAGGAGGTCTACCGGCGGATGGAGGGGCCCAAGCGGCTCGTCTGGGTGGACGCCCGGCGGCACACCGACCTCTACGACGTCGAGCCCTGCGTCACCCGGGCGGTCGAGGCCACGGCGGAGTTCCTCGCCGAACACCTCTGAAGGCGACATATCCGGATTTGTCGGTCTAGAGATCGCCCCAGCGGGGGAGAGGCTACATAGATCGATGTAGCCGACGGATGGGTCCGCGCGACGATGTCCCGCGGGCCGGGGACGGCGATCGTTGAAGGGTGACGACGCGACGCATCGACGTGCTCGACGTGCTCAGGGGCATCGCCATCATGGGCACGCTCGGCACCAACATCTGGATCTTCACCGACCCCCTGGGGCCGGCCGGGGTCATGGACGCCCTCTCCGGGAGCGGGGCGGCCGAGACCTTCCTGCACTTCCTGGCCAACGGCAAGTTCCTGGCCCTGCTCAGCCTGCTGTTCGGGGTGGGCATGGAGCTGCAGTACCGCTCGGCCGTACGGCGTGGCGTCACCTGGCCCGGCCGGTACCTGTGGCGGGCGGCGCTGCTGTTCGTCGAGGGACTGCTCCACTACGTGCTGATCTTCGAGTTCGACGTGCTCATGGGCTACGCCGTGGTCTCGGTCCTGGTGGCCTTCCTCATCGGCAGGAGCGACCGGGTGGTCAGGGCCTGGATGATCGTGACGGGGACGGTGTTCGCCGCCGTGATCGGCCTGATCACCCTCGCCCTCCTGTACGGCGTCGCCGATCTTTCCTCGGGGGCCGCGCCGTCGAGACGGTTCGCCGAGGGCGGCTACCTCGACCAGGTCACCGCCAGGATCGTCAACATGGGCACCTACCGCTTCGAGGCCGTGTTCATCGTCCCGCTGGGCGTCGTGCTGTTCCTGCTCGGCTCCCGCCTGGTGCGGGCGGGGGTCTTCGAGGACTCGGAACGCGGCGCCGTCCTGCGGCGCAGGCTGATGGTCCTCGGGCTCGGCGTCGGCGCGCCGCTGAACCTGCTGACGGCCTTCTCCGGAGAGGGCTGGTTCCTGGTCGACCGCTACCTGCTGCCGCCGCTGGTCGCGCTCGGCCTGCTGGGGCTGGTGACGACGGTCGCGCTCAGGGCGGGGGACGTCCAGGGCCGGATGCGCCGGGGGCTGACGGCCGTCGGCAGGACGGCGCTGAGCTGTTACGTCTTCCAGAACCTGGCGGGGGCGGTGCTCTGCTACGGCTGGGGGCTCGGCCTGGCCACGCGGTTCGAGGGACTGCGGCCGTGGTGGACGGTCGCCGCCTGGGCGGCCATCTGCGCGGTGTTCATGACGCTGGCCACGCTGTGGCTGCGCCGCTTCGAGCGGGGGCCGCTCGAAATCCTCTGGCAGCGGGCGTATCTGATGTCGTGGCGCCCGGCCCGGGAAACAACGGTGACAGATGATAAAATAACGGACAATTCGCCTCAGGGTTAGGGTCCGGTTTGCAGAAGAGGGTCGTCGGTACGGTCGCCTCCCTTCTGTTCGTTCTGCTCACCGTCATCCACGCGCCGCTCCAGGCGCACCACGGGCTACGCCACGAACCCGGCGTCGCCGTGGCCCTGGCGAGCGGCGCGATCCTGCCCCCGGCCTCGCCGTACAAGGCGGGGCACGGCCTGCCTCCGCCCACGATCCGGCACGCCGGTCCGGCACGGGTGGTGTGGCTGCGCCCCCGGCCGCCCGTCACCGTCGTCACGCGGGCCGTACACGGCCCGTCCGAACCCCGGGCGCCTCCGTCCGGCGATCTCTGACGCACCAGATCGAGATCGTCCGACGGAGGTTTTTTCATGTTCTACGAATGCGCTTTCACCATGCCCGGAATCAGGCCGGAAGGAGGCCACCGTGGCACTGGGTGACGCTCTCATCGCCCTCGGCGGCTCCTTCCTCGCCGCCGGGATCATCGCCAGGCTCGGCGGCCGGATCGGGCTGCCGACGATCCCCCTGTTCATGCTCGCGGGCATCATCTTCGGGCCGCACACCCCCGGGCTCGCCCTCGTGGAGAACCCGGCCGACCTGAAGGTCATCGCCACGCTCGGCCTGATCTTCCTACTGTTCTACCTCGGCCTGGAGTTCTCCCTCGACAGTCTCATCGCGGGCGGCAGCAGGCTGGTGCTCGCCGGGACCGTCTACATCCTGCTCAACGTCGGGGGAGGCCTGATCTTCGGGTTCGCCCTCGGCTGGGGGACGAGGGAGGCGCTGGTCCTGGCCGGGGTGGTCGGGATCTCCTCCTCGGCCATCGCGACCAAACTGCTCGTCGACCTCGGGCGGATCGGCAACCCGGAGAGCCGCCTCATCCTGGGAATCATCGTGGTCGAGGACATCTTCCTCGCCCTCTACCTGGCGGTGTTGCAGCCGGTGCTCAGCGGTGCCGACTCCTTCGCCGCCGCCGCGCTCTCCTTCGGCAAGGCCTTCGCCTTCCTGATCGCGCTGACCGCGCTGGCCAGGTGGGGCACCCGGTTGGTCGACAGGCTCGTGACCACCAAGGACGACGAGCTGCTCGTGGTGATGTTCACCGGACTGGCGATCCTCACCGCGGGTGTCGCGGAGGAACTCGGCGTCTCCGACGCCATCGGGGCCTTCATGATCGGCCTGATCCTCAGCTCGACCAAGGCCGCGCCGCGCATCCGCCAGCTCGTCCATCCGCTCAGGGACGCCTTCGCGGCCCTGTTCTTCTTCGCGTTCGGCCTGTCCATCGAGCCCGGGGACATGCTCTCCGTCGCCTGGCCCGTCGCCATCGCGGTCGTGCTCACCCTGGTGTTCAACGTGGCGGCGGGGGCACTGGCCGCCCGGATGAACTCCTTCGGCGCGACACAGGCGGTGAACATCTCACTGACCGTGCTCTCCCGAGGGGAGTTCGCCCTGGTCCTGGCGACCATGGCCGTGGCCGCCGGGCTCGACGGCAGGCTCGCGCCGTTCATCGCCGGGTACGTGCTCATCCTCGCGCTGTTCGGGCCGCTGATCGCCAGCCGTTCGGAGTGGTTCGCCCGCCTGCTGCCGGGCGGGCGCGAACGGGCCGAGGCCCTCTCCACGGGACCGAGGAGCTAGCGGGGCTCACAGGTCGCCGGCCCACGGAGGGTCGGCTCCGGGAACCGAGCAGGTACGGGCGGCGGCCCCGGCCGCGAAGGCCGCCGCCCGCCCGGCCGCGTCCAGGTCGAGGGCGTCGAGCCGCCCGCCGAGCAGGCCGTCCGCGCGCAGCCGGTGCAGGAACGCGGCGGTGAAGGAGTCACCGGCCCCGACGGTGTCCACGACCCGTACGGCGGGCGCGGGCACCCTCACGCGCAGGCCGTCCAGGGAGACGAGCGCGCCCCCGGGGCCGAGGGTCACCACGACCAGCCGGGCACCCGCGGCGTGCCAGGCGTCGCAGGCGCGCTCGGCCGTCTCACCGGGGCGGATCAGCTCCAGGTCGTCGAGGCTCAGCTTGACGACGTCGGCCAGCGCGCACCAGCGGGGCATCGCCTCCCGGTAGCGCTCAAGGGGGACGACGCCGGGGCGTACGTTGGGGTCGATCGAGACGGTCGCCCCGGCGGCGGCCCGCGCGAGCAGCTCCTCGATCCGCCCCGCTCCGGGGTCGTGGACCAGGGCGAGGGAGCCGGTGTGCAGGCAGACGGCGTCGCCGACCCGCTCGCCGGTCAGCTCCGCCGCACTCCACCGCCAGTCGGCCGCTCCCTCGGCGTGGAAGGAGTAGGCCGCCCGTCCCGCCTCGTCCAGGGTGGCGACGGCCAGGACGCTGGGCTCCTGCGCGCTCACACAGCCGGTCAGATCGACGCCGGAGGCGTCCAGGTGGGCGCGGAACAGCTCCCCGAAGGGATCACGGGAGATCCGCCCGAGGAAGCGGACGGGCGTGCCGAGACGGGCCAGGGCCACGGCGGTGTTGGCGGGACCGCCGCCGGGCAGGACCCGCAGGGCGAGCCCGCCTCCCGGCGCCGTACCGGTGACGAAGGCGTCGGCGACACACTCGCCGAGCACGGCGATCCGATCACGGGGCACGTGACGGTCCTTTCCCGAGGCGACCCACCGAGCCGATTCTTACAATCGGGCGGGGAACGGGGACAGGGGGGATGTCGTGTTGCGCGGTCTGGAGATTCCCGACGAGGAACGGCTCGCCGGGCGGATGGCCCGGCAGCTGGCCGACCGGCTGCCGCCGGGGTGTGTGATCTCGCCCTGGCGCCGGGGCGCCGACTACGCCGCGCTGCTCGTCGAGGCGGGCGGCGAACGGCGGTTCGTGCTCAGGGTGCCGCTGCGGGAGGTCACCCCGACGGCCTACGACGGGACGGTCGACTTCGGGGCCGTCCTCGAACGCGAGGTCCTGGCGCACGGGGTTCTCGCCCGGGCGGGTGTTCCCGTCGCCGGTCTCAGGGGGTGGCGGCGAGCCCGGGGTGAGGGGGAGCGGTCGTGGATGCTCCTGGACCTCGTCCCCGACGACGGAGCGGCCGAGCTCGGCGAAACGCGGCTGCGCCGCCTCGGTGAGGTCCTGGCGCGCGTTCACACGGCGGACGTCCCGGCGTCCCGGCGCGCGGGACTGGGCGCGGACTGCGCCCCGGAGGCGATGGCCAGGCGCATCGAGACCCGGGTGGGCGCGCTGGCCGCCCGCGTCCCCCTCGACGGGCACCGGGCGCTCGTCGAGGCGGCCACGGCGGTGGCCGGGGAGCGGGCCGGGCGGGCGCCGCTGCGGCTGCTCCACATGGACCTGCGCAGGGAGAACCTGTGCTTCCACGGGGACGACCTCGTCGCGGTGCTCGACCTGTCCAACTGCACGATGGGCGACCCCGCTGCCGAACTCGGCCGGATGAGAGCCTACGGCCTGCTGGAGGGGCCGCTGCTCGCGGGGTACGGCCGGGCCGGGGGCGAAGCGGCCGACGAGCGGACGATCGCCGCCTACGCCGTCGACACCTTCGCCCTGCTCGGCCTGCTCGGCACGGACGAGTTCGCCGACCAGGCGCTGGTCGACCGGGCCGTGACGGGCCTCGGGTGGTGTGCGGAGGTGCTGCGCGGATGAGCGCCTCAGGTCGCCTCAGGTCGTGGTCACCGTTCCCGAGGTGCCGTCGACCGTGATCCGCAGGCCGGTGACGACGTGTTCGGTCGCGTGGGCGACGCCGACGACGGCGGGGATGCCGTACTCCCTGGCCACCACGGCGCCGTGTGAGTTGGCCCCGCCCATCTCCATGACCAGGCCGCCCGCGGTGAGGAACAGCGGTGTCCAGCCGGGGTCGGTCGAGGGGCAGACCAGGATCTCCCCGGGTTCGAGGTGGGCCCCGACGGGGTCGAGGACGACCCTGGCCGTCCCGGTCACCGTCCCCGCCGAGGCGGGGGTCCCGGTCAGCGCGCCGTCGACCGGCTCCGCCGTGGCGACGGCCTCGGGTTCGGTGCCGTCGGACAGCACGACCCTGGGCAGGTGCCTGCGCAGCCGTTCCCGGTCCGCCTGGGCGCGCCGTTCCGCGACGAGCGCCCGGGAACCGGCGGGGTCGGCGGGCGGGGCAGACAGCAGGGCCCTGACCTCGCCGATCGTCAGGAAGAAGACGTCGCCGGGGGAGTCGAGGACGCCGCGGGAGGCCAGTTCGGCCCCGACGGCGGCCAGTTCGGCGCGCATCGCGGCCAGCACGGTCACCACGAGGAACTTGGGCAGCTCACGCAGCCCGGCCAGGGCCCGCGCCCTGCCGAGGGCGAAGCGGACGAGCGGCCCGCGGAGGCCACCGGCCCGGGCGGCGAGTGTCCTGATCATGACGGCCGCCTCCGCGGCGCCCCTGGCGAACACCTCGTCGGGAGCCTGGGAGAGGTCGTCCAGGCGCAGGTAGTTGGCCAGCACACCCAGGACGTGCGTGGGGTCCTCCGACCAGCGGGGCACCCCCAGGTCGATCTCGGCGACCGCGCGGACGCCGTAGACCGCGAGGAACTCCCGCAGCTCCCGCTGGACCGTCCGCGGCAGCGTCCCGTCGTGGAAGCGCCGGGCCAGGTCGGCGGCGGGGACGGTGAGCAGCAGGGCGGCGGCGTCGGCGTCCCGCCTGATCCGGCCCGCCAGCCGCCACAGGGCCAGGTCCATCTCGGTGGTGACGTTGTGCGGCAGCCCGCGCAGCACGGTCGTCAGCTCCCCGGGCCGGGCCCGTCCGCCCAGGAGACGGGCGGCCAGGCCCAGCATGGCGAACCCGGCGATGGGGCCGGGCACGACGTGGGGAAGCAGGGGGACGGTCCGCGCGCTCAGCGTCCGCTCGACCCGGTCGAGCCGCTCAAGCGAGGTGGCGCTCTCCGGCAGCGGCGCCAGCTCGGCCCGCAGCCGTGACCTGAGGCGTTCGACCCGCCCCCGCGTGGCCCCGGGGTTCAGCACGGCCCGCACGACGTTGGAGGGGACGCGGAAGCGGCGCGCGATCCGCAGCACCCGCCGCAGCGCGGGCAGCACGGAGCGCCGGGTCACCCCGAAACGGGGGTCGTCGAACAGGCCGCGCAGCACCACCGCCGACCTGGCCTCCATCACGTCCAGCAGGCGCGGCACGATCGCACGACCGGCCCGTCCGCGCATGACGCCGGTGACGTCGAGGAACAGCCGCCCGGCCGCCTCGGTCAGGTGCGGGGCCCCGGCGGTCACGTCGGCCACCGGGTTCCCCGCCAGCGCCGAGATCGAGGAGGAGATCAGCCGGAAGGCCGAGACGCCCATCGGGGTGAACGGCGCGTAGACGCCCTGCGCGACGCTGAAGGAGAAGTAGATCCGGGGGCCGCCCTCCGCCCGCGCCGCGGCGCTCTCGGGGACGGGGAAGAGGGTGGTGATCGGGCGAGACTGGGTCAGCCACAGCGCGCCGTCGGCGTCGATGGCCCACTCGGTGTCCTGCGGGCTCCCGTAGTGTTCCTCGACCCGCCCGCCCAGCGCGGCCAGCGCCCTGACCTGGTCGTCGGTGACGCAGGCCGACCCCGTCCCGTCCCCGAGGCCGACATGCTCGACGCCTCCCCCGGGCAGCGGCCGTACGGCCAGCAGCTTGTCGCCGGGGCGCCGCCCGGTGATCCGGCCGGTCGCGACGTCCACCACGAAGTGGTCGGGGTTGACGGAGCCGGAGACCACGGCCTCGCCGAGCCCGGGACTGGCGTCGATCACCGCCTCGTGCCGCCTGCCGGTGACGGGGTTGGCGGTGAACATCACCCCGGCGACCTCGGAGGAGACCATCTCCTGGATCACGACGGCCAGCAGGACGGACCGGTGGTCGACGCCGTTGGCCGCCCGGTAGGAGACCGCCCTGTCGGTCCACAGCGAGGCCCAGCAGCGCCTGACCGCGTCGAGCACGGCCTCCTCGCCCACCACGTTGAGGTAGGTGTCCTGCTGCCCGGCGAAGCTGGCGTGCGGCAGGTCCTCGGCGGTCGCCGAGGAGCGCACGGCGACCGGGCCGGAGGGACCGCCGGGACCGCGCACGCCGTGCCGTACGGCCTCGGCGACCTCGGGGGGCACCGGGGCGGCGAGCACGAGGGCGCGGGCCCTGGCGGCCAGTTCGTTCAGGGCTGTGACGTCCCCGGCGGGGGTCGTGGCCAGCGCGTCGAGCACGTCGCCGAGACCCGCCCCCTCGGTGGCCGCGCGGTAGGCCCGTGTGGTGAGGCAGACCCCGGGCGGGACGGGGAAACCGGCCCTGGTGAGCACGCCGAGGTTGACGGCCTTGCCGCCGGCCAGGGGGAGCGCCTCCGCTCCGATGTCGGAGAACGGCAGGATCAACGGGCTGGCGGACATCGGCGAGCCTCCACAAGGCCACGGGCGGTGATCAGTGTCTTTCTCCCGTAAACGTAGGTCGGTGCGACCAGAAAGTCAACAAGTGATGAAATAAGGGGGAACGCCGCCGTGGAGACGGATCACGCCAACTGATCGATAGCGGGGCGGTAATCCGATAAGAAGAGGAGCATGACCACCGAGCAGACGTACGTCATCGTTGGGGCGGGCCTCGCAGGCGCGAAGGCCGCCCAGTCCCTGCGGGAGGAGGGCTTCGACGGCAGGATCACCCTTGTCGGCGCCGAGTCCGAACTGCCCTACGAACGTCCTCCGCTGTCGAAGGGTTATCTCCTGGGCAAGGAGGACCAGGCCAAGGTCTACGTCCACGACGAGGCCTGGTACCGCGAGCACTCCGTGGAACTGGTGTCCGGCAGCCAGGTGACCGACCTCGACCGGGGCGCGCGCATGCTGGAGCTGGACGGCGGAGGGCAGATCGGCTACGACAAGCTGCTGCTCGCGACCGGCGCCTCCCCGCGCCGCCTCGACGTGCCCGGCGCCGACCTTGAGGGCCTGCACTACCTGCGTGACCTCGGAGACTCACAGCGGCTCCGTGACGCGATCAAGGGCGGCGGCCGGGTCGTCGTCGTCGGCGCGGGCTGGATCGGCCTTGAGACGGCGGCGGCGGCCCGCGAGTACGGCTGCGAGGTGACCGTCGTCGAGCCACGCCCGGTGCCGCTGCAGGCCGCGCTCGGGCCGGAGATGGGCGGTTTCTTCGCCGACCTGCACCGGCGGCACGGGGTCGACCTGAGGCTCGGCCGTCAGGTGACCGGTGTCCTCGGCGACGGGCGCGTCAGGGCCGTCGCGACCGACGACGGGGCGGAGGTCCCGGCCGACGTCGTGATCGTCGGCGTGGGCGTGCGGCCCAACGCCGAGCTGGCCGTACTGTCCGGTCTGCCCGTGGACAACGGAGTCCTGGTCGACGCCGCGCTGCGCACGGAGGACCCCGACGTCTACGCCGCCGGTGACGTGGCCAACGCCTTCAACCCCCTGTACGGCACCCGCGTCCGCGTCGAGCACTGGGCCAACGCGCTCAACGGCGGCCTCGCCGCGGGCAGGTCCATGCTGGGCCAGGAGGTCGTCTACGACAGGCCGCCCTACTTCTTCAGCGACCAGTACGACGTGGGCATGGAGTTCTCCGGCTGGTTCGAGCCGGGCGGCTACGACTCCGTCGTCGTCAGGGGAGAGCGGGAGGAACAGGCCTTCTACGCCTTCTGGCTCAGCGGGGGCCGCGTCGTGGCGGGCATGCACGTCAACCTGTGGGACGACGGCATCGGCCCGGTGCAGAACCTGATCCGCTCGGGCGTCGCCGTGGACGCCGAGCGGCTCGCCGACCCCGGGGTCCCGCTCGCGGACCTGGCGAAGTCCTGATCCGCGCGTCCTTCCGCCGGGGGCCGCATCCCGAGCCCCCGGCGGAAGGCGCGAGAAGGTTCAGGAGCGGGCGGCCTCGCGGGCGCGGCGGGCCTCGCGGCGCTCGACGAAGCGGGAGGCGGAGACCTCCAGACGGGCGAGGAACTCGGCGAGCTCCTCCCGGGCCTTCTCGCCCTCGCCGTCGAGGTCCTTCATGTCGAAGACGGCCCACTGCCGCAGCACCGGCATGAGGACGTCGTCGATGTGCAGGCGCAGGTCGTAGATCCCTGCGTTGGCGATGATCATCGCCTTGCGGCTGAAGCCCTCGATGCCGGTCCCCGGCATCTGGAAGGTGGTCACCACGTCGGTGACGGCGCGCATCGTCTGGCTCGGGGCCAGCTTGAAGGCGGCGTCGAGAAGGTTCCGGTAGAAGAGCATGTGCAGGTTCTCGTCGGCGGCGATCCTGGCCAGCAGCCGCTCGCAGTTCGGCTCGCCGGAGGCCCTGCCGGTGTTGCGGTGCGAGATCCGGGTGGCCAGCTCCTGGAAGGAGACGTAGGCCAGTGAGTGGAGCACTCCCTCGTAGGAGTTGGTGAACCCCTCCTCCATGTGGAACATGCGGGCGCGTTCGAGGGCGACCGGGTCGACCGCGCGGGTGACCGTCAGATAGTCACGCAGGGCGGCGCCGTGCCGGGCCTCCTCCGCGGTCCACCGGTGCACCCAGGTGCCCCAGGCGGCGTCGCGGCCGAAGGCGGTGGCGATCTCGTAGTGGTAGCTGGGGAGGTTGTCCTCGGTCAGCAGGTTGACGATGAGGGAGACGCGCGCCTCTTCGGGCAGCTTCGAGTCGTTCTCGACCCAGGCCTCGCCGCCGAGCACGCCGTCGAAGTCCCTGCCTTCGGACCACGGGACGTATTCGTGGGGGAACCACTCCTTCGCCACCTTGTGATGCCGGTCCAGCTCCCCGGCGACGACGGGCTCAAGCTCAAGCAACAGCTCGGTCTGGCTGAACTCGCGCATTGCGGTCTTCTCCCTCACAGACTACGGAACCGTAACCTACGTTAGCGTAGGTACCCCGAGGGTCGGTACGCGAGATGTCTCACCTCTGCCGCCCAGACCGAGGGAGGCGAGGAGGACGACCAGGGCGTCGCTCAGCACCAGCAGGCGCTGGAGCAGGCCGTAGTAGCCGGGGCCGTCGATGAGGGAGGAGACCAGTGAGCCCGGGTGGGCGGCCAGGAAGGCGGCCAGGAGCACCACCGAGAGCGCGCTGACGACCGAGAGCAGCGGGTTCCTGAACCTCCTGCCGAGCAGCCAGCCCGCGCAGGGCAGCGCGGTGAAGACCACGGCCGCCGACCAGCGGTGGATCTCCCCGCCCGCCGAGAGGGTCCCGGCGGCGGTGTCCGTGGTGAAGGCCGCGGTCAGCAGCAGGCCGACGGCCCCGGCCAGGAACAGCACCCGGGCGGCGGCGCTGCGCGCCGGGTCCACCCGGGCCAGGCCGTAGGAGACCCAGACCGAGCCGACGGCGAGCGCGATCGTGCCGAGGACCATCGCCGGGGCACTGGCGCCCAGCAGCGCGTAGTCGCTGATCAACGTCGTCATCGGATCGACCTGGCCCGCGGCCACGTGCGCGTAGAGCGTCGCGGCGACGGCCAGCAGCGCCGCCGCGACCCCCGGCCAGCGCCACACGGCGCGTGCGCCCGCGTTCTCCGCTTTCACGGTTCCTTCGCTTTCCTTTCCCGTGCCGACGGCGCCCCTGCCCAGGGCGCCCGCGCTCACCGCGCCACCTCCTGATAGATCGCCTCGAACCTGGCCAGGGAGGCCTGGTGGTCGTGGGTCAGCGCGATCGAGCGGCTCACGGCGCCCATGGAGGCGCGCGCCTGCGGGCTGCGCAGCAGGTCGCCCAGGTGCTTGGCCAACCCCCGCACGTCGCCGGGGGCGAACAGGTGGCCGTTCTCGCCGGGCCGTACGAGGTGGGGCAGGGCCATCGCGTCGGCGGCGACGACCGGCAGGCCCGTCGCCATGGCCTCAAGCGTCGCGATGCTCTGCAGCTCCGCGACACTGGGCATCGCGAACACGTCCGCCGCGGCGTACACCTGCGGGATCGTCTCGTCCGGCACGAAACCGAGGAAGATCACCCGGTCGCCGACCCCGATCCGGTGCGCCAGCCGCTCCAGCGCCGCCCGCTGCCCGCCGGTGCCGACCAGCGCGATCTGCGCGTCGGTCTCGTTGAGGACGTACGGCAGCGCGCGGACGAGGTCCTCAAGCCGCTTCTCCTCGTCCAGGCGCCCCACGAACAGCACCGTGTCCCGGTCGGGCAGGTCGAAGGCCTTGCGCGCCCACGCCCTGGGCTCGGCGTGCGGGTGGAAGCGGGCGAGGTCGATACCGCAGGAGACGGCCTCGACCGAGCGGGTGAAGCCCCGGTCGGTGAGCAGCCCGGCGGCGATCCTGGTCGGCGTGGTGACCCGGTCGACACGGGAGAAGATCCGGTTGAAGTCGCGCCAGGCCAGCCGGGCGACCTGCTCCCGCAGCGGCCCGGGGACGTGCGCGAACTGGAAGAGGTTGTCGGGCATGAAGTGGTTGGTCGCGACCACCGGGACGCCGCCGCGCCTGGCCGCCGAGATCGCGGCCCTGCCGACCACGAAGTGTCCCTGGACGTGGAGCACGTCGGGGGCGATGTGCCGTACCAGCCGGTCGAGCCTGGAGGGGAGGGAGACGCGCATGGTCGGGTGGACCAGCAGCGGGGCCGAGCGCAGCCGGTGCACGGTCACCCCGTCGAGGGACTCGGTCCTGGCCGGGCCCTCGTCGGAGCAGCAGATCACGTGGACCTCGTTGTCCCGCCCGGCCAGGCCACAGGCCAGGCGGTGGGTGAAGTAGGCGGTGCCGTTGACGTCCGGCGGGTAGGTGTCGGTGGCGATCAGAACCCGTCTCGGCCTCTGGGGAAGGGGGGACGGGGCGAGGATCGGGGCGGCTGAGGTGACCATCGATACTCCTTCATCGATCTAATCGGACGTTGGGGGACAGCGGGGTCGTACGGGCCAGCGCGACCGTGCCCGCGGCGGTGAGGCAGGCGGCGGCGAGCGCGGTCAGCGTGCTCACCGCGCCGGTCGGCAGCGGTTCACCGAGCAGCAGGGCTCCGAAGACGACGGCGGTGAGCGGGTCCGCCACCTGGAGCGCGGCGAAGGCGACGCCGAAGTGGCCGGCGGCGTAGGCGTGCTGCAGCAGGACCAGCGCGACCAGGCAGGGCAGCGGTACGGCGAGCACCAGCCAGAGGTCCCAGTCGCCGTAGACCAGGACCCTGGTGAGGGTGGCGGTCGCCCCGTAGAGCACGCCCGCGGCCATGGCGAGCAGCCCGGCCCGTCCCGCCGGAGAGGTCAGCCGGGAGGCCGCCCACAGGGCCAGGGCGGTGATGGCCGCCCCCGCGAGCAGGGCCACCACCCCCGTCGTGCTCAGGTGGGGGTCTCCGGTGCCCTGGGGCACGACCAGTACCAGGCCGCCGAGCCCGACGGCGATCACCGCGGCGGCGGACAGTTCACGGGACGTGGGTCTGCGACCGCCGAGGGCGGCGGCGCAGGGCAGGGCGAACAGCAGGCTGGCCACGCCCATCGGCTGGACGACGGTGAGCGGGCCGTACCTCAGGGCGAGGACGTGCAGGCCGGTCCCGACCCCGATGGACAGCCCGCCGAGCAGCCATCGCGGGCGCCGGAACAGACGGCCGATCGTGGGTCGTTCCGCACCGGCCGCCTCGTGCTGCTGCAACGCGGCTCCGAGCGCGAAGAACAGCGATCCCAGCAACGCCAGGCCGACGGCCAACACGGTCATGCGCACTCCTTCCACTGCAGATGAAGACATGGCGAGATGGCCGAGACACCTCAAGGAGGCGACCGGTTGGGGTCTTCCGGTGAACCAGTGGCAGCGTCTCGCGGCACGGACCCCGGAACCATCGGGGTTCTCCCTGACTCCCCGGGGAATTCCCCGGGGTCGGGCTCGGGGGCCGTCAGGGCCTCGTGGCCGGAGCGACGGCCTTCTCCGAGGTGACGGAGTTCCCTCCCCGCGGGCGCGGGGGAAAGGAGGTAGGGGTCAGTCGCGGACCCCGGCCGCGGTCCGCTCGTGCCGCTCGGCCGTACGGCGCCGCCGGGTGAAGCGGACCATCTCGACCACCGCCGTGATCGACAGGGCGATGCCGAGGCCGAGCAGCAGCCCCTTGATCGGGTCGTTCTCGAAGGCGGCGCCGCCCACGAAGCCGATCAGCCCCGAGTAGATCGCCCAGGACACGGCGGCCAGGGCGTCGAAGAGGGCGAAGGAGCGCCGGGGGTAGGCGACGGCGCCCATGGTGAGGGTGCACGCGGTCCGGCCCGCGGGGATGTAACGGGCCACGACCAGGACCAGCCCGCCGCGTTCTGCCAGGGCCCGTTCCGCCCAGGCGATCGCCTTGCCGCTGCGCCTTCCGCCCCTCAGACGGCTGTTGGTCGTGCGCCCGATGGCGTACGAGATGTGGTCGCCCGCGAACGCTCCGAGTGCCGCGACCACGATCACCAGCCACAGGCTGGGTGCGCCGGTCGAGGCGGCGAAGACACCGGCCGTGATGACGGCCGTCTCCGCGGGGACCACGGGAAAGAAGCCGTCGAGCATGGCCAGCGCGAACAGCGCCAGATAGATCCACGGCGAGGACATCGCCTGGTGGACGGCGTCGAGGATGGCCTGTGTCACAGCCGCACTCCTGTAGGTATCGGGAACCGCACACAGCACGGTGCCGGGCGGCCCGCATGTCGGGCATCAGGGGGAGTCCCCGAGCTTTCGGGGAGCGCCCCCTGAGGGCCCCTCAGGGGCGCGTCATCTCGACCCTAGGAAGCAGAGGGCGGTCGGCACATCCCGCGTTCGGTCGTGGTGACCCCCTACTTTCGTCATGCGCCCTCCTGTTCCGGCGGGAGATCCCGCGACGGCGGGGTCAGTTCATCAGCCAGACGGCCAGATTCAGCGCGCCCGCGTAGGTGACCCACAGCGCGTACGGCACCAGCAGCCAGGCGGCGGGGCGGCTGATCGGCCGGAACATGACGACGGTGGCCACGATCGTCCCCCAGAGCACCACGATCTCGGCGAAGGCGACGCCGTACAGGTGGGCGCCGAAGAACAGCGGGGTCCAGAGCGCGTTGAGGACGAGCTGGACGGCGTAGACACCGAGCGCGGGGGTCAGGCCGCGCGCCGACCAGGCCAGCCAGCCCGACAGCGCGATCATGATGTAGAGCACCGTCCACGCGGGACCGAACAGCCACTGCGGCGGTGCCCACGCGGGGCGGTCGAGCATGAGGTACTCACCGCCCGCGTCTCCCGCCGCCAGCGCCCCGGCCGCGGCGACCAGGGCGAGGGCGAGGATGAAGACGGGCAGCACGAGCCAGCGTTTCGGATTTTCCGCGATGTCCATGAGGTCCTCCCTGCCCCTGTCTTCGTGGCTCAGACGGGGACGGTTTCCCCGGCGGGGAGGGAAACGCTCAGGCGGGGGCCGGGTCGTGGTGCAGGCGGCGCAGGACGCGGCGGAAGGCGTAGACGGAGACGGCCGCGGCGAGACCGCTGATCAGCGCGACGACGCCGGTGCGGACCAGCAGGTAGGTGCCGATCGACTCGTGCAGCAGGAGCCAGATGCTCACCGAGGAGTTGGCCAGCAGCACGAAGGCCCACAGCAGGGTGATCCGGGCGAAGAACCGCCGCACCCGCTCGTGCCTGAGCACCGCGGAGGGCAGGTGGATGTAGTCGAGGGTGAGTTTCTGCGCCAGTGGCCGGTTCAGCCGCACCGAGGCGAGGAAGGCCATGCTGATGCAGATGGTGCCCAGTTCCGGCTGGAGGAAGTAGACCACCGCGCTTCCGCTCCACAGCCCGAGCAGCGCCCGCACGGTGATCGCGATGGCGGCCAGCACCATCGTCCCCGGCACCCTGACCCGCCGGACCAGGCGCCAGCCGACCCCCGCGTAGACCCAGCTCACCGCCGCGATCAGGGCACCGTTGAGCCCGAGCACGGCCAGCGCGGCGTAGAAGACGGCCAGGGGGGCGACCACCCCTTCGAGGAGCTTGGGCACGGCCTGCCGGACCAGGGCGGTGAGGCGGGGCAGGACGACGGGCGGATGGCTCATGACGCTCCCCAGGGGACGGCCGCCGGACGTCTCGGATCGGGGGACGGAGACTCCCGTGCCGGACGGCGATTCACCGTATCCGAGCCGGGTGAGTGCCCGAGCCGTCCCGCCGGGGCCGGGGAGGCGTCAGCCCATGGAGGCCGTGGCCAGCTTCGCGCCGAAGCCGAGGAAGAGCGCGCCGACCCCGGTGGTCAGCCCGGCGGCCAGCTTGCGGCGCGTCCTGAACTGGGCGGCGAGGAACGTTCCACCGAAGATCAGCAGAGACAGGTAGAGCATGCTGAACACCTGGCAGATGGCGCCCAGGATCAGGAACGACAGCGCGGGCATGCCGTAGGCCGGGTCGACGAACTGGATGAAGAAGGAGATGAAGAACAGGATCGCCTTCGGGTTCATCAGGCTGATCACGAGGGCCTTGCGCAGGGGGTTCTCCCCACCGCGCCGGGACGCGGCCTGCGTCGTCCGCCCGGCCTGCGCTCCCTGGGCCGCCTGAGCCGCCTGGGCGTCCTGTGACGTTCGCCAGGAGCGCCAGGCGCCGCGCAGCATCTGGAAGCCGATCCACGCCAGGTAGGCCGCGCCGGCGTACTTGACGACGTTGAAGAGGATCGGCGTCGACTTCAGCAGTGAGGCGACCCCGGCCGAGGCGAGCACCATCAGGACGCTGTCGCCGATGAACACCCCGGCGGCCGCGCGGTATCCCTGGCGTACGCCGCGCTGCGCGGCGGTGGTGAGCACGTAGAGCGAGTTCGGGCCGGGCAACAGGATGATGAAGAAGGCGCCGAGGACATAAGTCCATATGTCGGTTATGCCGAAGAACATGGTCGTGCTCCAGGGGGACGTTGCGTGATCCGTCACACGCTACCGCCACGCGTCGTACCGCTTTACCTTTAATCCCTATCGAATTACCATGGAAATGACTCGGGGGTGACGTCGGACGACGAGTGAGGTCGTGAGATGAGCGAGACCGATCCCCCTGTGGAGACCGCGGTGGAGAGCGAGGGCCGCACGGCGGTCAACGAGGACTGGGCGGCCACGATCGTGGGCCTGGTGCTGCTGGCACTGGTCCTCGTCGGCGTGATCCCCGTAGGGCTGGTGCCCTGATGAGCATCGAGGAGACGAACGTCGTGTCCCGGCGTCAGGGCGGCGCCGGATGGGCGCTGTCGGGCGTCCTGGTCGTGCTGCTGCTGGCCGCGGCGACCCGCTATCTGGACCAGAACGTCCCCGAGCTGCTCAAGGGGACCCCGCTCGGGAACATCGCGGCCACCGTCGAGTACCCGGTCTACGCGATCGTCATCGGGCTGGCCGGCAACGCCGTGCTCACCCTGGCCGGGGTGCGAGAGCGCCTGTCCGGCGGTTTCAGGACCGAGTTCTTCATCAAGACGGGCCTGGTCCTGCTGGGCGCCTCGATCAACCTCAGGGTGATCGTCACGGCCGCCGGTCCCGCGATCGTCCAGGCGATCGTGCTGATCACCTCGGTGTTCCTGTTCACCTGGTGGCTCGGCGGCAGGCTGGGCCTTGAGGAACGGCTGCGCGCGCTGCTGTCGGCCGCGGTCTCGATCTGCGGGGTGAGCGCGGCCATCGCCGCGGCGGGAGCCGTACAGGCCAGGCGTGAGCAGCTGGCCTACAGCGCGAGTCTGGTGATCGCCTTCGCGCTGCCCTCGATCTTCGTCCTGCCCTGGCTCGCGGGCGTGTTCGGGCTCAGCGACGAGGTCGCCGGGGCGTGGATCGGCGGCAACATCGACACCACCGCGGCGGTGACGGCGGCGGGCGCGATCGTCGGCGACAACGCGCTCGCGGTCGCCAGCATCGTCAAGGTCACCCAGAACGCGCTGATCGGCGTCGTGACCATCGGGCTTACCGCCTACTTCGCCTTCCGGGTCGAGCGGCGCCCCGGCACGCGCGGGCCGGGTCTCGGCGAGTTCTGGCGGCGTTTCCCGAAGTTCGTGCTCGGCTTCGTCGCCGCCTCGGTGATCGCCACCTGGTGGCAGGGCACGGTCGCCGTCACGCAGGCCAAGGCGGTCATCGGGGAGGTGAACGACCTGCGGGTCTGGTTCCTGATCCTGGCCTTCGTCAGCATCGGCCTGGAGTTCAGGGTCGCCTCGCTGCGGGAGGCGGGCTGGCGCCCGGTCGGGGTCTTCGCCGCCGCGACCCTGGTCAACGTGGTCGTCGCCCTCGGGCTTGCGCTGGCACTGTTCGGCGGGTTCAGCGCCGCCTGAGACCGGAGTCCGGTACGGCGGGCCGTCGCGGCGGCCCGCCGTTCGTCCTGTCACAGCCCTTCCTGGCCCCGGCCCGGTCGGCGGCTCGGCGGTCCGCCTCCGCCGCCGGAATGCCCGCCTCCGGATCGCCCGCCGGGGGCCGGCTGTTCCCGGGAACCGGTGTCTCAGCCTCGGTCGGCCAGGGGCTGGACCCGGTGCGGGACGACCGTGGACAACGTGATCACCGTGCTGCTGCGCCGTACGCCGGGGATCGTGAGGGTCTCGTCGATGACCTCCTGGATGTGCTCGTGGTCGCGGCCCGCGATCCGGCACCAGACGTCGCCGGGGCCGGTGACGATGTGGGCCTCCAGGACCTCGGGGATCGCGGTGAGCGCGGCGGAGATCTCGGCCCTGGAGACCTGCTCGACCTCCAGCGTGGTGAAGGCCTGC
This sequence comes from Streptosporangium sp. NPDC020072, assembly GCF_040631445.1. Taxonomy (NCBI): domain Bacteria; kingdom Bacillati; phylum Actinomycetota; class Actinomycetes; order Streptosporangiales; family Streptosporangiaceae; genus Streptosporangium; species Streptosporangium sp. NPDC020072. The sequence goes on along the minus strand of NZ_JBEYAB010000002.1, from coordinate 19,021 downwards.
ACCGGGTACCCCAGCGCGCGGGGGGAGAGGTTGGGGCCGAAGTCGGTGATCACCCCGTCGGAGACCATCCGGTCGAGGCGGGCCTGGACGGTGCCCCTGGCGACGCCGAGGAGGCGGGAGATCTCCAGCAGCCCGGTCCTCGGGCGTTCCCTGATCAGGTGGAGCACCTTGCGGTCGAGCTCGTCCAGGCCGTTCCGCCGGGCTGCCAATCTGTCCACCTCCGAAGTGCGCGCCGTGCCCTTCACTGACGATCTGGCAGTGAAACGGCGGGTGTGTTGCCCAGTCTGGGACTGCCAATCACACTACGCCTGCATATATGGCATATACGGCAAAGATGGAGGAGAAATGGCACGCGAGCATTCCCACCCTTTCATTCCTTACCGGCCCACGCGGTACCCCGAGGCCGAGATGGTGGAACGGGGCCGCAGGTTCTACGAGCACATGGACCGGCGCAGGAGCGTGCGCTTCTTCAGTGACGAGCCCGTGCCCCGCGAGTGCGTCGAGCTGGCGATCAGGGCCGCCAACACCGCGCCGTCAGGGGCGCACCAGCAGCCCTGGAAGTTCATCGTCGTCGGCGACCCGGAGACCAGGAAGCGGATCAGGGAGGCCGCCGAGATCGAGGAGCGGCAGAACTACGAGGGCGGCCGGCTGACCGCCGAGTGGCGCGAGGCCTTGGCCCACCTGGAGACCACCTCGGACAAGGGCTACCTGGAGACGGTGCCGTGGCTGGTGGTCTGCTTCGCGGAGAAGTACGGCGTCCGCCCCGACGGCACCCGGGTCAAGCACTACTACGTCAACGAGAGCGTCGGCATCGCGTGTGGGTTCTTCATCGCCGCGCTGCACGAGATGGGTCTGTCGACGCTCACCCACACCCCGAACCCGATGGCGTTCCTGACCGAGATCTGCGGGCGTCCCGGCAGCGAGCGCCCTTACATTCTGTTCCCGGTCGGTTACGCGGCCCACGACGCGGAGGTTCCCGATCTCACCCGCAAACCGCTGTCACAGGTGCTCGGCGAGGAGTGACCGGCGCGCGGAGGCGGAAAGGAGGGCAGATTTTGGAACGTGCCTAGCTGGATCGTTGAATCCTTGAGCTTTTGGGCCTTGTGGCAAATCTCTGTCAAGGCTACGATCGCGACAACTCTTAGGAAACTTTCCTAAAAGAAATGAGGAGACGAGACGACGATGGTGCGCCCCCCACCGCCTTGATCGATCGCGAGCTGCGAGAACGCCAAGACGGCAGTCATCACCATGTGAAGGTCCGGCCGTTCGGACGACTCCACCCCCCAGGTTCCCCTGTCAAGGGAGCGATCATGTGGCGTACCCTTCCCTTACTCGTCCTGACTGAGGCTGCAAGCTCCCCGCACGGGGCGTTCGCGCCAGGTGGCACCACCACCGCCACCCTCGTCCGGCCTTGCGGCCGGTGGTCGGGGCCACGGGGCGGGCACACGCCCAAGGATGTCACCATCGCGGTTCCCGCGCACCGGCAAACCCGGCGCGAGAACACGCCGCCCACCGGTCACGGGCGGCATCTCGGCTCCATCATCGCCTTGACCAGCGTTTCGACCAGCGTTTCGACCAGCGTGAGCCGTAACGACGCGGCCACGCGGAACACCCCGGGCGATCCGCGCGCGTCCGCACGGGCCGAACACACCGTCGGCCGGACTCCGCGGGTCGGCGTACAGCCGGTCATCACCGGTGAACACCGGAAGATCGGGCACGCGACCGGTACGGCGAACCAAGAGACGACCAGCGACGGCGCCTCTTCGTTCGGCGTGCCGGGCGACGGCCTGCGCTGAACCATGGCGTGGACCCGGCCTTCCTGCGGCCCCGGGACCGCGCCCTACCCGCCGTACGGCTTGCGCTCCGCCTCCTCGCCGCCTGCAGAGGAGCACCCCCCAAAAAGGAGCGCGAGCCGTACGGCCACCCCCCACCGAATGCATGAGGTTAACGTGAGATTTCGCGTCATAGCCGGATCGCTCGTCGCCGCGGCGGCCCTCGCCGCGGCGGCGACGGCGGTCGCACTCCCAGCACAGGCCGCCTCGGCCACCGCGACCTTCGTCAAGGTCGGCGACTGGGGGTCGGGCTTCGAAGGCAAGTACACGATCAAGAACGACAGCGGCACCGCCATGAGCAGCTGGAAGGTCGAGTTCGACCTGCCCGCCGGTGTCAGCGTCGGCTCGTTCTGGGACGCCACGCTGACCAGGAACGGCCAGCACATCACCTTCAGCAACGTCGGCTGGAACGGCAGCGTCCCCAGCGGCAGCAGCGTGAGCTTCGGCTTCCTCGGCACCCCGGGCGGCGCCAACTCCGTACCGCTGAACTGCAAGCTCAACGGCGCCGACTGCGGTGGCGGCAGCACCGAGACCGCCCCGGGCAAGCCGGGCGCGGTGACGGCGACCGGTGGCTCGAAGAGCGTGTCCCTGTCGTGGGGCGCGGCCAGCGGTACGGTGACCGGTTACCGGGTTTACGAGGGTTCGACGCTGAAGGCGACCGTGACCGGTACCTCGGCGACGATCTCCGGTCTGGGTGACTGTGAGGCGCACACCTACACCGTCGCGGCCTACAACGGCGCGGGCGAGGGTGCCAAGAGCGACCCGGCGAGCGCGAGCACCACCGGCTGCACCACCGGCGCCCCCGGCAAGCCGGGCGCGGTGACGGCGACCGGTGGCTCGAAGAGCGTGTCCCTGTCGTGGGGCGCGGCCAGCGGTACGGTGACCGGTTACCGGGTTTACGAGGGTTCGACGCTGAAGGCGACCGTGACCGGTACCTCGGCGACGATCTCCGGTCTGGGTGACTGTGAGGCGCACACCTACACCGTCGCGGCCTACAACGACAACGGTGAGGGCGCCAAGAGCGACCCGGCCAGCACCAGCACCACGGGCTGCACCACCACCCCGCTGCCCAAGCACTTCCTCACCGGCTACTGGCACAACTTCGACAACCCCGCGGTCGAGCTGAAGCTCTCCTCGGTGCCGAAGGAGTACGACCTGATCGCCGTCTCCTTCGGCGAGGCCAGCTCCACCGCGGGCGAGGTCGTCTTCGGCATCGACCCGGGCCTGTCGGCCTCCCTTGGCGGCTACACCGACGCCCAGTTCAAGGCCGACGTGCAGACCGTGCACTCGCGCGGCCAGAAGGTCATCCTCTCGGTCGGCGGTGAGAAGGGCCGCGTCCAGGTCGCCAGCTCGGCCGCGGCGACCAGGTTCGCCGACAGCGTCTACGCCCTGATGCAGAACTACGGCTTCGACGGCGTCGACATCGACCTGGAGAACGGCCTCAACGCCACCTACATGGGCCAGGCCCTGCGGTCGCTGCGCGCCAAGGCCGGCTCCGACCTGATCATCACGATGGCGCCGCAGACGATCGACATGCAGTCGCCGGGCGCCGAGTACTTCAAGCTCGCGCTGAACATCAAGGACATCCTCACCGTTGTCCACACGCAGTACTACAACTCGGGCTCCATGCTCGGCTGCGACAAGATGGCGGCCTACTCGCAGGGCACGGTCAACTTCATGACCGCCCTGGCCTGCATCCAGCTTGAGAACGGTCTGCGCCCCGACCAGGTCGCGCTCGGCCTGCCCGCGGGCCCCGGCGCCGCGGGCGGCGGCATCGTCGCGCCCTCCATGGTGAACCAGGCGCTGACCTGCCTGGCCACCAAGACCAACTGCGGCTCCTTCGTTCCCCCGAACGCCTACCCCGGCATCAGGGGCGCGATGACCTGGTCGATCAACTGGGACGCCAGCAACAACTGGAACTTCTCCAAGACCGTCAAGCCGCACCTCGCCACTCTTCCCTAGGGGAAGCACCTCCCAGGGCACACAGCCGGTACGGCCCGCGTCTTCCGCCCCCGGGGCGCGGGCCCTACCTAGGTCACGACGAAGTGACACCCCCCAAGTAAGACCGCACTTCTCGCACCTCTTCCCCATGGAGGGAACATGCGTCCTCTTCGTATTCTCGTGGCGGCGGCCATCGCCGCCTCGGGTGTACTGCTCGCCTCCTCCCCGGCCCACGCGGCCGGGGTGACGGCGACCTTCACCAAGACCTCAAGCTGGGGCTCGGCCTTCGAAGGCAAGTACACGATCAAGAACGACAGCGGCGCCGCCCTGAGCAGCTGGAAGGTCGAGTTCGACCTGCCCGCGGGCGGCAACGTCAGCTCCGCCTGGGACGCCAGCCTGACCAAGAGCGGTACCCACTTCACGCTCAGCAACGTCGGCTGGAACGGCAGCCTCCCGGCCGGGAGCAGCGTGAGCTTCGGCTTCATCGCCTCCCCCGGTGACGCGACCCCGACCGGCTGCAAGGTCAACGGCGCCGACTGCGGCGGCGGCAGCACCGAGACCGCCCCGGGCAAGCCCGGCGCGGTGACGGCCACCGGCGGCTCCAAGAGCGTGTCCCTGTCGTGGGGCACGGCGTCCGGCACGGTGACCGGTTACCGCGTCTACGAGGGCTCCACGGTGAAGGCGACCGTGACCGGTACCTCGGCGACGATCTCCGGTCTGGGTGACTGTGAGGCGCACACCTACACCGTCGCGGCCTACAACGGCGCGGGCGAGGGTGCCAAGACCGACCCGGTCAGCGCGACCACCACCGGCTGCACCACCGGCACCCCCGGCGCACCGGCCAACGTGACCGTGAGCGGCACCACCGACACCTCCATCTCGCTGTCGTGGGGCGCCTCCTCGGGCACGGTGACGGGCTACCGCGTTTACGAGGGTTCCACGGTGAAGGCGACCGTGACCGGCACCTCGGCGACGGTCTCCAACCTGGGCACCTGTGAGCCGCACACCTACACGGTCAAGGCCTACAACTCTCAGGGCGAGTCGGCCGCCAGCGCCGCCGTCACCGGCACCACCACGGGCTGCACCAACCCGAACCCGGCCAAGATGCCCGGCGCGCCGTACCTCTACATGGGCTGGGGCAACCCGCCCAGCGTCACCACCGTCATGAACGCCACCGGCATCAAGTCCTTCACGATGGCCTTCATCCTGGCCCAGAACGGGTGCAACCCGGCCTGGGACGGGCAGCGTCCGCTGACCGGTGGCGCCGACCAGGCCGCGATCAACGCGGTCAAGGCCGCGGGCGGCAACGTCCAGATCTCCTTCGGTGGCTGGAGCGGTAACAAGCTCGGCCCGAACTGCTCGACCCCGCAGGCCTTCGCCGGCGCCGTGCAGAAGGTCATCGACGCGGTCGGCCCGGCCGTGGTCGACTTCGACATCGAGAACACCGACGAGTTCGAGAACTACACCGTCCAGGACCGCATCCTCAACGGCCTCAAGATCGTCAAGGCCGCCAACCCGAACGTCAAGATCGTCGTGACCTTCGGCACCGCGACCACCGGCCCGACCAGCCACGGCATCCGCCTGATCAACCAGGCCAAGGCGCTGGCCGTGCCGATCGACAACTACACGATCATGCCGTTCGACTTCAACGGCGGCGCGAACATGTACCAGAGCACGGTCAACGCGGCCGAGGGCCTGAAGAACGCGCTGAAGTCCGCCAACGGCTGGACCGACGCGCAGGCCTACGCCCACATGGGCATCTCCGGCATGAACGGTCTGTCCGACCAGCAGGAGGTGACCAGCCCGGCGACCTGGCAGCAGATCACCGACTACGCCAAGTCCAAGGGTCTGACCCGCCTGGCCTTCTGGTCGACCAACCGTGACCGCCCCTGCCCCGGCGGCGGCGTCCAGGAGACCTGCAGCGGCGTCGCGCAGGCCGACTGGGAGTTCACCAAGATCACCGCCGGCTTCTAGCCGGTACGGCCCGCGGCCCCGTGCACCGGGCCGCGGGCCGTACCCCCATGACACCCCATGACACCCCCCACACCCCCCAGAAGTCCCATGAGGCAGGTCATGAACCAACGATCAACACGAGTGCGGCTGTCGACGCTCGCCGTCGCCGCGGCGCTCGCCTGCGGAGCGACACTGCTTGTCAACGCGCCCGCCCAGGCGGACACCGCGACCTTCACCAAGGCATCGGAGTGGTCGGGCGGTTACACCGGCCAGATCACCGTGAAGAACACCGGTACCACCACGCTCAACGGTTGGACGGTGGTCCTGGACCTGCCCTCGGGCACCGGGGTCGGCTCCTACTGGGACTCGCTCATGACGCAGTCCGGGAGCAAGTACACCTTCAAGAACCGCGACTACAACGGCACGCTCGCGCCCGGCGCGACCGCCACCTTCGGCTGGGTCTCCACCGGCACCGGCTCGCCGACCGGCTGCACGCTCAACGGCAACCCCTGCGACGGCGGTTCCACCCCCACGCCGACGCCGACCGTCACGCCCACCGTGACCCCCACGGTGACCCCGACGGTCACGCCCACCGTGACCCCGACGGTGACTCCCACCGTGACTCCGACGGTCCAGCCCGGCGGGAACCTGTGGATGGCCCCCTACGTCGACATGGGCGCCTGGCCGACGCCGGTCCTGTCCGACATGGTGACGGCCTCCGGGGTCAAGAACTACACCCTCGCCTTCATCGGCGCCGGGACCTGCAAGGCCACCTGGTTCGGCGCCTTCGACCCGCGCTCCGGGTGGGCCAAGGACCAGATCGACGCCATCAGGGCGGCCGGCGGTGACGTGAAGATCTCCTTCGGCGGCGCCAGCGGCGTCGAGCTCGCCCAGGCCTGCACCGACGTCACCGCGCTCTACAACGAGTACAAGATGGTCGTCGACACCTACGGCCTGAAGTACATCGACCTGGACATCGAGGGCGCGGCCACCCAGGACACCGCCTCCGTCAACCGCAGGTCGCAGGCGCTGGCCAAGCTCCAGCAGACCTACCCCAACCTCAAGATCTCGCTGACCCTGCCGGTGCTGCCCGAGGGTCTCGTCGAGAGCGGCATCAACGTGGTCAAGTCGGCCAGGGACGCCGGGGTCAACCTCGACCTGGTCAACGTCATGGCCATGGACTACTACCGTGACGCCGACTACGGTGACGCGGCCATCCAGGCGGCCAACAGCACGTTCAACCAGCTCAAGACCCTCTACCCGGCCAAGAACGACGCCCAGCTGTGGAGAATGCTCGGCGTCACCCCGATGCTCGGCAAGAACGACGACGGCAGGGTCTTCGACCAGGCCGACGCCCGCCAGCTCGTCGCCTTCGCCAAGTCCAAGCACCTGGGGATGCTCTCGTACTGGGAGGGCACGCGGGACCGCAACGCCTGCAACGGCCCTCTGTACAAGTGCACCAACATCCCCCAGACGCCCTACGAGTTCGCCAAGATCTTCGTCGGGTACAACGGATGAACCTCAGGAGGCTCGCCGCGGTGGCCGCACTGGCGGTGGGGGGCACGATGCTCGCCGCCACGCCGGCCCACGCCGCCAACATCGCCACCAACCCCGGCTTCGAGAACGGCCTGACCGGCTGGACCTGCTCGGGGACCTCGGGGGCCACAGCGGTCTCCTCGCCGGTGCACGGCGGGTCCAAGGCCCTGCAGGCCACGCCGCAGGGCTCGGACACCGCGCGCTGCCAGCAGACGGTCAGCGTCAAGCCGTCCTCGTCCTACTCGCTGTCGGGCTGGGTGCGCGGCGGCTACGTGTTCCTCGGCGTGACCGGCACCGGCACGACCGACCAGAGCACGTGGACGTCCTCGCCGTCGGCCTACTCCCAGCTGACCCGGACCTTCACCACCGGCGCGTCCACCAAGTCCGTGACGATCTACGTCAACAGCTGGTACGGCCAGGGCGCCTACCAGGCCGACGACATCGTCCTGGACGGCCCTCCCGGTGACGACACCCCGCCCCCGGACACCGTCCCGCCGACCGTCCCCGGCAACCTGGCCGTCGGCGGCGCCACCAACAGCACGCTCAGCCTGAGCTGGTCGGCCTCGACCGACAACTCCGGCAAGGTCGACCGCTACGAGGTGTCGCGGGACAACGGGACGCCGGTCAGCGTCGGCGCGAACCTGAGCCACACCGCGACCGGCCTGACCGCCAGCACCACCTACGGCTTCCGGGTCCGCGCCTGTGACGGCTCGGACAACTGCTCCGCCTACACCTCCGTGGTGAACGGCACCACCACCGGCGGCCCCGACACCACCCCGCCGAGCGTGCCGGCCGGCCTGACCGTGGGCGGTCCCACGGCCAACTCGCTGAACCTGGCGTGGTCGGCCTCGACCGACGACTCGGGCAAGGTCGACCGCTACGAGGTCTCCAGGGACAACGGGGCCCCGGTCAGCGCGGGGGCGAACCTGAGCCACACCGCGACCGGCCTGACCGCCAACACCACCTACGGCTTCCGGGTCAGGGCGTGCGACGGATCGAACAACTGCTCCGCGTACGGTCCCTCGGTCAGCGGCAAGACCAGCGACGACACCCTCCCTCCGACCGGTGAGATCCGCTACGCGCCCTACATCGACATCACGATGCCGACGCCCTCCCTGGTCAGCGCGTCCAACGCCACCGGGGTGAAGAACTACACCCTGGCCTTCGCCCTCGGCGACAGCACCGGTTGCAACCCGGCCTGGGGCGGCACCATCCCGATCGACGAGCCGCGCATCATCAACGACGTCAAGGCGCTCCAGGCGAAGGGCGGCCAGGTCATCGTGGCCACCGGTGGCGCCCAGGGTCCCTACCTTGAGCACACCTGCGGCACCTCCGCCGCGCTGCTCACCGCCTACAAGAAGGTGCTCGACACCGTCGGCACCAACCACCTCGACGTCGACGTCGAGGCCTCCATCGACGTCAACAAGGTCAACACCGCGCTGAAGCAGCTCCAGACCGAGCGCGGCACCGTGATCAGCTACACGCTGCGCATCCAGGGCGCGGACTACGGCCTCGACCCGTTCTCCGTGTCGATCCTGCAGGACGCCGCCGCCAAGGGTCTCAACCTCATCGTCAACCCGATGCTGATGGACTTCGGCTACAGCGGCAACTGGGGCGCCGCGCTGATCAGCGCCGCCCAGGCGACCCTCAACCAGATGAAGGGCGTCTGGCCCGCCAAGACCGACGCGCAGCTCAAGAAGATGCTCGGTCTCACCCCGATGATCGGCAAGAACGACACCGGGTCGACCACCACCCAGGCGGACGCGCGCTCGCTGCTCAACTGGGCCAACAGCAACCACGTGGCCTACATCGGCTTCTGGTCGGCCGGCCGTGACAACGGCGGCTGCCCCAACGGTCAGGTATCGCCCACCTGCAGCGGCATCTCACAGTCGCCGTGGGAGTTCACCACAATCTTCAAGGGATTCACCGGATGAACCTCAGGAAGCTCGCCACGGCGGCCGTACTGGCGATCGGCGGCACGATGCTCGCCGCGACGCCCGCCAGCGCCGCCAACATCGCGAACAACCCCGGCTTCGAGGACGGCCTGTCCGGCTGGACCTGCACGGCCTCCTCCGGCGCGACGGCGGTCTCCTCGCCGGTGCACGGCGGGTCCAAGGCCCTGCAGGCCACGCCGCAGGGCGCCGACACCGCGCGCTGCCAGCAGACGGTCCCCGTCAAGCCGTCCTCCTCCTACACCCTGTCCGGCTGGGTGCGCGGCGGCTACGTGTTCCTCGGCGTGACCGGCACCGGCACGACCGACCAGAGCACGTGGACGTCCTCGCCGTCGGCCTACTCCCAGCTGACCCGGACCTTCACCACCGGCGCCTCGACCAACTCGGTGACGGTCTACGTCAACGGCTGGTACGGCCAGGGCGCCTACCAGGCCGACGACATCGTCCTGGACGGCCCTCCCGGAGCCGGGGCGCCCGCCGTTCCCACGAACGTGACCGGTAGCAGCACCCCCAGCACCGCCACGCTGAAGTGGTCCGCCTCCGAGGGGGCCACCAGCTACAACGTCTACCGTGACGGCAACAAGGTCGGCTCGGCCACGACGACCACCTACACCGACCTGGGCGCCCCGGCGGGCTCCCACGTCTACCAGGTGACCGCGGTCAACGCCGTGGGCGAGTCGGCCAAGTCGGCGTCGGTCACGCTGGTGGTCGGCAACGACACCCCGCAGGTGCCCGCCACCCCCACCGGCCTGACCGGCACGGGCAGCGTGACCACCGCCACGCTGAAGTGGAACGCCTCAGAGGGCGCCACGAGCTACAACGTCTACCGCGACGGCGCCAAGGTCGGCTCGGCCACGACGACCACCTACGCGGACAGCCCCCAGCCGGGCAACCACGACTACCAGGTGAGCGCGGTCAACGCGGTCGGTGAGTCGGCCAGGTCCGCCACGGTCTCGGTCACGGTCGGCAACGACACCCCGCCGCCGCCCGGAACCCCGACCGGTCTGGCCGCCACGGTCAACGGCACCACCGTGACGCTGAGCTGGAACCCCGGCACGGGCAGCGTGACCGGCTACAACGTCTACCGGGGCAACACCAAGGTCGGCACGACGACGACCCGGGGCTTCAGCGAGACCCTCCCGGCCGGCACCTACGCCTACCGGGTCAGCGCCTTCAACCCCGTCGGTGAGTCGAGCAAGTCCGCCGAGGTCTCGGTCACGGTCGGCGACAGCCCGCCGCCCGGGAACAAGGTGCTGGTCGGCTACCTGCACGCCTCCTTCGCCAACGGCTCCGGCTACGTGCGGATGGCGGACGTGCCCAAGGAGTGGAACTTCATCAACCTCTCCTTCGGCGAGCCGACCTCGGTGACCTCCGGTGACATCCGCTTCGTGCGCTGCCCGGTCGCCGAGTGCCCCAGCGTGGAGTCCGACGCCGACTTCATCGCGGCGATCAAGGCCAAGCAGGCCCAGGGCAAGAAGGTGCTGATCTCGATCGGCGGCCAGAACGGCCAGGTCCAGCTCACCACGACGGCCGCGCGTGACAAGTTCGTCGAGTCGGTCAGCGCCATCATCGACAAGTACGGCCTCGACGGCCTCGACGTCGACTTCGAGGGCCACTCGCTCTACCTCAACGCCGGTGACACCAACCTCGCGTCCCCGACCACCCCGGTCGTCGTCAACCTGATCTCCGCGCTGAAGACCCTCAAGGCCAAGTACGGCGCCAACTTCGTGCTGACCATGGCCCCGGAGACGTTCTTCGTCCAGCTCGGCTACCAGTTCTACGGTCCCGGCGCGAGCGGCTCCGCCGACCCGCGGGCCGGGTCCTACCTGCCGGTCATCCACGCGCTGCGTAACGACCTGACCCTGCTGCACGTCCAGGACTACAACTCCGGGCCGATCACCGGTCTTGACAACCAGTACCACACGATGGGCAACGCCGACTTCCACGTCGCGATGACCGACATGCTGCTGGCGGGCTTCCCGATCGCGGGCAACCCGAACAACGTCTTCCCCGCCCTGCGCCCCGAGCAGGTCGCCATCGGCCTGCCCGCCGCGCAGTACGCGGGCAACGGCTACACCTCGGTGGCCGAGGTCCAGAAGGCCTTCGACTGCCTGAGCAAGGGCACCAACTGCGGCTCCTACAAGCCGAAGGGTGTCTACCGTGGCCTGCGGGGTCTGATGACCTGGTCGATCAACTGGGACAAGTACAACAACTTCGAGTTCTCCCGCAACCACAGGGCCTACCTTGACGCCCTGAGTTGACAGGCCCCTCGCCGCCGGGGGAGACGGACCCCCGGCGGTGAGGTCTCCATCGCCGGAGGAGGAGACGGACCTCCGACGGCGAGGTGTACATCGTCACCGAGGGAGACGGACCCTCGGAGGCGAGGTGTTCATCGCCGCCGGGGGAGACGGACCCCCGGCGGCGAGGTTCCCATCGGCGCCGGGGGAGACGGACCTCCGGCGCCGATTGTCTTTGCCGGTCCCCGTGTCTCCGCCCCAGGACATCACCCCAGGGACTCCCCCAGGAGTCCGCGCAGGACTCCACCCAAGGACTTCGCCCCAAGGAGTGAGCAAGTGACGAGACTACGCATCATGGCGTCCATCGCCGCGGCCGCGGTGACAGGCGCCCTGGCGGTCGTCCTCCCGGCGGCCTCCGCCTCAACGACCGCCTCAACGACCGCAACCACCTCCACCGCGGTCGCCGCCGCCTGCGCGGACCCCTGGAACTCCTCGAAGGTCTACACGGGCGGTAACACCGCCTCCTACAACGGCCACAACTGGTCGGCCAAGTGGTGGACCCAGAACGAGACCCCGGGCGTCGCCATCGTGTGGGCGGACCAGGGGGTGTGCGGGAACGGCACGCCGACCCCCACGCCGACCCCGACCGTCCCGACCTGTGACCACCCCGACTGGGTCGCGGGCAGGAACTACGTCACCGGCGACATCGTCAGGTACACCAACGGCCGTTACTACCAGGCAACCCACGACAACCCGGGCTACGACCCCGTGATCAGCACGTGGTACTGGTCGCCGTACGTCTGCCGCCCCTCCGGCACGCCGACCCCCACGCCCACCCCGACGTCGACGACGCCGAACCCGGGCGGCTTCGTGGTCAGCGAGGCGCAGTTCAACCAGATGTTCCCGAGCCGCAACCCCTTCTACACCTACAACGGCCTGGTCAACGCGCTGAGCGCCTACCCGGCGTTCGCGGGCACCGGCAGTGACACGGTCAGGAAGCAGGAGGCGGCGGCGTTCCTGGCCAACGTCAGCCACGAGACCGGCGGCCTGGTCTACGTCGTCGAGCAGAACACCTCGAACTACCCGCACTACTGCGACGCCAGCCAGCCGTACGGCTGCCCCGCCGGCCAGGCCGCCTACTACGGCCGGGGCCCGATCCAGCTGAGCTGGAACTTCAACTACAAGGCCGCCGGCGACGCCCTGGGCATCGACCTGCTGCGCAACCCCAACCTGGTGCAGAACGACCCGGCCGTGGCCTGGAAGACCGGCATCTGGTACTGGATGACCCAGAACGGCCCCGGCACGATGACCCCGCACAACGCCATGGTCAACGGCGCCGGATTCGGTGAGACGATCCGCAGTATCAACGGCGCCCTGGAGTGCAACGGAGGCAACCCCTCCCAGGTGCAGAGCAGGATCAACAGCTACCAGAGGTTCACTCAGATCCTCGGTGTGACTCCGGGCGGCAACCTTAGCTGCTGAGTTTCCGCCCGGCGGACGGATTCCGGCCAAGGTCGCAGGCCGGAATCCGTCCATCTTTCCTTTCGCGGGTCGTACCCCTTGTGAGTGATCCATCACAAATGGTTACCATTTGTGATGTCGGGGGTGCGCATGCCGAACGAACTTCGCCGGGGCCAGGTCGTCAACCTGGTGCTCGCAACGACCGCTTTCGCCATCACCTTCTGGGCGTGGAACCTGATAGGGCCCCTCGCCGGGAGCTACACCAGGCAGCTCGGCCTGTCGCCGCCCCAGACCTCCCTGCTGGTCGCGATCCCGGTGCTGGTCGGCTCGCTCGGCCGCATCCCGGTCGGCGTGCTCACCGACAAGCTCGGCGGGCGGCTCATGTTCGCCGTCGTGTGCTTCGTGACCATCGTCCCGGTGCTCGGGGTCGGCTGGTCCGACTCCTACGGCTGGTTGCTGCTGTGGGGCTTCCTGCTCGGCCTCGGCGGCACCTCCTTCGCCGTCGGCATCCCGTTCGTCAACGCCTGGTACCGGCCGGAACGGCGCGGCTTCGCCACCGGGGTCTTCGGCATGGGCATGGGCGGCACCGCCGTCTCGGCGTTCCTGACGCCCCGCCTGGTCGAGTGGCTCGGCAGGGCCCAGACCCACGTGCTGATGGCCGTGCTGCTGGCCGTGATGGGCGTCGTGATGCTGCTGGTCAGCCGGGACTCACCCGAATGGCGACCTGCGACGGCGCCCGCGCTGCCCCGGATGCGCGAGGCCGTCAAGATCAAGGCGACCTGGCAGTGCGCGTTCCTCTACGCCGTCTGCTTCGGCGGTTTCGTGGCCTTCTCGACCTACCTGCCCACCCTGCTGCAGGTCGTCTACGGCTTCACCCAGACCGGAGCGGGCCTGCGCGACGCGGGGTTCTCGATGGCCGCGGTCCTCGCCAGGCCGGTCGGCGGCGCGCTGTCCGACCGGATCGGCGCGACCAGGGTGCTGCTGGTCTCGTTCGCCGGGACCGCGATCATGGCGGTCGTGCTGGCCTTCGAACCGCCCGCCGAGATCCCCGCCGGACTGTGCTTCGTGCTGACGGCCCTGTTCCTCGGCCTCGGCACGGGTGGCGTCTTCGCCCTGGTCGCCAAACTCGTCGAGCCGTCCAGGGTGGGAACGGTCACCGGCCTGGTCGGCGCGGCGGGTGGTCTCGGCGGCTACTTCCCGCCACTGGTCATGGGAGTGGTCTACTCCGTGGCCCACGCCTACACGATCGGCTATCTCCTGCTCGCCCTGACGGCGCTGGGCGCGCTGCTCTACACCAGGAAGGCCTTCACCTCCGCCGCGCCGGCCGGCGACGGGCCGGCACCCCGATGAGCACGCCGACGACCGGCATCACGAGCAGGGCCGGCCACAGCGGCCAGGTCACGCCGAAGACCATCCAGCGGATCCTGACGGGCACCCGGTTCTGCGCGACGAAGCCCACCCCGAGCACCAGCAGGGCCGGCGCCACCCACACCCTCCTGGGCGGTTCGGCGATCCGCTTGCCGAACGACCAGGACTCACCCCCAGGGGCTACCATTTGTAACGATTGTAGAGCTTTGAGTGATGTAAGCTGAGAGACAGGTCTCGTTTTCGAGACCGAGTGGGCGTGAGGCGACCGGTTCCGGCAGGCTGTTACCGTCATGGACTACGCAATTCTCACGGGGTTTGTCCTCGTCACAGGTGTCGTGCTGGCTCTGGTCGCCCAGTGGCGAGATTGGCGCCCGTCTCCCATCCTCGTGCTCGTCGTGGGCATCGTGTTCCGGGTGCTCATCATGGTCCTGGCCGCGATGAGCAGATGGCAGCCGGTCGACTTCATGGAGAGCTTCAAGCCCGCGGGCGAGGCGATCCTCAGACGTCAGGACCCCGTGATCGGCAGTGAGGGCGGCTGGCACTTCCTGCCCACCATCCCCTACGTGTACGGCCTGCTGCTGTGGCTGGGCATCCCGTGGGAGATCGGCGGCAGGCTCGTCACCGTGGTCGCCGACATCGCGCTGATCCCGCTCGTCGGCAAGCTCGCGGGCGGCGGCAAGGCCTCCCTGCGCGCCTTCCAGTACGCCTGCAACCCGCTGGCCATCCTCGTCGCCTCGATCCACGGACAGGTCGAACCCGTCGCCCTGCTCTTCGGCGTCGCCGCCTTCGTGGTCGCCCGCGGCCCCGGCGACCCCGAGCGCCCCGGCCTCAGGATCGACGTGTTCGCCCTGGCGCGCGAACGCGTCGCCGCCCTCGGGCTGGGCGGAGCCGTACGGAGCCTCACCGCGCCGGGCGGCGCGCTCGCCCCCGGTGGTTCGGTGCGTACGGCGCTCGCCCCCCGCGACGGCGACTCGGCCGTCATGCGCAGGGCGATCATCGCCGGCCTGCTGATGGGACTGGCCCTGTGCGCGAAGAGCTGGCCGATCTGGCTGATCCCAGGGATGCTCCTGCTGCTGCCGACCTTCCGTTCCCGGCTGGCCGCGTTCGTGGCGACGGCCGTACCACCGATCTTCTTCCTGGCCACCCTGCCCGTCTTCGCCGGAACCTCGCTGGATCAGCTTCCCGAGGTCATCCGCGTCATGGGAGACGTCAGGCCGATCGTCGGTGAGTGGGGTTACAGCGCCATCCTCGTCGGTGGCGACTGGACCCTCCACTCCGGGATCGCGACCTTCGGCACCCGGCTGATCTACCTCACCATGCTGGTCGTGGCCTTCCTCTGGCGCCGGGCCGACCCGATCGACCTCACCATCGCCCTGCTGCTCGCCTTCATGGTCACCACGCCCAGACTCGGCGCGCAGTACCTGCTGTGGTTCATGCCGTTCCTGGTCGCCCGCCCGACCCGCTTCGCCTGGCCGGCCATCATCGGCGTGTCCCTCTGGGCGGGCTGCGGCTACCTCTACCTGACCCAGTTCGACACCGACACCTGGTGGGCCATGCACTCGATCTGGTCCCGCGCCTCCATCGTCCTGCTGCCGATCCTGGTCATGGCCATGCCCTGGGCGCGCCGCGTCTCCAAGGCCTCGGATCCCCTGTCTCCCACGGCCCCGGCCGCAGCCTGAACGGGAAACACCCCCATGGACGAATACCTGGCGCGGATCGGCGCCGCCCGCCCTCCGCGCCCGGACGCCGAGGCTCTCGGCGAACTGCACCTGCGCCACCTGCGGACGGTGCCGTTCGAGAACCTGAGCATCCACCTCGGCGAACCCGTCACGCTCAGCGAACAGGCCCTGATCGACAAGATCGTCGGCCGCCGCAGGGGCGGCTTCTGCTACGAGCTCAACGGTGCCTTCGCCGTACTGCTCCGCTCGCTGGGCTACCGGGTGACCATGCTGGCGGCCAGGGTCTTCTCCGGAGGTTCGCTCGGCCCGCCCTTCGACCACATGGCGCTACGCGTCGACACCCCGGAGCCGTGGCTCGTCGACGTCGGGTTCGGCAGGTTCGTCAACCGTCCCCTCCGGCTCGACCTGCGCACCGACCAGGCTGACCAGGGCGGGGTCTTCCGGCTGGTCGAGGCAGAGGAGGGGGACATCGACGTGTTGCAGAACGGCGTGCCCCAATATCGCCTGGAACGGCGGCCACGCGTCCTGGCCGACTACGAGGCGACCTGCTGGTGGCAGCAGACCTCACCCAAGTCCCACTTCACCCGTTCGCTCGTGTGCTCCCTCCTCACCGAGGACGGGCGTCTCACGCTCAACGACAGGCAGCTCGTCCGCACCGTGGGGGACGAGCGCGAGGAGACCACCCTGACCACCGACGCCGAGATCCTGGCCGCCTACCGCGACCATTTCGGTATCAGGCTGGACGCTCCGCCCCCACCGCCCGGAGAGCGGGTCACCGGCTGAGCAGCCCGCCCAGGGACACCCCGGCCAGCCGCCTGACCTCGTTGGCCATGTGGGACTGGTCGGCGTACCCACTGGCCAGCGCGACCTCGGCCAGCGCCGTCCCGCGCCTGGCCAGCCGCAACGCCCGCTGGAAACGCACCACCCGCTGCAGCGTCTTCGGCCCGTACCCGAAGGCGCGCAGCGACCGCCGATGCAGCTGCCGCTCCCCGAGACCGAGCTCCCAAGCCGCCTGGGCGACGGTCCTGCCCGTCCGCAGCGCCTCGGCGATGGCCGGCGCCGCCGGATCAGGCTCAGGAACCTCGCGCAACCGTACGGCCAGCGTCTCCTGCATGGTGCGGGGCGTCAGGCCCGGCAACACCCCCAGCTCGTCGAGCGGCACCCTGGCGTCACGCAGCGCCTCGACCGGAACGCCGAACACCTCGCCCACCGCGCCAGGCCGGAAACGGACCCCCGTGTAACGGTCACCCCGGCGCATCCGCACCGGCATCGGCCCGGTGTCCGGCCCGGCGACGTGCGGGCCGTCCGGCCCCCAGATCAGGTCGACACAGCCGTCGGGAACCACAAGCTGCGTGGCCGCCGAGACGGCGAGGCTCGTCCAGACACAGGTCACCCGCCCGGCGATCGCCGGATCCGGGGCCCACTCGCGGTACATGCCTCCAGGCTAGGACGGCCTCGCGGGTTTTCGGTCCCGGCCGTCCTCGACGACTTTCCCCGAGATGAGCGCCGCGACCCACCGCCCCTCGGGGTCGCTGTCCACCAGCAGGGCGCGGGCCAGCAGGCTCAGCGGAATGGCGAGCAACGCTCCGAGCGGGCCCAGCACGAACGCCCACAGCAGCAGGGACATCATGGTCACCGTCGTGGACAGGCCGACCGCGTCCCCGAGGAATTTGGGCTGGACGAGTGACTGGACCACAAAGTTGATCGCGATGTAGCAGACGATCACCAGGACCATGGTCTTGGGACCGCCCTGCAGCAGGCCGAGGAGCGCCGGCGGGATCAGGCCGATGACGAAGCCGACGTTGGGGACGTAGTTGGTGAACAGCGCCAGCACACCCCACAGAATCGGAAGCGGGACATCGAGCACCCACAGCGCGATGACGTCCAACACCGAGCAGACAAGCCCGAAGACCGTGGAGACGACCAGATAACGGCGGGTGTTGTGCGCGAAGTGGCCGAGCGCCGTGACGAGCTCGGAGTGTTCCCGAGCCAGGCGGGACGACAGGACGGAGGAGATGGCCCGGGCGTCCAGGCACATCGCCAGCACCACGATGACGATGATCACCAGGCTGGAGAAGACCCCCAGCAGTCCGGAGGCGAAGCCGCTGATGATCCCGAAGACCTTTCCCGGGTCGAGGGTTCTGATCACTTGGTTCACCTGCTGGTTGCCGATGCCCAGTCGCGCCGCGAGCTGCTGTACCTGGACGACGAACTGGTCGAACTGCTGCCCGTAGGTGGAGGCGAGGGTCGTCAGCTGCGCGGCGGAGAGAGCGAGGACCGCGACCATGCTCAACAGCAGGAGCAGTACGAGAGCCAGGGGAGCCGCGACGAGCGTCCAGCCGGGCGCGCCCCGCCTTTCCAGTCTTGCCCTGACAGGGGCGACCGCCAGAACGAGCACCAGTGCGAGCAGAACGGGCCCGATGATCGACCCGGCTTCCCGTACTCCGGCAAGTGTGACCACCGCGCCCGCCGCGCAGAGCAGCACGACGAGAGCCCGGGGAATCCGTCTTTGCTCCGTCATATTGGATCTCTACCCATATGGGAAGAGAAGCGGCCTTGTGGGGTGGTCTTTGATGCGTTCCCTGTTTTGATCACCGTTCCGATCACCTCTTCGATCGCAGGGTGATCGTCGATTTGACGGCGACGGAGGCCTTACATAGAGTTCACAGGCCCGAGGGGGTCGGCGAAGATCGCCAAGGCCTCGGGACCCCTTCCACTGATCCACTTTCCCTGCATGACGCATGCGTCGCGCAGGGTGCCGGTTCGACAAGGCCCGGATGTTGGAGTAAGTTGGAAGGGTTGCTCCGGAGACGGGGCGGTCTGAAATTCCTCGGACAGGCTTTATCGAAGAAAATGCGATCCGGTCGGATCGGTTTGACACGAAAAAGCGGGTCTGAAAGAATAAAGACACAACGAAATGAACGAAACGAAACGCCCCGGAATTCCGGCCGGTAAAACGGTTCGGGGGGACGGTGAACGCGTCCGTTTCTTGAGAACTCAACAGTGTGCTAAAAGCCAGTGCATGAAGCACAAACCCGTCCTAACGCACGACATGGCGACAT